>JALVUD010000035.1 GCA_027035765.1 Campylobacteraceae bacterium
TGCTGGCGGGAGGGTCACACCCGGCCCCATTCCGAACCCGGAAGTTAAGCCTCCCAGCGCCGATGATACTGCCGGCTACGCTGGTGGGAACGTAGGTCAGCGCCACCCTGAGAATCTTCTTCACTATTATTTCTCTTTTCTTTTCAATATTATCATCACCTGTTGTCGATTTGTCATAACGTCATCTTCTGTTGGTTTTATCGTCTATTTATCCCACTATTTATTCCTTCAGAGATTTATGGCTGTGTTTACTCCTCTGTGATAAAATCTCTTATCAATGCAAGGGGGACCAATGCAGCAGTGGGTACTGGAAAAAATAGGTTACCTGCCCAAAAGAGTGCAGCAGACCTTTCGTACACGTCTGCGGGAACGGGCTTTGCTGCGGACCCGTGCCCGTCTTGTCGAAAGTGCGGTGGAAATCGAGAAACTCAGTGATGAGGAACTGGAGATCATTATCCGAGATGAAGAGGACAAACTTCTTGGCGAATACAAGAGCAAGGGGTTGATCGCGCTGTTGGCCCTGCTGGGAATCAGTTGGTTCTGAGATGTATCACTATCTGAAATGGGCAGCTTTATCCCTCTTTTTTCGAAGTAATCTGCGCTATATTATCCTGATAGTCGTTGCTTTGGTGCTTATCTATTTTTCTGACGCCGTCTATCGCGATCTGGCGGATTATCAGCGGGCCGTCGGACATCCGGAGCATATACTCTATCTTCTTGCCGGCAAATGGTTCGTCATACTGCTTGGAGTGGTTTTGCTGCTTTTTGGTATCTCCCGGCTGGGATTTGGCGGAGCTCGGAAAAAGGGGAACAAAAAAGAGAAAGCCGCTCCTCCTCCCGAAAAGATTGAGGCAATCGATCGTCGTCTGGAACGATTCAAAGGAGCGGAGAAACTGCGCAGCCGATCCGAGATCATCCTGGACAAGAGAAAAAAGAAGAGTCGGTGATCGCGCATTCGGATAAGTAGAAAATCCATCATCCAGGCTCAGAACAGTTTTCCTATCTTTCTGAATCCGTAATAATAGAGCATCCCTCCCAGGAGGATCACTCCGGCGAAATAGGGCCAGAGATCCCCCCAGGGAGTTCCCCGGAAGAAGATACTCTCACTCCCCTCTATGTAGTAGCGCAACGGGGAGAGGAGCGAAAGTTTCTGCAGGAGAGGGTGCATGGCATGAATGGGTGTCCAGGCGCCACTGAGGAAGATCATGGGCATCATGATCAGAATCGCCATCTGGGCTACCTGCAGCATACTGCGGGAGACCGCCGCGACAAAAAGGCCGATGCCCGCACTGGTGAAGGCGTAGAAGAAGGAGAGGAGAAAAAAGGCGGCGAGGGAGCCGTTGATGGGCAGATCGAAGGTTCCGAAGAGGATCAGGCCGGTGGCCAGGAAGATACCCCCCATGAGGATCAACACCTGGGAGAGGCTTTTGGCCAGGATTGTAATCCTCGGATCGATGGGCATGAGCAGCATGATATCCCAGGTGCCGTTTTCCTTTTCCCGGACGAAGACGGCAGCGGTGAGGATCACCCCCAGCAGGGTCGTGATGGAGAGGAGCTCTGCCAGGGACATAAACCAGGAGGTTCGGGCGTTTTGGTTGAAGAGTTTGTGGATTTTGAGTTTTACGTGAACCTGGGTCCGGGAAAAGTCGAGGACGATATTCTGCAGATAGTTCAGGGCCTGAAAGCTCTGACTGGCGGTAATGGCATCCAGGAGGAGATCGATCCGGGCCGGGCCTCCCCGGTAGAACTCTCTGGAGAAGTCGGTATCGAAAATCAGCCCCACCATGATTTTCCGGTTGCGGATCGCATTGTAGAGAGCCTTGCGAGAGGGAAAGCGAACGGGGGTTTTGAATTCGGGGGCATGGAGACGCGCCAGGATTTTGCCGCTCAGAGCCCCTGCTGTCCGGTCGACATAGCCCACCGAAACGTTTTTGGCCTGGATCTCGATCCCTTTGCCGGCAATATAGATATCGAGGGTAAAAGAGTAGAGGACCACGGCCACGAGCCCCCAGGAGCGAAAAAAGGCGATGATCTCTTTGGTGACGAGGGCCAAAAACGTCCGGTTCATCGCAGCTCCTTTTTCATCAGTGCGCTTCCCAGGGCCAGAATTGCCGCAGCATAGAGGGTGAGTATCAGCAGATAGAGGCGGATCTTCGGGGCGTCGAGCCCCTGGCCGATGAGGAAAGCGTCGTAGACGATGTGGTTGTAGTACATCACCGGATAGATGTGGGCCTCTATGACCGATTCGCCGCTCATGGAGGAGATGGGCATGAGCATCCCGGAGTAGAGGAAACCGGGGATAATGGTGATGATGACCGTCAACACGATAGCGACAATCTGGGTCCGGGTGACGATGGAGACCAGCAGACCGATCCCCAGGCTGATGAGAATGTAGAGTTCGCTGGCCAGCCAATAGAGGGTGAAGCTCCCCCGAAACGGCACCTGAAAGAGCCAGGTGGCCCAAAGGAATAGGATCAGGATATTCAGCGAGTGCAGGAGGAAGGCCGGTGTCAGTTTGGCCAGGAGAAATTCGCTTTTGCGGACGGGGGAGGCGTAGAAGTTGAAGATGGTCCCCTCCTCTTTCTCTTTGACGATCAGCAGCGCCGAGAGAATCGCCGGAGCCACCAGCAGAATCAGGCCAAAAAGACCGGGGACGATGGCATCTTCATCCCGCATCGCCTGGTTGAAGAGGTTGCGGTTGTCAAGGGTGATACGGGGGGCGAGGTCGGGGGCGACGCTTTGGGCGGCGTGGAAAATCTCTCCTTTGACGTAGTTGCTCATGGTCTCCCCCCGGATGGGAAAGGCTCCGTCGACGAAGGCGGCGATCTCCCCTCTCAGTCCGTGAAGAAGTCGCCGTTCGAACCCCTGGGGGATGATGAGCAGAATCTCGGTTTTGGCCTGCTTGATACGATGCAGGGCCTCCTGCTCCGTCCCCCGGAAGAGACGGGCATCGAAGTAGCGGGAGTGCATAAAGCGTTCGGTCAGATCCCGGGAGAGTTTGCTCTGGTCGTGATCGATGATGAGGGTGCGGGCGTGAGTGACCTCCAACCGGATCCCGTATCCGAAGAGGATAATGATGAAGGTGGGAAGAATATAGACGATGATGATCATCTTCGAGCGCAGAAGTTCCAGGATCTCCTTGCGCATATAGGCACGTACTACTCCCCAGTTCACGGCTTTGCCTTAGTGAGGAGGGAGAAGTGAGGAGTGAGGAGTATCGGATAGCCTCTTCGAGGCCTTTTTTCCAAAAAATTAGTCATTCGCTTCGAGCAGTCATAAGATGCGGTTTTTGCGTCCTTTGAATGACCATAAATGACAATGAATGACTTCAAATGACTTTCTCCTTGTAAAGTTGTAAAAAGGCCTCCTCGAAACTTTTCGCCTCGGGATATCGGGCCATAAGATGCTGCGGCGTGTCATCGGCGATTTTGCGGCCCTGTTTGAGGAGAACCACCCGGTCGCAGTACTCCGCCTCGCTCATGTAGTGGGTGGTGATGAGGATGGCGATCCCCCAGACCTCTTTGAGCCGCTGCAGGAGCTGCCAGAACTGACTCCGGGCGATGGCGTCCACCCCGGAGGTGGGTTCATCGAGGAATAGAACCACCGGTTCATGGAGAATGGCGGCGGCCAGGGAGAACCGCTGGTTGATTCCCAGAGGAAGCTCGCTGGGCAGGGCCTCCATATAGGGGGCGAACCCCAGCTCTTCCGCCAGCCGCTGGATGCGGGGCAGGGCCCGGGTCAGGGGGAGGCGATGCATCTGGGCGAAGTAGAGGAGATTCTCCCGGACCGTCATATCCTTGTAGAGGGCGAAGTGCTGACTGACATAGCCGATGCGGGATTTGAGATGACGCCGGTCCTCGGCACTGCGGATCGGGCGGCCCAGCAGGGTCAACTCCCCTCCGTCGATGGGGTAGAGACCCAGGAGCATTTTGATGAAGGTGGTCTTGCCGGCCCCGTTGGCACCGAGAAGCCCCAGGATCTCTCCGCTCTGCAGACGCATGTCGATATGGTCGTCGGCGACAAAGCTCCCGAAACGTTTGGTCAGACCTCTGGCTTCCATCACCAGCGAGGGGATCGCTTCGTCGCTCTCCCGGGGGCTCACTTCGATGGGAGGAATTCGGCGCCCCTCCTGGAGGGCATGAACGAAGAAGAGGGCTTCCAGCGTCGGCTCCTTTTTCGGGGCATCGATGGGGTCGAGAGCGTAGGTGTAGTGGCCGGTCTGAATGCAGCGCTCTGAGGGGCAGGGGACCGGTTCGTAGCTGTAGTTCCGGACCCCGGCCAGCAATGCCTCGGCCGTTCCCCGGGCGATGATACGGCCGCTGTCGAAGAGGTGGATACGATCCATCCGGGCCGCCTCCTGCATATAGGCGGTGCTGATCAGTGCGACGGTTCCCTCTTCGCGGCGGATATTGTCCAGGATCTCCCAGAGCTCCAGACGGCTCAGGGGGTCGACTCCCGTCGTGGGCTCGTCCAGGATCAGAAGCTTGGGGCGGTGCAGGAGGGTACAGATCAGGGAGAGCTTCTGCATCATCCCGCCGCTGAGTTTTCCGGCCGGCCGGTCGGTGAAGGGGGCGAGCCCGGCCATCTCCAGCAGGCGCTCCCGATAGCTCAGAAAGGCCTCGTTGCGTTTCAGATTCCGGATATCGGCGAAGAAGTCCAGATGCTCTCCCACCGTCAGGTTCCGATAGAGGACCAGGCCGATCCCCTGGGGCATCAATCCGATGTGGGGTTTGAGGGGTTCCGCCTCTTTGGGAGAGTGGTAGGCGTGTCCCTCGAAAAGGATCTCTCCTTGGAAACGCCCCACTCCGGCAATGGCGTGCAGCAGAGAGCTCTTGCCGGCACCGTCGGCACCGATCAGCCCGATAATCTCCCCCCGGTCCGCCTCCAGGGAGGCCTCCTCGATGGCCACGGTATTGCCGTATCGGACGGTGACCTTCTCGACACGCAGGGCGGCGGGACTCATAGGGGCGGCAGCTCCTTCAGGGATCGGGGGAGTTGCTTTCCGTCCAGGGAAATGACGCCGGTAGCCGGAAGGCCCAGTTTGAGTCGGGGATCGACCGTAAGGGGTTTGAGGTGGACGGCAAAAACCCGCTGGATCCTGTCGCTGCGTACACTCACCTCTTTGGGGGTAAACTCGGCGTTTTGGGCGATGCGGACTACCTGGGCGGGGATGGGGTGATTGGGCAGGGCATCCAGAAAGATCTCCGCCTTGTCCCCGAGTTTGATTTTGCCGTTTTGGAGGGTATCCACGAAGATTTTGAGATAGAGGGAACGGGGATCGATAAGGGTCACAACCACCTGTCCCGCTCCCAGGACCTCTCCGGGGTTGGCGATCTTCTCCAGAACGAAACCGTCCACGGGAGCGTGGAGGGTCATTTCGTTCAGGGCTGCCTGAGCTTGATCCCGGGCTGCTTTAAGCGCATCAACCCCTTTTTGAAGTGCCTGGACCGCCTCGGCCAGAGCCTGAAGTCTCTTTTGCTCGGCCTGGGCCTTTTTGAGGGTACTGCGGGCGACCTGGAGCGCGGCGTCAGCCTGGGCGACCCGCTCCTGCATCGCGCGAAGTGCCGCCAGATCGGTCTGGTATTTGAGCTCCATTTTTTCATACGCTTCCGAGGCGATCAAGCGGCGCTGTTTGAGGTTGCGGCTGCGGTTGAGGTCCCGTTCATCCTGCTCCACTACCTCTCGGAGAGAGGCGAGTTGCTGGAGCAGCGCCTCCTTTTGTGCCTGGGAGCTTTGAAGCTGTGCCCGGGCATCCTCCAGAGCGAGCGGAACAGTTTGCCGAGCGATGGCCAGCTCTGTCTTTTTGGCAGAAAGCTCTTTCTCCTTGGCGGCGACCTGGGCCTGAAGCTGTCGGACTCTCTCCCGGGTCTCCCGGCTGTCGAGCCGGGCGAGCACCTGACCTTTGTGAACCGTCGCCCCTTCCTGGGCATCGAGTTGAAGGAGCCGGCCGGGATATTTGACATTGAGCCGGATCACATCCCCGTCCATATGCCCCACTCCCTGGATAAGGGAAGCGGGAAGGCGGGGAGGATTGAGTTTTTTGACGATGAGGTAGCCGGCGACGACCAGCAGCACCAGCGCGAGAAAACCGAGCCAGTATTGTTTGATCAGGCGCATGGCGGTCCTCCTCTTTGATAACGTTTCATATCTGTTTCTCTGCTTTCTTGAGGTATTTTCGTGCGGCGATTCTTCCGGCCTCGATTACCTCGTCAGCCTTGTGAAAATCGAAGGTGTTGCAGACATCCATGGAGATGTTGATCATCACGTCGGGAGGGTAGCCGGCGATCCGGTAGCGGGTAAAGGCATCCTGCATTGTATCGAAGGTCTTGTCCAGCACGTCGAACATGGAAAGATTGGAGCGGTTTTCACTTTTGCGGAAGAGATCCTTGACCATTGTCTCGATCCGTTTTTTGCGCTGTTTTGATTCCCGGCTGGAGGGAACCGGGGGTGTGGGTAACTCTCCGTAGAGGTTTACGGCGACGATGAGATCGGTCAGATCGGATTGGGTGGGGGCGACCGGCAGCGGGTTGAGAGCCCCGCCGTCGACGAGGACCATATTGTGCCGGCGGACGGGGGTAAAAAACGACGGGATGGCGATGGAGGCCCGGATCGCCTCCAGGAGATCGCCCTGCTGGAACCAGACCTCTTTTTTGCGGACGATATCGGTGGCAACGGCAGTGTATTTAATCGGCAGCTCTTCGATACGGCGCTCTCCGATCATCTCGGCGAGGCGGGCAAAGACCTTCTCTCCTTCGATGAGTCCGCCGGCGGCAAAGGAAAAGTCCAGCAATGTCGCCACATCCAGAGCGTCAAGTCCCAGTACCCACTCTTTGTACTCTTTCAGAGTGTCGCAGGCATAGAGCCCGCCGATGAGGGCTCCCATGGAGGTGCCGCTGATGGAGGCGATGCGGTAGCCGGCCTTCTCCAGCTCTTCGATGACACCGATATGCGCATACCCCCGGGCGCCGCCGCTTCCGAGGACCAGGGAGATGGTGGGATTTCTCATCGTTGGATTACTCCTTCCAGGAAAAGATCAAGGACCTGCTCTTCCGCCTCGTCAAGTCCCTCCTGATAGTGTATCCAGTATTCGACGTAACCGGTGGTAAATGCGTTGAAGAGATAGGCGACTTTCCGGGGATTGGGTTCTTTGAAGGGATGGATTTTGCCGAGTTGTTCGAAGCGCTCGGTCAGATAGTCGAAAATGGGAGCGGCAGGATCCTGCTGCCGGGTATTCATCTTCATAAAAAAGAGGGGATCGCCGATGACCGGGTCCTCCAGCGCATGGCGTTTGGCGGCGAAGGTGTCGAATTTGAGGCGGATATAGCGGCGAAGGCAGATGAGCGGATCTGCGACATCGGGGGGACACTGCTCCAGAAGACGGCGGTAAAAGGTTTCGATCTCGAAAGCGACGTAGGCGTAGAAGAGCGCCTCCTTGGAGGGAAAGAGTTTGTAGAGGGCTCCGACGGAGATTCCCAGGGCTTTGGCGATCTCCTGCATCTTGACCCCGTTGAATCCCCGCGTTTCGAAAAAATCCGCCACCGCTTCGAGAATCAGCTGCCGCTTGGTCTCCTGCACCTTCGCTTTGATGCTCTCTTTCACCCGTTAGCTCCTTGTGCTTGTCTTGGGTGATTGTAACTCAGTCGCTCTTAATATTGAATGAGATACTATTTTTGTGAATCAAGTTCACGAAAGGTGGATATGTCCCGAAAAATCGGTACGATCATCATCGTACTTCTGTTGATCTTTTTCCTCGTTGAGGGGTATTCCTATTTGCATTATCGTTCCGTCAACGCCGTCAGCGATGCGGCCTTCATCAAAAGCGACCGGCTGGCGATGCTTTCTTTCAAAGTGGGCGGTAAAGTGGTTCAGATGGCAAAGAAAGAGAATCAGCCGGTCAAGAAGGGAGAGCTTCTCGCCCGGATCGATCCGACAGATCTGGAGACGGCCAAAGCGAAACTCTTGCATAAAAAAGCGGCGCTGAAGGATAAGATCGAGGCGGCACGACTTAAAAAGAGACGACTGGAAGAGACGTTGAAACTGCAGAGCGCAATCTCCGAGACCGGGATCGAGAGTATCGAAAAACAGATCGAAGCGACACGGTTCAATATCGAAGCGGCCCGGACAAAACTGGACAAACTCTCCCGGGACAAGCGACGCTTCGCTCAGATGCTGTCCAAGCGGCTGATCGCCGAATCGGACTATGAAAATATCCAGAGTCAGGCTGATGCACTGGCCCGACAGATCGACGCGATGGAGAAGAATCTCCAGGCTCTCTCCGTGCAAAAGCGCAAAGCAAAGCTGGCGGCCAAGATCGCCCGGGTCAATGAAAAACAGATCGTGGAACTGGCCAAGCAGATTGCGGCGATGAAGCAGGAGGTCAAAGCCCGCGATGCCGCTATCGCCGAGATGGATCGCAAGATCGGGTATACGGTTTTGAAGGCCCCTTTTACCGGGGTCATCGCCAAAAAATTCTTTGACGCCCCCAAAGTGATCGCCAAAGGGGCGCCGGTCTATGCCCTGAGTGACCCCAAAGCGCTCTACTGCGAAGTCCTTCTCTCCGAAAAGAAGCTCCACGGTGTCAGACCTGGGAACCGGGTCAAGGTGACCGTGGATGCACTCAAGGGTAAAAATTTCGAGGGAGAGGTGGACTCCATCGCCCCCACCTCCGCCTCCACCTTCAGCCTGGTCCCCCGGGATATCGCCAGCGGGGAGTTTACGAAGCTGGATCAGCGGTTCGTGGTGCGTATCCGCTTGAAAGAGATTGACGGGCTGAGAGCCGGGATGGGGGCGACGGTCGCCATCTCCCGCTCTGCGGGAGAGTCATTGGTCACTGGCCATTAGTCATTGGGGAGGATGTGATGCACGAAAAGAGTTTGGGAAACCTGAAAGTGTATCAAAATGCTTTGGAATTGAGTGAATTGGGATGGGAAATTTATCTTCGTCTTTCCCAAGAGGTTAAATTTGGAATGGGAAACCAATTTATACGCTCTGTCGATTCGATCGGAGCTAATATTGCAGAAGGGTACGGCAGGTTTCATTATCGTGACAAGGTGAAGTTCTATTATAACGCACGAGGATCTTTATGGGAGTCAAAACATTGGGTATTACTTCTGTTCAAAAGAGATTTTATCGACAAAGAGACCTTTGAATATTTCTTATCGCACCTCAATCGGGCCGGTAAGCAATTGAATCGTTTTATTGCAAGTACCGGGGGTTCCAATGACCAATGACCAATTGGCCAATGACTCGAAGAAATCTTGGGAGATTTCTTCGAAAGAACGCGCCATTTTCAGCATCATCGTCATGACCGGCGCTTTCATGGCGATTCTCGATACCACGGTGGTGGATGTGATCGTCCCCAAGCTTACGGGGCCGCTGGCGACGGATATGTACGGAGTGCAGTGGATCATCACCAGCTACATGGTGGCGGCGGCCATTGCGCTGCTGATCACCGAATATCTCATCAAACGTTTCGGGGCCAAGGGGGTTTTTCTGGCCGGGGTAGGGCTCTTTGCCGCGGCGTCGCTGGCCTGCGGGCTCTCCTCCACCCTGGCGCAGATCGTGATTTTTCGGGTGATTCAGGGGACGGGGGAGGCGCTGATTATGGTCACCAGCCACATCATGATCTTCAGCTACTTTCCTCCCGAGAAGCAGGGCCTGGCCATGGGGCTCTACGGCCTGGGAGTGAGTTTCGCCCCGGCGCTGGGGCCCACGATCGGAGGGTATCTGACCGAGTATTACAACTGGCGGATGGTCTTTTTCATCAATGTGCCGGTGGGGGCGCTGCTTCTGGTAGCAGGAATCGTCTTTCTGCCGAAGGAGCGTTTTTTCGAGAAGCTGCGGTTCAACTTTGTCAGTTTTCTCCTGCTCTCTATCGGGACGGTCGCTTTGCTGGTGATGCTCTCCCGAGGGCAGCAGTACGGCTGGTTCAACAGTTCGATGATCGGGCTGCTTCTGCTGGTCAGTGTCGCCGGCTTTCTCCTCTATGCCCTCAGTGAGATGTGGTCGAAAGATCGGCTGATCGATTTCTCCCTCTTTCGCAATCCGCTCTTTGCCAACGGGATGATGATTTACTTTTTCATTCTGGGCTTTTCGATGTATCAGTATTTCTATCTGCTGCCGGTCTATTATGAACATATCAAACAGCTGCCGACGCTGGAAGCGGGGATCGCGGTCTTTGCCTTTGCCGTTTTTATCGGGATCTTCTCCCCTCTGGCGGGGATGCTCTCGGACAAAATCGGAGCGAAGCGGACAGTAGCCCTGGCGACGCTGGTCTATCTGCTGGCTTCGTTCTGGCTGCTGCCGCGGCTCAACTACTACACCCCCCTGCATCAGGCGATGCTGCTGACGGTTCCTTTCGGGATCGGAATGGGGCTCTTTTTCGCTCCGGTGACAGTGATGGTGCTTCAGAACGCTCCGGGGCACAAGGGGGAGCTGGCGATCGTCCTGATGGACTATTTCCGTTTCGTGGGCGGGAGTTTCGGGACCGCCCTGGCCACCAACAACATGGAGTATTTCAAGAACCTCCATTTTCTGAGAATGGAGGAGCTGCAGAATGTGGAGTATCTGGATGGATTTCTGCATAGACTGCAGGCACTTTCGGGGATGACGATGGATCAGGTCCGGGTGCTTTTCGGCAACTACGAAACCTTTATGGGGTACAATTACGGATTCTACAATACCTTTATGCATGCCGCCTACTGGGGACTGGTGGGCTCATTTTTCGTTCTGCTTCTTTTTATCGGTCGAAGCAGGATCAACAAAGGAGAGAGATCATGAAACACCGGCGAGGCAGAGAGGGGATGACGATTGTACTGGGGCTCCTTCTGGGAGGCGGCCTCCTTCAGGCGGAGGGGTATCGTCAGATCGCTTCCCGGATTTTGCAGACCCCGGCCGTGCAGAGCGCACGGATGCTCTCCCATGCGGCAGACGAGTCGGCCTGGGCGGCCGAAGGGGCGCAGCTGCCCAGCCTGGATGCCGAGATCCGCGGGGTCTGGCTCAAGGAGACCCCCGAGATGATTCTTCACACCGGCCTGGGGCCCGCTCAGCCCCTGCCGATGGGAAAGAAGCGCAACTTCACCGGCGCACTGACGCTGCGCTATCCGCTCTTTACCGGCTTTGCGATCAGTGCTCGGATCGATCAGGCGCGGTGGCAGCGGGAAGCGGCACGGCTGAAAGTGCTGGATCTGCAGCGCAACCTTCTGCTCAAAGCGGCGGAGCTTTACAGCGCCGTTCGGGGGACACAGCAGATCCTGGCGGCTCAGCTGGCGGCCAAAAAGGCGACACTGGCGGCACTGAAAAAGGCAGAGGGGATGTATCAAAACGGCCTGATTCCCCCTTCGGCACTCTACAATATCCGGGCCCGGGCCTACGAGATGGATGCTCAGATCGCCCGGACACGCAAACAGATCGGACAACTGCTCAATACCCTGGGGTATCTGAGCGGCCGGCCGGTGCGTTCGGTCGCCGGCCCCATTTCCCCGGCGAAACTTCCCGCAACGAAGCGGTTGATACGCGAGGCTTATGCCCATAGGGCGGATCTGCGGATCCTGCAGAGTGCGTTGCAGGTGGATGAGGCGCAGATCCGCCTGGCGCAGAGCACTCTCTATCCCCACCTTGGGGTTGAAGCGGCGCTGAAGCGCCAGGGGGATACCCTGGCGCTCAATGGAGACGGGTTTACCAATGCCGATCGGAGCTATCTGGGGGTGGGGCTGAGCTGGAATCTCTTCAACGGAGGGCAGGATCGTCACCGGATCGAAGCGGCCCGTTACCGGAAACTCTCCCGGGCTTCGGCACTGATCGATTACCGCCGTCGCGTCGCCAACGAGATACGCAACGCCCGGTTGGATCTGGAGGCTCTCTATGCACGGCTCAGGAGTGCCAAAATGCAGGTCAAAGCCCAGAGGGAGTATTACAAACTGACCCGGGGACGTTTCGAAAATCAGCTGGCCAGCGCTGACGAACTGAGCCGTGCCATCGCTGATCTGGCCGCAGCCAGAGCAAAAGTGGCTTCGGTGCGTTCGGGCATCGAGGTGCAGCGGGCAAAGCTCTGGCTGATGAGCGGGGTGGAGAATTTCGAAAAGAAATTGGGCATTAAGGCGCCGTAGGCGCCGGCATCGAGATTGGCTTTGCGAATTGGCATTGAAGAGTTAGACAATGCCGCTGCCGAAGGCAGCTCAATGCCTAATGCCAGGGTGCGTAGCGCCAATGCCGGGAGCCAGGCCTACAGCCCCGCTTCTTGAATCGCCTCTGCCTGGGCGTGGGCGATGAGGGGGTCGATGACCTGTTCCAGGGTGCCGTTGTTCATCACGTCGTCCAGGGCGTAGAGGGTCAGGCCGATGCGGTGGTCGGTGATGCGGTTCTGGGGGTAGTTGTAGGTGCGGATCTTTTCGCTGCGGTCGCCGGAGCCTACCTGGAGCTTGCGCTGACCGGCGGTGGCTTCCATCTGCTCCCGCATCATCGCCTCGTAGACCCGTGCCTTGAGGACTTTCATCGCCTTGTCGCGGTTTTTGTGCTGGGATTTTTCATCCTGGATCGCCACGACGATCCCGGTAGGCAGGTGGGTCAGGCGGACGGCGGAGTCGGTGGTGTTGACGCTCTGGCCGCCGCAGCCGCTGGAGCGGTAGACGTCCATTTTGATCTCATTGGGTTTGATGTCGACCTCCACATCCTCCACTTCGGGGATCACGGCGACGGTGATGGCGGAGGTGTGGACCCGCCCCTGGGTTTCGGTGGCGGGGACCCGCTGAACCCGGTGGGTGCCGGCTTCGTATTTGAGCTTGCTGTAGACCCCCTCGCCTTTGATGAGGGCGATGAGCTCTTTGTAGCCGCCGGCGGTCCCTTCCGAAGAGCTGACGATCTCCACTTTCCAGCCCTGACGCTCGGCGAAGCGCAGGTACATCCGGAACATATCTTCGACAAAGAGGGCGCTCTCGTCACCCCCGGCCCCGGCGCGAAGCTCCAGATAGATGTTTTTGTCGTCGTTGGGGTCTTTGGGGATCATCAGGACCTTGATTGCCTCCTCCAGCTTCGGGAGCTTCGGTTCCAGCTCCGCGAGTTCCTCTTTGGCCAGTTCGCCGAACTCGGGGTCGGAGAGCATCGCCTTGTTCTCTTCGATCGCTTCACTGATCTCCAGATACTCCCGTGCCTTCTCCACAAGCGGAGCGAGGGAGGACTGCTCTTTGCTCAGTTCGGTCATCTTCTTGACGTCACCGGCGATCTCGGGGGAGCTCAGCAGTCGGTTGATCTCTTCATATCGTTCGATGAAGGGTTGAAGTTTCTCTTGGAACATTTGTGAATCCTGGCGATGAGGTACGTGCGCTCCGGTCGGAGACCGGAGCAGAAAAGTGGAGTGTTTGGGTAAAAAGAGGGGTTAGGCGGCTTCGATGCTGTTGACCAGCTTGTGCAGCCGGCTGACCTTGCGGGAAGCGGTCTGCTTCTTGAGGAAGCCTTTGCTGACGTAATGGTGCAGCTGCTTGTTGGCGATCTGGAAAGCTTCCAGCGCCTTGGCTTTGTCTCCGGCTTCGGCCGCTTCGCGGACGGCACGGATGATGTTTTTCATCCGGGTCCGATAGTAACGGTTACGCTCGGTTTTCTTGATGGTCTGCTTGATGCGTTTCTTTGCTGACTTGTGATGTGCCATGAACTCAGTCCTTTTCTGTGAATATTTTTCGGAAAAATATAGCCCGCTTGACGTCAGGGTCTATTGAGTGGGCGAATCATACCAAAAAAAGCTAAATAAAAAATGAAAAAGTGAAAAAAGGGAGCTTTGGATAGAATATCGTTCAAAAGTTCTTAGTATTTAAAGAAAGGCATACAGCGATGGAAAAACTCTTCGGTACTGACGGGGTGCGGGGCAAAGCGGGGGTCAAGGTCTCCGCCCCCGCCGCGATGCGGCTGGCCATGGCGACGGGGATCTATTTCCGCCCCAGGGCCAAGACCAACAAGATCCTGGTGGGCAAGGATACCCGCCGCAGCGGCTACATGATCGAAAACGCCATCGTCTCCGGTCTGACGGCGGTGGGCTACGATGTGATCCAGATCGGGCCCATGCCTACCCCGGCCATCGCTTTTCTGACGGAGAACATGCGCTGTGATGCGGGGATCATGATCAGCGCCAGTCACAATCCCTATTACGACAACGGCATCAAGTTCTTCGATCAGGAGGGGAACAAACTGAGCCGCTCGGTGGAGGAGCAGATCGAGGCGATCTATCAGGACGATGCAGCGATTGCCGCGGCGCAGATGACGGGCAAAGCCATCGGCAAGTCCAAGCGGATTGATGACGTGGTGGGCCGCTACATTGTCCATATCAAAAACTCTTTCCCCAAAAGCCTCACCCTGGCGGGGCTCCGCGTGGTCGTCGACTGTGCCAACGGAGCCGGCTACAAGGTGGCCCCGACGATCCTTACCGAACTGGGAGCCGATGTGGTGGTTCTTGGGGATGAGCCCAACGGTTTCAACATCAACGAGGGGTGCGGGGCGATGCACCCGGAGTATCTGGCCAAGGAAGTGCTGCGCTACCGGGCCGATGTGGGGGTGGCCCTGGACGGTGACGCCGATCGGCTGGTGATGGTGGACGAACGGGGAGAGGTAGTCGATGGAGACAAGCTGATGGGCGTCCTGGCAGTCTATCTCAAAAGCCAGGGGAAGCTGCGTCACGATGCCATGGTGGCAACAGTGATGAGCAATCAGGCCCTGGACGATTATCTCAAAGAGCACGGCATCACCCTCTATCGCAGTGCCGTCGGAGACAAGAACGTGGTGGAGCTGATGCAGGAGAAGGATCTCAACTTCGGGGGCGAGCAGAGTGGGCATATTGTCTTCAGCGATTTTGCCAAAACGGGAGATGGGATCTCCAGCGCTCTGCAGGCTTTGGCCTATCTGGTGAGCAGCGGGAAGCGGGCCGGCGAAGCCTTCAACCCTTTTGAGACCTATCCCCAGAAACTGGTCAACCTCACCGTCGGCCAGAAACGCCCTCTGGAAGAGATCGAAGGGCTGGCGGAGCTGCAGCGGGAGATCGAAGCTGCCGGCATGCGCCATCTCTTCCGCTACTCCGGAACGGAGAACAAGATCCGGCTCCTGTTGGAAGGGCGGGATGCCCGGGCATTGGAGGAGATGATGGAGCAGGCGGAAGCCTTTTTCCGCCGGGAACTGGCCCGGTGAGGATCTGGACGATCTTTCTCCTGGCGGCTCTGGGGACCTGGTGGATCGACCAGGGAATCAAGGAGCTCTTTCTGGGGGGCTATCAGTGGCAGAGCCGCTGTCTCTCCCTGGAGCTGCACCTCAACCGGGGGGTGGCTTTCAGCCTCTTCGCCTTTCTGGGCCCCTGGCTCAAGTGGCTGCAGATACTGCTCATCGGCGGGCTTTTTGCCTTTTTCCTTCGGGACGGATGGATTCACCGGCATCCGTTTGCCTTGGGCATATTACTGGGAGCGGCGCTGGGGAATCTTTGGGATCGCTTCGTCCATGGGGCGGTAGTGGACTATGTCTACTGGCACTGCGGATTCGATTTTGCGGTCTTCAACTACGCCGATGTGATGATCGATCTCTCGGTGGCCTGGCTCCTGCTGCATGCTTGGTGGAGCCATCGGCAACATAAAGAGGCCTAGGCCGTGGGCCGTTCTTTTTTCCTCCTTTTCCTCCTTTTTTCGGTGCTTCGGGCGGAGGTCTATTCCGTCGACATCCATCCTTCGGGCTGGAAGGGGGATCGGGTAGGGGCACTGCGGATCCTGGATCAGAAGGAGCTCGTTTTCGATCGGATCGGCAGACGCCGTTTCGCCGAGATTTCCGATCTGGCCTTTCTGAAAAAGCGCCACTGGCTCTTTATGATCAGTGACGAGGGGAAACTCTTCCGCTTCCGGGCACGTTTCGGCGAAAAGATCCGGGAACTGAGCCCGCTGGATGCCGCTACTTTGAGAAAAAAGAGTGGCAAAAAGCTCAAAAAGTGGCGCCGGGACAGTGAGGGGCTGACCATCGACGGAAAGGGGAGGCTCTATGTAAGCTTCGAGGAGAAACCGCGTATTGCCAGGATCGGCTATGACGGACGGATCGTGCGTTATCTCCGCCTGCCCCGTGCTATCGCCAAGATGGGAAGATTCCGCAGTAAAAACAAAGGGCTCGAAGCCCTTGCCTGGCATCCGAAATACGGGCTGGTGACCGCTGCCGAATATCCGGTAAAAGCTTCACGAAAAGGGGTCCAGACTCTCTACGCTCTGAGCGGAAAGCGCTGGAGTTTTCGCCGTGATACGGCTCCCAAAAGTGCCATCACGGCACTGGAGGTTCTGGACAACGGTAACTTTCTGGTGCTGGAGCGCTCCTTTACCGGCGTGCTGGATCCGATCGTGATCACCCTGCGGGAGGTGCAGATCGGCCGCTGCCGTCAGGGCCTCTGCCCTGTGAAGGTGCTGGCGAGACTCGACAGCAGCAAAGGCTGGGCAGTGGACAATTTCGAAGGACTGGCCAGAGTGGGGCCGAACCGTTTCGTCATGGTGAGTGACGACAACGACAACTTCTACCAGAAGACCCTGCTGATCTATTTCGAAGTTTCGGAACGTTGATGCGTTCGTGTATTGGTTATTGGTTATTAGTGTATTGGGGAAGTTGCTCCAGCAATCGTTGGTGAATTTCGGGGTTCCCTGCGACAATCCCTTTGTCGCCGAAACAGTAGGGTGAACCTTCCAGGTTGCTGACGACACCTCCCGCCTCCCGGACGAGAAGGATACCGGCGGCCACATCCCAGGGTTTGAGATCGATTTCGTAGAAGCCGGCGAAGATCCCTTGGGCCAGGTAGCTCAGATCAGCAGCCGCGGCCCCAAGTCGGCGGAAATCCTGGATCCGGGGCAGGAGGGTCGAGAAGGCTTCCACGACCCAGTGATACTCCGGCCCCCGCTCGACTTTGGCGTAGGGAAAGCCGGTGGCGATCAGGGCGTTTTGCAGCACTGTGTCTTCCGAAACGCGTAGTCTCTCCGTGCCCAACCAGGCCCCCCCACCCCGTTCGGCCCAGAAGAGCTCCTCCAGGATCGGATTGTAGACGACGGCCAGGCGGGGTTCGCCTGCCTCCCAGAGTCCCAGAGAGATCGCCAGATGTGGGATCCCGTGGACGAAATTGGTGGTGCCGTCGATGGGGTCGATATAGATCGCCCGCTCCAGATCGTAGGCTCCGTCGTAACTCTCCTCTCCTACCAGGGTATAGCCGGGAAAGGCGTCGGCCAGAGCACTCAGAAGATATTTTTCCGTCTCCACATCATACTGGGTCACCAGATCCACCGCACCCTTGTGGTGCACCTCCTTGCGGGAGTGATACCCCCGTCGCACGATCTCTCCGGCTTGCCGCGCGATCTGTTTCAACGTTTCAATTTCGGACAATTCGTTTTTCATCGGTTCTTCATTCCTCATTTCTCATTCCTCATTCGCCGATTATATCCTTTCGTTATAATCAATCTATGAAAACACGGACACTTTTGGGACTTTTTTGGAGTGTAGGGCTGCTGGTGCTGATGGCCTGGCTGGGCAAAGAGGGGTATCGGGCGGCTATCGCCTATGAGCGGGCCGCCGGCGAGAGTGCGCAGATGATGCAGGCGGAAACCGTGGCGGAGTCCCGGCTCAAAGATCTGGCCGGCATGCTCACCTTCGGAGCGGTGAAAAACGATATCAGAGAGAAGCTGCAGCAGCTTCAGGAGAGACAGTACGCGGCCAAAGCCAGGGCGCAGCGGGTCATCCTCTGGTTCGCCGGAACGGTCCTGGCGGCTCTGGCGAGCGCCTGGCTGCTGCCGATCCGTCTGGCGACGGGGATGCTTTCCGTTGCGGCGCTGATCGCCCTGGTCAACGGGCTGGTGACGCCGATATTGATGGTGACGGTGCACAAAAACGTGGAGTACCTGGGGGATGTAGTTCTCTCCTTCGAATCCAAAGGGATCCTGGGGTCGGTGGAGAAGCTCTATGCCGGGGGCAATCTCCCCGTAGCCGGGATCATACTGCTCTTCTCGGTCCTGCTGCCGGCGCTCAAAACCCTTTCACTTCTTTTCGTCTCTCTCTACGAGACCCGCCCTTTCGCCGCGAAGATGGTGAGCTTTTTCAAGCATTTGGGGAAATGGTCGATGCTGGACGTCTTCGTGGTGGCGTTGCTACTGGTCTTCCTCTCCTCACGCGGCACCGATGTGAGCCGGGCCGAAGCGGAGATCGGGATCTACTTCTTTCTGGCCTATGTGATCCTCTCCATGGCGGCGAGCCTGGCGGCGGAAAAGATGCTTAAAAAAATTGAGAATTGAGAATGGAGGATGGAGAATTTTGGATTGATGAGTTAAAAAATCAAATGACAAAGAGGGGCCGCGCGGCCCCGTTCAAATGACAAACGACTAAATGACCATATCCACGTCGTCGTGGTCCTGGAAAGCCTTGAAGAGCTTGTCGCGCTCCTCTTTGGATTCGACGTGGCAGCTGGCGTTGTGGCTGTGGTATTTGCCGGTGCGGGAAGCGTTGCCGGGGGAGGAGAGATGCTCTTTGTGTCCCAGGACATCCTTGACCGCCTGAGCCAGCTTTTCCTTGTCTTTGCCGATGATCTTGAAACCCCATTGCCGGGGGTAGGTCAGTTCGGGCTGTTTAGTCTCGTCGGAAGTCGCCACTTTTGCCTCCTGTCTTGGATTCGAGCCGGATCTCACGGATGACCATGCCCTTGTCGATGGCTTTGAGCATATCGTAGATGGTGAGCAGACCCACGCTCACTCCGGTAAGAGCCTCCATCTCCACGCCGGTCTTCCCCGTCAGTTTGGCGGTGACCCAGAGGCGGAATCCGGGCAGTTCCGGAAGCTCTTCTATGTCAGTTTTTACGGAGCTGAGCATCAGGGGATGACACATGGGGATCAGGTCCGGGGTGCGTTTGGCCCCCTGGATTGCCGCGATAACGGCGGTCTGGAGGACCGGACCTTTCTTGGCGGTATTCTCGACGACCGCCCGGTAGGCCTCGGGGCTCATGCTGATCACTCCCGAGGCGGTGGCGGTACGGACCGTCTCCGCCTTCTCGCTTACATCGACCATTTTGGGTTTGTCGTTCTCATCCAGATGGGTCAGGGTCATTACTTTGCAAAATCCTCTCGTTTGAGTGTAGGGCGATTATAGCACAGCCCCATGACGAAAAAACGAAGAAATGACGTAAAAAAGAAAAAAATTAAGAATTATTTCATCATTGAGCCGATATAGTTGCGGGTGAGGGTAAGGAGGTTGTTTTGACATATGCACTCATCAGACAGCTCTCCGGCGACGAATCGTTGCTCCGACAGCGGGCTGCCATTATGGCCTACGCGGAGCGAAACCGGTTGACCCTTGAGAACGAGATGATCGAGTTTGAACGGGCTGAGCGTCCGCTCAAGGAACGCAAGGCGTTTCAGGATTTTCTTCACTCTCTGCAGGAAGGCGATCAATTGATCGTTGCGGAGTTGGAGGTTCTGGGGCAGACGATGGAAGAGGGAATCGTAGTGATCAACTGCATGTTGACCCACGGCATCACCCTTCACATCGTCCAGCCCAATGTGGTCGCGGAGCGCCAGACAGGTCTGGCGCGGATCCTTCCGCTGATCATGCGCCTGGATGAGCGGCGCCAGGTCCGGGAAAGAGACCATCGGGTCGGGCGGCCCAAAGGACGGCGTTCCGCTTCCAAATTCGATATCTATCTCCCCCAGATTATGGCCGGACTCAAAGCTGATAAGAGTGTCAGCGCTCTGGCCAGGGAACTCGGGGTGAGTCGCAGTTCGCTCAAAGACTACATCGAATCACGACGTCTCAAAGAGATACTGGACGATTCCTGGCTGGAACGGGCCAAAAAGAATCACCGAATCGCGGTGGCGGAAGAGCCGGAACTGGCTTGTACGCTCAAAGATAAGTAAAATTACACCTATTTTCAAGATAAAGGATGCAATGATGCAAGATGCAACGCTCAATGCAGGGTCGGCTCCCAAGCCCAAAAAGAAAAACCGGGCCAAAGAGTATCTCAAAGGCTGGATTCCCTATCGGATCAAGCGTTACTGGACCTTTGCCGCTATCACCATTGTCGCATTGGTCCTTCCCTGGATCCGGATCAACGGCAACCACTTTTTCCTACTCAATTTTGACCATAAACAGCTGCATTTCTTCTTTGTGCGTTTCGATATGCAGGAGCTCTACCTGATGCCCTTCCTGCTGATGCTGCTCTTTTTGGGGATTTTCGCCATGACGGCAGTAGGGGGGCGTGTCTGGTGCGGTTGGGCCTGCCCACAGACTATCTTTCGTGTCATCTACCGGGATCTCTTCGAGACCAAGCTGTTGCATTTGCGCAAGCGGATCAACAATAAGCAGATCGAACCCGATATGTCCAAGCCTGAGAATCAGATCAAACGGCTCATCGCCATCGCGCTCTGGTCGATTCTGGCCTTTATCGCCGCGGCGGATTTCCTTTGGTATTTCGTGCCGCCCGAAGATTTCTTCCGCTATATCCAGGATCCCGCCAACCATACGGTTCTGATGGGCTTTTGGATCGGGATTGCCCTGTTCCTGATCGCGGATATTGTTTTCATCAAAGAGAACTTCTGTGTCTATATCTGCCCCTACAGCCGCGTCCAGTCGGTCCTTTACGACGATGATACTCTGATGGCGGTCTACGATCCCGTTCGCGGCGGACATATTTACGAAGGTGAAGGGAACAATCGGCATAAAGTGGTCAGCTCCGTCAAAGAGCTGCATGCCAAAGAGCCGGAGGCGGAGTGTACCGCTTGTGAAAGCTGTGTCAAAGTCTGTCCCACCCATATCGACATCCGCAAAGGACTGCAGCTGGAGTGCATCAACTGCCTCGAGTGTGTCGATGCCTGTACCAAGGTCATGGGCGCCCTGGGTAAACCTTCGCTGGTTCGTTGGTCCAGTGAGCGGGAGGCGGTACTGCATGAGGGCAAGACCCGGATCTTCCGGCCGAAAGTCATCGCCTACTTCACGGTCTTGGCGATCGTTCTGGTGGCTCTATTCGTCATGGGGAGCAAAAAGGAGCATATGCTGCTCAATGTCAACAAAACCACCCGGCTGTATAAAATCCTGCCCGGCGGTGCGGTGGAGAATGACTACGTCTTCCTTTTCCAGAATACTCAGGACAAACCGCACAAGTACACTTTCGAAGTGCTGGGGCATCCCGAGATTAAAATTATCCGCCCCAAAGAACCCTTCCATCTGGGGGCTCGGATGAAGAAGAAGAAAGTCGTCATCCTCCGGACAGACAAAGTGTTGGTTAAAAACAACCGTAAAGATACACCGATTCCCATCACGATCCACGCCTTTGCGCTGGATGCGCCCAAAGAGGTCTCGGTCCTCCGCAAGACGGTCTTCGTCTATCCCCGCTATGACCTGGTGGAAAAGGCGAAACAGAAGAAGTGAACTTCGGCTTACGCCAAGCGCCCCCTCCGTTCGTAAGGGCAGAGGGGGTTTTTTTAGGTAGAATTTCTATAGCTTATATTCATAATAAGATATAGTTATAAAGGAGCGGCAAATGATTTCCAAGAAAGATAAAGTACTCATCCTCGGAGGAGGTTTCGCAGGGCTCGAAGCAGCGATTTTCCTGCGGAAAGCGGGCTACTCCGTGACGCTGGTGAGCGATCGGGACTACTTCTATATCTATCCCACCTCGATCTGGATTCCGACAGGGGAAGCGAAGTTCGAAGAGATCTGTGTTCCGCTGAAAGAGTTGCAAACGGCTCACGGTTTCGATCTGGTGATCGACGAGATCACTGAGATCCGCTCCCGGGAACACAAGGCGATCGGGAAAAAAGGAGAATACGAAGGGGAGTACCTGGTGATCGCCATCGGCAGCGGCAAGGTCAAGCATGCCGGCAGCAAGCATTTCCTCTCCATCTGCGGCAAGCCGGAAGAGTCTCTGAAGATCAAGGAGCGTCTGGATGCCCTCATCGCCCAAGGCGGCGGCAAGATCGCTATGGGTTTCGGCGGCAATCCCAAAGATCCCAGCAATGTAAGGGGCGGTCCGGCCTTCGAGGTGCTTTTCAATGTCCACAACCGACTCAAAAAGCTGGGGATCCGCGACAAGTTCGAACTGACCTTTTTCGCGCCGATGGAGTCTCCGGGAGCCCGGATGGGACCTCAGGCGCTCAAAATGATGGACGTCTTTTTCAACAAACTGGGGATCAAAAAGCATTTCGGCAAGAAGATCAAACGTTTCGAAGCCGACGGGATCGTTTTTGAGGATGAGAGCAAACTGGAGAGCGATTTTACGATGTTCATTCCTGCCGGCGACGGGCATCCCGTTTTCCAGAACTCCGATCTGCCGCTCAACGAAGCGGGCCTTATAAAGATCAACGATTACTGTGAGGTGATGCACGATTTCGACAAGACACCGGAGAGATACAATGTCTTCGCCATCGGGGACTCCGCCGCCATCGACGGTCCGGACTGGCGGGCCAAGCAGGGGCATATCGCCGAAGTAATGGCCCGCAACGTCGCCTTCAATATCGATGCGATGGAGAAGGGCTCGGCGGAGCGCAAAGGGTATCTGGAGCATCTGAATATCCTCTGCGTCATGGATAGCGGAGACGGAGCCGCCTTCGTCTATCGTAACAACAAAGGGGGCAAGATGATCCCCATGCCGGTGATCGGACACTGGCTCAAGAAGGGCTGGGGCTGGTACTGCCGCAACTCCAAACTGGGCAAAATTCCCCGTATTCCCGGGATGTGATCCCGGTTTTTCTCTCCTGAGTTATGCGGAAAAAGTGTGTAATCGGGTAACACTTGATCCAAATCAATTTTTTCCTTTTCAAATACGACAATTTTACTCCAAATTAGGATATACTCTTTTCAGTGCATTACCCCCATCGGGGTAGGCGTAACAAATTTCACCATTTCAAAAGGAAACATCATGGCAACAGTCACCCTCAAAGGCAACGAAGTCAAACTAGCAGGCAACGAGAAAAACGTCGGGGACAAAGCTCCCGAAGTTCAGGTCGTCAAGTCCGACGATCTGAGTGACATCACCGTCGGCGGGGCCAAAGAGAATGCCCAGCTGATCATCGCGGTTCCCTCGCTGGATACTCCCGTTTGTGCAATGGAGACCACCAAGTTCAATAATCAGGCCGCCGGTATCGAAGGTCTGGAAGTGACCGTCGTCTCTATGGACCTTCCCTTCGCCGCCAAGCGTTTCTGCTCCACCGAAGGGATCGAAAACCTGACCGTTGCTTCCGACTACCGCAACAAAGATTTCGCCAACGAATACGGCGTCCTGATCGCAGAAGGCCCCCTGGCCGGTGTGACCGCCCGGGCGATCTTCGTCATCGACCGTGACGGCAACATCGTCTACAAGCAGCTGGTCCCCGAGATCACCGAAGAGCCCAACTACGATGAAGCGCTCGAAGCGGCCAAAGCGGCTGCCGCCAAGTAATCTTCTGCTCTCCCCGTCCTATGGCGGAGGAGGCGCCTCCTGCGATCCTCTCTTTCTCCCATATTATCCATCTTTTCTATGCTAGAATACGCAAAACTTTCACCAAGGACAGGGTATGAAAAAACTTTACACATTTCTCGCAGCAGGGATGGTTATATGGATCGGCGGTTGTAGCCTTCCCACCGGCAAGCCGGGAGGACGTTACAGTGCCAAGGACTGCAAACCGGTTCCTTTCCGTCCCGATCGTGCGGCCGACAAAGTGGTGATCAAGCAGTCGGAGCACAAACTCTATGTCTATCACAACGGCAAAGTGATCAAGGTGATGCGAACTTCTTTGGGAAAATACACGATGAGCAAAGGTCCCAAAGTCAAGCAGGGAGACTTCTGCACCCCCGTCGGTCACTATCGTATTGTTGACAAGCGCTGCCACAGTCTCAAATACCGTGCCATGACCATCTCCTATCCCAATGCCGAGGATCTGGCCCGGGCCAAGAAGCTGGGAGTGAAACCCGGCAACTATATCACCTTCCACGGGCAGCCCTACTGGAACCGTGACGGCCACGGGGATAGCTATACCCTCTCCCACGACTGGACCAACGGCTGCATTGCGCTGACCAACAAAGACCTTGACTGGCTCTGGAGCGCCGTGAAGCCGGGAACCCCCATCATCATCGAGCGATGAACCCGTTTTCCGGACGCTACACTCCGAAACAGATCGAGAAGTACCGACGCCAGAAATATATCGCCCATCTGGAGAAGATCGGCAAAAACCTCTTTCGGATGCTCCGCCGTCCGGAAACCTCCGCCACCGATTTCCGCTCACGATTTTCCGAACTGATGCAAAAGCTGGACTCCCTGGAAACCATCCGTCTGGACAGCGAATATCTGCGGGAGAGCGAAGCCTACTACAGACGTTTCTTTTCTGCGATCGATCACGATGATTTTTCCCAACAGCATCTTCAGGAGATCCGGGAGGCCGAGATGAGCAATCTCAACCGCCTGCAGAAGATGAAGAACCGCAGCAGCTACCGGAAAGATAAGCACCGGGACCGGGCAAAAAACGACGGCTGGGAGTAGAGGACGTCAAAACCGCAATTGACTCCTCCGAAAAACTTCCGTCATTCCGGGCTTGACCCGGAATCCAGGGCTTGGAATCCCCATCAAACCGTAGATCCTGAATCGAGTTCAGGATGACGCAAACGTAACTCTTGGGTTTTTCAGAGATCCCAATTACACTGTTCATTATCCCGAGGTTGGTCCAGGTTCTGTGAGGAAATCTATGGTATCAAATATTTGTGACTCCCAAAGTTGGGCTTAAAATTTCTGGCTTGGATTGGATTATTTTGGGCGGAAATGGAGATACATTAGGGTAAAATACCCATATTTTGGGGATTATCTTTGGAGTATTTGAACTGTATTGGATTGGAAAAAACGGGGTAATGGTGGACCCTACCGGGATCGAACCGGTGACCTCCACGCTGCCAGCGTGGCGCTCTCCCAGCTGAGCTAAGGGCCCGGGAAAGAAGTGACGGCATTATAGCCGAAGGAACTTTAAATGAGGCTGAAATATCCGTTGTTTCTCATCACCGCCGATAACGTCAGGCAGGTCTGGATTTACTCTCCGATATTTGATGGACGATTTGGATTTCCCTTCATTTCTTTTTCTTTGTAGCGTGACAAAGAAAAGATGATCTGTCAACCCTTTTTGGTACAAAGACATAAAATTTAGGCGGCACCTTCTTGTTGGTTGTGCCACCAGAGTAGTTCTGTTTCCAAAGGGGGACGATAGTCGTTGGCACTGTGGAGGCGTTTGGT
>JALVUD010000036.1 GCA_027035765.1 Campylobacteraceae bacterium
CCCAGATGATGTAGCACAGCCCGTTGATCAGCGCCAGGTCGGTGCGGGGTTTGATGGGCAGGTAGATGTCCGCCATGTTGGCGGTTTTGGAATGGCGGGGGTCGACGACGATGATCGTGGGTTTTTTGCCCCTTACCTGCTTGTTTCGTGCGATGTGAAGCTTTAAAATCGGGTGGTTGTCGGCGATGTTGGCGCCGATAAGCATGATCACCTCTGCATGGCTGAAATCCTCGTAGCAGCCCGGAGGGCCGTCGCTGCCGAAGCTCTGCTTGTAGCCCATGACGGCGCTGGCCATGCAGAGGGTGGTGTTGCCGTCGTAGTTGTTGGTCTCCAGCCCCAGCTGGACGAATTTGCCCAGGGTGTAGAACTCTTCGGTGAGCAGCTGCCCCGTGGAGATGACGCTCACGGCCTTTTTGCCGTACTTTTTCTGAACTTCTTTGAACTTGTCGCTCACAGTCTGGAAGGCTTCGTCCCAGCTCACCTGCTCGAAACTGCCGTTTCGCTTGATCATCGCCCCCGGGAGTCGCGTAGGGGCCCGCACCATCTCGTGTTCGCTGAGCCCCTTGGGGCACAGCGTCCCACGGTTGACCGGATGGTCGGGATCGCCCTTGACATAGACCGGATCGCCGTTTTTGACCCCGATGTAGAGGCCGCAGCCCACCCCGCAGTAACCGCAGGTGGAGCGCACCCACTTGTCGGGGGCTTTGGATTTGGCGACCTTGCCGAAAAAGGGGTCGTCGACCAGGGCGTATTTTTCCTCTTTGATGTCCAGACCCAGAAAGGATTTGGCTTTGTTGAGTAGACTCATGGCTTTTGGTTCTTTCAGAATATTTGATTTATCTCTGGTCGGGCTGGAGCCCTCCGATGAGGAGATGAAGTCCCGCATCTTTTTATTCCAATTATAATCGTATTTGAGACAATTTGATGCTGAAAATATAAACAATGGTTAGGAAAACTGCTCTCGACATTTCGGATCAAGTTTAGAATGAGGAGCTTTTTAAAGGGCTTGATACGTCAAAAATCCTCATTATGACGTATAGAGATAGCGCATCACGATAGCGACAGCGATCAAAAGCAACATTCCCTTGACAATACCGACATAGGTTCGCTCCGGTATATACTTTCTGACTTTAGCCCCGAGATAGAATCCTCCGAGTGCCGCCGCCGTCGTATAGAGCAGAGTCGTCAAGCCCAGCCACCGTCCCATCAACAGGAAAACGGCGATTTGCGAAAGTTTCCCCAGGAGAAACGAGAGATTCATAAAGACGATGCTCTCCTCTTTGGGGTAGCGTTTGGTGAGGGCATAGATGATGAGAATCGGCGACATGTTGTTGGTGATGCCTCCCAGCATCCCGCCGATCAGGGCAAAGGAGACAAAAGAGGCTTTGGGGGAGCGATTGACGAACTCAAATTCGACCCTCAGCCTTCCGAGGGCAAGATAGAGGAAGATCATCAAGGCCAAGAGCAGCTTCATCCACCGGGCATCCCAAGCCACCAATATCAGTGTTCCCAGCACGCTGCCTGTGAGGGCCAGAAGCGCAAAAGAGAGGTGCTTGCGCGCCATCTTTTGCCACCCTTTGATCGTCCCGATACTTGCGGCATTGATAAAGATCGTGGGGAAAAGAGTGATCAAAATCGCGCTGGAGAGATCCATCCCCATCGCCAGGATCGGCGTGCTGATCATCGCAAAAGAAAATCCCACTGAACCGTGCACAAAACCGGCTGCCATAAGCACCAGAGCGATCAGAAAAGTCGAATCGGCGCCAAGGGTGGGGAGGAGAATGCTGTGCATCATCATTTATAGCATAGACTTATTTATAGTTTACCGCTTCGTCGGCACGGGTCCGCTTGTAGATCGACTGCAGCGTCCGGGAGTCGGCGGAAGTGAGGATCGGGATTGAGAACGATCGGCTTTTATCGAACCGGCTCCTTTTTTTGCAAAAAGATAGTGAAGTTGAGAGAGGAAATCTTGGATGAAATTGCTACAGAAGGTCTCGATTTTAGTCATCCTGAACCTGAATCAGGATCTGGGGCGAAGCCCCGCTAGTGCCTCTGATTCCCCGCAAAGAAATTCCCCGCCAGTCCCAAGGGAACGACGGTGCGATAGAAGAGGTAGCGTCCGGTGATCTCGCTGACGGTGGCTCCCAGAAGAGCCACAATGAGAGTGATCGCTGCAGCGGTGCCCATATTGGCCGCGGCGAAGATGATGGCGACCATCGGCAAAGCGATGGCGAAGGCGGCCAGACTCGTCAGACGCAGCTTTTTCAGATGTCCGAAGTGCTCCTCCAGCAGCCGTTTGGTACGGCTGAGCGGATAGTAGAGGGGATGCTCTTTGTCCAGGTATTTGTAAAAGACCGTCTCATCGTAGATCAGATGCATCTGATAAAGCCCCAGCATCAGGGTCGGGGCCATCAGAGCCAGGACGCTGCGGGCCTCCCCGGTAAAGGCCAGAACCGTGGCAATCAGCAAAAAGCCCAGATATCCGGTGCCGAAGAATCGCAGGGTCGTGGACTTGCGGTTCCAGGCGGGGCGGGCGGGGACGCGGTAGATCATCGACTGGGCGTAGATGCCGTAAACCCCCAGCACCGCCACGGGCAGCTCCACCAGCAGCTTGAGCCACTCTGGCGCCCCCAGATAGTAGAGCAGTGCTAGCAGCGTCACACCCCCGGCGTAGGCCCCCAAAGCCGCCGCTTCGCGGCTGAGCCAGGAGCTTTTGAGGTTTTTCATGGCTGTGATCGCCAGAATCGGGCGCCCCAGATGCAGGGCTGACAGAGGCAGTCCGATGGCAGCAGGAGCCAGCACCGCCAGGACCATCCAAAGGTTGGGAGCGGGGAGCTCCAGGCCCAGCAGATGGAGCAGTTCACCGAAAAAGAGGGCGACGAATCCGCCCACGCTCATTTGGGTCAGGACCGTCATGAAAACGAGAGGCCATTCGGGGTGGGCAGGTTTGAGGATATGCTCATCAGCGGGGTGGATCTCTTCACCCTCGGGGATTTCGGGCAGGGTATAGCGGGTGGTGGGTTTGGTGATGCCGACGTCAGGGAGATGGGGGGCGACGCCCTCTTTGGCCATGTCGTTTCGGATCCACTCCTCCTTGTCCACCACTTCGATCTGAATGGCGCCGGCGGGGCAGGCCTGCACACAGGCGGGGGTCTGGCCCGCTTCCAGTTTGTCGACGCACATGTGGCATTTGGTGACGATCCCCCGCTCTTCGTGGAAGACCGGCACTTCGTAGGGGCAGTTCCAGGTGCAGTACTGGCAGCCGATGCAGTCTTCGTCTACATGGTAGACGATGCCGTTGTCGAGTTTGATGTAGCTGTTGGTGGGGCAGCCGTTGAGGCACGCGGGGTCGATGCAGTGGTTGCAGCTCATGGAGTTAAACAGCTGCAGGGTGTCGGGGAAATGCCCCGTCTCCATTTCGCCGACTCTACGCCATTTGACGTCGGCGGGGTTGCCGTTTTGTTCGTTGCAGGCCACTTCGCAGCAGTGGCACCCCACGCAGGCGGTCATGTCGAAGTGGAAGCGGTACTGTTGGCCCGGTTGCAGCTCGGGGATATCGATGGTGTAGTTGCCGCACTGCATACCGGTGTCGGCTTTGTGATTCAGAAAGCTGTCGATGGGGGTAGTTGCTTCACTCATATTTTGGACTCCGACATTAGTCAATTGGGTGTATTGTATCACTGAAAGAGTCAGAAGGATGATGAAAAAGTGATCATATGCGGAAAGAGATGTCGGTATGGGGAGTTGTGTGTTTCAAACGGTGGGCCCACAGGACGCTACCCTACGGCTTGTGTGCAAGGGGGAGAGCTCTGTTCAGTGGAGCTCCACCTTCTCGGCTCCTGTCTCTTCCAACAGCGTCCGGGCTTTGTCGACCGCCTCGTCGGAGCCGTGGACGATCACCAGGACCTTACCCTTCTCCACCAAGCCTTCGTAGCGCTTGGCCTCGATCTCACCCATTCCCCACTCGATCAGGGCGTCGGCCAGGCCCAGGGCCGCTCCGCCGGTCATGGCGCCGCCCAGCAGACCCGCCAGGGCTGCACTGACGGGGCCCACGCCGACAATAGGACCGAAGCCGGGGACGATGAAAAAGGCACCGCCCAGCAGTGCGCCGATGAGACCGCCCCAGAGGGCGCCCTGGCTTCCCCAGAGGGCGACGTCGCTGTTGACCTTCTCCACTTCGACCTTCTCCACCTCCTCCTCGTTGGAGCGGGCGACGAGGGAGATGGAACGTCGGTCCACTCCCGCAGCAAGCAGCTTCTCTACAACCTCTTTGGCGCTTTGGGCATCGGGATAGACGGCGACGGCAAAATGTTTTTTCATATTTTTCTCCTTGTGTGTGGTATGCTCTCATCGAAACGGACGACCCGATCGATATGTTTTCGAAGCCTTTCGGCGAGGCGGTTCCAATGCTCATCATCCGGAACGATCCGGCGGGGAAAGTAGAGGAAGGTTCCTCCCCCCATCTCCAGCAGCGTCCCCGCAGGGGCCAGAATCGCCCGCCGGAACCCCTCCCAGGGGAGGCAGGCCTCATCGAGGCAGATGCCCTCCTCGGAGAGGGTAATTTTCAGCCGTCCCGGGCGCTCCTCTCCGGCAAAAAAGCGCCGCAGCATCCGGCGGCGCATGGGCCAGCGCAGGCCGTACCAGTAGATCACCAGCAGCGTCGAAATCAGCAGCAGTCCGATGCTTCCGCGCAGCAGGGCCGCCACGACTCCGAACTGGGTCAGGGCGATGAAAAACCATCCCATGTATCGCCGCCAGCTGTGGCGCATATCGTAATCGTAGGCGAGTTTGGCCCCTTCCAAAAAGGTCGCCTCGTCCCAGGGGAGTTCCAGGGTGATCACAGGCTCAGACATGTTCGTCACTCTCAACGATCCAGAGCCTGTTTTTCTCCACGCATCCCTGAGCTTCCAGCGCATCGAGCAGCTTCAGACTCTCGTTGTAGAGACGCTGGAAACGGAGGTTCTCTTCGGCATATTTGCGCTGCATCTTTTTGGCGTACCACCAGGCCGCGAGGATGGAGAGGGCGAAAAGGCCGTAGATGTACCATTGGTAGGCTTTGAGGTTGAGCAGCACGATGAAATACTGGACAGAAAAGAGGACGGAAAACTCCACCGAAAAGATGATCACCAACGTAGAAGAGTGGGCGAAGTCCAGAGTGTATTTCTCGATCTCTTTGAGGACCGAGAGATTGGCATTGAAGCGTTCGACTTTCTCACGACACTCCCCCGTCAGTTTATCGGTGGGACTCGGCTTGAGATGAAGATTGCTGAGGTTGTACTCGACGTTGGTCTGTTTGTACTCCCGCAGGATCTCGGGATGGATCTGCAGGAGTTCTCGGATCTGTTCCACTGTGGGACGTTCGGTTCCGAGGATCCTTTTGACATCCTGGAGGATCAGGTCATAGAGTCCGACGCTTTTGATCTCACGGGCGACACGGTCGAGGTTGGTCACGGTATTCCTTCACAGTCTTACTTCTGAGCGGGAACGGTTTCCGGCGCCGCTTCCGGTTCCTCGTTGAGTCCATAACTGGCGACATTGTCCTTGGCGGGGAGGAAGATCCCGATCAGCCCTTTGAGTCCGACGCTCATAATGATATTGAAGAGGAAGATAAACCAGGCGATCATCACCATGGAGCCGAAGACGGCGGCGAGGATCATCCAGGTGTTGAACTCTCCGTTGACATAAAGGTGACGGCGCAGCATACCGTCGAGCCCGGCCATTCCCGCGAAGGCCCCCATCCCCACTCCGCCGATGAGGTAGAGCCAGAAGTGGGTCCAGGTGAGCTTTTTGCTAAAGAGCGTGGTGTTGTTGGTTACCAGGGGCCAAAGCACATAAAGCGCACTGTAGAGGGTCATGTAGAGCCCCACGATCAGCGCGATGTGGAAGTGGGCGAAGCTGATCCACTGGGTATTGTGCAGGACCCGGTTCATCCCCATATCGGCCTGGATGATTCCGGCGGGAACCGCCAGACCGAATCCGATGAGGCCGCCAAGCAGATAGGCCAGCTCCGGACTCATTTTCAGTGGACGGGCCTTCCAGAGGGTCACCAGGGTGATGAAGAGGGCGAGTCCCTGGGTCAGGAGCTCGAAGGCGGTCACCATCTCTCCGGAGACCAGTTTCATCATCTCGGGCTGGGGCTGGTCGGCCAGGAGGTGGTGGCTCCAGACCATCCAGGAGACGAAGAGCTCCAGCAGCAGCGCCGCCCGGGCGACGTTCTCCATAAAGAGCTTCTGCCCGGTGATCAGCGTCGCCAGCAGGTACCAGGAGCCTGCGACGTAGATGAGCACCAGACCGTCGGCGACCAGGTCGAACCCCCACCAGAAGAAGTTTTTATAGAGTAACGAATCGACGGCGTGGACATCCCAGGTGATGCCGCCGGCATCGGCGATGAGATAGACCAGGACCAGGATACCGGCAGCGAGGATCACGATGGCGTCGAGGAAGGTATCGACGGTTCCGCGGAAGATCGCGACCACCGGCAGACTCAGAGCCGGCTCTTTGGAGTAGGGGGGCTTGCCGGTGAGCTTGTGGATCAGGTTCATCAGCCCGTCGATTCCGAAGCCCGAGATCAGCAGCTCTTTTGTGGTTTTGTTCTTGTGGATCCCGGTGCGGGCGAAGATGGTGGCGTAGATGTTGTAGATGAAGCCGATGGTGCCGATCATGATGAGCGCCACCCCGATGACAAAGACGAATCCGCCGATGAGTTTGAACTGCTCCATATCGGCAGGCAGCGGCCAGTAGAGGGTATACAGCGGCGCATACTGCCAGATGAAGCCCGCCAGCCAGGCCATAGCGGTACCCACGGTGATGAGGATCCAGACGGCGTTGGCCAGTTTGACACTGTAGAGGGGCTTTTTGGTCAGGTACGGCACCAGAAACATAAACGCGGCGAAGACCAGCTGATAGGTCGAGCCGAAGATTCCCACGATGGGGTGGACGGTCATGATGGAGAAGAAGTGTTCAGGATGATTGAACATCTTGGGCAGGGGATTGGAGGGGCCGGTTTCGACCATTCGCATGATCATCCCCTCGATGGCCACCAGGCCGAAGAAGAGGAAACTCATCACCACCGCCCGCAGGGTGACTTTCTGCAAGGCACTCAGCTGGGTGTGATCGAAGTCGGTTCCGTGAATCAGTGTCTGGGTGAAACTCTTTTTTTCCATAGTCAGATCCTTCTTACTTGCTTGCCAGTTTGGGATTGCAGTCGATGACGACGGCGTCTTTGACGAGCATTTTATCTCGTCCGGTTTCGTGATCGTACTGTTCGGGTCCGGAATATTCGGTAGAGGTCAGATCGAACTTTCCGCACTCGTTGAAGGTCCAGAGAATGTCGTTGTGATGTTTGGGAAGCACCTGCATCTGCATCACCATCGTGCCGTCTTTTCGGAAGAGACCGAAGCCGTAGGTCAGATCTTTGCTGCTGACGTTGAAACGGACTTTCTCTCCCTGTTTGAAGTGGATGGGCTTTTCGGGGAGTTTCCAGCGATGTCTGTCGATGGAGATGGTGTACTCGTGGTCAGCTTTGATGTCGTGGCGCATGATATCCTCGGCCACCCAGGGGATAGCGTTGTAGGTGAAGATATGGTGTCCGACTCCTCCGGCGACGAGGAAAGCGATGTAGCCGTAAAAGGGGATACGGACGATGGACTTGACCTTCTCTTTGCGGGTCAGATTGTAGCCGAACCAGGCGATGATCGAGATGATCAGCAGCGCATAGATCGAATAGGCTGCCCAGTGGAATTTGAGCAGCTCCACGGAGGTGGCGAAATTCATAGTCTTTCCTTCCATAAATTCGGTGAATTTTATCCTGTGGATAGGATTGAATTATAGAGGTTTTGAAGTCCTTAGCCTTGATCTTGATCAAATATCAGAGTATTGAATAGTCTAAAAAATGATCAATAAATAATCAAAAGTTATTTCAAAAATGATTCACTGTCGATTTTTTGTACAGGAGAAACGGGCCTTGATCAGTTTACGCCGGAAACGATTTAACGAATCGATGTATAATATTTTCACATCCGGATGAGCAAAATAGCTTAAGAAAAGGAGTGGGAGCAAGTCGTATATCTTAACTGGTGAGGACCCTGAAAGAGAGTGAGGAAAAACAATGCTCTTTGATTTCAAAAAGAAAGCCGCGTCATTACTGGAAAGTGCCGGAATCAGCATAAACGGCAGTGAACCATGGGATATACAGGTACATAATGAAGAGCTCTACGAACGGACACTTCGCGGCGGTACTGTCGCTTTCGGAGAGTCCTATATGGATGGTTGGTGGGATGCGGAGGATCTGGAACGCTTTTTCGAAAAAGTTCTCACCGCCAATCTCGATGCAAAGATTCAAACCTTGGGACTGCTGCCCTACTATCTCAAATCCCTGATCACCAATCCGCAGAAAGGGAGCCGTACCTACGCGGTGGGTGAAACCCATTACGACATCGGCAACGATCTGTATCGCCGCATGCTCGATCGGCGTATGACCTACACGTGTGCCTACTGGGAACCCTTTCAGGAGCTGCCTGCCGCCAAAACACTCGACGAGGCACAGGAGCACAAACTCGAGATGATCTGCAGGAAGATCGGCCTGAAAAAAGGCGACAGAGTTCTGGATATCGGCTGCGGATGGGGAAGTTTCATCCGCTATGCCGCCGAAAAACACGGCGTCGAATGTGTCGGTATCTCGGTTTCGAAAGAGCAGGTAAGACACGGCAACGAAACACGAGGAGATCTGCCGATCGAATTCAGGTATCAGGATTACAGAGAGGTGAACGAGACGTTCGATCATATCGTCTCACTCGGTATGTTCGAGCATGTGGGCGTCAAAAACTACAAGCACTATATGGAAGTGGTCCACCAGTGTCTCAAAGAAGATGGACTCTTCCTTCTGCAGACGATCGGAAGTCCCGTCAGCCGCCGCTCGACCGATCCTTGGATCGACAAATATATTTTCCCCAACTCCATGCTGCCCTCGATGGCGCAGATCGCCAAAGCGGCGGAAAAACTCTTTGTCATCGAAGATTGGCACAATTTCGGATATCAGTACTACCTGACTCTGATGGCGTGGTACGAGAACTTTCTGCGTGCATGGCCGGAACTGAAGGGGCATTACGATGAGCGGTTTTACAGGATGTGGGTCTTCTACCTCCTCTCCTCCGCCGCGACATTCAGCACCCGGATCAATCAGGTCTGGCAGATCGTCTTTTCCAAAGAGGGGGTCAAGGGCGGCTATAAAAGCCTGAGGTAAAAGCGTGGAATGACTCCCGCCCGGGAGCAGAATATGTCTACGGTCGGGAAGTTTGATTCCACTCCGTTTCTATTTGTGTTCAACCTCGGCAGAGAGCGTGCGGAGGATAACAGCGGCATCTTCGGTCTTTTGGAGATTGCCTTTGACGAAGACGATCACCTTCCCCTCTTCGATCAGTTTTTTGTAGTGCTCGGCTTTTTCGCGGCTCAACCCCCATTCGATCAGGCCGTCGACAAGTCCCACAGCCGTTGCCCCGGCGGCGGCACCGCTGATCAGTCCTGCCAGAGCGCCGCCGATGGTTCCGGCACCGGCGATAGGTCCGATACCGGGGACCGTGAAGAGGGCCCCGCCGATGAGCAGCCCGAGGATCGATCCCCAGATGCCTCCCTGGGCTCCCCAGAAGAGCGCATCACTCTCTACCTTGCTCAGGGCCGCTTCGTCCACCTTCTCTTTGTTGAGGCGTCCGATGACAGAGATCTCTCCTTTGCCGAACCCTTTTTCAACCAGCACTTTGACGGCTTCTTTGGCTTTTTGGGGATCGTCGAAAACCGCTGCGGTAAAATGATGAACCATTTGGAACTCCTTTACTTTTTTTCTATTGTAGCACTTAATCGGGAGTAAAACCGTTTAATCTTTATAAGTGAAGAAAATAAAAAAGATAAGAATGGGATGGGCAGGAAGCCGTCGAGAGCCCTTTCGTTCCGCATTTTGGAACCGGTCCGGTATGAGGGGTTTTTAGCGTAGAAGCAGAACCAGCAATATGAGATTGATCACCAAAGAGACGGTAAACGCCCAGCGGTAGACCCGGACCGGCTCCCGCTCCAGGAGCGTAGCGTTTTCAGGGTAGTAGGGGCGGACCTTTTCGGGGTGGGTCAGTTCGTACTCCATTTCGCTGTAGCGTTCGTAGCGACGGGTTTTGTCCTTTTCGACGGCGCGCATGATGACCGCTTCGAGCCAGGCGGGGGTGAGAGGGTTGAGACGGCGCAGAGGCGTTGGCGTGCGGAAAGTCGGCGTCTGGAAAGGTTCGATCTCCCCATAGGGGAGTTTGCGACCCAGGGCTTCGTAGAGGGTGATACCGACAGCGAAGATTTCGGTCTGTTCACTGATACTTTCACCGGTGAAGCGTTCGGGGGCCAGATAGCTGGGGGTCCCGGCCCGGGAGGCGAGGGAGAAGATCTCCACGATGGAGCCGAAATCGATCAGTTTGTAGACCCGTTTGCCGTGACGGCGCAGCACCAGGATGTTTTCGGGTTTGATGTCGCCGTGGACCAGATCGTAGCGCAGGAGAAACTGGGAGGCATGGAGCAGAAATTTACCCAGGTTGACCGCATCTTCGACGGGCAGGGGCTTGCGGGCGATCTCCTCCTTGAGGGTGGGGGCGTCGATATACTCCATCACATAGTAGCGGCAGCTCCGTTTGGCGGGAATGACCGCTTTGGGGAAGAATCCGGCCTTGAGGCGGGAGGCGTTCCAGGCCTCTTTGACGAAGCGGTCGAGATAGGTCTCGTCGCGGGTCGCCTCGACGGGCGGGAATTTGAGGACGTAGCGCACCCCTTTTTTCTCCGCCAGCCAGGTGCGTTCGTTTTGGATGAGGGGGCGCAGCAGTCTGTAGCCGTCGATCGTTTCACCCTTTTTGAGCGTTTCGGGGATCGGCAGGTCGATCTTTTTGAGGCTTTGACGCTTGGATTCTCCCAGGATGTCGATGGTGACGGCGGTGGTGTCATCGGGGAGGTCATCTTTGACCTTTTTGCTGGCATACTTGATCAGAGGAACCGCGCCGGCGACCATCTGTTCGATGATCTCCTTTTCGCTGAGCACCGCTTCCAGTCCGTCGCTAGCCAGGAGTAACCGGTCGCCGACATGGAGATTGTTTTCGAAAAAGAAGATCTCTACCTGTTCCTCCATGCCGATGGCTTGAGTCAGGACGTGCTCCATCCCCTCCTCGTGGCTGGTATGGGGAACGCTTAGGCGCAGCAGCTCCCCCTCGCGGAGCAGGAAAATGGGTGAGTCCCCCACGTTGGCACCGTAGAGGCGGTTTCCTTCGATGACGGCAACGCTGAGGGTGGTGAGATATTCGGGGCGTTCATACTCTTCGATCCCCTCACGGTAGAGGATTTCGTTGATATTGCTGATGAAGTGACGAAGGGATTTTTCGATACTCCAGCTGCGGGGACGGGCTTTGAAGCTGTTGAGGAGGTAATTCACCGCCCGGCGGGAAGCCTTGGCCCCGGCGGCGGCGCTGCCGACCCCGTCGCAGAGCACCGTGATACAGAGGTCGTCGACCACCCGCACTGCGGCGAAATCTTCACTGAGAGGCTCTTTGCCTTTGGCCAGGCCGAAGGTGGAGGTTTTGAAAAGGGAAGACATAAAAAATCCTTTGGATTTTAGGCAGTGAGATTCGCTACGCGAATCGGCATTGGGCATTGAGGCATTTGGAAAATATTACCAATGCCAGCGAAGCGCAATGCCTCAATGCCCAATTCCCGGATTTGACTTTTGTCAAATCCGACCCCCCGCACTTACTCCCCAGGTAGTGCGCCAGCGGGTTTTGACCAGGCTGATGCCGAGGATGGCGACGGCGATGACGGCGGCAAAGAGGAAGAACCCCGCGGCATAGCCGCCAAAGGCGCTCTTGGACCATCCTAGGGTCTTGATGAGCGCCGTTCCGCCCAAGCCGCCGGCACAGCCGACGATGCCGGTCATGATCCCCATATCCCGGCCGAAGCGCTGCGGGACCAGCTGGAAGACTGCGCCGTTGGCCATCCCCAGATTGGCCATGATCAGAAAGAGGATTAGGATCGCCAGGTAGAAGTTGTGCACGAAGGCGTTGAAAATTGCCAGAGCCGCCGTGGCGCCGAAGAAGAGATAGAGGCTCTTGACCCCACCCATCTTGTCGGCGATCCCACCCCCCACAGGACGCAGTACCGCCCCGGCAAAGATACACAGCGCTCCGAAGTAGCCGGCGACCACCTTGACGTTGGGTTCGTTCAGGTATTCCAGGCCGAATCGGCTCATATCGACCTGATAGGTGTTCATCAGGTAGACCTTCATGTAGTTGGCGAAGCCGACGAAGCCTCCGAAGCTGACAGCGTAGAAGAGGCTGAACCACCAGGTGTCTTTGTCACGCAGGAGTTTGAGGTAGTCGCTCAGTTTCTTGGGATTGGGCTTGTAGACGTCGGTGGGAGCGTCCTTGGCCATCAGGGTATACATGATGAAAATGAAGGTCGAGAGAATAGCGCCTACCAGAAAAACCGCCTGCCATCCCCAGAGCTCCGCGATCTTGGGGGCGAAGAGGAAGTCCAGGACCACGCCGATGTTCCCCGCGCCCGCCAGACCCAGCACCAGCCCCTGCAGCCGCGGAGGGTACCACTGCCCCGCCTGCGGGAGGACCACGGCGAAGGAGGCGCCGGCGAAACCGAGGCCGAAGGCGACCGCCAGCAATTCGTTATAGGTGATGTTCTCTCCCCGGAAGTAGGCGTAGAAAAGCGAAGCGATGACGATCGCCTGAGCGATCAGGGCCGTCTTTTTGGGCCCGATCTGATCGACCAGGAAGCCGAGCAGAATCCGCAGAATCGCTCCAGAGAGGATAGGGATCGCCAGGAGGGTCGCTTTTTGGTTGGGGTCGAGGTGGTAGCCGTGGGCCACGAGTGACTGGCTGATCTCCGTCGCCAGCGGCCCCAGCATGGTCCAGACCATGAAGCTGAAGTCGAAGTAGAGGAAGGCGGCCAACAGGGTGGGGAAGTGGCCGGCCGTTTTGAGTTCACCGAATTTCATCTGTCGTACTCCTGGTGTGTATGATGGCGAAATTATAGATCAGATAACGTTGCGTTGTATGTTTATTTTTTAATCAATAGATTGGAATGTATTTGAATATACTTCCAGCAAGAAAATGTTCCAAAGAGGTATATATCATGCAACTGGAAGCGATAAGCGCCCGACATACTAAAATCAACAAGATCGAAAAACTCAAAGAGACCCGCAGTTATGAGGAGGCATGGGAAGCGCTGTTGCGTTATGCACAAGAGGGTTACGATGCCATCTCTAAAGAAGACAAAGAGTATTTTCTCAAAACTTTCGGGATCTTTGACCGCCCGGCGACACCCGGCAAATTCATGCTTCGCGTCCGCATCCCAGGCGGACGCCTGACGAGCGAGCAGGCAACCCGCCTGGGGGAGCTTGCACGAGATTATGGTGAAGATGCGATGGATCTGACGACCCGGATGCAGGTACAGCTGCGCTACCTGAAAATCGAGGATCTTCCCACGGTTCTGGAGGGGCTCGAAGCTGTCGGCATCACCACCTGGCAGACGGGGGTGGACAACTTCCGCAACATCGTCACCGATCCTCTCGACGGCCTGGCCTTCGACAACCTGATCGAGTGTGCACCGCTCATCGAAGTCATGCAGTCGCTCTGGCTCAAGCAACCCGAATACATCAATGTACTTCCGAGAAAATTCAACACCGCCGTCAGCGGCTCTTTGGCCAACCGCTGCAACCTCTTTGCCCATGATATCTGTTTCGCCCTGGCCAACAAGGAGGGGGAGTACGGCTTCAACCTCTATCTGGGAGGCAAGGTCGGAGCCATCGCCGAGCGGGCCGATATTTTCGTTACACCGGACGAGCTGATGGAGCTCTACAAGGCTGTCATCGATACTTATATAAAGTACGGCTTCCGGGACAGCCGCAACCGCAACCGACTCCACTTCGTGATCAAAGAGGCAGGGATGCAGAGCTTCGTCAACGCGGTCAAAGAGACCGCCGGGCGGGATTTCGACAGCGCCGGAGAGACCCTGGTCAAAACCCCCCGCACGGAAGAGGCCGACGGGCGCATTCGTCTCAAAGACGGCAGTTGGGCCCTGCATACGGTCGTCCCCTCGGGAATCTTCCATGGGACAGCGATGATCGATGCGGCGAAAAATGCCGAGAAACACGGTTCGGGAACGCTCAATATCTCCACGACCCAGAATCTCTTCCTCCTGGGGGTACCCACGGAGAAGATCGGCGCTGCCCTGGCTGAGGCCCCCTATGACCGCTACCGCAACGTCAGCACTCCCTACTTCAATCAGCTGGTGGCCTGTGCCGGATCGGATCTCTGCCCCTACGGCGTCATCCCCAACAAAGCCGACGCCATCGAGATGGCCGAGAAACTGGGAGAGCGGGTTCCCCTGCCGACGGATGCTTCGATCCGGATGCACTGGTCGGGGTGTGTCAAAGGATGTGGGGTCCACGAGCTGGGGGATATCGGCTTCGTCGGCTGTAAGGTCAAGGTGGACGGTCAAAGCGCCTACGGCGTGCATATCCAGTTGGGAGGCAAATCGACCGCCAGCCAGGAGGAGGCCTACACCATCCTCAAAAGTATCCCGCTGACTCAGGCGACCGACTACATCGCCCAGCTGGCGTCGGCCTATCGGGATCTGCGCCGGAAGCGGGAGAGTTTCGAACGCTTCGAGAGCCGGGTGCTTCGCCGCTACTCCAAAGGAGCCCTGGGCTTTTTGCTCCACTGGAATGTCCGGATCGCCCTGTCCAAAGGCTGGGAGGCTCTCGCCATCCGGGAGAACTGGGAAGCCGGCGAAGAGCGCAACGAGATCTTTCTCCTTGGACTGGAGATCTACAAAGCCCTCGCCGGCAGAAGCGCCTACCAGGGGATCCATCACTACGACCCCATCGAGAAGACCCCCGCCGAAACGCTCCATCGGCTCAATCCTTCTGTGGACAAAGAGCTTAGCGGTGTGGTGATGAAGATGATCGCGCCCTCCGAAAAACGTTACGAAGTCTTTACCGAAATATTGGCTGATCTTGGGATCAAGTAAAAAAGGCATTTGGCATTTGGGCATTACGCTTCGCTGGCATTGAGTGATAATTTTACAAAATGCCCATTGCCCAATGCCGATCCGCAAAGCGGATCTCGATGCCCAAGAAACAATTGCCTAAAATTTATACACTCCACTGTACCGATCTCGAAAAAATTTGAAATACAATGTGAGCATCCAAAAACCAATTCAAAGGATGTTCGATGAAGCTGAAACTTCTCGCGCTACTCGCAACCCTCCTGCCCGTCGCCGCTATGGCGGGCGAAGCCAAGATCGATACGGGCGATACCGCCTGGATGATCGTGGCTACTGCCCTGGTCATGCTGATGACTCCGGCCGGTCTAGCCCTCTTCTACGGCGGTCTGACTCGTCGGAAAAATGTGCTCAACACCATCGGGATGAGCCTGATCGCTTTTGCCGTGGGAACCCTGGTCTGGGTGGTCGCCGGCTACTCCATCGCCTTCGGTTCCGGTGATCTCATCGGTACCGGCAAGATTCTCCTGGCCGGCATCACCGACAAGACAGTCAACGGGACCATCCCTGAACTGCTCTTCGTCGCCTTCCAGGGAACTTTCGCCGCCATCACCGTGGCCATCGCCAGCGGTTCGATGATCGAGCGGGTGAAGTTCTCCACCTTTGCGATCTTTGCGGCGCTTTGGATTCTGGTCGTCTATGCTCCCATCACCCACTGGGCCTGGGGCGGCGGTGAAATGCTCAACTTCGGCGAAATGGACTTCGCCGGCGGTACCGTCGTTCATATCAATGCCGGGGTCGCCGGATTCGTCGTCGCTATGATCCTGGGTAAGCGCCGGGATTACGGCAAAGCGGCGGTCAAGCCCTTCTCTCCCATCCTGGTAGTTCTGGGGGCTGCACTGCTCTGGTTCGGATGGTTCGGTTTCAACGCCGGTTCCGAAGTCGCCGCTGACGGCGTTGCCGCCAACGCGTTCCTGGTGACCAATGTGGCTGCTTCTCTCGGTGTAATCGGCTGGATTCTGACCGAGTATCTCCTCTATAAGAAAGCGACCCTCGTCGGCGGTGCTTCCGGTGCCGTCGCCGGTCTGGTCGCCATCACTCCCGCCTCCGGTAGTGCCGGAGTCGTCGGAGCCATCATCATCGGTCTGGTCGGCGGTGCTCTGGGAGCACTGGCCGTCTCCAAAATCAAAAAGCTCTTCCCCGTCGATGACTCTCTGGATGCCTTCTGGGTCCACGGTCTGGTAGGAATCTGGGGCTCCATCGCCACGGCGCTGTTTATCGCTCCCTATCTGATGCCCGAGAACTACCACCTGGGTACGCAGCTGCTGGCCCAGATCAAAGCGATCCTGCTGACGGTCGTCTACAGCGGCGTGATGACAGCGGTGGTCTACTTCGTCTCCAGCCTCCTTACCGGCGGCGGACGGGTCGATGACGAGACCGAGCTGATGGGTCTGGACGAAGCGGTCCACGGTGAAGAGGCGATCAACCTCTGATCCCGGAACTCTTGAGAATATTTCAACAAGGATAAAGCATGAAAAAGATCGAAGCAGTGATCAAACCCTTCAAACTGGAAGAGGTCAAAGAGGCGCTGGTAGAGGCGGGCATCGAAGGGATGACCGTCACCGAGGTCAAAGGTTACGGACGCCAGCAGGGCCACAGCGAGCTCTACCGGGGTGCGGAGTATGTGGTGGATTTCATTCCCAAGGTCAAGATCGAGATCGTCGTCAGCAACGACGAGTATCTCAATACCGCCATCAACACCATCAAAGAGGCGGCCCGCACCGGCAAGATCGGTGACGGCAAGATCTTCGTCACCCCTGTCGAGCACACCGTCCGGATCCGGACCGGTGAAGAGGACGAAGAGGCGCTCTAAGCTTCTTTTCCCATTTATCAGATTTTGCGGGGAGACTTCTCCCCATCCTTTCCTACATCGGGATCCTCCCCGATGCCTTCTTCTACGACCTGCCGTTTTCAATATTTCATCCTGAGAGTATAATATGAACGAAAAGAGACCCAATCCATAAAAAAGGATGATGATGTCCGGTGAGAAAAGCGTCAGCTTCTCCGGGAATTTGAAGCAGGCGGCCTTCTCGATCCTCTATATGATGCCCATGATTCTGGCGATCATAGGGTTGGTGGGGCTGTTCCAGAGCTACATCACCGAAGAGATGCTTGCTTCGGTTTTCAACGGAAACGCGGTGCACGATACGCTGGTGGGGACCTTGGCGGGGATGGTGGCCGTCGGCCAGGCGATTGTCAGCTATATTCTGGGCGGCGAACTCCTCAAAGAGGGGGTGAGCCTTTATGCGGTGACCGCCTTTGTCCTGGCCTGGGTGACGCTGGGGGTGGTGCAGCTGCCCATGGAGGCGTCGGTGCTGGGCATAAGGTTTACCTGGCGGCGAAATTTACTGGCTTTTTTTTCCACCATTCTGGTCTCGGTCATCACGGTGAAACTGCTGGAGCTGTGGCGATGAGCGGAAAGCAGCGACGATCCCGATGGATGGGAGTGCGGCTCCTGGCGCTGGTGCTCCTGCTCTATGCCGGCCTGGCCCTGGCAGGAAGCCCCGGCGTTCTGCCGGCGCTTCACAAGGCTTTGGAGATTTTGAAGACGCTGCTGCCGATTCTTGCCGTAGTTGTCATCATCTCCGGAGGGATCAATTATTTCCTGAAACCGAAAGCTTTGGCGAAACATCTGGGAGAGGAGAGCGGTCTACGGGGCTGGATGATCGCGCTGGGGGCGGGGGTGCTCAGCCACGGTCCCATGTACGCCTGGTACCCGGTGATCGCAGAGCTGCGACGGCACGGGATGCGCGACGGCCTGGTGGCGGCCTTTTTCTACGCCCGGGCGATCAAGGTGCCGCTCCTGCCGATGATGGTGGCTTATTTCGGATTGGATTTTACGGTACTCCTCACCCTGTTGACCCTGTTGGCCGCCTGGGGGCAGGGGGTGATTATGGATATTCTCCCTGCCCGACAGGAAGAGCTTCCGTGATGAGATAACAGTTCTTTCCTTTCCTTTTGGCCCGATACATTGTCATATCCGCCTGCCGCAGCAGGCTGTCAAGGTGGAGCTCTCCTTGCGGAATGAGCACCACGCCGATGCTGGCGGTGACACTGCAGAGATGTCCTTCGGCACGGACGGGGCGGGCAATGACGTTCAGGATGCGATTCAGGATCTCCTCCATCTCTTCCCGTCGACGGATATGGTTGAGAATCAGCAGGAACTCGTCTCCCCCCAGGCGAAGCAGGACATCGTCGGGACGCAGATGGCGTCGGATCCGATAGGCGGTCTCCCGCAGCACCAGATCTCCTACCGCATGACCGTAGCTGTCGTTGATGGCTTTGAAATGGTCCAGATCGATGTAGCAGAGGGCGGAGAGGCTCTGTTCACGTTCGAGGAGTTCGAGACTCTGCTGCAGCTGTGTCTCAAGATGATTGCGGTTGAGCAGGCCGGTAAGGGGGTCGAAGTGGGCCATTTTCAATTCGGCCAATGCCTCCTCCTTCTCCCGAAAGAGGGTCCCGATGATTAGAACGAGAAGCAGAACGCTCAGGATGAAAAAATTGAGATTGAGCAGGTTGCAGCTGAGGTCCTCCTCGCGGACGAAGATCCCCAAATGGTAGTGGACCATCACCAGGCTGCTGAGGGCCAGGGCTACTCCGCCGCTGAGAGCGTAGGTGAGATTGACAGTGCCGAGCTGGATCAGCAGCGGCAGGGTTACCAGCATCAGGAGGGCGAGACTGTGCATCCCGATGGTAACTTGCAACAGGTAATTCAGCAGGGTGAAGGCGGCAACGATGAGAAGGAGTATCGGTATCCGGATGCGGCGATAGTCGGTTCGCAAAAAGAGGAGCAGCGGGGTCAGCAGCAGTTGGCCCATGGTATTGCCGAACCACCAGTAGACGAGGTTGCTTCGAAAGAAAGCGTTGTCCGTCTCTTGGGTTAGATAGAGGATACCGTTGCCCAGCAGAGAGCTGAAGGGCTGAAGGATGAAGAGGATCATTCCCACCAGCAGCAGAATATCCCGGACACTCCGCAAGCGAATATCGAGCCTGAGCTCTCGGGCCAGCAGAAAAGCCAAACCTGCCTCGGCACTGTTGACCAGAGAGATCCCCAGAGCGGGAAGAGGATGGAGTCCCGCATCCAAAGCCAGGAGCAGCTGACCCAGAAAGATCCCGGGAATGATTCTCGGACCGTAGACCAGGACGGCCGCCAGAGCGAATCCCTCAGGCAGAAAGGCGGTCAAGGTGACGATCTTGGCCTGGTAGAAGACGGCGAAGCTGAATTTGCCGGCGACATAGTAGAGCAGAGCCAGTCCCAGGATGCGGACCGCCGTCTTCTTCCGGAGATCCTGAAGAGAGGAGAGACCTCTTTCCCGGATCCCAGGGTTCGGATTCATCATCGATGATACTTTACGACTAACGGATTCAGACAGATCTCTTTCACGACCCTATTCTCCTTCAGAAATAGAATCTTTTTTAAATCTAACACTTAGAGTATATTCCAATCTTAACATAATTTTTATGAAGAGAATAAAAATTATTGAAATGTAAACAGTTTCTGAGGGAAGAGGAGGGGAGAAGGACCGGATCAGACCGCCCCTTCGTCGATCATGGCATCAGCGACCCGACGGAAGCCGGCGATATTGGCTCCCATGAGCAGGTCCCCTTCGTGACCGAACTCCCGGGCGGTTTCATCGGCTGTTTCGAAGATGCTTTTCATGATGCCGAAGAGTTTGGTATCTACCTCGGCGAAGCTCCAGCGCTGCATACTGGCGTTTTGCGCCATTTCGAGCTGGCTGACGGCGACGCCTCCGGCGTTGGCGGCTTTGGCGGGCCCGAAGAGCACCTTGTGCTTCCGGAGATATTCGAGCGCTTCGGGCGTGGTGGGCATGTTGGCCCCCTCGTTGACCAGGCGGCAGCCGTTTTTGACCAGGTTCTTGGCGTCGACGAGGGTCAGTTCGTTTTGGGTGGCGCTGGGGAAGGCTACGTCACAGGGAATCGCCCAGACCGCATGGCCCCCTTCGGGGTACTGGTGGGCCGGGATATAGGTGGCGTCGGGATGGAGCTGGGCGTACTTCTCAAGGGATTTTCTACCCACCTCCTTGATCGCTTTGAGGGTCTTGACATCGATCCCCTTGGGGTGGTGGATGGTCCCCCGGCTGTCGGAGCAGGTGACGGGGGTCGCTCCCATGCTCTTGAGCTTCTCGATCGTGTAGGTAGCGACATTTCCCGCTCCGGAGACGCAGCAGGTTTTGCCCTTGAGCTCATCGCCGTGTTTGTTGAGGATATGTTCGGCGAAATAGACCGATCCGTAACCGGTGGCCTCCCGGCGTCCGAAGGAACCGCCCCAGCCTATCCCTTTCCCGGTCACGGCCCCTTCGAAGGTTCCGGTGAGGAGCTTGTACTGGCCGAAGAGGTAGCCGATCTCCCGGGCACCGACCCCGATATCTCCGGCCGGGACATCTTTTGTCGTGCCGATATGGCGGTAGAGCTCGTTCATAAAGGCCTGGCAGAAGCGATTGACCTCGGCGTCGCTCTTGCCCTTGGGGTCGAAGTTGCTTCCCCCTTTACCCCCGCCGATCCCCAGGCCGGTGAGGGCATTTTTGAAGATCTGCTCGAAACCCAGGAACTTGACGATTCCGAGATTGACGGAAGGGTGGAAGCGCAATCCCCCTTTGTAGGGCCCCAGGGTGGAGTTGAACTGGACCCGGTAGCCCAGGTTGGTTCGGACCTTGCCGCTGTCGTCGATCCAGGTGACGCGGAAGATGATGGTCCGTTCCGGCAGGATCATCCGCTCCAGGATACTGTAGTCCCGGTATTTGTGCTCTTCCTCCAGCAGCGGAGTGAGACTCTCGAAGACCTCGGTGGCCGCCTGGTAAAACTCATCCTGACCGGGAGAACACTCCCGGATGAATTTCAGGACATCCTCGATGTACTCTTTGGCGCTCATTATGGGGATCCTTTGGAAGAAGTGGATGGAGCCATTGTAGCACAAAGATCGGGAGTGAAGAGAGAATTTTCCGCTTGGAAAACTACGGCAATAAACAAGACTGATCCAGGTTGAGATCAGGTCTTGCTTAGTGTTCTTTCAGGAGCTTTGCCGCCTCTTTGCCGTGGTAGCTGATGATGAGGTCGGCACCGGCCCGTTTGAAGGCCAGGAGCGTCTCCATCATCACCCGCTCATAGTCGATGACCCCCGCTCTGGCGGCCATCTTGAGCATGGAGTATTCGCCGCTGACGTTGTAGACCGCCAGGGGGAGGCGGCTGGCTTCACGGATATCGCGGAGAATGTCCAGATAGGCCAGGCCCGGTTTGACCATCAGGATATCCGCACCCTCTTCTTCATCGGCCAGGCTCTCCAGGATCGCTTCGCGGCGGTTGGCGGGGTTCATCTGGTAGCTGCGGCGGTCACCGAAGCTGGGGGCGCTCTCGGCCACGTCCCGGAAGGGACCGTACCAGGCGCTGGCGAATTTGGTGGAGTAGCTCATGATGGGCAGATGCTCGTAGCCCGCTGCGTCCAGAGCTTCACGGATGGCGGTGATCATTCCGTCCATCATCCCGCTGGGGGCGATCATATCGGCACCCGCCTTGGCATGGATCACCGCTTGTTTGCCGAGATTCACTAGGGTTACGTCGTTGTCCACGGTCTCGAGGACCGGATCGAGGATCCCGCAGTGGCCGTGGTCGGTGTATTCGCAAAAGCACAGATCGGTGACGACGAAGAGGTCGGGATGGGCCGCTTTGAGCTCCCGTACCGCCGTGGCGATGATCCCGTGTTCACAGAGGGCGTCCGAGCCGACGCTGTCTTTGACATCGGGGATACCGAAGAGAATCACGGCCCGAAGCCCCAGGCTTTTGAGTTCGTCGCACTCCTTGATCGCTTCGTCGATGCTGAGTTGATAGACGCCGGGCATGGAGGCGACTTCGTTGCGGATTCCCTCTCCGCTGCGGATAAAGAGGGGGTAGATGAAATCGTCCGTGCTCAGGTGGGTCTCCTGGAGCAGATCCCGCAGGACAGGAGAGAGTCTTCGACGTCGGAATCGGGTGAACATTGGGCTTCCTTTGAAAGGTGTTTCGGTAATTTTACTCGTTTTTGTCTCTGGGGCGGCTTGGGGTATAATGCCCCCATGAAAAAAATCGAAATCTCCAATACCGCTACCCTGCCCACGCGCCACGGTACTTTCCGGATTCAGGCTTTTCGGGAAGGGGACAAAGAACACCTGGCTATGTTCACTGAACCGTTGCCTGAGGTCCCGCTGGTGAGGGTCCACTCCGAGTGCCTCACCGGTGATGCCCTGGGTTCGGTGAAATGCGATTGCGGTGAGCAGCTGCAGGCGGCACTGGATCAGATTGCCCGTGAGGGAGGCATGCTGATCTACCATCGGCAGGAGGGGCGCAACATCGGCCTGCTCAACAAGGTCAATGCCTACGCCCTGCAGGATCAGGGGCTCGATACCGTGGCGGCGAACCATCAGCTGGGATTCGCCGCGGATGAGCGGACCTACGAGATCGTGGAGACGATCCTGGAGCATTTCGGGATCACCCGGATGCGCCTGTTGACCAACAACCCCCGGAAGATCGAGTCACTGCAAAAGGTGGAGATCGTGGAACGTGTTCCCCTAGTCATCACGCCCAACCCCTATAATGAAAAGTATCTGCAGACGAAAAAAGAGCAGATGGGACACCTGCTTTGAGTGCAACGTACTCAAAGAGTGAGGAGTGAGGAGTGAGGAGTGAGGAGTCTTTTCGAAAGCTTCTTCGACTGAAGTTGAACGAAGCCGGTCTGGAATATGACGAAACACTTCCGGAGCGGCTGGGGCGTTTCGCCGAGCTGCTGGGAGAATGGAACGCTATCCATAACCTGACGGCGGACGCTTCGCCGGAGGCGGTGGCGGCCAATGTGCTGGATTCCCTCTATCCGCTCATTTTTGTTGAAAAACCCGATTCGCTGCTGGATGTAGGGACGGGAGCGGGTTTTCCAGGGTTGGTTCTGGCGGCGGCGTGGCCGGAGGTGCCGACGGTACTCTGCGAACCGCTGAACAAACGGGCGGCTTTTTTGCGCTATGCGGCGCTGGAGATGGGCCTGGAGGAGGTGACGGTCGCCCGCAAACGGGTCGAGGAGCTCAGGCACTCTCCTTTCGGCCTCATCAGCTCCCGGGCGGTGACCGATACCGGTGTGCTTCTGAAACTGACATCGAAGCTGAGCGACACTCCTACCCGTTATCTCTTCTACAAAGGCAGCCGTCTGGAAGAGGAGATCGGCATCCTGCCGCCGGGGCTTCGGGCCGAGATCGTGGAGCGGGAGCCGAGGCGCTATCTCTATCTTCTGCCCGAAATCCAAAAATCGGTATAAACGTGATATTATTCATAAACATCAATATCTGAGATGAGTTTTTAAAGGATAGAACAATGAAAAAAAGAGACGATTTGGATCTGGAGCACTTCCGCAAACTGCTGGAGGCGGAACGTGAGCGCCTGCTCAAAGAGATCGACGGGGTCGCTGCCGATACTCAGGGGCTGGATGCCGCCGCGAGTGAAGCTGAGGACCGGGGTGATGTGGCGGAACTGGATGCTCAGAACGCTATCGATCAGCGTCTGCTGGAGGATCTGAAAGGTCAGCTCAAAGAGGTGGAGGATGCCCTGAAACGCATTGCAGAGGGGAGCTACGGAATCTGCGAAAAGACGGGCAAACCGATCCCCGTCGACCGGCTTGAGGCCTATCCCGCCGCCCGCACCCTCGCGGATGCCTAAGAGAGCAGCGATACGATGTGGTTGAAGCTGCTGATCATCGGAGGAATCCTTTACGCCCTCTATCGATTTGCGGGCGGCAGAATCCTCCCGGAGCGAAAAGATACCGGTCAGAAAGGCTCCGAGGAACCCGGAGAAGAGGAGACGCTGGTGGAGTGCAGCAAATGTTCCACCTATGTCGTGAAGAAGGAGGCGATCTTTTACCATGGGAAATACTACTGCAGTGCAGAGTGCCTTCCCAAAAAATAGGATCCTGAACTTACCTGTCAAGGAGTAACAATGTTGATCTTCGGCCATCCCTGGGTGGAGAGCCCCCGGTTCGTCAAAGTCTTTTCGCTGGAGGATATCGCCAGGACGCAGCGGGAGGATATCCTGCTGCTGGAGCCCCTCAGTGTCTCCATCGACCTGGCGAAGCATTGCCGGAAAAACGGCCTCGCTTTTGCCGTGACCATCGGATCCCTCAAAGAGGCGCTTCTGGCCAACGCCCTGGAAGCGGCCTATGTCATCTGCCAGCATGAGCAGGCGATCGAAGTTCAGAAGATTGCCGAGGAGTATCTCTTCGATACCAAGATCCTGGTTTTGGTGGAGGAGGAGCGGGGAATCGAAACGATGGCCCGCTTCGGGATTGACGGGGTGGTCTTCCCCGCCGCAATCGTTCAGATCTGAATGGAACAGGAGGGACTGCGTACGCCGCTGACCTGGGGTCTGATCGGACTCAGTCTTCTGGGATACATCGCCGAGGGGCTCTGCGGCGGAGATTGGGGGACGATCGGCGGAAAGGCCCTGGTTGCCTGCGGCGGTCTCTACGGCCCTGCGCTTTTTGAAGGCGGAGAGTGGTGGCGGCTGTTGAGCGCCATGTTCCTCCACGGCGGTATCGAACATCTGGCGCTGAATATGATCTCCCTCTACATTGTAGGCCGGATCATGGAAGCCTACTTTCGCCCTCTGGACTATCTGCTGATCTACTTTCTCTCCGGAATCGGAGGATTTCTGCTCTCCCTCTCTTTGCATCCGGATACGGTGATCATCGGTGCCAGCGGTGCAATCTTCGGGATCTTCGGGGCGCTGGGGGGATTCGCACTCTTTCATCGGGAGCGGCTGGGGAGTCACTATCATACGTTTCTGAAAGAATTCGGGATCATTCTCGGGCTGAACCTCGTTTTCGATCTGGCGGTCCCCGGGATCGATATGAGTGCTCATATCGGCGGCCTGCTTCTAGGGGGGATCGGCGGCTATCTGGCCAGCGGTCCCCGGCAGTTTTTCTATCTTTTTGTCGCGGGGGTTTCTCTCGGGATTCTGGCGGGAGCCCTCTGGCTTCAGGGGCACTTTGCCGGTTCATCGCTACGGTACTTTTGAAACCAAAGGGTTTCCGATGAGGGTTGGAATTTTTTGATCATCAGAAAGGAGGAGGAGTGAAAAAACATTGCAAAATCCTGGCGACAGTGGGACCGGCCTGTCAGACGGTAGAACGGTTGACGGCGATGATCCGGGCGGGGGTCAACCTCTTCCGGCTCAATTTCAGTCACGGCGACCATGCCTATCATCTCCAAAGCCTGGAAGCGATCCGGGAAGCTTCGCGCCGCACTGGACTCTATGTGGGAGTGCTGCAGGATATCAGCGGGCCCAAAGTCCGTATCGGCAAGCTGGAGAAGGATCTATTCCTGGAGGTGGGAGACCGGATCGAGTTCGTCCGGGAGGAAGTGGTGGGCCATTTCGACCGGCCCCATCATCTGGTGGTGAGCCTCAACCATCCGGAGCTCCTGGACAGGCTCAAAGTGGGAGAGTTGATCTATCTTTATGACGGGATCATCTGTGCCCGGGTAGTGCGGGTCGGCAAAAGTGTGGAAGCGGAGGTGATCAGCGGCGGAATGCTCTCCTCCCGGAAAGGGGTCAACTTTCCCAATACCCGGCTGGATCTCGACATTCTGACGGAAAAAGACAAAAAGGATATCGCCTGGGGGGTTGAGCACGGTGTCGATTTTATGGCGATCTCTTTTGTCCAGAAGGCTTCGGATATGGCTCGGGCGCGGGAGCTGGTGGCCTCCCTGGGCGGAAAGCAGGATCTCATCGCCAAAATCGAGAAGTTTGACGCCGTGGAGAATATCGACGCGATCCTGGAAGCGAGTGACGGGCTGATGGTGGCACGGGGGGATCTGGGGATCGAGATCCCCTACTACCGGGTCCCGGAAGTCCAGAAGATGCTGATCCGCAAAGCCAACGAAGCCTCCAAACCGGTGATTACCGCCACCCAGATGCTGCTGAGTATGACCCATGCGGAGCGGGCCACCCGGGCGGAGATCAGCGATGTGGCCAATGCGGTGCTGGACGGCTCGGATTGTTTGATGCTTTCGGAAGAGAGCGCCATCGGGGAATTCCCGGTGCAGGCGGTAGAGACCATGAGTGCCACCATTCGCGAAGCGGAGTCGGTCTATCCCTATTTCAAGATCCATCAGTTTTCCTACCGCGACGAAATGGATGTGATCGACGAATCGGCGGTGAACCTGGTGGAGAATATCGAAGCGGCGGCGATTCTGGCCATCACCAGCTCCGGCCAGTCGGCGCGGAAGCTCTCCCGCTACCGTCCGAAGCAGCCGATCTATGCCGTGACCCATGCGGAGGAGATCGCCCGGAAACTGACGATGGTCTGGGGGGTCGTCCCGGCTTTCCGCTCGGCGGCGGAGAGTGCACGGCAGATGATGATCGATGTGATCCGGCGCGGTCTGGAGCAGGGGGTGCTGAAGAAGGATCACAACTATGTGGTCACCGCCGGCGATCCTCCGGGCGTCCCCGGAACCACCAACATTATCCGGATTCTGCGCCATCACGAACTGGAGCACTTCGCCAAATTGGCCCGGGAGAATCGGATCCCGAAAGATTGGGAGTAACCCTTTTACTCCTCCGGCCCTATCACTTCATCGATCTCGCCGTTGCAGGACTCCTCCCATCCGTCGATCAGCACGATACTGATTCCTTTGGGAGTCTGGAGACTGTCGATCGCTTCGTGGGCCAGATAGAGCGGTCGATCACTGTAGATTCTCAGGGTGTTATCCTCCCAGGAGAAACGGATCTCGGCCCGGGAAGAGTTTTCGTGGAGGATTAGCGTCAGGGTATAGGCGAAGCTGAGCCATTGGATCACCTCTTTGGAAGGGAGCAGGGGTTTGTAGCGCCGATAGAGGGGTTTGTAGTAGAGGGAGTCCCCTTTGGAGCGCATCAGCAGGGCGATGGTGAGCATCTGGGAGTGGGTGAAGCCGAAATTGAGTTCCTGCATGGCGATGTAGAAGGCGTGCTGGTGCTCTTTGTAGATGGTGAGCATCTTGCCGATGTTGGAGAGGCTCAGGGCATCGGAGAGCAGCTGTCGGTGTTCGGGCTCGCTTCGGTAGCGGTCGGTGATAGCCTGGAAGAGTCTTCGGCCGATAAGCTGTTTGTTTCCTTCGGGAAGATTCAGCAGATCGAAGCGGTCTTTGATACTGCGGAGGCTGGGGTTGACTCCCGGGGGAAAGCGCAGCCCGTCCCGACGCAGCAGATCATGGAGAAAGACCCCCTCCCGCACGCCGACTCCACTGGTGAGGACCTCTTTGGCCTCCAGATGGCGCAGGACCTCCAGGAAGATGTGAGCCCCCTCCCGGATCGTATCGAAACGGTTCTTTTTGATGGAGAGTTCACCCAGGCGTTCCATGGGAGCTTCGATGATCGCTTTGAGGTAACTTTTGTGTTCTTTGAGGGAGTAGCTGAAGGCGTGGATTTTATCGAAGGGATAGTCGCTCTCAATCATGATACCACGTGCCAGAGCCCGGGCGGTTCCGCCGATGCCCACGGCCAAGGTGCTGCGGAAGCTTTCCGGCAGGGACTCGAGGCGTCGGCGGATGTAGGCTCTGGCCTCTTTGAGACTGCGTCCCTGATCGGTAAATAGTTCCTTGAGCCGGACGGTTCCCAGATCCAGCGAGACCGTTTCGACGATACGACCGTCCCGGATCAGCGCCATATCGGTGGATCCGCCGCCGATATCCACGGTGATCCCTTCGTCGATCGGCAGCAGGTTCAAGGCTGCGATAGCCCCGTAACGGGCCTCTTTCAGTCCGTCGATGACCCGGATCTGCAAACCGAGGCGTTGACGGACAACCCGGAGAAAAGCCTCTCGGTTGGGGGCATCCCGCAGGGCGGAGGTGGCGACACAGTGGACTTTGTGGACTTTGTATTCTCTGAGGGTATGGGTAAAAGAGTGCAGCGCGCCGAAAGCGCGCCGGATCCCGGCAGGCTGGAGGCGTCCTCCCGCTTCGTAAGCTCCTTCACCGATACGGACGCGGCTCTTTTGCTGGACGATGAGGTGGAAGCCGTAGCGGCTGGTTCGCTGGAAGATCACCAGCCGAGCGGAGTTGGAGCCGATATCGATGACGGCGATACGTTTGGGCATCGGAGGCTCAGTGCTCCTCCTGCAGCTGTTCGAATTTGAACTTGAGTTCCTCGGCACTCTCGACGTTGTCGGGGTCCGGGATAATACAGTCGACAGGACAGACGGCGATACACTGGGGCTCGTCGAAGAAACCGACACACTCGGTGCAGCGGTCGGGATCGATGATGTAGATAGGATCGTTCTCTTCGATCGCTTCGTTGGGACACTCTTCGCGACAGGCGTCGCAGGCAATGCATTCCTCGGTGATCAGTAGCGCCATTGTTCATCCTCGTAGGTGGATTTGATTTCCGAGTTATAGCCAATAGAACCTTAAGCGAAAGAGGCGAAGAGGAATCAGGAGGAATTTTTCCTGAGGGGCAGGATGAAAGTAGCGACGGTTCCCCGACCGTCACGGCGGTTGCGGAGGGTTACTTCAGCCTCCAGGGCATCGGCGGCGCTTTTGACCAGGAAAAGCCCCAGCCCGGCACCGGGGGAGTCGGCGGAGCGTTTGAAGGGGGCGAAGAGATCTACTCCCTCTTCGATTCCCGGTCCTTCATCCCGGATCTTGATCACCAGGTTCTCTCCCTTGCGGTAGGAGAAGAGGCGGACCGTTCCCCCCTCTGGAGTGAAGCGCAGGGCGTTCTGGATCAGATTCTGCAGGATCTGCGTCAGCAGCAGGGGCTGGATACGTGCCGGAAGCCGCTCGGGGGTCAATCGGGATCGTAGCCGTTTGCCCGAGGCTTCGGCCAGGAGAGAGAACTCCGCCGCCTTCTTTCGGAGGAGCTCGATGAGGTCCAGTTCTACCGGGGGTTCAAACTGGGCTCCCTCGGCCCGGCCGAACTCCAGGATAGAGCCGACAATCCGGTTCATGTCGTCAACGGTGGCGATATTCTCCCGGATCACCCCCTCCAGTTCCTCGGGGGTCTTCCTCTTTTTGATCAGCGCCACCTGGCTCCGGGTCTTGATGACCGCCAATGGCGTTTTCAGTTCGTGGGCCGTTCCGACGAAGAGCTCTTTTTTGTAGAGGAGAAAGCTTTTGATCCTTGCCACCAGCTGATTGATGGATCGTCCCAGGGGACGGAACTCCAGAGGAATCTTTTCCAGGTCGAGCGGTTCGAGAATGTTTTCGTTCATCCGCTCCAGCTTCTGAGAGAAGAAACGGATCGGAGAGAGGAGCATTTTGGAGAGGAAAAAGGCGTAGAGGATGATCAGTCCCATGGCCAGGACATTGAGCAGGACAATAGCGCGAAAGACCTGATGCTGCATCCGTTTTTGCTGGGTAATGTCGGCCGTGAGAATCAGATAGCGCTGCCGTCGGAAATTGTAGGGGAAAAAGGCCTGGAGGTAGGTGTGTCCGTCCCGGACAATCTGCTGAAAGTGCCTCGGACGATAGGCCGCCTCCGGGGCCTGGGCGATGCGGGCGTTGATCTTGAGGGTCCTGCGCAGCAGGGTCTGCTGCTTTTTGAGCGCCTCTTCCAGGTTGTCATATTTGGCGAAGAGGTAGTTGGCCTGTTTGATCAGGGAAGATCGGAGACTTGTCTCCACATTGATGTTGATATAGGTATAGAGAATGATGGAAAAAAAGCTCAGCAGTACCGCCATCGAGGCGGTGAGCTTGATGAGAAAGTTGAGTCTTAGGCTTTTTGAGGAAAGCAAAAGCGGTAACCCCGCCGTCGAACGGTTTCGATGGTGACGATGCCGAGAGGTTTATCCATCTTTTGACGGATCTGGTTGATAGCCACTTCGATGACATTGGGAGTGACCAGCTCGGGCTCCTCCCAGATGGCATCCAGAAGCTGCTCTTTGGAGACGATCTGGTCCTTGTGCATCGCCAGATGGGTTAGCACCTCGAAGGGCTTGCCCTTGAGCTCGATCGTTTCGCCTTTGTAGATGATCTTCTCCTCTTCGGGGTTGATGACCAGCTCCTCGATCTCGATGATGTTGCTGCCTCCGAAGCGGAGTTTGGCTTCGATACGCATCAGAAGAATGTCGAAATCGAAAGGCTTTTTGATGTAGTCGTCGGCCCCGGCCCTCAGCGCCTCGATCTCGCTCTCCTTGTCATCCCGGGCGGAGAGGACGATGACGGCGGTCTTGGGACGCTTCTCCTTGATTTCGGGGATCAGGTCGATGCCGTTGCCGTCGGGCAGCATCCAGTCGAGCAGGACCAGGTCATAGTTGCGGATATCCAGGTAGTAGCGACCGTCAGCCAGACTCTCGGCGATGTCGTTCTGATAGCCGTACTCCTTGAGCCCTTCAGCCAGGGTCTTGCTCAGAGTCACCTCATCTTCGATTATGAGAATTCTCATCTTTAAGCCTTCATTCAGTTTAAGATTTTTTTAATTATAGCACAAAAAGAGCTTTCTGCACTATCGATTTCATCTTGAGTTCATTCCCGCATTCTATGATGCTTTCCAGATCCCCTTCGGGGAGATTCCAAATAGAGAAGGCTATCGATGCTAACCAATGCTTTCAGAGCGCTTCTGGCCAATCCCATGCGAAGCCTTCTGGTTTTTCTCAGCCTGACAGTATCCATTACCGCGGTTTTTCTCATCAGTGCCGTGGCCCACGGGATCGTCTCCTCCTACAGCACGATCCTGCGCAGCGACGGGGACCTGATCGTCACTCAGGCCCGTATCGCCGATACCTTTTTCAGCGATGTGGACACGGCGTTGATCCCACGGATCTCGAAGCTTCCCGGCGTTTCCAAAGTCACGGCGATGATCGTCGGGGCCAGCCCGGTGGGGAGTCTTCCCATCGTGGCGGTTTACGGCCTCTCTCCGGGACGAATGTCCCGCTACAAGATCCTCGCCGGAGATTACCCCAAAAAAGGAGAGGCGATGGTGGGACAGGGGATCGCCGGGCGTTTTACGGGAAGCACCCTCTCCATCGGAGATCGGAAATTCCGGATCTCGGGGGTTTTCGGTTCGGAGACGGGTTTCGAGAGCGGCGGGGTGATTCTGAGCCTCGAGGATGCCGGAGCGCTCTTTCATAAAAAAGCGTCGATGCTCTTCGTCGATCTAGATGGGACGCAGCCGGCCCGGAAGGTGATGGAGGCGATTCGAAAGCTTTCCGACAGGATCGAGGTCAAAAGCACCGACGCCTTCGTCAAGAACTACCATCAGTTCCGGATCATCGAGACGTCGGCAGATGTGATCTCCGCCATCGCCCTGCTGATGGGGCTGATCTCCATCGCCTCCATCATGAGCGTGACGATGCTGGAGCGCAAATACGAATTCGGCATCCTCCGTGCCCTGGGGCACAGCCGGGCCGCCATCGTGGGGCGGATCCTTCTGGAGACGCTGATGGTCGGTATCGTCGCCTACCTGACGGCGCTGGCGGCGGCCCTGGGAATCCTCTGGATCCTGCGGCGACTGCCGGCGCTGCAGGGTTATGTGGACGGCGTCATCACCCTGCCGTTGGCGCTGGAGGTGGGCGCCGCGGCTCTGACGATGACGGTGCTGGGAGCGATCGTGCCGGCCTGGCGGGCCTCGGGCATCGATCCCATGGAACTGATCACCCGGGGGAGCAGAGCATGATCGAGGCAAAAAATCTGATCCACTTCTACGGGCAGGAACGGGCCATCGACGGCATCTCTCTCCGGGTCGCTCCCGGAGAGTTCGTGGCACTTACCGGCGAGAGCGGCAGCGGCAAATCGACTCTGCTGGCGATCCTCTCGACCCTCTTGCGTCCCGATTCCGGTGAGCTGCGTATCGAAGGCAAAGCGCCCGAGGCGTGGGGGGATCTGAACCGTTTCCGCCGCCGCTATATCGGTTTCGTGTTTCAGTTTCATTACCTGATCCCCTATCTGAGTATCGCCGAGAATGTGGCCCTGGCCGCCGACAGGGAGCGTCGCCAGGAGATTCCGGCACTGCTGGCACGACTGGGCATCGGGGAGATCGCGCGGAAAAAGGCCGACGAGATCTCCGGGGGGCAGCGGCAGCGGGCGGCCATCGCCCGGGCCGTCGTCAATCGTCCCCGGATCCTCTTCGCCGACGAACCCACCGGTAATCTGGACTCGAAAAACTCCGAAAAAGTCTTCGACCTCTTCCGAAGCATCGCCGACGAGGGGACGACCCTGGTCGTGGCGACGCACGACCGGCGCCTGGCGGAACGGGCCGACCGGATCATCGACATCAAGGATGGCCGTCTTGTCTAAATTTCTCTCGATTCATCTGCCCATCAATATGGCGATATTGGCACTTTCGGTGGCGGTGGGACTCTTTGTCTCCGTCGAGTTGCTGGGGCTGGTTCCCGATTCTTGGATCCTGCAGCCCCTGCGCCTGCGTTCGGTGCACATTTCGCTGATGCTCTACGGGGCGATTCCCCTGCTGCTCTCCTTTCTGCCCTTTCTGCTGATCGAAAAGGAGGCCGGCCCTCTGCCTTCCCGGATTCTACACTACCTCAACCTCTACGCCCTGAGCTGGTATCTCTTTTTGATCCTGATGGTTTTGACGCTGCTGCTGGGAGATCGGCGGGGACTGCCCTTCTACGATTTCGACTATCGGCTCAATTTTCTCCTGGCGCTGGCGGGGCTCTTCTATATCGTCGCACTCTTCAAAGCGGTGCGACGCTACGAGCGGCTACCGCTCTGGGTGCGGGTCTCGCTGGGGGTGACCCTGCTGGCCCCGGCGGCGCTGTTGCTGCTGATGAACCCGGTCAACGGGCCGGTGACCCAGACCCTCAAAGGTCCCCATGGTGATAACACCCTGGGAATGAGTTTCGCCCTGCTGCCGATCTACTATCTGGCCCTCAAGCTCCTCTCCCGCGAGCCTTTCCGGGCGCGCTGGGCGATCTTCTGGATCGTGCCCCTGGGGGGCTATCTGCTGACCCTGCTCTGGCGCTTTTTCGTGGGGCCCCTGAGCTACGGGGGAGAGTGGGCGGCCCAGTGGCTGACGCTGCTCTATCTGCCGCTGCTCTGGCGCTGGTGGCGGGATGCCGATCTGAGTTTGGCGGCCCGCTGGGTCCTGGGAATCTCCGTGGCGGCGTTTCTCTTTGTCGATCTGGAGGGGAACATCCTTTTCATTCCCCAGTTGCGCTGGCTTTTCCACCGCAACGACCTGGTGGTGGGGCACGCCCACCTGGCCATGGGGCTGGGGGTGGGGTTCCTGGCACTTTCGCTCTATGCGGAGCGGATCGTCCGCCTCGCGTCGCTGCGTTTCGTGCAGCTCTTTGCGGCAGGGATCGCGGCCATGGCCCTGGTCCTGAGCCTGGCGGGAATCACCGAGGCGGGCTGGAAGGTCGGGGAGGTGATGTTCTACTGGAAGCTTCGCACCCTCTTCGGGGCCGTGGTGCTGCTGGCCTTTCTCCTCTGGATTCCCCGGCGTATCCCCGCAAGCTGGCGGGGGCTGGAGTGGTACAACCTGCTGGGATTTCTCGGAGACGGGACGGGGGCTTTGGCCCTGCTCTTTGCCGGAGAGTGGCTCTACCGGCAGCTGGGATGGCCCTTTACACTGCGGGATCACTGGGTGATCTTCGCCTTTATGGCGGGGACGGCCGCCGTGCACCTTCTGGCTCTGCGATGCCGGGAATCTTCCCGGGACCTGACCCTGGGCACCGCACTGATCCGCCTCTTCGTCGGCGGCGTTTTCGCCGCCCTGGCGACGGCGGGAGTGTTGGGAATCGAGGGGTGGGGGGTGGCGGCCTACGACCTGGGCTTTGCCTATCTCTATTTTCTCTTTCTCCACACCGAGGCGAAAGCGCCGGGTGAGCAACCGGAAGAGGCGTTGGCCGCCAACAGCTCCGAAAGGAAAGATGCACAAAGGATCGAACGATGAAAACGTTTGCACTGATACTGCTGGTCGCCGCGCAGTTTCTCTACTACCTGTTGATCGCCCAGACCGGGATCGTGGAGTATTTCCATTCGGATCTCTCCCGGATCTTCTGGCTGCCTCTGGGCGGCATTATCGGCACGGTGCTGAGCGCCCGCCTTCCCGGCAGCGAGCGGCAGCGCCTGGCAGGATTGCTGATCCTGCAGGGCGTGATCACCCTGCAGTATCCCACTCTCTCCTGGGTGCTACTGTGGCTTCTGGGAATCGCCATGGGAGCCAGCGCTCCGCTGATGGTTCGGCTGCTGCGTAAGGGGGGAGCCCCGGTGATGGGAGGGGCCCTGGGCCTCTCCTATCTGATCGGGACGCTGCTCTTTACCACTCCCGTGGCCTGGCGGGGACCTCTGGGGATCGGACTGACGCTCACGGCACTGCTCCTCCTCCCCTGGGCAGGAGGGAGATTCAGGGGCTCCGATCTGCCGCCTCTGGGGGCGGGGGCGATCGCGACGATGGCGCTGTGGGCCTTTTTCGATTCGGCGCTTTTCGAGACCCTCTCCCGCGATGCTTCCCTCTCCATCTGGCGCGACGGGCACAGCATCGAAATCGCCGCCTTTCATCTCGTGGGCGTCGGAGTGGCTCTCTGGTTCCCTCTGGGATGGCGGCGTTCCCGACAGCTCATCGCCTGGCTCTTCGCCGGGGCCTATCTGAGCTACCTCCTGGCGCTGCCTTTGGTGTTGGCGGCCGTCTATCCGGTGGTGATCTCCTACTACAACGTGGTGATCCTGCGCCGGTTGACCCGGGAACGGGAACTCTCCCGGGTCGCCGCGGCGATGCTGGCCATCGGCTGGGGGGCCTCGGGAGCCGGCTTGGGCGCGGCGCTCTCCGGCGGCACATTTGTCGTCGCCGTGGCGGCACTGCTCTACGGGATCGGACATCTGCTTCGTGTTTCACGTTCGTTTCATCTTCAGCGTGCAGAATCGCTGAAATGAAAGCAGAATCGAGCTTCTCGAAAAACCGAATCGATTTGAACCCGTCATCCTGAACTCGATTCAGGATCCATAGCCGCGTGAGCCTTTGAAGCCCCGGGTTCCGGATCCGGTCCGGAATGACGATGGTTTTTCGAGGCGTTCGATTCACTGTTCATTCTAATGAAAAGGAGATTCACTATGAAAAAACTGACCGTTGTCCTCTTTCTGAGTCTATTCACCCTGCTTTCGGCCGCTTCGCTGCATCTGCAAAAGGGGTATATCAAAGCCCACACCCAGGTCCTGGGAGATTCCACCATCGATCCCGCCACGGGGCGGGTCCACGCCGCGTTGACGATGGCCGGTGATCCTACGACCCTGCGGGGAAGCGTCTGGATCCGCTCTAAGGATCTGCGTTCGGACAACAAGGAGCGCGATCAGCATATGTATGAGGTGCTGGCGGTCAAAAAATATCCCAAAATCCGTTTCCGGATCGATCGGGTCCGGCGCCGGGGTTCCGGATATCTGATCGAGGGGAGGCTGAGCCTGCACGGCAAAAGCCGCACGGTGAAGGTCCCGGCGAAGATCAGCGGCAAAGGAAGCAAGCTGGAGCTGACCGGTCGTTTTCGGATCCTCATGAGTGATTACGGGATCAAACCCCCCAAACTCCTCTTCCTGACGGTTCGGGATGCCGTGGATATCACCGTCTATCTCAGGACGAAGTGATCGGTTCCCGATGCATCGCGTTCCCGTCGAACGAATCGAGATCGCGACCCGGTGCGACATCCTCAGAGGGTTGGAAATCCTCCATCTGAGCGATCTGCACCTCTCCCCCCGCCACCGGGCCGCCGACCTGAAGCGCCTGGTGGAGCGTATCAATGAAAGCGCCCCCGATTTGATCGCCCTGACCGGCGATCTGATCGATGCGCCGGTGAGTCGGGTCCGTTCGCTGATTCCCCTCCTGGGAGCCCTCGAAGCCCCCACCTTTTTCGTCAGCGGAAATCACGATCAGGTCTATGGATACCGTCCCCTGGTCACACTGCTGGAAAAGGCGGGGATCACGATCCTGGATTCGCGGCGGCAGCGTCTGCGTATCGGCAGCGTAGAGATCGAGCTGGCGGGACTGCCCGACCGTTTCGCCCCGTTCTTCGGTCGACGACGGAGTTACGATCATCTGGATACCGGGGAGGAGGGAAAGATCCCCCTTGTTTTCCTCGCCCATCAACCCAAAGATTACCGCCATGCGCTGCGGGCCGGCAGTGAGCTCTTTCTCTGCGGCCATACCCACGGCGGGCAGATCTGGCCCTTTCACTGGCTGGTACGGCTGAGCCAGCCCTTTCTCGAGGGGTTGCACCGGGTGGAGGGGATGGCGGTCTTTGTCAGCCGCGGCGTGGGGACCTGGGGGATTCATCGCCGCTATCGGGCGCCGGCCCATCTGCCGTTGTTGGTTATGGTATGATCCAAAACAGTGTGAAGTGCTATGTGCCAAGTGCTAAGTGTTGAGAGGATGCAATGAAGATATTGATCGTGGAGGATGACCCGGGCATCGCTTCGCTGCTGGAGCGGACCCTGGAGGAGGAGGGGTGGCGTGGCGTGACGGCGGGTGACGGGGAAGAGGGGCTCTACCGGGCGGAGATGGAGCCCTTCGATCTGATCATCCTCGACTGGATGCTGCCGGGGTTGAGCGGACCGGAGCTGCTGGAGCGTCTTCGCAAAGAGGGAAACGAGGTTCCCGTGCTGATGCTGACGGCCCGGGGAGAGACGGAGGACCGGATCGAGGGGTTGAAAAAAGGGGCCGATGACTATCTGTCCAAACCCTTCAGTATCGAGGAGCTGATCGAGCGGATCCGGGCGCTCTATCGGCGGAGTCTCGGCAGCGGCGGCAACCGGATCGACGCGGGTCCCCTGCAGGTCGATCTGGCGGAGCGCCGGGTGTTTCTGGAGGGAGAGGAGCTGCTTCTGAAGCGCAAAGAGTACGACCTTCTGCTCTTTTTGCTGAAACATCGCGGTGCCCCGGTCTCCAAAAGGATGATCGAAGAGCATCTCTGGGAGAGTGAAGATTTTCTTCAGAGCAATGTCATTCAGGTGACGATCTACAATCTGAGAAAGAAGATCGGAAAAGATCGGATCCGTACCAGCCGGGGAATGGGGTACATTCTCGATGTCTAAACAACCCGTGAGCCTGCGCAAGCGGCTGATGCTGCGTTTCGCACTGGTGCTCTTTGTGCTGATGGGAGCCTTTACCGCCCTCTTTTACACTCTCTCCCAACAGAATCTGCGGCACAAGGTCCTGGCGGAGCTGCGGGAGACGGCCCTGGAGGCCGAGGGGCACCTGCTGGAGAACCAAAAGGTGGTTCAGCACGGCATCATCCTTCTGCATCTCCCACCCCATACCGAAGCCGCTCTCATACGCAACGGCCGTATCGCCGCACGGACTCCCGGCTACCGCCCGGAAATCTGCCGTCCTCTGGAGAGCAGCGGCCAGGAGTTTCTCCTGGAGGGAGGCGAGCGGCTCAATGCCTGCTACTGGGAACGGTTCGAGCGTCCCTTCCCCGGTGCCGTGGTCTTACAGAGACTGAAGATCCCCAACGAGACGGTGGAGATGATGGAGATCTTTGCGGCGGTTCTGATCCCCCTGACACTGATTCTACTCTGGATGGCATGGCGTCTCATCGGACGGATTTTCGAGCCGATCCATCTCCTGACCGATTCGATCCGACAGGTGCGGGTGGACAACTTCTCCCGAACCATTCCCGCCCCCGACCGGGACGATGAGATCCAGGCCCTGACCGACGCCTACAACGCGATGATCCTGCGTCTGAGAGAGGGGGTGGAGACTCTGGAGCGTTTCAACAGCGACCTGGCCCATGAACTACGCACCCCCCTGACGGTGATGAAGGGGGAGATCGAATTGGCCCGGCGCAAAGAGCGCACACCCGAGGAGTACCGGAGGACATTGGAACGGCTGGCGAAGGAGACGGCGGGGATGGAACGCCTGACGGAGGGGCTGCTGCTGCTGAGCCGCTATACCCGTCAAAATGTGGAACAGAGTTTCGAAGCGTGCCGGTTGGAGCATCTGCTGAAAGAAGTGATCTCCCAGCTGGAGCCGGCGGCACGCCAACGAAAGATCCGTTTTCGGGAAACGATCGAGGCGGTGGGAGAGTATCGGGGAAATCCGGTGCTGTTGCGGGCCCTCTTTGCCAATGTGATCGAAAACGCCGTCAAATACTCCCACGACGGATCCGAAGTGAGTATCCGGCTGGAAAAAAGACCGGAGGGAATCTCTTTCACGGTGGAGGATCGGGGGATCGGAATCGAGACGCAAAAACTCCGCCGGATCACCGAACGTTTCTACCGGGCCGACAGCGCCCGTAGCCGCCGGATCGAAGGCTTCGGCCTGGGCCTGGCGCTGGTGGAGCGGGCGGTGGAGCTGCACGGCGGCACACTGCAGATCGACTCCCGGCCGGGCGAGGGGACGCGGGTGCGTGTCGTGCTCTGATCTGCCGTTTCATTTCGGTTTCATTTTCGGTCGGCACACTTCCGAAAATTAAATGAGTGCTCTGAAAAACAACCGTCATTCCGGGCTTGACCCGGAATCCAGGGCTTGGAATCCCCATTAAACCATGGATCCTGAATCGAGTTCAGGATGACGCAAGCGTAACTCTCGTGTTTTTCAGAGCACTCAAATCACAAAAGCAGGAGCAGTTGAATGAAAAAGAGTATGAAGATTCTGTCGGGGGTGGTCCTCCTGGCGGTGGCCATCCAGTTTGTCCCCTACGGTCGGGATCACTACAATCCCCCTGTGGTCAAAGAACCCCAATGGGATTCACCAAAGACCAAAGCCCTTTTTGCACGGGCCTGTGCCGATTGCCACAGCAACCACACCCGCTGGCCGGCCTATGCGAACGTAGCTCCCGTTTCCTGGCTGGTGACCCATGACGTGAACGAGGGGCGGGAACACTTCAACGTCTCGCTCTGGGGTGTGCAGGAGAAGAACAAAGGGGATGAAGCGGCCAAGGAGTTGAAAGAGGGAGAGATGCCTCCGGCGATCTATACCGTGATGCATCCGGAGGCACGGCTTAGCGATGCCGAAAGAAAGGCATTGATCGAAGGGCTCCAGAAAACTTTTGGTTCTAAAGAGTTGAAAGACGAGTAGCGTGGGATTGCCATCCCACGGGCCAGTTGAGATATCGATCCCTTTCTGTTTATCTCTTCATTTCTTTTTCTTTGTTTCGCGACAAAGAAAAAGGAAACGAAGCAAAGAAAAAGAAAACGCGAAGGACTGACGTCACTTTGGATGTGCCATTCACTATGCTCTTTGAAAGCCGAGTATGGATTTCCTCATCCTGAACTTAGTTCAGGATAGACAGCGGGACTGATCATCCAAGCCCTGGATTCCGAATCAAGTCTGGAATGACGATCGTTTGTCAGAGTGATTTTTCAGAAATCGATACGGTTCCAGCACTCACTGACGGCGACACGGCAATCTGGGAGGATCTCCGGTTTTTCCAGGCGTAACTTCAGGCTCTCGACGAGGGGGTATGCTTCGAAGATCCGCTCCTTGAGTGCCAGAAGGGCCTCTTCGAGCAGTCCGAATTTCCTGTCGACAAGCTCTTGCCGGATCAACTCAGCGATGGCGGCATAGTCCAGATACTCCCCCTCTTTGTAGCGATACTCCGCCTCCAGATCGACGATGACTCTCTGGGGGGTTTGACGCTCTGCCGGAAGGATACCGATCACGGCGTCGATCTCGAGGGAGCGGATCTCGATTTTCATGCGACGGGGGCTTCCTCTTTTTTGAAGAGGCGGACGAGATTGGGGATGTGCTTATAAAAGACGGTGATCGCGATGATCCAGACCGGGGCGTGGGTACCGATGCCGGGGATACCTGCGGGGTAGAGCAGATAGCTGGCAAGCAGCAGCGTGGCCAGGGCGATGAGGGAGGAGAGGGAGGAGATTTTGATCGTCTTGGCGGCGACAGCCCAGGCGGCCAGAGCGATCAGGGTCGGAACGGGGAGGAGAAAGAGCAGGACCCCGAAGCCGGTGGCGACCCCTTTGCCCCCTTCGAAGCCAAGGAAAATGCTGAAACAGTGCCCCCAGACCGCCAGAACAGCGATGGTCCAGAGGGTGGAGGGGGAAGCTCCCAACCACTTGGCGACCAGGAGGACCAGGACCCCTTTGACGGCATCGAGGAAGAGCGTGGCCGCTCCCAGCTTTCTGGCCAGGGCGGGATCGCGCTGTTTGAGGACCCGCAGGACATTGGTGGCGCCGATGTTGCCGCTGCCCTCCTGCTTGATATCGACCCCGGCGAAGGTTTTGGCCAACAGATAGCCGAAGGGGATACCGGCGATCAGATAGGCGGCGAGGTAGAGCTGGATATTGAGGTTGGAGAGGAGCTGTGTCACAGGAAGACCTTTCGTTCCATACGGGGTAATTTTTTTACGATAGGGTTTCGTTTTCGGATCGCTATTTTACCCAAAAAGGAATAGTGTATAATTCAGGAACTTTCACACAAAGGTGGTCCAAACGATGAGTATCGACTATCGCGCCGAGATCGAGCGCCTGAAACGAGAGCTTCCCGTGACAGTGGTGGCCCACTACTATCAGCGGGATGAGGTTTTCGAGATGGCAGACATCACCGGGGACAGTCTGGAACTGGCCCGCAAATGCCAGGCCGACGAAAATCCCTGGGTGGTCTTTTGCGGCGTGGGTTTTATGGGGCAGAGCGTCAAGGTGATCGCTCCCGAAAAACGGGTTCTGATGCCCAAAATCGCCTGCTGCGCCATGGCGCGAATGATCGACGGCAGCTACTACGACGACACGGTCGAAGCGATCGAAAAGGGCGGGGTGAGCCGGGAGGAGCTCCTGCCCATCACCTACATCAACTCCGATGCTACCGTCAAGGCCAAGGTCGGCAAGATGGGTGGCCTGGTCTGTACCAGCTCCAACGCCGTCAAGATCATCGAAAAAGGTCTCGAGAGCGGCAAGAAGATCCTCTTCGTTCCCGACCGCTGTCTGGGGCAGAACGTGGCCAATATGATGGGGCTCAAATCCTGCGTCATCGGCGAAGAGGGGTGCGATCCCAAAGCGGCGGACGTGCTCTGCTTCAACGGCTTCTGTTCCGTCCATCAGCTCTTTACCGTGGACGATGTCAACTTCTACCGGCGCAAATACCCGGGTATCAAAATCGCCGTGCACCCCGAGTGCGACCCCAAGGTGGTCCAGGCGGCTGATTTCGTCGGCTCCACCTCTCAGCTGATCAAGTATGTCAAGGAACTCGATCCCGAGCAGAAAGTGGCGGTGGGGACCGAGTACAATCTCGTCCACCGTATGCGCAAGAAAAACACCTACGTCCTCTCCTCCACCAAGCCCGAATGCCCGACGATGAACGAAACGACTCTGGAGGATCTCTACCGTGCCCTCAAGTCCATCGAGGACGGCATCCCCCTCAACGAGATCCATGTGGACGAGGAGACGGTCCATTACGCGAAACTCGCTCTGGAACGTATGCTGGAGATCCGATGACTGTCTCCCAGCATCTGATCGAAGATTTCGTCCACCGTGCCGTCGAGGAGGATCTGGGGCGGGGAGATCTCTTCGCCCGGATCAGCGAATCGCGTCCCCTCGGCGCCTACATCCTGGCCAAAAGCGAAGGGGTCTTCGCCGGGCGGGAGTATATCGAGGCGCTGGCTGGGATCTACCCCTTGGAGCTGGAGTGGAAAATTCGGGACGGAGAGCGCTTCACTCCCGGAGATCGATTGCTGGAGATCAAGGGGGATTCACGGGATCTGCTCTCGCTGGAGCGGACGATCCTCGATCTGGCCTTGCACGCCAGCGGCATTGCCACCCTGACGGCCCGGTACGTCACCGAACTGGAAGGGACCGGCTGTGTCCTGCTCGATACCCGCAAGACCCGTCCGGGTCTGCGGGCCTTCGAGAAGTATGCCGTACGCTGCGGCGGCGGGCAGAACCACCGCATGGGGCTCGACGACTGCCTGATGCTCAAGGATACCCATCTGCGGGCCATCGGGGATCTGGACCGATTCATGAAAGAGGTGCGGTGCAAGATCCCCTTCACCGCCAGGATCGAGATCGAATGTGAAGATTTCGCCATGGCGGAACGGGCGATGAGTGCGGGAGCCGATATCGTGATGTGTGACAACATGGATAGTGCGACGATCCGGGAAGTGGTCAATCTACGTAATGAGCGCTATCCTCATATCTTGTTGGAGGCCAGCGGCAACGTCACCCTTGAAACGATCCGTTCCCTCGCCGAGACAGGAGTCGACGCTATCAGCTCCGGCAGTATCATCCATCAGGCGACCTGGCCCGACCTCTCCATGAAGGTCGATGCGTGAAGCACGATAAGAAACTCCACTTCTCCCCTAAAGAACGGGAGCAGTTTCTTCAGCTTCTCGGGGATCATTCCGCGGTGACCATCCTCTCTCATATCCACCCCGATGCCGATGCCATCGGAACCTCTCTGGGTATCTACCTTCTCCTCAAAAAAGAGGGGTACCGGGTGGAGATTGCCAACGCGACCCGTGAGCTTCCCCGACACCTCGATTTTCTCGAAGGGTTCGGGCGGATCAAACAGAAGATCGACTACGACAATTCGCTGATCATCACCTGTGACTGCGGCAGCCTGGACCGACTGGGTTTCGATGTGGAAGGGCGCCGGATCATCAATATCGATCATCACCCCAGCAATACGAGATTCGGAACGCTCAATCTGGTTCGGCCGGAGGCGGTGAGCAGCTCCGAGGTGGCCTACCGTTTTTTGGAGCCCCTTTTCGAGATTCCCGGGGGCAGTGCCGAGGCCTTCTACGCGGCGCTCATCTCCGATACCCGCTACTTCACCACCGCCAACGTCAGCGAAGAGAGTTTCGAAGTGGCCAGAGAGCTGATCGCTCGTGGGGTGGAGCCCGGCAGCGTGGCCCAGGCGATGCTTCAGCGCCGCTCCCTGGCCTCGCTGCGGGTTCTGGGGCGAGCCCTGGAATCGCTGCAGCTCTACCTGGGAGGACAGGTGGCGGTGATGATAGTCACCCGGGAGGATCTCGAAGCGACCGGAGCCCGGTACGACGATCTGGACGGGATTGTGGACTATGCCCGCTCTCTGGTGACTGTCGAAGTGGCGATCATGGTGGTGGAGCGCTCCGGCAGTCGCAAAGTCTCTCTGCGCTCCAAAGGAGCCGATGTGATGCGGATCGCTCAGGCCTTCGGGGGCGGGGGGCATACCGTCGCCGCCGGTTTCGAGACGGATACACTGCCGACCCGGGAGCTGATTGAGCGGCTCCTGGAAATGATCAAAGAGGAAGGAGTCGTGACGACACAATGAGACGCAATTACGGATATGGACGCCGACGCAAAAAACGGGGAGGCTGGCTCTGGCTCTTTCTCCTGCTTCTGGCTGCCGGTGCAGCAGGCTATCTCTTTCTCTCCCCCCGTTTCGAGCGAATCCCTCCCTCGGTAGAGCTGAAGCCGAGTTTCTTCTGGGCTCCCGGCAAAGCGATCAAAGTACCGATTCGGGACAATCAGGGCCTGGGGAGCTATCGGGCGGTCCTCAGCGACGGGAAACAGGAGCTGACCGTCGCTTCGGGGAGTTTCACGACACCGGTCCGCGAGAGTGAGATCGCTGTCACCCTTCCCAAACAGAGCGGACTCGACCCCCAAAAGGCCCCCTGGCATCTGAAGGTGGAGGTGAGAGACCGGAGTCTTTGGAATCTGGGGCGGGGAAATGTCGTCTCAGCAGAAGCGAAAGTCCTGGTGGATACCCGCCCTCCGCGAGTGGGGATCGTCGCCCGGAGCCCCAGTGTAGTCCGGGGCGGCAGCGGTCTGGTGATCTTCCGGGCGACGGACGAGCATCTGAAAGATGCCTATGTCCAGGTGGGGAAAAAGCGCTTCCGGGTCCTCCCCTACCGGGCCAAAGGCTACTGGGCCACGCTGCTGGCCTGGCCGTTCCGTAACGAGATCTTCGATCCGAAAGTGGTGGCGGTGGACAAGGCCGGCAACCGGACCGAAGCAAAGATCGCTTTCGAGCGTATCGGCAGGAGCTACCGGGTCTCCTGGATACGCCTCAGTGACCGGTTTCTCCGGGGTAAAATCGCCGAGGTCGCCCGACTCGATCCCAAGATCGAGGCACTCACCGATCCTCTACGGCGCTTCAAAGCGATCAATGAGGGGATGCGACAACGCAATGAAGCACTGATCCATCATTACACTGCCGCTCCCAGCCCCGTGGATTTCTCCCGCTGGCGACTGAAGGCTTTCTACCCGCTCAAGAGTGCCAAACGGGTGGCCGATTTCGGGGACGAACGCCACTACTACTATCGGGATCGCAACCGGGAGGTTTCCCGCTCCTATCATCTGGGATACGATCTGGCCAGTGTCAGCCATGCTCCGATCATCAGTTCCAATCCGGCAACGGTGGTCTTCGCGGGCTATAACGGTATCTACGGCAATATGCCGATCCTGGACCACGGCTTCGGTCTCTACACGCTCTACGGCCACTGCTCCTCGGTTCTGGTCAGCGAAAAGGAGCATGTCCGGGCCGGACAGGTGATCGCCCGGACCGGCAAGACGGGGCTGGCCCTGGGGGACCATCTCCATTTCGGGGTTCTGGTCCAGGGCGTGGAGGTGTGGCCTATGGACTGGATGAAACAGAACTGGATCAACAGCCACATTGATGCCGTTTTTCGGGAGGCGGACCGGATCATCGGCCGGGCAAAAAAGCGTTGATAAAAATTTGGCTATAATATGCACAATAACTCCGCCCGAGCGGCACGAAGGGAAGGAATGCACCAGCGGACTATCGCCAAACCCACCGAAGTGGTGGGGATCGGCCTTCACAAGGGCGAATCGATCCGTCTGAGGATTGAGCCTCTCGATGCCGACAGCGGCATCATCTTCTACCGCAGCGACCTGGGCCGAAGCATTCCCCTGAGCCCCTCTGCTGTCATCGATACCCGAATGGCCACGGTCATCGGAGCCCCCGACGGCTATATCTCCACCATCGAGCATTTCCTATCGGCCCTCTACGCCCACGGAATCGACAATCTCCGGATCGTCCTGGAGGGCAATGAAATGCCCATTATGGACGGCAGTGCCGTCTCCTTCTGTCTGCTGCTCCAGGAGGCGGGGATCCGTACTCTGGAGCAGCCCAAGCGCTTTCTGAAGATCCGTCGGCCGGTGGAGATCCGGGAGGGAGAGAAGTACGTCCGTCTGGAGCCCTCCGAGGAGATCTCCTTCGATTTCGAGATCGATTTCGACCATCCCGCCATCGGCCGCCAGCGTTTCTCTTTCGATTTCACTCTGAGCAGCTATATGGAGGAGATCGCCCGGGCCAGAACCTTCGGTTTCGCCCGGGATATCCAGTATCTTCAGAGTCAGAATCTCGCCCTGGGCGCCAGCCTGAAAAACGCTATCGGCCTGGACGAACACAAGGTCCTCAATCCCGAGGGACTACGCTATTCCGACGAGTTCGTCCGCCACAAGATTCTCGATGCCATGGGGGATATGATGGTCACCGGTCACAACCTGCTGGGACACTACCGCTCCTTCGCCGGCAGCCATGATCTCAATCACCGCCTGACGGAAAAGCTGCTGGCCGACGCGGCCAACTATGAGATTGTGGCTCTGGAGCAGATCCGGAGTCCCCATTATGAGCGGTGTTTTGCCTAAGCGGACTCTCCTGATCAATCCCGTTGCTTCTCCGTTGCAGTTTGCCCTTTATGAGGGAGGTGAGCTGCAGCGCAGCTGGGAACGCGACGGTTACGCTTCCGAAGTTCTGCTGCCGGAGCTGGAGCGCATCTTGCGTGAAAAGAGACTCGATGAGATCCTCTATGTCAACGGTCCCGGCAGCCAGATGGGGATCAAACTCACCTACATCGCCCTGGAGACCCTGCGGCTGCTGCGGGGAATCCCTTTCGGAGCGGTCAGCGCTTTCGCCCTCAACGGCGGCCGGCCTCTCAAGGCCATGGGACGGCTCTATTTCGTCAAAGAAAAAGAGACTATAATTACGCAACCTCTCGAGGAAACCATTGTGCAGGAGTTCTCGTTCCCCTCTTCGCTGGAGGCACTGGAACGGGAGCCGGAGAACCGGCCCGACTATCGACTGCCTGCCGTCTAAAGGCCCGATGTGTTTATCAGTGTACCCGCAACGAGTGCCAATCTGGGGCCGGGGTTCGATACCCTGGGGCTCGCCATCGATCTGCGCAACGAGATCGTCATCAAGCCCTCCCGATTTCTGAGTGTCTCCACCAAAGGGGAGGGGGCCGACAACCCCAAGATCAAAAAGAACACCCTCTTTCTCCATATCTTCAACGAACAGTACCGGCGCCTCACGGGAGGCAAGCAGCCGGTTTTTCGCTTCGAGTTCACCAACCGCATCCCCATTTCCCGAGGGCTCGGAAGTTCGTCTGCGGTGATCGTCGCTGCCATCACCGCCGCCCATGTTGCCGCCGGAGCCAAATATAACAAGCGCAAGATCCTCAACACCGCTCTACGCTATGAGCATCACCCCGACAATATCACTCCCGCGGTGATGGGAGGGTTCAATGTCGCCTGTCTGGAGGGGGAGAGAGTCTACAGCAAGAAACGCCGTCTTCCCGCCTATCTGCGGGCGGTCCTGGTGGTGCCGGACCGAAGAATCTCCACCAACCGCTCCCGCAACGTTCTTCCGAAGATGTATACCAAGGAGGAGCTGGTCTACTCCCTCTCGCGGGCAGCCTATATGACCGCACTCTTCATGAGCGAATCCTGGGATCTGCTGCGGATCGCTGCCAAAGACAAGATCCATCAGGAGCGCCGTATGAAGATGATGCCCGAACTCTTTGATGTCCAGAAGACCGCGCTGGATCACGGGGCGCTTATGAGCACCCTCTCCGGCAGTGGATCGACTTTCTTCAATTTGGCCTACGCCGACGATGCCGATGCTCTGGCGACAGCTTTGGCGGAACGCTTTCCCCAGTTCCGGGTCATGACCCACGGTCTAGATAATACGGGCGTCATAGGAAAGTCCTGACTTTTTTGGTATAATGCCCGTGAAAAAATATCCTATTCGAATGTGTATTGCCTGCAGAAACAGAGAACCCCAACATACATTAATCCGAATACAGTTTGAAGGTGGTCGGGTCATACCCTATCGCGGTCAGGGCCGGAGCAGTTATATCTGCCGCGCCTGCAGTCAGAATACGAAGAGGATCAAACAACTGTCAAAACGCTTCCGGATCGAGGAGGAGGCTTTTGTCAAGCTACTAAAGGAGTGCTACACTGATGGGTGATAAAGTCAAGATCCAGGAGATTGCGGCCGAGGCCGGAATGTCCAACAGCGAGCTGCTGAACAAAGCCAAAGAGCTTGGATTCGATGTCAAAGTTGCGGGGAGTTCCGTGACCCTGGACCAGGCAGCGATGCTGATGGACTATGCGATGACGGGACGCTGGCCCGATGCTCTACCGAAGCCGGGAGCCGGAAAAACGTCGTCGGCCGAAAACGAGGCTGAAAAGGCAGCTCCCGAAGCCGAGGGTGAAAAGGGTGCCGAAGAGGCCGTAAGCGTCGAGACAGTGGCCGAGACCCCGGCAGAGGAAGCGCCCGCCGTTGAGGCCGCCGCACCGAAAAAGAGTGCGACGGTCCGCAAAGGGATCACCGCCACCGCCCGCAAGAGTGCCGAAACGGCCGAAGAGGAAGCGGAGACACCTCTGCGGCGTGCCCCCTTGCGCAAAAAAGGGATTACCATCGTCAAGAAGGCGAAGCCGGCTCCGAGCCGGGAGAAAAAGATCTCCCTATCCAACGTCTCTCCCAGCGCCTCTTCCAAAAAGAAGAAAAAGAAGACTCCCGCCGAAGCCAAATCCACTGGCGAAAAGCTGGAGATCCTGGGCGAGCGGGATCTGGGAGGATCTGTGGAGCTCTTCGAGGAGCAGGAGGTGGTCCTGCTGGATTTTTCCGACAAGACCATCTTCGAGGAGCAGCAGCGTCAGGAGGAGCGCCGTCGTGCCGAAGCCAAACGGCGGGCTGCTCAGGGGATCGGCGGTATGCCGCAGCGCAACTTCCCCAACCGTCCCGGCGGGCGCAATATCCGCCGCGGCGGACGCCGTAGAAAATATACCAAACAAGAGAATACAGAAAAGGTCAGCGTGGTAAGAATCCCCGAAGATGTTCGTGTCTATGAGTTCGCCGAGAAGGTCGGCAAAAGTGTCGGCGAAGTGGTCAAGGTCCTCTTCGCCCTGGGAACCATGGTGACCAAAAACGACTTCCTCGACAAAGATGCCATCGAGATCCTGGCCGAAGAGTTTGATGTACAGGTCGAGACCATCAACCCTCTGGATGAGTTGGACTATGTCGCCGCCTACGATGCCGAGCCCAATACCGTCGAAGAGCCCCGTCCTCCGGTCATCACCGTCATGGGACACGTTGACCACGGAAAGACCTCGCTGCTGGACTATATCCGCTCCACCAAAGTGGCCGCCAAAGAGGCGGGAGGAATCACCCAGCACGTCGGTGCCTATCAGGTGGAAAAAGACGGGGAGAAGATCACCTTCATCGACACCCCGGGCCACGCCGCCTTTACCGAAATGCGGGCACGGGGAGCCCAGGCGACCGATATCGCCGTCATTGTCGTCGCGGCCGATGACGGGGTGATGCCCCAGACCAAGGAGTCCATCGCCCATGCCCAGGCGGCCGGGGTCCCCATCATCATCGCCATCACCAAGATCGACAAGCCCACCGCCAACATCGACAATGTCAAGTCCCAGCTGGCGGAGATCGGCATTCTCCCCGTGGATTGGGGCGGAGAGTACGAGACCGTCGCCGTCTCCTCCCACACCGGCGAGGGGATCGACGAACTGCTGGAGACCATCGTGCTCCAGTCCGAAATGATGGAACTCACCGCCGATCCTACCCGCCGGGCCAAAGCGATCGTCATCGAGAGCTCGGTGGAGAAGGGCTTCGGTCCTGTGGCCAACGTCATCGTCAAGAACGGGACCCTTCACGTGGGGGACAACGTCATCGTCGGGACCACCTACGGCCGGGTGCGGACCCTGATCCTCGACGACGGCAGCCGTGCCAAAGAGATCGGGCCCAGCACTCCTGCCGCCGTGGTGGGACTCCATGACGTGCCCCAGGCCGGCGAGGTGCTGGTGGGTATGGAGAGCGAGAAGGAGGCGAAGGAGCTGGCGGACAAACGCAAAGAGTACGCCCGGGCCAAAGAGCTCTCCAAAAGCACCAAGGTCTCCATCGACGAACTGGGAAGCCTCATCGCCGAAGGGAAGATCAAGAAACTTCCCCTGGTGGTCAAAGCCGATGTCCAGGGATCCCTGGAGGCGATCAAATCGGCGCTGGCGGATCTGAAGAACGAAGAGGTCAAAGTCGACATCATCCACGGAGGAGTCGGCGGGATCACCGAGAGTGACGTGCTCCTGGCCGACGCCAGCGAGAATGCGCTGATCCTCGGCTTCAATGTCCGCCCCACCGGTGCGGTCAAGAAGAAGGCCGAGGATCTGGGGATCGAAGTCAAGACCTACTCCATCATCTACGACCTGATTGACGATGTCAAAGCGCTGCTGGGAGGTCTGATGAGCCCGGTCGTCACCGAAGAGGTCACCGGCCAGGCCGAAGTACGGGAGACCTTCACCGTGGCCAAGGTCGGGACCATCGCCGGATGTATGGTCACCGACGGTGTCATCGAGCGCAATGCCGGCGCCCGGCTCATCCGTGATGGCGTGGTGGTCTATACGAGCCGCATCAGCTCCCTCAAGCGTTTCACCGAAGATGCCAAAGAGGTCCGGGCCGGTTTCGAGTGCGGGATCATGCTGGAGAACTTCAACGACATCAAAGTGGGTGATGTCATCGAGACCTTCAAAGAGGTGGAGGAACAGGCGACGCTATGAACCAGGCAGAGATCAAGCGCAAACGGACCGAATCGGTCCTGCGCGAACTGATCCCCGAAGCCCTGGGGACCCTGGACGACGAGCGGATCAACGCCCTGAACGTCACAGAGGTACTCTGCTCCCGGGGACGTTACGACGCCCGGGTCTTTCTGGATCCTGCCGGGATCGAACCCGAGGAGCAGGAAGAGGTGTTGCGGCGGCTGCGGAAGGTCGCCGGCTATCTCAAGACCTATATCAAAGAGGCAGAGGGGTGGTACAAGGCCCCCAACTTCACCTTCGAGTTCGATGACGAGCTGGAGCGGATCAGCCGAATCGACGAACTCTTCAAAAAGATCGAAAAGGAGATCGGCGATGCCTCTTGAAGATCAGATCGCCAAAATCGTCGCCAGCCACGGCGCGGAGTTCTACGATACTGAGACGGTCAACGAGAACGATCAGACCATCTACCGTGTCTACATCACCAAAGAGGGCGGGGTGGATCTGGACACCTGCGCCGAGATCTCCAACGACCTTTCCCCTCTGCTGGATGTCCATCCCCCCGTCAGCGGCAACTACTTCCTGGAAGTGAGCTCCCCCGGGATCGAACGGCCTCTCAAAAAACCGCGCCATTTCCAAAATGCCGTCGGAGAGCGGGTCAAGCTCAAGATCGCCGGCGGGGAGAAGCTCAAAGGGATCCTCGAGTCCGCCGACGAGGAGGGGATCGTCCTGCGTAACAAAGAGGGAGAGCACCGCTTCGGCTATCCCCAGATCCTCAAAGCCCGCACCTACTTCGACTGGGCCAACATGTAAACCCCTAATCTATTGTTAACTATTCATTATCTTTTTAAGTAAAAATAAATGACTATTTTGTTAATGTATCTTTAGTTCATTAAGTTAGGGAGGGGTAAATGAAGAAAGTGGTACTTTCGATGTCGACTGTGCTGGCAATGAGTACGTTTGCATTAGGGGGCGGTGATGTTGTGCCGGCAATAAATGATGATGGTGGTTTTTATATAGGGCTGGAAGCCGGTTATCTTAACGGTAAAGCCGAGCATAGATATTTATGGGGTGGAAGTGAATTCGCACCTCGAGGGGACTCAGATCCAGATGGGAGTATTGCCGGGATTCTTGCAGGGTATCAGCGATACTTCGGAAACTATCTTTTGGGTTTAGAAGCTGACTTCATGATGAGTGGATCGAAAGGATCGTTTGAGGATTTTAGCGGTGCCACATCTGCAGGTCGTTCGGAGATCAATTACATATATTCATTGAGAATTAGAGCAGGATATCGCTTTGATTCCTGGGATACGTTGGCATACCTGACGGTAGGGTATGGGGGCGCTGATGTGGATCTATATGGTGGGCCAGCTGGTTCCATGCCTACTGATGGTTATACTGCGCACTATCACGGAGGTGTATTTGGTGGCGGCCTTGAAAAAGCTTTTGGAAAACATGTCCATATACGCCTGGAATATCGCTACAGCAATTTAGGAACAAAAACTGGTTCACTTCTTCCTGGTTACGGGGATGTTGAGATGCCAGTGAAATTAAAAACTCACCAATTCATTGGTGCTGTCTATTATCAATTTTAATACTTTATACGTTAAGAAAGAAACCCCAAAAATTGGGGATTTGCCGCCGAACGATATTTTGCTATCTCTGATGTCACATTGAATTTGATGATTGGTAGATGACTCTCCAAATCCTGACATGATCCATTTATAGAAGTGGAGGTTTTGCCTCATGCGGCTTTGTGACGCAGAATTCCTGAAGCCGTTCTCGGTTTTTTCTCTGCAGTGGGCAGAGCCTCTTTCCCGCGGATATCCATACCGAGATTGGAGAGTCGTATCACGATCTGGTAGAGGGTGACTCCAATGACGATCATGGAGTAGATGAAGATCTTTTCAAGTAGTTTCATTTGCTTTCCTTTCTATTTGGTGGAATAGAATTGTCGCAAAAGAGACTTACTCAGTTATTACCGTAGAATTATTTGAATATTAGTTGAGAGAATATTTGGGGTGTTTCCTTCTCATCCACCGAGATAGGCGGCTTGGACGCTCTCATCTTTGCGGAGTGCATCCGAGCCCCCTGCTTGGACGATCCGACCATTCTCCAGAACATAGGCTCTGTCGGAGTGATCGAGGGCCAGATGGGCGTTTTGCTCGACGAGGAAGATCGTGGTCCCCTCTTCCCGAAGTTGCATCAGCGTTTCAAAAATCTCTTCGACGATGACAGGAGCCAGGCCCATGCTGGGCTCGTCGAGCAGGAGCAGTTTCGGGCGGCTCATCAGGGCCCGGCCGACGGCGACCATCTGCTGTTGACCGCCGCTGAGAGTGCCGGCATAGGCTTTGCGTTTCTCTTTCAGGATCGGGAAACGACGGTAGACCTCTTCCAGGTCGCGGACGATCTCCTTTTGATCCTTTCGCGTATAGGCTCCCAGCAGCAGATTGTCCTCGACGGTAAGTGTGGCGAAGAGCCCCCGACCTTCCGGCACCTGGGAGATCCCCGCCTCGACACGCCTGTCGGAGGGAAGGCGGGTGATCTCCTTTCTCAGGTATTCGATCTTTCCGCTCCGTGGAGTCACCAGTCCGCTGAGGGTGCGCAGCAACGTGGTCTTCCCCGCTCCGTTGGCCCCGATGAGCGCCACGATCTCTCCCTCGTCGATATGAAGAGAGAGATCACGCAGGGCTTCGATCCTGCCGTAGTTGACGGAGAGATTTTCCACAAGAAGAATCATCGCCTCCCTCCCAGATAGGCCTCGATCACCTCCGGATCGTTCCGGATCTCCTCCGGGGTCCCTTCGGCCAGTTTTTTGCCGAAATGCATGACGGTGATCCGGTCGGAGAGATCCATGACCATGCGCATATCGTGTTCGATGAGGATCACGGTCACTTCATCGGCGACAATGGTGCGGATCAGCTCGGCCACTTCGGCGGTCTCCCTGGGGTTGAGCCCTGCGACAGGTTCATCCAGCAGGAGCAGCTCCGGGCCCGTGGCCAGCGCCCGCACGATCTCCAGTTTTTTCAGGATGCCGTAGGAGAGGTTGCGTGCCTCCTGATGGGCATAGTCGCGAATCCCGATAAGTCCCAGCAGATGCATGGCCCGTTCGGTATAGCGCCTCTCATCTTCCAGGAGCCTTCGTGAACGCAGAAGCGTGGGCCAAAGTCCCTTGCTCAGATAGCGGTCGAAGCCGAGCATCACATTCTCCAGCACTGTCATGCCGCCGCAGATCTCCAGATTCTGGAAGGTGCGGCAGATCCCCCGGTAGACCAGCTGATCGGTGGGGGTGTCGGTAATGTCCGCTCCGTCGAGCCAGACGCTCCCCCCGTCGCTGCGGTAGACACCGCTGATGGTATTGACCAGCGTGGTCTTGCCCGCTCCGTTGGGGCCGATGACGGCGTGGATGTGCCCTTTGGCCACCCGGAAGCTGATGTCGTCCACTGCCGTCAGGCCTCCGAAGCGTTTGGTGAGGTTGCGGATCTCAAGCATCTTTTTCCTCCCGTTGGGAGGGGTAACTAGTAACTAGTAACGAGTAACTAGTAATTTTTGTATGCGTTGCTATGCAACGCTTTTTTTTATGAGGGTGAGAGGGTGAGAAGGTGAGAGGGTGAGAAGGTTTTTGTCTTGTACCTTCCCACCTTCCCACCAGCGCGAAGCGCGATCTCACCCTCTCACCAAGAACTCTGGTTACTAGTTTCTTGTTACTTGTTACTCGTTTTCCGATAAATTTCATCCCCTTCTCCTCCACCGATCAAAAAGCGAAACGATCCCTTTCGGCATGAAGATCATCACTCCGATGATGATGGCACCGTAGATGAGGGTCTGGTAGTCTTCGAAGGAAGTCAGAAGCTGGGGGAGCAGCGTCAGGATCACCGCACCGATGACGGCACCATAGAGACGCCCCATCCCGCCCAGGACCACCATAACCACCAGTTCGATGGAACGGTTGAATCCCGCCTCCTGAGGAGAGATGAACCCGGAGAAAAAAGCGTAAAGACTGCCTGCCAATGCAGCGACGACCACGGAGATGACGAAGACCAGACTCTTGTAGCGGGCCACGTTGACCCCGACGCTGGCCGGGGCGCGTTCCGAGTCGTGAAGGCTGCGGAGGATCCGTCCCAAAGGGGACTCGATGAGGTTCTGGGCCAGCCAGAGGAGGACCAACAGGTGCAGGGCCGCCAGGAGATACCACTCCCAGCTCTCAGTAAAGGTGTGGCCGAAAAGGGAAAAGCTCTCCACACTCATCCCGTCGGTTCCGCCGGTGAGCTCCTCTTCGTTGTTGAGGATGATGGAGACGATGATCCCCACCCCCAGGGTCGCCATGGCCAGATAGTGGCCCCGCAGCCTCAGGATCGGCCGGGCGAGCCCGTAGGCCAGGAGTGCCATAATCCCCAGGCTGACGGCGATGGAGAAGAGCGGCGCCAGGCCGTAGCGTCCCGTCAGGATGGCGGCGATGTAGCCGCCCAGCCCGGCGAAGGCCCCGTGGGCCAGGCTGATCTGCCCCGCATAACCCATCAGTAGATTGAGCCCTACGGCGATCATGGCGTTGAAAAGGGCGAGGATGGCGATCTCGTAATAGAAGTCGTTACTGAGCATCCACGGCACAAGGGCCAGGATCAGGGCGGTCACTCCCAGGGCGGGGCGCAGGTTCCAGCGTCGGGCCAGTGCTCTCATACCCGTTGGACTCCCCGATGGCTGAAGAGGCCGCCGGGCCGGAAAAAGAGGATCAGAAGCATGATGACGAAGGCGACGGCGTCTTTGTACTCCGAAGAGAGATAGCCCGCCACCAACGCCTCCATGATCCCCAGGATCAATCCCCCCGCGACGGCACCGAAAGGATTGGAGAGCCCGCCGGTGATCGCCGCGGCAAATCCCTTGAGCCCCAGCATGATCCCCACTTCGTAGTTGGTGGAGGTGATGGGTGTGAGGAGGATGCCTCCCACGGAGGCGATGGCGGCGGCCAGGGAGAAGCTGAGGACCCAGATCTTTTTGAGGCTGATGCCCATGAGCCTGGCGGCGTCGGGGTCGAGGGAGACGGCGATCATCGCTTTGCCGGTGCGGGTCCGGCGAAAGAAAAACCAGAGCCCCGCTACGATGAGCACCGAAGCGGCCATCACCAGCAGTGCCTGATAGCTGAGCGTCGCCCCCAGGATCGTCAGATGCCCCTCACCGAGCAGGGGAGGCAGGGTATGAAGCTCCTTGTCGAAGACCACCTCCGCTGCGCCTCGCAGAAAGATGGCGTAGCCCAGGGTGAGGATGATCAGGGATTCCTGGGAGCTGTCCCGGGAGAGATCGGTGAGTTTCCAGAGCAGTACCCCAAGCAGTGCCGTCAGCCCGATCGCCAGGAGATAGGCGGGCAGATAGGGAATGCCTCCCGCCAGCAGAAAGACCATGATCATCCCCCCGGCCATGACGAACTCCCCCTGGGCGAAGTTGATGATCCCGCTGGCGTTGTAGATGACGGTAAAGCCCATCCCAACCAGGGCATAGACGAAACCGACAGTCAGACCGGTGAGGAGAAAGGCGAAAAGTTCGGTCATTTTTCGCCCCCAGGAGCGAAAAACGAGTGAGGAGTGGGGAGTGAGGAGTGAGACAGGAATTTCTGGTGAGAAAGTGAGAAGGTGAGAAGGTGAGAAGGGTTCTGTTTTATACCTCCCCACCTTCCTACCAGCGTGAAGCGCGATCTCACCCTCTCACCCTCTCCCAATCCACCAATACCCCAATATGCCAATAACATAACGTTCAGTTATTCCGCCAATTTCCAATCGCCGTTTTTAATCTGCAGCATCACCAGACCCGATTTGGTGTCCAGTCCCAGATGGTCGGTGGGGCTCATATTGACCACCCCGTCGATGCCGACGAAATTGTGCAGGCTCTCCAGGCCGTCCCGGATGGCCGCGGGAGAGGTCCCTTTGCGTTTGACGGCGTCGGCGATGGCGTACAGGGAGTCGTAGGCGTGGCCTCCGAAGCTGGCCACGGGAGTGTGGAAGGTCTTTTCATACTCGTTCTTGTAGGCCAGGCAGACCTTTTTGACCGGGTTGGTGTCGGGGAGCTTGGCGGCCACCACGACCGGCGGAGAAACCACATAGACCCCTTCGGCGGCATCACCGGCGATCTCGATATATTTTTTGGAAGCGACACCATGAGATTCATAGAGGGGCATTTTGAGTCCCAGTTGCTTGAAGTTCTTGGTCACAATGGCAGGCCCCTGACCGAATCCGGGGTTGAGGACCGCCTGGACACCGGGAGTGTTTTTGATCTTGAGCAGCTGGGCGCTCATGTCGGTATCCTTCTTGCCGTAGGTTTCATCGGCGAGGATATCGATCCCCATATCCTTGGCCACCATCTTGCACTGTTTGCGCATCGACTTGCCGAAGCCGCCGCTGCCCGAGAGCATGGCGATCTTGGAGATCTGATGGGCTTTCATGTGTTCCATGATCTTTTGACAGGCCATCCGGTCGGTGGCGACGATCTTGAAGACCCATTTTTTGACCGGATCGATGATGGGAACCCCACCGGCCATGGAGAGCATGGGGATCTTCGATTTCTGGATCAACGGGATGACGGCCATGGTCTCTCCCGTGGTGGAGGGGCCGATGATGGCGGCGACCTTGTCTTTGTAGAGAAGCCGCTTGGCGAAGGTGACCGCCTTCTTGGGATTGGCGCCGGTATCGTAGGCGATCAGCTCCAGCTTGCGGCCCGCGACACCGCCTGTATCGTTGATCTTTTCGACGTAATGCCGAAGTGTTTTGAGCTCCGGATCTCCGATGAACGAAGCCGGTCCGGTGGCGGAGACCAGGGCCCCGATCCGAATCGGCTCCTCTGCCAGAACGGACCCGCTCCAGAACAGGGCGACAATGGCCAGCATTTTCAGCAACATCGATTTCATTTTTTCTCCTCCTTGAGCGATGGTGGCTCTATTATAGCCTCCGGCCCTAAGATTGACGATGATCCGTGTCAATCGGCAAAAGAAAATAGTGAATTTTCTACATTTATACGATGAAAAATTCAACAACAATTATCAGATGGAACTATAAAAATGCTTTGATGTATAACTATTGTAATGATTAAGAGAATTGTGAGTAGAATGGAACGGGTTCATCGCAACAGTAGCGAATCGAAGAAGGAGGAGTGATGAAAGAGACCCTGATGGGCAACGATGCTATCGCCTGGGGGCTGATCCACGCCGATGTGGAGATGGTCTCGGGCTATCCCGGGACCCCTTCCAGCGAGATCCTTGGGATGGTACAGAAGATCAAATCGAAGCTGAAACTGCCGGTCTACGCCGAGTGGGCCACCAACGAAAAGGTGGGCTTCGAGGTGGCCTACGCCGGGGCCATCGCCGGCAAACGGACAGCCGCGACGATGAAGCAGGTGGGCCTCAACGTCGCCAGCGACGCGTTGATGTCGGCGGCCTATATCGGAAATAGAGGGGGATTCCTCCTCATCGCCGCCGACGATCCGGGCTTCCACTCCTCCCAGACGGAGCAGGACAGCCGGGTCTTCGCCAAATTCGCCCGGATCCCGGTGCTGGATCCCTCCACGCCCCAGGATGCCTACGATATGACCCGCTACGGTGTCGAACTCTCCGAACGCTTCGAGACGCCGGTGATGCTGCGTCCCGTGATGCGGGTCTGCCACGCCCGGGAGATCATCGAGATGGAGGATGCCACTGACTTCCATCCCAAAGAGGGGAAATTCGTCCGCAACATCCCCCGCTGGGCGGCGGTCCCCCGGGACGGTCGGCTGCAGCAGGGCTATGAAGCCCTCGATCGCATCGAAGCGATCGCCGCCTACAACTGGGCAGAGCACCTCAAGCCGCGTTTCGATGCACTGGAGGGGAAAAGTGACGTTCTGATCCTCGCTTCCGGGACCGGATACGCCTTTACCCGGGAGGCGATGGAGGAGCTGGAGGTCGAGGCCGATCTGGTCAAAGTGGAGATGCCCTATCCCCTGCCGGTAGAGGAGATCCGCAAACGCTTCGAAGCCTACGAGAAGGTTCTGGTGGTCGAAGAGCCCTATCCCTGTATCGAAGAGCAGGTGATGGACCCGGCCAAGGTTCACGGGCGCCTCGACAAGACGATGAACCGCATCGACGAGATGAAAAAGGAGCATATCCTCGAGGCGTTTAAAAAGCTGGGCCTTTATGAAGGGAAGAACATCTACGCCCCCAAACTCACTTTCAGCATCGACGTGCCCCCGCGTCCGCCGGCGCTCTGCCCGGGATGTCCCCACCGGGATATCTACTACGCCATCATGAAGGTCTTCAAAAAGAGCAAATCGATCTACCCCTCCGATATCGGCTGCTACACCCTGGCCCTGGCCCAGGGAGCCATCGATACGATCCTCTGTATGGGGGCCAGTGTCTCCATGGCCAGCGGTCTGAGCCTGGCCGATCCGAGCAAAACGGTGGTGGCCACCATCGGGGACGGGACCTTCTTTCACTCCGGGATCCCGCCGCTGATCAATGCCGTCTACCAGGGGCACCGTTTCATCCTGGTGATCCTGGACAACTCCACCATCGCCATGACGGGACGTCAGGTGACTCCCGAGCGTTTCAACCAGACCCTGGATATCGGCCGGATCGTCGAGGGGATGGGGATCAAGTGTTACGAGCACACCTACTCCCACGAGATGCACAAAAACATCGACTTTTTCAAGGGGATCAAGAAGATCTTCGAATCGGAGGAGCATCAGGGACCCCTGGTGGTGCGGGTGCGGCAGTTCTGTATCCTGGACAACGAACGCAAGGATGACTGGGTCCCCGGAGAATACGCCGTGGTCGATCCCGAACTCTGCGTCGCCTGCGATCAGTGCACCACCGTCTACAAATGCCCCCCCATGGCCTACAATGCCGAAGGAAAGATCGAGATCGACCCCTTCCTCTGCGCCGGCTGCGGAGGGTGTCTGGAGATCGTCTGCCCGACCGATGCGTTCAAGCTGGATGAAGAGAAGAGTGGAGGAAAACAATGAGTTGCAAGCACGGCCCTTCGGGCCTCAAGTCGCAAGTCGCAAGTGGTGTCGCCTTCGGCGACGTTATTAGTTATTGGTGTATTGGTGTATTGGGAGAAGGTAGGAGGGTGAGATCGCGCTTTGCGCTGGTGGGAAGGTGGGAAGTTTTGAGACAAAAACCTTCTTACCTTCTTACCTTCTTACCTTCTCACCAGAAATTTATTTCTCATTCCTCCCAAAGGGAGGTTGCATTATGAAATACCAAATCGTCATCGCCGGATTTGGCGGGCAGGGGGTGGTCTTTCTGGTCAAGGTGCTCGCACTCTGTGCGGGGAATCGGGATCTGAAGTTCCTGGGGACGGAGAATCACGGGATGAGCCAGCGGGGTGGGGCGGTCAGCTGCGATATCAAGATCGGTGATTTCTCCAACCCGGTCATCGATAGAGGCCAGGCCGATCTGCTCATCGGTCTGGATGCCAACGAAGCCCTGCGCAATCTGCAGCTGCTCAAAGAGGGAGGTCATGTGGTGAGCAACGCCCAGGATCCCTTCCCGGAGGGGCTGCCGTTCCAGGTCCACACCATCGACGCCAACGCCCAGGCCCTGGCCGGAGAGTTCCCCATTCAGGGGCTCAATGTCTTCATGCTGGGGGTGACGCTGGCCACGGTGCCCGATTTCCCCTTCAGCATCGAAGAGATCGAAACGGCCCTGCGGCAGATCAATGCCAAGGTGGCGGATCAGAATATCGAGGTGCTGCACCATGCCCTTGCTGACGCAAGGGAGATGGGGGAGTGATTTTGGATGTTGGATTTTGGATGATGGATTACGGTTTGCGTTGCAGGGCAACGCCTTTGTTGAAATCGTCGCCGGAGGCGACACCGTAACCCCAATGACCAATGACCAATAACCAATAACGCCGCTGAAAGCGGCAATCCGACTAAAAGGAGGAGAACACATGATCTGGAATACGGTGGAGAGCGCTTCGAGGGAGGCGATCGAGGCGATACAGCTCAAACGGTTGCAGGAAACGGCCCGGCGGGTCTATGCCCTGAACCCTTTTTACAAAGAGAAGTTCGAAGAGCGGGGGATCACGCCGGAGGATATCCGCTCCCTGGAGGATCTGCAGCGGCTCCCCTTCACCCGCAAGCAGGATCTTCGCAACCACTACCCCTTCGGACTCTTCTGCGTCCCCATGAGCGAGGTGGTGCGGATCCACAGCTCCAGCGGGACGACGGGCAAACCGACGGTGGTGGGGTACAACGCCCACGATATGGAGGTCTGGAACGAGGTGATGGCACGGGTCTATACGATGTCGGGGGTAGGGGCCGAGGATGTGGTCCACAACGCCTACGGCTATGGTCTCTTCACCGGGGGGCTGGGCTTTCACTACGGCGCCGAGAAGGTGGGGGCGACGGTGGTGCCTGCCAGTGGCGGATTCACCGATCGGCAGTTGATGCTGATGCGGGATTTCGGCGCGACTGTCTTGGCCTGTACCCCCAGTTTCGCCCTGCATCTGGCAGAGGTGGCAGCCAAAGCCGGCAGCGAATTCCGCAAGGACTACAAGCTCAAAGTGGGGATTTTCGGCGCCGAGCCCACCAGCGAAGGGCTCAAGAAGGAGGTGGCAAAAGCCTGGGGGATCGAGTATCGTGAGGTCTACGGACTTTCCGAGATCATCGGCCCCGGGGTCAGCTGCAGCTGTTCCCATAGCGATCGGCTCCATCTCTTTGAGGACCATTTCCTGCCCGAGATCATCGACCCCGAGACCGGAGAGGTGCTGCCGGAAGGAGAGCGGGGTGAGCTGGTCATCACGACATTGAGCAAGCAGGCGCTGCCCATCATCCGCTACCGCACCGGCGATATCACCTCCCTGGTCAAAGAGCCCTGCGGCTGCGGCCGGACCATGGTGCGGATGGAGAGCATCGTTGGGCGAGCCGACGATATGCTCATCGTCAACGGGGTCAACGTCTACCCCTCCCAGGTGGAGCATGTCATCGCCAATGCCGAGGGGGTAACCCTGAACTACCAGATCATTGCCGAAAAGAAAGGGCATCTGGACAAGCTGGAGATCATGGTGGAGGTGAGTGAGGAGATCATGACCGACAATGTGGGCGAACTGGAACACATCCGCAAGGAGATCCAGGCCAGCCTGCTGAACAACCTCTACATCAACGCCAACGTCAAACTGGTCGAGCCCAACACCATCGAGCGGAGTATGGGCAAAGCGGTGAGGGTGGTCGACAAGCGTCGGTGACGCTTGTCGAGTGAGGAATTAGGAATGAGGAATGAGGAATTTTGGTTTGCGTTGCGGAGCAACGCCTTTATTCAAATCGTCGCCGAAGGCGACACCGAAACACTATCGACTAGAGACTAACGACTAAAAACTAAGGACTAAAAAATGAGCAAATCGGTCAAACAACTTTCGGTCTTTCTGGAGAACAAGGTCGGACGGCTGGGCGAGGTGACGGGGATCCTGGCGAAGGCGGGGATCCGGATCCGGAGTATCGAGCTGGTGGAGGCGGGGGATTTCGGGATCCTGCGTCTCATCGTCGCGGAGACGGAGCGGGCGAAGGAGCTGTTGGAGGCCGGGGGCTTCAGTGTCAAGGTCTCTCCGGTGATCGCCGTGGAGATCGCCCACGAATCGGGCTGCTTCAACCGGATCGTTTCGCTGCTGGCAGCCGAGGGGATCAACATCCAGTACGCCTACACCTGCCACGGCGGCCCCCTGGGGATCTTCATTCTCAAGACCGACCGGGTGGAGATGCTCCGGGCGGTGGAGGTGCTGGAGAGCGACGGGGTGAAGGTGCTCGATGCAGTTTGAGGAACTGGATCGTCGGGACAGGGATTTCCTCTCCTACATCGGCGGAGAGCTGATCGAGCTGGGGGAGGGGCATGCGAGCCTCGCCTTCGCCATCCGCCCCCACCATATGCAGCACCTGGGGGTGGTTCACGGCGGGGCCATCGCCACCCTGGCGGATCACTGCGGCTGGTATGCGGTGATCAGCCAGCTCGATCCGGGTTACACCAGTGTGACGATCGAGCTCAAGATCAACTACCTCAAACCGGCCAGCGGAGAGCGTCTGCTGGCAGAGGCGAAGGTGATCAACCGCACCCGGCGCACCGCCTTCGCGACCATCGAGATCTTTGTACGGGAGACCCTGGTGGCTTTCGCGACGGCCACCTACTCCATCGTGGATGAAGAACGACTCAAAAACAGGATCAGCCATGTTAAGCAATAGAGAAATTTCCCAGAACTTCGAGGTGCAGATCAGCACCCTCTACAACTGGCGCAAGACCAAACCGCGGCTCTACCGCTATCTACAGAACGCCGATTTCAATTTTGAGCAGACCAAGGAGATCAATATCCTCCTGAAGCGATTCGCCCGGGAGATCGAGTGCGATCTGAGCATTCCGGAGATCCGGAACTTCATCGAATCGAAATTCGAGGCCCGGAGCATCGATGAGATCGAAGCGATGCACCGCCTGCTCCTGCAGCTGCATCACCGGGAACTGGGGGGCGAGAAGGGGCCGCTCTATTTCGGCTTTTACGACAAAGTCTCGCGGATGAACATCATCGAAAAGTACATTCTTTACAAACGGGTCCACAATTTTCGGGCGGAAAAACGGGAGCTGAGCGACGAAACGATCCGGGAGTACTTCGAAGAATTTCTCGACAGCGACAACTTCGTAGTGGAGGAGTAGAGCTCAGGTGAGCCGATCGGCGAAGAGGGCCCGAAAGCCGCGGCGATAGAGGTCGGATTGCCGCTTCGGGTCATTGACGGTATAGACCCCGCAGACGATCCCCTGACCCCGCAGCAGATCGAGGGGGAAGGAATCGGCGATCTCTTCGGCCACATGGTAGGCCTCCACCCCGAGTTCCTGTAGATAGGGGAGCAGGCGGGGAGGATGGCACCCCTCCGCCAGAGCTGCCAAAGGGAGGGTCGGTCGCTGTCGATGCAGTCGATAGAGATAGTGGTGGTTGAAGGAGGAGACGAGGATCGGCGGCAATCCGGCAGCCGTCTCATATGTCTCGAGAAAACGGTGGACCACCACCCGATCCTCACGGGTCGGCATATCCTTGATCTCTATATTGAGGGGAATCTGTTTGTCGTGAGCGAAATCCAGCACTTCCCGAAGTGTCGGCAGCTTCTGGGACGGGAGTATTTCGATCTCCCGGCGCCGGATTTCTCCCGATTTGAGTGTTCCGAAAGGATCCCGTTTTCCAAACCAGCTTCCCGCATCCAGGCGGCGGAGTTCCCCCAGTGTGTAGTCGATGACCTGCCGCGGGCGAAGTCCTTCGGGGAAGCACTCCTCCACGTCGGTGGTCCGCTCCAGGCTCTCATCGTGGCAGACGATCCACTCTCCGTCCCGGCTCAGCTGGATATCCAGTTCGATGAAATCACAGTGACCGACAGCCGCCTCGAAAGCGCTGAGGGTGTTTTCCGGCCGGATCGCACGCCATCCCCGGTGGGCTGCAATCAGATGCTTTTTGCCGAAGGTGTCGTAAAAGCCCATTTTCTCTCCTCGCTGTCGGTGAATCTCTTTCACACAAAGTGTAGCACAGAGTCGCGCTTCTCCGGTTTTCCGGATCAAGTCCGGAATGAGGTCGGTTTTTCGGAGGATACATTCAGGATAGATGTTCTGTTCTCTTGCGTGATACAATAGAGAAGAGGAGGGAAAGATGAAACGCTTGTTTTTTCTGATCATGAGCGTCATGCTCTCGGGTCTTCATGCCGGAACGACCGACGCCGCCTACGCCGCCTACAAAAAGGGGCATGCCGGCGAGGCTTTCAGGCTCTACCGTCGGGCCTGGAAAAAGGAGGGGGGTACCAAAGCGGCCTACAATCTGGCCGTCTTCTACGAAAAGGGGATCGGAACCTCCCGGAACCTGTCCGAGGCGCAGAAGTACTATAGGATTGTCCATGATCGCATCTATCGTATCTTCCCGATCCGGAAGATCTGTGATGATCCCATGCTCCCCTACTACCGAAAGACACTCCAAAAACTGGCCGAATACCGTAAAAAAACCCATTATCGCAAATTGTTGCGGGAGATCGATGAGAGTTGTGGAGAGCAAAAGCAGTGGCGCTTGGAAGCCAACGGTCGCTACCTGAAAGTATGTCCGGAAGCTTCGGTGATCCCGGCCGCTGACCGGATCGACTTGGATCGGTACGACTGCGTGCTTTTCCGGAAATACCCCAGGCTCATGAAAGAGTATCTGCACCTCTACCGTCAACGAAAACAGTTCCTGCTGCTGGCGGAGCGGGGCGATGATCTGGAGGCGAAACGCAAAGCTGTCGCGGCCCATCGCCGGATCAAGAAGATCGTCACTCCCATCATGCGCCATGCTCTGAAAAAGGAGGAGCGCTGCATCCGAAAGGCCCGCACTGTCGGAGAACTGTCGCACTGTAATCTGAACTACGTTTTCTTCGCCGATTATGTCATGGGTTGTGAGGTCACGATGGAAGGATGCAATTTCAGCCCCGATCCGGAGAAGGCATGCGAGGAGGAGCGTCGGTTCTTTGCCCAGCCTCTGAAGGAGCAGGATCGGAAGAAGGCGATCGATGCGATCCGGGAAGAGTTGCGAAAGGGCGATTACTTCACCGGGGACTGCCGGGCTCAATATTAAACCCAAAATATGCGTTAGCCAGTACGCCATCTGTATCGATCATCGATGGTATGTGCACGCATCCAAAGCCTCGATGCAGCCTCCGGCTGCGCCTTCGTTTTGGCTGTGCACCCCTACACACCGAGCATCGACACATTTGACGCACTTTCTACTGCATAATTTGGGTTGGTGACGCTCTGAAGAGTCCGGGCTACTCCTTCTTGCTCAAAAGGAGATAGAGCAGCGCCAGGCTCGAGGTAAAGACGATCAGCAGGAAACTGACGGCATTGAGGACGGGGGTGGAGCCGTCACGGATCTGGGTATAGAGTTCTATGGGCAGTGTCGCGTCGGAGCCCACCAGGAAGAGGGTGGTGTTGAAGTTGCCGAAGCTCATCAGGAAAGCGACGACGAAGGAACCGATGAGTGCCGGCATCAGGAAGGGGATGGTGATCCGCCGGATCACGGTCCAGCGATTGGCCCCCAGATCCATCGCCGCCTCTTCCAGGGTATGATCAAACTTTTTGAGTCGGGAGATCACCACCAGCAGGACGAAGGTGGCGATGAAGGAGAATTGCCCCAGGACGACCAGCCAGAAGCTCGGCCGCAGAAACTCCAGGTCGATGCCGGTGGTCTTTTCGATCCAATCCCCCACCATCGTGGCCGTCAGCAGGATGGAGATCCCCAGGATCACCCCGGGGATGACCAGCGGGGCGATGGCCAGAAAATAGAGGGGCTCCTTGCAGCAGAAGCGCTCCTGGACGAAAAGAAACGCCCCCATCGTTCCCACGACGAGAGAGAGGGTGGCTACGATGAGACCGGTCTCGATAGAGATCCAGAGGCTCCGCAGCAGTTCCGGGTCGTGGAAAAGGCCGATGCGGTCCGGTCCGTTGGCAAAGAACCAGTCCAGGGTAAAGCCGTTCCAGGGCAGCGAGACGAACTGGGAGTCGTTGAAGGCCAGGACGGAGATAACGATCAGAGGGGCAAAGAGGAAGAGATAGAAGAGGATCACGAACAGCGCGTAACCGATACGGTATCCGAGGCTTCGCGGCATAGAGCGGATCATGCGCCCACCGCCTTGTCGAGCCGCTGATGGCTGAGGCGCAGCCCCAGCCAGACGATGACGGTAGAAAGCAGCAACAGCAGGAAACCGAAGGCGGCGCCCTGGTTCCAGTTGAAGCTGGCGATGAACTCGTTGTAGATCTGCTCCGTGAACCAGAGAGAGTTCTTGCCTCCCAGAAGGTCGGGGGAGAGATAGTCGCCCAGGACCAGCATGAAGACCACGATGGCCCCGGAGGTGATCCCCGGGGCGGCGTAGGGAATGACGATCCGGGTGAAGATGGTGAACTTGGAGGCTCCCAGGTCGCTGGCGGCTTCGATGAGTGAATCGTCGAGGCTCTCCAGGGCCGAGATCAGCGGAACCACCATGAAGAGCATCGACATATAGACCAGCCCCAGGACCATACTGAAATCATTGTAGAGCAGGGGCAGCGGCTTGTGGATCAGTCCGACACCCTGGAGGATATAGTTGATCACACCGCTTTCTCTGAGCAGGATCATCCAGCCGTAGATACTGACCAGCTCCCCGACCCAGAAGGGCAGCAGCAGGAGCATGGAGAGGAAACCGCCGAGACGTTTGCTGGCGATCTTGGTGATATAGAAGGCCAGCGGAAAGGTGATCAGGAAGGTGATGACGGTCACCAGGATCGAGTAGAAGGCGGTCCGGACAAAGGTGTACCAGTAGACGCTGTCGGTGAAGAAGTTCCGGTAGTTCTCCAGGGAGAAGACCAGCTTCCCCTGATCGTTCTCCGCCTGGAAGGAGGCGATGAGCAGATCGATGTGGGGAATGACGATGAGGGTGAGCAGCCAGAGTAGCACGGGGGTCAGAAAGATGATGAAACCGAGTCGGAAGTGCCGGGAGCTCATGATCCCTCCTTGGGATAGCAGCGCAGGTCCCGTGGGTGGATGGCCGCTTCCAGGCGGTCGCCCTCTCTGATCCCTTCGAACTTGGCGTTCTGGGGAAGGTGGATCAGGATCTCGTCACCGCTGCCTTCGACGATACCGGAGATCTTTGTATTGGCTCCGTCGAAGAGGATGGTCTTGATCGTGACACGGAAACGGTTGAGATCCTTCATCTGGGGATCGGGGAGGAGGATCACCGATTCGGGTCGGATGAAGAGCCAGTGCATACCGGTTTTGGCATCCTTTTTGGCCAGTTTCCATCCCGAACGGGTTTCCAGGGTTCCGTGGCCGCTCTGGGCCAGCTCGAAACGGTTGGTCTCCCCGACGAAACCGGCCACGAAGGCGGTTCGGGGATTTTTGTAGAGATTCTGAGGGGTATCGATCTGTTCGAAATCCCCGTGGTTCATCACGGCGACCTTGTTGCTCATCACCAGAGCTTCGGACTGATCGTGGGTGATGTAGATGAAGGTGGTGCCGATCTCCTTTTGGAGCAGTTTGAGCTCGATCTTCATGTGTTCACGCAGCTTCCGGTCCAGAGCTCCCAACGGTTCGTCCAGGAGCAGGATCGACGGTTCCAGGACCAGGGAGCGGGCGATGGCGACCCGCTGTCGCTGGCCTCCGGAGAGCTGGGTGACCTTTTTGGTGTTGTAGCCGGCCAGTCCCACCCGCTCCAGCATATCGTTGACCCGTTTTTTGATCTCGCTTTTGGGGACGCCCCGCTGCTCCAGACCGAAGGCGACATTGCGCTCCACGTTCATCATGGGAAAGAGGGCGAGATTCTGAAAAACCATGTTGACCGGACGCCGGTTGGGCGGGATCCCCGCCATGTTCTCCCCCCGGATATAGATCTCCCCCTCCGTCGGTTCGAGGAAACCGGCGATCATCCGCAGCATGGTGGTTTTGCCGCAGCCGGAGGGGCCGAGGATGGAGAAGAAATCTCCCTCCTCCACCGTGAAGTTCAGATCGTCCACGGCGGTGAAGTTCTTGAACATTTTTTTCAGATGTTTCACTTCCAGAATCGGGCTCACCGGCAGCCTTTCAGGTCAGATGGTGTGTTGGGACGGCACCCTAGCGGGCCGCACGGATATGATCGAGGATCTTGCCTTCGATCTCTTCGATGCCGGCAGGGACCGGGGGATACCACTTGATATTGTCGATATCGGCTTTGGTGAAGGAGCGCTCGAAGTCGGCCCGGATCTCAGGTTTGAGGTATTGGGAGGCTTTGGCCGAGGCGGTACCGTACTTCTCTTTGTTGGTGAAGTAGGCGGCGTTTTCGGGGCGGAGCATGAAGTTGATCCACTGGTAGGCGGCTTCGACGTTTTTGCTCTTGGCGGGAATGGCGAAGGTGTCGATCCATCCCAGGGCCCCGGTTTTGGGAGCGACGAAATCGATGTCGGGGTTTTCGTTGTGGAGTTTCCATCCGCCGTTGTCCCATCCCATGGCGACGGTCACTTCACCGCTTCGCATCATTCCCAGAAGCTGGTCTCCGTTGGCCCAGTAGTTCTTGACCAGGGGTTTGGCTTCGATGAGCTTCTTCTCCACGGCGGCCATGATCTTTTTGTATTTGGCTTTGTCATGATAGGCGGCGAAGGGATCGTAGCCCAGCGCGAAGGCCGTGGCGATCAGCGTGGGGCGCTTGAGGCGGTAGCTGATCCGTCCTCTGTATTTGGGGTTCCACAACGCATCGTAGTCTTTGGCGTCGGGGGCCGCTTTTTTGTTGACGATCAGCCCGGAGGTTCCGTAGCAGAAGGGTACGGCGTAGGAGGCGTCACCGACCTTGGTGTTCTTTTTGACCGCGTCCAGCATGGAGGGGACGATCTGATCAGTTTTGATCTTGCTGTAGTCCATGGGTTTGTAGATATGGAACTTGGCCTGGACTCCGGAGATCCGGTCCTGACTGGGCTGGGCCAGATCGAAGCCCCCACCCCGGGTCGCCCGGAGCTTGGCGATCATCTCCTCGTTGTTGGAGTAGGTCAGTTCCACCTTGGTGCCGGTCTCCTTTTCGAACTTTTTGACCAGTTCGGCGGGAGCGTAGCCTTTCCAGGTGATGATACGCAGCGTTCCCTCGGCCATCAGGGTACCGGTGGCGGCGAAGGTCAGCAGAGTCAGGCCAAAACACATTGTCTTTTTCATGATGGATCCTTTTCACGGTTGTGATCGTCATTCTATCGGGCCTCTATCACATTACGGCAACAAAACTCCGGCATTCCTGACAACTTTAACGAAAAGAGTTTTAAGGGAATATAAATCTCCTCCTTTCCAGGTACTGCACACGCTCTGCACGCATCCCGGACTACACTGTTAGTGAGAGCCTCACAAAAGCGGAGAGCCCTCGAAAAGGAGTGTACGATGAAGCTGTTTCAGAGCCGCAAAGGCGGCGAGATCGGACATCTGATCATCCTGGGCGGCGGATCGGCGGCCTTTGCGGCGGCGATCCGGGCCCGGGAGAATGGTGCCCGGGTGACGATAATCAACGACGGTCTCCCCATCGGAGGGACCTGTGTCAATGTGGGCTGTGTCCCCTCCAAAACCCTGATTTGGGCGGCAGAGACGCTCTACCGTGCCCGCCACAGCCCCTTTGACGGAATCGAATCGGCAGGGGATCTGAAAGATTTCGCTGCGCTGATCGGGCAGAAAGACTTGCTGGTGGATCAGCTGCGGCAAGAGAAATATCTCGATATTCTCAAGAAGCTGGAGGGGGTGGAGTTGATCGAGGGGCGGGGTCGACTCGAAAGCGCCGTTTCCGTCCGGGTGGGAGAGCGTCTCGTAGAGGGGAGTCATGTGCTGATCGCTACCGGGGCCCGGCCGATGATCCCTCCCATCGCGGGACTTTCGGAGGTCGGCTATCTTACCAGCAAAGAGGCCTTCGAACTCGAGACGCTGCCGGAATCGCTGCTGGTGATCGGAGGAAGCTACATCGCCCTGGAGATCGCCCAGCTCTTTACGCGATTGGGAAGCCGAGTCACCCTGTTGCAGCGATCGGAGCGGATCCTCAGCGCTCATCCGCCGGAGATCGGGAACGGTCTTGCGGGCTATCTGGCCGAAGAGGGAATGGAGATCGTTACGGGCAATATGATCCAGAGTGTTTCGGAGGAGAAGGGCCGGATTCTGGTCCGCTCCCTGGTGGAAGGGGAGCTTCGGAGCTTCCGGGCTGAGAAACTTCTGGTGGCAACCGGTCGTCGTCCCAATACGGAAGGCCTGAATCTAAAAGCCCTGGGAATCGAAACCGACGAAAAGGGCGGGATTGTGGTGAATGAATATCTCCAGACGAAGGAGCCCACGGTTTATGCCGCCGGCGATGTGTTGGGAGAGCGGATGTTCGTCTATACGGCCGCCTATGAGGGGAGCCTGGCTGCGGACAATGCCTTCGGTCCCGAAGCGCGAATACGCCTTGAAGATCCTCTCCCCTGGGTGATCTTCACGGATCCCCAGGTAGCGGGAGTGGGGCTGGACGTGATCGAGGCAAGGCAGCGGGGGATCGATGCCGAAGCCGTGGTGCTTCCTATGCACCAGGTTCCGCGGGCCATCGCCGCCCGGGAGACCCGGGGGTTCATCCAACTCATCCGCAATCGGTCAAACGATACCCTGATCGGCGCCCGGATTCTCGCCTCGGAAGGATCGGAGATGCTGATGGAGGTGACGCTGGCGATCCGTTACGGCGTCACAGTGAAAGATCTGCGTGAAATGCTCCACCCCTACCTGACGCTGGGTGAGGGGATCAAACTGGCGGCGGTCGCGTTTGACCGGGATGTGGACACATTGAGCTGCTGCGCTACATAAAGCCAAATTCTGCAGGAGCCGATCGGTAATAGGCAAAAGGAAAACAACCATGAAAAAGACACTCTTTGAGGATGCCCGTTCGAGGCTCCGGAACGTGATGGAGTATGCCAAACTCCCGGAAGATGCATTGACCTATCTCGACCATCCCAAGCTCCTGCTCACCGTCAACATTCCCGTACGGATGGATGACGGGAGCCTGAAGGTCTTTACCGGCTACCGGGTCCAGTACAACGATATCCGGGGGCCGACCAAAGGGGGGGTCCGTTTTCACCCCGACGTCTGCGTCGATGAGGTGACCTCATTGGCCTTCTGGATGACTGTCAAATGTGCCGTGGTCAATCTCCCCTTCGGCGGAGCCAAGGGGGGTGTGGAGGTGGATCCCAAGGCCCTCTCCCGTCTGGAGCTGGAGCGTTTGAGCCGGGGCTATATCCGTGCCATCGCCGATATCATCGGGCCCAAACGGGATATTCCGGCACCCGATATGTATACCAATGAGACGATTATGGGATGGATGGCCAACGAATACTACGAGATCCGCCGGGAACAGCTCCCCGGAGTCATTACGGGAAAACCGGTCTATCTCGGCGGGTCCAAGGGTCGTACCGCCGCGACGGGGAGGGGGGCGTTGGATGTCCTGCGACGCTATATCACCCGCGAGGGCCTCCTTCCTGCCGAACTGACAGTGGCAGTTCAGGGCTTCGGCAATGCGGGCTATCACTTTGCCCGGCTGGCCCGGGAAGAGGGGTTCCGGATCGTGGCGCTCTCCGATTCCAAAGGGGGCCTCTTCTCCATCGAAGGGCTGGATCCCGAGAAGATCATGGCTCGGCGCTCCCAATACAAGGAACTGCGGGAGATGCTCTATGACGACGTTTCCATCTGCGAGGAGGCGGAGCATACGGTCATCAGCAATGAAGAGCTGCTGGAGCTGGAGGTGGATATTCTGGTCCTGGCCGCTATGGAAAACCAGATCACCGCCGCCAATGCGGAATCGGTCAAAGCCGGGATGATTCTGGAAATCGCCAACGGGCCGGTGGATTCGGAAGGTGACGCACTGCTCGAGGCACAAGGGATTACGGTGATCCCCGATGTTCTCGCCAATGCCGGCGGGGTGACGGTGAGTTATTTCGAATGGGTGCAGAACCGGGCGGGATACTACTGGGAAGAGGAGGAGATCAACGAGAAACTGTTGAGGATCATGGATACCGAAGCGGACAATATCTTCGATTTGGCCGAAGAGAAGGGGATCTCGTTGCGGGATGCGGCCTACCTGGTGGGAATCTCCCGGCTCTCCGGCGCGATCCGGGACAAGGGGGTCAAAGAGTATTTCCAGCAGATCTGATGCCGGAAGATCGGAACGAACCGGAAGCTGCAGCCAGTTTTCCAAAAGCCTCCTCTTCCATTGTTGCTGCTCTCTGGCTGTCCCATCCCAGGGTATGCTTCATGATCTCCAAAACGGCCGGCAGGCTCTCTTCCGCTGCACGCATATCCAGCAGCCCCATGGAGCAGCGGCGGATAAGGAAGTCGAGGGGCTTGCGGACATGTTCGTGACGGATGGCGTAAAGCAGCTCTGCTTCGGTCACGGGATGGTCGGGATGGAGTCTCCCTTTGGCCTTTTCGATTTCAGCCAGGGCCAGGATCTGTGGACTTTGATCCCCATAATGCTCGTAAAGGTGTTGGACGATATTTTCATCCAGACCGCCTCCTCTCAGGAGCGTGAGGATCTCGTCGCGGGGTCTTCGGCTGCCGATGACGGGATAGTCATGGGTCCGGCAGGGCATCGGCGGAAGTCCCATCATCTCACAGGCCTGATCCACCGCAGCCTCAGCCATGGCACGGTAGCTGGTCCATTTGCCGCCGGCGATGGTCAATACGCCTCCGGGTGAACGCTCCGTGACATACTCCCTGACAATGGAGGCGGTGGAGTCCTTACCGGGTTCTCGGACCAGCGGACGCAGCCCCGAAAAAGAAGAGAGAATATCCTCCCGACGGACCTTGAGATTGAAATAGCCGTTGAGATGATCGATCAGGTAGTCGATCTCCTCTTCGGTGGGACGGGGATCTTCGCTGAGTTGGGCCGGCCGGTCGGTCGTCCCGGCCAGGCAGTGCCCCAGATAGGGGAGGGCAAAGAGGACCCTCCCGTCTCGGGTTTTGGGGATCAGGACCCCGTCGGGGCTGGGGAGAAAACGCTCTGGCAGAACGATGTGGACACCGCTGCTGACCTCCATAAGGGGTGAGAGCACAGGATCGTCCATCCGGCGGATCCGGTCGGCGAAGGGGCCGGTGGCGTTGATGACCAATGCGGCACGGTATTTCTTTTCGTTTCCTTCGATTCGGTTACGGGTATGGACCCCGACGACTTTGCCGTTTTCTTTGATGAGGGCGGTCACTTCGGTATGGTTGAAGAGATGTGCTCCCAACTCCTCGGCACTTTGAAGCAGGGCGATGACCATCCGACTGTCCCGAAAAGCCCCGTCCCAGTAGCTGACGGCCCCTTTGAGACCCCGGGGATCGATATCGGGATTGATCGTGCAGGCTTTGGACGCGGGAAGCAGACGGCTGCGTCCTAGCGAGGCTTTGCCGGAGAGCAGATCATAAAGCACCAGTCCTGCATAAACGTAGGGGAGTTCCACCCAGTGATAGAGGGGGGTGACCAGTTCGAGAGGATGGGCCAGGTGGGGAGCGTTGTGCAGAAAAATTTTTCGCTCCCGTAACCCTTCGCGGACCAGATCATACTGCTCTTTGTCCAGATGTTTGACGGCGGCCTCCAGATAGCGCACGCCCCCGTGGACCAGTTTGGTACTGCGGCTGCTGGTTCCTTCGGCGAAATCGTTTTGCTCCAGGAGCAGTACCCGCATTCCCCGTAGCGACGCATCCAGGGCCACCCCGGCTCCGGTCGCCCCACCTCCGATGACGATGAGATCAAATGTTTCTGCATTCGGTTCTATGATCGATCCTTTCGATTGCTGTTCATAATATCGATGATCACTTCGTCGGTGGTCTTCATCCCATCCTGGGCCAGACGACCGATATGTTCCAGGGTCTCTTCGATATCGTGGGCGACGATTCCGTCACCGCCATGAAGGTATTTGCCATGGGTGGCCAGGATGTAGGAGTCGAAAGCGGCGTAGATGGTGGTGGAGATCTTCATGGCGCAGGAGGCTTTGGCCCCGTCGCAGATAATTCCGGATACATCCCCCAGGGTATTGGCGATGGCGTGAGAGACCGTTTCGAAGTCTTGATCATTGATGAGGCAGAGAGCTCCCGCCACGGCAGCGGCGGAGCAGATCACCCCGCAATAGGCGCTGAGACGTCCCACCTGAGTCTTGATATGCACGGTGGTCAGATGGGAGAAGAAGAGAGCCCGCATGAGCTTCTCTTCGTCGATCCCCATCCGGTGAGCGTAGTCGATGAGGGCCAGGGAGGCGGCCATTCCCTGATTGCCGCTGCCGCTGGTGGTCATGACCGGCAGGGCGCAGCCGCTCATTCGCGCATCGCTGCCCGCCGCGGCGAAGGCGGCGGCGTGGTTGCGGACGTCGTCGCCGTAGAAACCCTCTGTGATGTGCTCTTCGATCACTTTGCCGATATTGACCCCCCAGTTGCCCGAAAGTCCCTCCCCGGCGATGGCGGAGTTGTAGCGGATCACCTGCTCCAGAAGCGGACGGATCCGCCCGATATCGATTTCACGGGCCAGTTCGTAGATCGTGCGTACCGAGAGCTGCCGCCGCTGTTCGGTAGAGGTATTGAAGACCGCGTCGTTGCAGGGCTGTTCCAGGACCACCTCCCGGTTGCGGGTGATTTTGGTGATGTTGGTGTGCAGGTGTTTGATCTCGACGCTGATGCAGCTTTTTTCGGTGTGCAGCTCCACCAGCACGTAGAGGTTGACGGGGGTATTTTCGTGGACGACCTCGATAAGGTTCTCCCGCATCCATCGGCGCACCTCCTCCATCTGCTCCCCGGTGATACCGCTGATGACCATCAGGTCCCGGGAGGCATCGCCAAAGAGCAGCCCCATGGCCGCCGCCACTTCGATCCCCACCATTCCGCCGCTGCCGGGGACGACGACGCTTTTGACGTTTTTGATGATGTTTCCTGAGACACGGACCACCATCTTTTCGACCGTTTCGTCGGGGGGGAGGAACTCTTTGGCTTTGGCGGCGACGAAGGCGATGGCGATAGGTTCGGTACATCCCTGGGCGGGGACCACCTCTTCATGAAGGATCTCCAGCGCATTTCTGACTGTGTGGGGATCGAGGGGCATGACAGGCCTCCTTCGTTCGGACGCGAGATAGAGATGATTATAACGATAAAAAGAAGTGTTTTGGGATTTTTTTGAAAAAAACAGGAGGAAGAGAGTGGAGGGATCGATTTTCACTCCACTCTTGATGGGGGATGAATTCGACGAGATTTCGAAGGATTCAACTACTGGCTGGAAGCCGGTATGTTCGCGGGAAGGGAATTACATCATTCCCATGCCGCCCATGCCGCCCATATCGGGGGCCATAGGAGCAGCGGGTTTCTCCTCTTTGATCTCGCTGACGGTCGCCTCGGTGGTCAGCAGGAGGCTGGCGACGGAAGTGGCGTTCTGCAGAGCGATCCGCTCGACCTTGAGGGGATCGATAATGCCCGCGGCGAACATATCCACATACTCGCCGGTCGCGGCGTTGAAGCCCAGGTTGGCCTCATCGCTGGTGCTGACCTTATCGGCGACGACCCCGGCATCGAATCCGGCGTTGTCGGCAATCTGCTTGATGGGAGCTTTGACGGCGCGCAGGATGATCTCGGCACCGACCTGCTCGTCACCTTCGAGCTGGATGTTGACCGCTTTGGCCGCTTTGACCAGGGCGGCGCCACCGCCGATGACGATCCCTTCATCCACAGCCGCTTTGGTGGCGGAGAGAGCGTCGTCGACCCGGTCTTTCTTCTCTTTCATCTCGGTCTCGGTGGCGGCACCGACCTTGATGACGGCGACCCCGCCGCTGAGCTTGGCCAGGCGCTCCTGGAGCTTCTCGCGGTCGTAGTCGCTGGTGGTGTTTTCGATCTGAGCCTTGATCTCGCGGATGCGGGCCTCGACGGCACTCTTGTCACCCTGACCGTCGACGATGGTGGTGTTGTCCTTGTCGATGACGACACGGGCGGCACGGCCGAGCTGGTCGACGGTGGTCTTCTCCAGGGTCAGACCCAGCTCCTCGGTGATGACGGTACCGCCGGTGAGGATGGCGATATCCTTGAGCATCTCCTTCTTGCGGTCGCCGAAGCCGGGGGCTTTGACGGCGGCGATGTTGAGGATGCCCTTGAGGCGGTTGAGGACCAGGGTTGCCAGGGCTTCCCCTTCGACGTCATCGGCGATAATCAGCAGCGGGCGACCACTTTGCTGGGTCTGCTCCAGCAGCGGGATCAGGTCTTTGAGGCTGCTGATCTTGAAGTCTGTGATCAGGATCAGGGGGTTGTCCATCTCCACGGTCATCTTCTCGCTGTTGGTGACGAAGTAGGGAGAGAGATAGCCGCGGTCGAACTGCATTCCCTCGACGACATCCAGCTCGTCGTTGATCCCTTTGGCCTCTTCGACGGTGATGACGCCGTCTTTGCCCACCTTCTCCATCGCCTCGGCGATGAGGTTACCGATCTTGGCGTCGCTGTTGGCGGAGATGGTGGCGACCTGGGCGATCTGCTCCTTGTCGCTGACCGCTTTGCTCATCTTTTTGAGCTCTTCGATGATGGCGGCGCTGGCCTTGTCCATTCCGCGCTTCACCTCGATGGGGTTGGCTCCTGCGGTGATGTTGCGCAAACCTTCACGGAAGATGCTCTCAGCCAGGACCGTTGCGGTGGTGGTACCGTCTCCCGCCTCGTCGGCGGTGTTGCTGGCGACCTCTTTGACCAGTTGGGCTCCCATGTTCTCCAGCGCCTCGGGCAGTTCGATCTCCCGGGCGACGGAGACGCCGTCTTTGGTGATGCTGGGAGCACCGAAGCTCTTCTGGATCAGGACATTGCGTCCCCTCGGTCCCATGGTGACCTTGACCGCGTCGGCCAGTTTCTTGACTCCGCTGTAGAGTCCGTTGCGTGCGATATCTGAAAAGACGACTTCTTTTGCCATTTTTAACTCCTTTGGTTCTCTCTGTTTAATTTAGTGGTTGTTTCGTTCTGCCGGTCTCCGGGGAGGTTCAGCCCAGGATCCCCAGGATCTCGTCGCTGTTGAGAATGAGATACTCTTTGTCATCCAGGACGATCTCGTTGCCGGCATATTTGCCGAAGACGACGGTGTCGCCTGCTTTGATGCCTTCTTCCTCAGCGTCGGGTCCGACGGCCAGGACTTTTCCCTGAAGGGGTTTCTCCTTGGCGTTGTCGGGAATGATGATACCGGATGCGGTGGTGGTGACTTCCTCCTCACGCTCGATCAGTACACGGTTGGCTAAGGGTTTGAAGTTCATGCTCACTCCTTTTTGAATTGTTTGAGGGTATTTTAATGAGTTTTTTGATGGATGTCAAGGCATTTTTGGATAAAAATTTAAGAATAATGAGTGCAATCGACTAAAGAATAATTAGTTTTAAGTATGGAATAGGTCATCTTATGGGGTGAGTTTGACATTTAAAATTTTATTGGGTAATATTCCGGCCTGTATTTTTGATGGCAGGGTAGCTCAGCTGGTTAGAGCGCTGGTCTCATAAGCCGGAGGTCGGGGATTCAAGTTCCCCCCCTGCTACCATTCACTTCCACTCTTTCCCCTCAATTCTCTATCCATATATCTCTAACATTTAATCCGCCATAATACCCTCTCTATAATCCCATTCTATGCATTAGCCAGCACCTCATCTGCATCGATCATCGGCGGAATGGGCGATCGAAGCGAATGCTCAACGCACCTTCCAGGTGCGCCTGCGCTTCTATCCGACACCCCTTCACACCGAGCATCGACGCATCTGAAGCATTTTCTACTGCATAAAATGGGATAATCGTTCATATTCGGATATCTGGATCCGATCAGGAGGAAAACGATGGTACATCTGGACAGCCCCTCACTGCGGGAGGCTCTGGCTGCGGCACTCGATGCGGCACCCCGGAAGCAGGAACAGGAGATCGTGACATTGGATCGCGCATTGGGCCGTATTTTGGCGAAAGAGATCCGCGTACGCAAAAATATGCCGGCTTTCGACAATTCGGCGATGGATGGGTTTGCCTTCCGGAAGGAGGAGGCGGGCAAGGAGCTGCGGATCGCGGCGACCATTTTTGCGGGAGATAGCCCCAAACCGATACTGGGAGAGGGGGAGTGCTACCGGATCATGACCGGAGCACAGGTTCCTTCCGATGCCGATACCGTCGTCCCCATCGAAAAGTGCTCCCGGGTCACGGAGGAGAGTGTCGAGATCCCGGCAGCGATCAAAAAGGGGAGCAATCTGCGTCGCAAGGGGGAGGAACTGCAGGCAGGAGAACCGCTGCTGGCAGCCGGAACCCTGCTGGAACCCTCCCACATCGCATTGCTGAGTGCCCAGGGAATAATGGCGGTTTCAGCCTATGCACCGCTGCGTATCGCCGTCCTCTCCACCGGGAACGAGATTCGGGAGCCTTGGGAAGCGGCCTCCGAAGACGAAATCTACAATGCCAACGCCTTTGGGATTCTGGCTATTTTGGAGCGTTATGGTTTCCGGGGAGAGTACCACGGACGGATCCCCGATGACCGGGAAACGACAAAGCGGATGATCGGGATGCTGCAGAGCTATGATGTGATCCTCACCAGCGGAGGAATCAGCATGGGAGAAGCGGACTATCTCTATGAAGCTTTTCTCTCCAACGGCATGAAGCCTCTTTTCCACGGGGTCAATGTCAAACCTGGACGCCCCACGATGATGGGGGTGATGGGGTCGACTTTCATCATGGCGATGCCCGGCAATCCTTTGACAACGATGCTCAATCTCCTGATACTTTCAGTGCCGGTACTCTATGCGATGCAGGGGGCTTCGACGGTACATCACCGCCGCTGCCCCGCCGTGATGGGTGAGCCTCTGCGCCTGCGGGGCGGACGCAGCGAAATGGTTTTGGGGATGTTACGGGAGGGAGCTTTCCATCCCACCCGGGGCAACCGCTACGGTTCGGGGATGCTGACCCCGTTGGCCGAGAGCGACGCTGTGGCGATTTTTGGGGAAGATACGCGGGAGCTTGCCGAAGGAGAGCCGATCGAGGTGATCCCCCTTTGGGATCCGGAACGAAGTCACCGCTGAGATATAATAGGTATTCCATTGACTGTAAAAGATAATAAGGATAGACAAATGAACCTTGTCGTGGCACTCGATCTTCCCAGCGCTGCCGAAAATCTGAGACTCGCGGAGAGCCTTGCCGGATTTGACAATTTATGGATGAAGGTGGGCTTTAGGACCTATATCCGGGACGGAAGAGACTTTATCGACACCCTCAAAACCCTCAATCCACACTTCAAAATCTTTCTCGATCTCAAACTCTACGACATCCCCAACACCATGGCCGATGCCGCCGAGGAGATCGCCCGGTTGGGGGTTGAGATGTTCAACATCCACGCCAGCGCAGGGGAGCGGGCGATGCGGACGGTGATGGAGCGTCTGGAGCCTTTTGGCCGGGAGCGGCCCCTGGTCCTGGCGGTGACGGCACTGACCTCCTTCAGCGAGGAGGAGTTTCGCCGCATCTACGAAAAAGGGATTGATGAGAAGGCGGAGCAGTTTGCCCGGATGAGCTACGAAGCGGGTCTGGACGGTGTGGTCTGCAGTGCCTTCGAATCCAGGGCGATCAAAGAGGCCACTTCGCAGGAGTTTCTGACATTGAGTCCGGGAATCCGTCCTTTCGGAGAGGCCGCGGGCGATCAGCAGCGGGTGGCGGATCTGGAACTGGCCGCCAAAGAGGGGGTGGATTTTCCGGTAGTGGGGCGGCCGATCTACCGGGATGAGGATCCCGCCGCCAAGGTGGAGCGGATTCTCTCAATGATCCGCCCCTCTACTTTTTAAAAACCGACAGCCAATTCTTTAACTTGCTACTTGGTTGTTTTCCCGACACGGAGAGATGAAATGAAACGCCCGTCCGTCGAAAAGCCCCCGGTCACTGACTTTGATTTCGGGAATGACCAGAAGGGCCATAAAAGAGAGGGTCATAAAGGGTGCGCTGAGGGGTGAACCGAGCGCCTCGCGGACGAAGGAGTCGATGGTGGCATAGGCCTCGGCCACTTCGTCGCCGGGCCGGTCGCTCATGAGCCCCGCGATGGGAAGAGGAAGATGACGATGCTGACCTTTGCCCACGGCGGCGATTCCTCCTTGGGAGGCGATCACCAGATTGGCGGCTTGGGCCATGCTTTCGTCGTCACAGCCCACCACGACGACGTTGTGGGAGTCGTGGGCGACACTGGAGGCGATGGCCCCCTCTTTCAGACCGAAACCGCTGATATGGGCCAGCCCTTTGACGGGTCGGTTCGCGTAACGGTTGATCACGGCGATCTTCAGGATATCCGGATCGGGTCCCTCTTTGGAGGCGATCTCCTCTTTGGTGATGAGTTGATGGTCGATGGCATGGATCACCTCCATCGCCTCGCAGCGGGGGAGGTAGAAATCTTCGGCTTTTTTCGGGAGGGTTTCGAAACGGTTGGGGGTAGCGGCTTTTCGATGCCCCATCAGCGTCTTGCCGTCACGGTAGAGACACTGCCCCTTGATCCATGTCTCCCGGACTTTGAAGCTGTCGAGATCTTCGACAAGGATAAAGTCGGCAAAATCCCCTTCCCGCAATTGTCCCACCGGAAGCCGGTAGTGTTCCACCGGATGGCGGCAGGCGATGCGCAGCACGTCAAAAAGGTCATAGCCCAGGGCGACGGCACGGCGAACATGGCCGTTGATGTGTTCCCGTTGCAGATCGTCAGGGTGTCGGTCGTCGCTGCAGAACATCAGCTCTTCAGAATACTCGGCGATGAGAGGATGCAGGGCGTCGAAGTTTTTGGCGGCCGATCCCTCCCGGATGAGGATCTTCATCCCTTTTTCGATCTTCTCTTTGGCTTCGTCATATTCGAAAGATTCATGGTCGGTTTGGATCCCGGCGGCGATATAACGACTGAGATCCTCTCCCCGCAGTCCGGGGCAGTGTCCGTCGACGGGTAGGCCCCGTTTTTTCGCCTCGGCGATCTTGGCCAGCATGTCGGGATCGCCGGCGATGACCCCGGGGAAGTTCATCACTTCGCTGAGATAGCCGACTTGCGGCTTGTCCAAAAGTGCGGCGATATCTTCCGGAGTCAAGGTCGCACCGTTGGTCTCGAAAGGAGTAGCCGGCACACAGGGGGAGGCGCCGAAACAGATATGAAAAGGAACCTTTTCGGCACTTTCGATCATATACTCTACCCCCGGGATCCCCAAGACATTGGCGATCTCGTGGGGGTCGCTGACAGTGGCGACGGTACCATGGCGTACCGCCAGTCGGGCGAATTCCGCCGGAGGCAGCATAGAGCTCTCGATATGGATATGGGCGTCGATGAAGCCCGGAAGAAAATAGCCGGAGACCTCGCGGTTCAACGCTTCGATCCTTAGGATCCGATTACCCTTTACGGTGAGCGCTACCGGAGAGATGGTCCGTCGGTCCAGGTCGACAAGATTGGCTTCGAGGGTCATAGAAATCTCCTTTGGAATGATTGTAACACAGGCCTTGCCCATGGGGTAAAAATCGGTTATAATCGGCCCGAAGGCAGGCAGGTGGCTGCTTGCGGTTTGTGCCGCAAGAGGAAAGTCCGGGCTGCAGTGAGGCAGGACTCCAGCTAACGGCTGGCCGGAGCGATCCGAGGGCAAGTGCAACAGAGAGTAGACCGCCGATGGATCCTTGTGATCACAGGCAAGGGTGAAAGGGTGGGGTAAGAGCCCACCGGTGCCTCTGGCAACAGAGGCAGCCGGGTAAACCCAGTCCGCAGCAAGAAGCACCTGGTATAAGCCTCACATTTCGTGTGCTTCGCTCGAGTCTGTCGGCGACGGCAGACCTAGATAAATAGTCACCCAACGACAGAACCCGGCTTATCGCCTGCCTTCTTTTCGAATGAGGAGTTAGGAATTAGGAATGAGGAATTTTGGTACGTTTTTCCATAGGAAAAACATTGATTAAATTTTTCAATTTCTGATTCCTCATTTCTAACTCCTAATTTAAACCGAGGTTGTCTCACCGTGAAATCCCGACTCTTTTTTATCGCTCTTTTCTGCAGTATCACCCTCTCGGCCGCCGAGCACTACGCCCGGGTCGAGCCCATCGAGCGTGCCACCGTCAAAGCGGCGGCGGCGGGACAGGTGCTGGAAGCCAATCTCTCCCTGGAGGGACGGATGGTGGACAATGCCGTGGCAGTGCAGCTCGATGATCGGCTGGACCGGAAGGATCTGGATCACTCCCGCCAAACCCTGAAACTGCTGCAAAGCAACCTGAAGCTGACCGGGGAGATGCTACCTGGGCTGGAGGGAAGCTGGAAACGACAGGCAGGCTATTTCCGGCGTCTCAAGGATCTGGCCACCGCCAGCCAGACCCAGAAGGATCAGGCCTATCAGGCGATGGTGGCGGCGCAGAATCAGTATCTGAGCACCCGTCAGCAGGCGCTGAGTCTCCAGCGCTCTATCCTGGAGATGGAACAGAAAATCGCCACACTGGAGGATCGTATCGCCAAAAAGCGTCTTCGCCTGAAAAACCGCTACCTCTATCGCCTCCTGGTGCGCAAGGGAGAGTTCGCGGGGATCGGTACCCCTCTGGCGATCGTGGATGATCTGAGCCGGGCCAGGCTGGTGATCTATCTCTCCGCCGACGAACTGAAAAATCTGGACAGATTGAAACTCTGGCTCAACGGCAAAAAGAGCGATCTGAAATTTTCGAAAATCTGGAAAGAGGCCGACGACACCTACCTCTCTTCCTACCGGGCGGAGATCGAGCTGCCGGCCGGTCTCTACCCCTTCTCATCCCTGGTCAAAGTGGAGCTCAAATGAGACAAACCGCCTGCCCCCTGGACTGCTGGGACGCCTGCGCGATCACCTGTGACCCCGCCCGCCCGAGAAACTGGTGGCCACCCCCGGCCATCCTCTCTACAA
>JALVUD010000037.1 GCA_027035765.1 Campylobacteraceae bacterium
GCCGGGAATGGCGGGGATCGTCCTGACGGTGGGGATGGCGGTGGACGCCAACGTCATCATCAACGAACGGATACGGGAGCTGCTGCGGGAAGGGGCCTCGATCCCCAAGGCGATCGAAGAGGGCTACGCCAACGCCTTCACCGCGATCTGGGACGCCAACGTCACGACCCTGATCTCGGCGGTGGTACTCTACGCCTACGGAACCGGTCCCATCAAAGGTTTCGCCCTGACCATGAGCATCGGTATCCTGGCATCGATGCTGACGGCGATTCTCGGAACCCACGGCATCTATCAATCTCTGCTGGGTAAAATCCGGCGGGAGAAGCTGAACTTCTGGTTCGGCATCAAGGCATAGGAGAGCATATGGAACTGTTCAGATACAACAAACCGATCAACTTTATGGGGGCGAGCCGGAAATTCGGTCTGCTCTCTCTGGTGCTGGTTCTGCTCTCCTGGGGGCTCATCTTTACCAAAGGGTTCAACTACGGGATCGACTTCGCCGGAGGAACCCTGATCCAGCTCAAATACAAAGGGGAGGCCCCCCTGAAGAAGATCCGGGAGGATCTGGCCAGGCATAAAGCCTTCAAAGACGCCACCGTGACCTATTTCGGCAGCCAATCCGAGGTCGTTATCCGCACCAAGAGCAGCTCCAAATCCGTGGGCAAGGATGTGGGTGACGAGGTGCGGACCATGCTCAAGGATACCGGCAGCTTCGAAGTCCGCCGGGTCGATATGGTCGGCCCCAAGATCGGAAGCGAGCTCAAAGAGAAGGGGCTCATGGCCATGGTCCTGGCGATCCTGGGCATCCTGATCTACGTCTCAGTTCGTTTCGAATGGCGTTTCGCCCTGGCGTCGGTTCTGGCCCTGGTGCACGACGTGAGCATTGCTATGGGGGCGATCGTCCTTTTTGGGGTGGAGGTCAATCTGGACATCCTGGCGGCACTCCTGACCCTGCTGGGATACTCCCTCAACGACACCATCATCGTCTTTGACCGGATCCGGGAGGGGCTGCAGAAGATCAAAGACCCCGACCTGGCCGGCATCATCAACGAATCGATCACCCGAACCCTCTCCCGGACGGTGCTGACGTCGCTGACCACCTTCTTCGTGGTCCTTTCGCTCTTCCTTTTCGGGGGCGAGATCATTTATGGGTTCAGCTTCACCATGCTGGTGGGGATCATCGTGGGAACCTACTCCTCCATCTTCATCGCCTCGCCGCTGCTGATGTGGCTGGGCTTCGATGTGAAGGCTTTCCGGGCCAAAGAGGCGGAGAAGCGCAAGCGGGAGAAGGAGAAAGAGAAGATGCGGGCCATGTACGAGCAGGGAACGATCTAGTGAGTGAGGAGTGAGGAGTGAGGAGTGAGGAGCGGGATGATGCGCCCTGTTATATCGATCGCCGCGGGAGTGGGTCGAGCAAGTGGGATGCTCTCGAGGAGCGCTTCGGGCGTTCGGACCTGATCCCGCTCTGGGTGGCGGACGGCGATTTCTGCGCTCCCCGCACCGTTCGGGAGGCGATAGCAAAACGTGCCGAGCATCCCGTGTATGGATATACGGAATACGGCGAAGGATTTTTCGACGCCATAATCCACTGGTATCGCCGCCGCTTCGGCTGGGAAATCCGCCGTGAGTGGATCGTCCCCGAGCATGGGGTGGTCATCTCTCTCAATCTGGCCATCGAAGCCTACACTGAGTCCGGAGACGGGGTGATCGTTCAGCCCCCTATCTATCCTCCTTTCCTCAAAGCGGTTCGCCATCACAAGCGTCGCCTTCTTGAAAATCGGTTGATTGTCGGAGAAGAAGGTTGCCGGATCGATTTCGAAGATCTGGAGGCCAAAGCGGCCGAGGCGAAGCTCCTGCTGCTCTGCTCCCCTCACAACCCAGCCACCCGGGCCTGGAGTGAAGAGGAGTTGCACCAGATCGCCCGGATCGCAGAGATGCACGATCTGATCGTGGTCTCCGACGAGATCCATAGCGACATCGTCTACGATCGGCCCCACCGCCCTTTTGCCACCCTTCCGGGGATGGCGGAGCGGAGCCTGGTGCTTCACGCCCCCTCCAAGACCTTCCATATCGCCGGCCTCAATACCTCCTATGCCGTTATCCCGAACGCTTCGCTGCGACGGCGTTATCTGGCGGCCCACGACCGGGCGGGACTGGACAATGGCAACTGCTTCGGGATCGTCGCGCTGGAAGCGGCCTATCGGGGCGGCGAAGCCTGGCTGGAGGCGATGCTGAAGATCTACCGGGAGAATATCGACTATGTCCGCGGTTTTCTGCAGGAACATACGCCGAAGATCCGCCCGCTTCCTGTGGAGGCGACCTATCTGATCTGGCTGGACTGCCGGGAACTGGGACTGGACGATGAGGCGCTGCAGCGTTTCTTTGTCGACAGGGCACGTCTGGCCCTCAATCCGGGGATCGGCTTCGGCGAAGCGGGCAGCGGCTTCATGCGGCTCAATGTCGCCACCTCCCGGGCCAATCTCGACGAGGTGATGCGGCGACTCGGCGCAGCCTACCGGGAGTTGGAGGGATGATTCGAACCCTGGCGCTGCTCTGCCTCCTCCTGTCCGGGATCTTCAGCCCCCTCGCGGCGACCCTTCCGGCGGCGATCTCCCAACTGCTGATCAAAGACCGTATCGATCCTTCCCGGGTGAGCATCTACATCACGCCGACCAAAAGTTCGAGTATCCTGGTGGCGCACCGGATCGATGCGCAGCGCAAACCCGCTTCGGTCATCAAACTGGCCACCACCTACTCGGCACTGCTGGAGTTCGGTCCCGGATGGCGCTGGCCGACCCGGTTTTTCTACACCGGAACGTTCCGGGACGGTACGATCACCGGGGATCTGGTGGTCAAGGCCTACGGTGACCCCACCCTTTCGTGCAAAGACCTGCCCAAAATCGTAGAGCGCCTGCGACGGATCGGCGTACGGAAGATCGAGGGTGACCTCATTATCGATCGGAGTTTTTTCGCCGTGGATGACCGGATCAGTTCCGGTTTCGATAACCACCCCTACAGCGAATACAACGCCATGCCCGAGGCGTTGATGTTTGACGATCATCTCTGTCGGATTATCGTCGATCCCACTCATGGCACGGTGGAAAAGAAGATTCCCGATCCCGGGTTTCAGGTGATCGATCGTCTGCAATACAACGACAAAGCGTGCAGGGGACGCTACAGCTGGCCGAGAGTCCATATCAGCCGGGAGGGAGAACTCAGCACCGTGACGCTGGAAGGAACACTTTCGCGTCGCTGCAGACCGCGAACCGTCAAGGCAGTGCTCAGCCATCCCTATCAGAGTTTCACCGCAGCTTTTCTGCAGGAGCTGAAGGCAGGGGGGATTACTCTGGAGGGACGAATGCGCCTGGCGAAGCTCCCTGCCGGGGCCCGGGAGCTGATGACCCACTATGCCGCCCCTCTGCAGAAGATCCTGGCCAAGACCAACAAACACTCCAACAATCTCTACGCCCGGCATATTTTTCTGCTGCTGGGGGCCAAGCGTCTCGGTGCTCCGGCAACGGTGGCCAAAGGACGCAAGGCGGTCCGGGAGATTCTGGGAGCCCGGGGAATTCTGGGTGAAGAGACGATTCTGGACAACGGCTGCGGCCTCAGCCGCCGTACCCGGACCACGGCGAGGGCGCTGCATCGTCTCCTGGAGGATGCCTACCGCCGTTATGCCTGGACCTGGATGGGTACCCTGGCGATCGCCGGGATGGACGGGACGGTCAAACGGCGCTTTCGAAACTCTCCCGTCCGTCGCCGCGCCTGGGTCAAGACCGGGACTCTCAAAGACGCCAAAAATATCGCCGGCTACGTCAAAGGACGCTCCGGTAAACTTTACACCGTCGTGATCCTCTACAACGGTCCCGAGCGCTGGAAAGGCGCCCTGTTGGAAAATCAGATCCTGGAGTGGATCGTTAAAAACAAATGAGAAGGCGGAAATTAGGAATTAGGAATTAGGAATTGATAAAGGAGTCAATTTCTAGTTACTGGTTACTAGTTACTAGTTGCTCCTCTTCTCCTGAAAGAGAAAGATGAATTTTGAAACCTACCCGTTCGAAAAACTGACTCAGCTACTGGCAGATGTGACGCCCAACAGCGACTATTCGCCTATGAGCCTCACCATCGGGGAGCCCCAGTTCGAGACGCCGGAATTTATCCGGCGGGAGCTCTGCGACGCGGCGGCGCTGCTCAACAAATACCCCAAAACAGCCGGAGAGACCTATCTCAAAGAGGCGATGCTGAGCTATCTGCGGCAGCGTTTCGGGCTGGAGCTGGCAATGGATCAGCTGATCCCCAGCTTTGGGACCCGGGAGCTCCTCTTCAACTTTCCCCAGTTCTATCTGCACGACAAAGCCGATCCGATGATGGCTTTCCCCAATCCCTTCTACCAGATCTACGAAGGGGCGGCGATTGCCAGCCGGGCCAAAATTGTTCATCTGGATCTGACCCCGGAGAACGGCTTCCAGCCTCCGATTGACGAATCGCTCCTCTCCCGCTGTGACCTGGTGATCCTCAATACCCCCAACAACCCCACCGCTTCGGTGATGCCCTTTGAACAGATGCAAGCCTGGGTGCAATTGGCACAAAAGCACGATTTCCTGCTGCTCAACGACGAGTGCTACATCGATCTCTGGCTCGAGCGTCCTCTCCCCTCTCTGCTGGAGGCGAGCATTGCCGCAGGCAACCCGGAGTTTCATAACGTCCTGGTGATCAACTCCGTCTCCAAACGCTCCAGTGCTCCGGGCCTGCGCAGCGGATTCATCGCCGGGGACCGTAAGGTGCTCGAAGCGTATCTGCGCTACCGCACCTACGTGGGCTGCGCCTCCCCGCTGCCCCTGCAGCGGGCGGCTGCCAGAGCCTGGGAGGATCAGGAGCATGTGGAGGGTTTCCGCCGCAAGTACCGTCGCAACTTTGAACTGGCAGGGGAGATCCTGGGGGTAGAGGCTCCCGAGGCGACTTTCTATATCTGGATGGAGGTCGGGGATGAGCTGGCCTTTACCCGGGAGCTCTATCGACGCTATAATCTGAAAGTCCTGCCCGGCTCTTTCCTGGGGCGCGACGGCGTCGGCAAGGGTTACGTCCGTCTGGCCCTGGTCTACGAAGAGACGCCGATGCGGGAGGCGCTGGAGAGGATTGCCGCCTTTCGGCGGGAATGGGATAAGATGGAAGATGGAAGATTGAGGATGGAAGATGAGAAGGTTGAAAATTGAAAATAAGGATGGAATATGAATCAACAGAATGATGAAGAAAGTATAGATCTGGAGGCGTTGAAAAAGGACCCCCAGTTTCAGGAGAATCTGAAACTGCTGGAGAAGGAGATGCGGGCCCAACGCTCCATCGCCAAGGGATATCAGCTCCTGGATGCCAAACTGCTGATGGAGGCGGAGCAGGAGGAGATCAATGATCTTTTCACCTTCATCGTCAACGAAGCCTTCGATCGGCTCTCCCAGACCCTGAGTGAAGGGGGTCGTTTCGATATGGCCGATCCCGAGCAGTGGGCGACGGCAAGGGCGGTCTACGAGCACGGGATCCAGCGCTACAGTGAAAACGATCAGAAAGGAGCCAGAGAGATCTTTCTGATCCTCTACTACCTCATCACCGAAGAGGAGTTGCGCGACGCCATGATGATTCACGCCGCCGCCGTGGCGGCGGGGCACGATTTTGACAGCTTCATCGAGAATCTGGCGGATGTGAAATCGATCGATCCCAATGATGCCAGCGCCTTTTTTATCACCAGCTTCGTCCAGCCCCAGGATATTCTGCTGCAGATGTTCGCCAAAGAGGTCGCCGAAGGGAAGGCGCTGCTGGCGAAGATGGAGGAGAACAGCAAAGCTTCGAATGAGGAATGAGGAATGAGGAATGAGGAATTTGGGCGTATCGAGATACGCCGCTTTGATACTATCGACTATCGACTAGCGACTAGCGACTTTGCCGCCTTCGGCGGCACCCCGGAGGCGCTATGAAAATCCACTTCATCGGCATCGGCGGGATCGGGCTTTCGGCGCTGGCCAAGTTCCTGGCGGGGCGGGGGCACCGCATCAGCGGTAGCGACATGCGCCAGAGCGAGATCACCGATGATCTGGCGCTCAACTACGGGGCCAAGATCACCATCCCCCACCACCCCGACGCGGTGGAGGGGGCGGACCGGGTGATCTACTCGGCGGCGGTACGCCCCAGCAATGTGGAGTATCAACGGGCCAAAGAGCTGGGGATCGAGCTGCTCAGCCGCAAGGAGGCGTTGAAGTTCATCCTGGAAGACAAAGAGGTCTACGCCGTCGGCGGGGCTCACGGCAAGAGCACCACTTCGGCCATGCTGGCGGCGCTTCTGCCCGAGACCAATGCCCTGATCGGCGCCATCAGCAAGCAGTTCGGCTCCAATGTCCGCAGCGCTCCCAACGACCGGGTGGTCTTCGAAGCGGACGAGAGCGACGAGAGCTTCCTCAACTCCAACCCCCGTCTGGCTATCGTCACCAACGTCGAGCCGGAGCATATGGAGTATTACCAGTACGACGAGACCCGCTTCTACAACGCCTACCGTAACTTCCTGGAACTGGCCGAGATCCGGGTCCTCAACGGGGAGGACCCTTTCCTGGCCTCCCTCCGGAAGACTCTTCCCTCGACCTATCTCTACCCCTCCGAGGATCTGGAGAATATCGAGTTCGTTCTGGTGGAGTGTGAACCCCACACCCGCTTTACTCTGCGGGGAGTCGGGTCTTTTGAAGTCTTCGGCTTCGGAGAGCATATCGCCCTGGATGCGGCCCTGGCGATCCGGGCGGCGATGGAGCTGGGGGAGGCGCCCGAGGCCCTGCGGGAACGTCTCCGGAACTACCGGGGGATCAAAAAGCGCTTCGACATCATCCAGAATGCCCCCGAGTCTGTCGTCATCGACGACTATGGCCATCACCCTACCGAGATCGCCGCGACGCTCAAAGCTCTGAAGACCTTTCAGAAAATGCGAAATCTCCCCCGCCTCAAGGTGATCTGGCAGCCCCACAAATACACCCGGACCCTGGACAACCTCAAAGGCTTCGTCGAGTGTTTCGAAGGAGTGGACGAACTGGTGATCCTGCCGATCTGGTCCGCCGGCGAACTGGAGATTCCTATCGACCTCAAAGGGGCCTTCAGCCGCTACGAGCCGATCATGGCCCACCGGGTCACCCGCGAAGACGGGATCGTCAAGATCCTGGACGAAAAGGGACAGGTGATGCGGGAGTTCCGCGAGGGGCTCATCACCGCCTTCGGAGCGGGGGATATTACCTATCAGATACGAGGGATCAAGTGAAGAGGGGGGTGAGAGTCAGCAGTCGTGGCGCCGTTGGCGCAGTCATTGGTCATTGGTCATTGGTCATTGGGGGCAGGGCTTCAGCCCTGCATGCGGGACTAAAGTCCCGCCTCCAAAAGAAAGCGTTGCGAAGCAACACCCCAAAACCATTCCTCATTAAAAAATTGTTATTAGTTGCTGGTTATTCATTACTAGTTTCCAATCTTCGGTTCCTCATTCCTCATTCCTCATTCCTCACTCCTCACTCGCACGGAGTGCGAATATGAGCCGTTCTCTTCCCGAAAAACTCGATCTCGGAGACTATCTCCAATCCTTCAGCTCCTTTTTCGCCCGGCCCAAGCCGGTGGCGATGGAGGGGGATACGCATCTGCATCACCGCTTCATCATCGCCCTCTCCAAGGCGGAGATCCCCGAGCCTCCCCAGGTCCCGGAGCTGACGGATCGGCTGATGCGCCTGGAGAAGCAGGGTGTGTTGGGGCTGGAGGAGATCTTCGACTTCATCCGGATGATCCGTTACTTCAACCGTCTGCGGGCACTGGGCCTGCCCGAGCCGGCGGGGAGCTGGATCGCCGAGATCGAGGTCCCCGACGAGGTGGCGCAGATCGGCAGCTTCTTTACCGACGAAGGGGAGCTCAATCCCGAAAAAGAGCCGGAGCTGGCCGACATCGCCGAAGCGCTGCGCCGGAACCGGGAGTCGATCCGGGAGACCCTCTACGGGCTGACCCGCTCCGAGCGCCTGCGGGATTATCTGGTGGATCAGCAGCTCCATCTGCAGAACGGCGAAGAGGCTCTGCTGGTGCGGGGCGGCTTCTCTTCGGTGCTCAAAGCCACGGTGGTGGGGCGCAGCTCCGGAGGCTTTTTCTATGTGATTCCCGAAAAGGTCCGTTCCCTCAAGGAGCGGGAGTCGGAGCTGCTGAGCCGCCGGGAGGCGATCCACTGGCGCTATGCCCGGGAGTTTTCACAGGTTTTGCACCGCTGGGAGCGCTTTTTGCGCTATCTGGACCGACAGTTCGACCGCTTCGACCACTATCAGGCGCGGGTGCGGTTCGCCCGGGCGAAGGATTATGAGTTTGTCCTGCCGGGGAAGGGGCGGGAGGTGATTCTGCGGGAGTTCGCCCATCCCGCCCTGGAGAATCTGGTGCCGGTGAGCATCGATATCCGCCGTCCCATCGTCCTGATTACCGGGGTCAACGCCGGGGGAAAGACCATGCTGCTCAAGTCGATCCTCTCGGCGGTCTGGATGAGCCGCTATCTGCTCCCCTTCCGCTGCAACGCCGCCGAAACCAAAATCGGCCACTACCGCAACATCGAGGCGATCATCGACGATCCCCAGTCGGTCAAGAACGACATCTCCACCTTCGCCGGACGGATGCTGGAGTTCTCCCGCCTCTTCCGGGAACGGGAGGCGCTGGTGGGGGTGGACGAGATCGAGCTGGGAACCGATGCCGACGAGGCGGCGAGTCTTTTTCGGGTCCTGCTGGAGGAGCTCAAGGCGCGGGAGATGACCTTTATCGTGACGACCCACCACAAACGCCTGGCCTCTCTTCTGGCGGGGGAGGAGGATGTGGAGCTCATCGCGGCGCTTTATGACGAGGAGCGGCGCCGGCCCACCTTTACCTACCTGGAGGGGACCATCGGCAAGAGCTACGCCTTTGAGACTGCCGAGCGCTACGGAATCCCCCGGTCCATTGTCGCCAGGGCGAGAGAGCTCTTCGGAGAGGACAAGGAGCGGCTCAACGAGCTGATCGAACACTCCACCCGTCTGGAGGCGCAGATGCGCTCCAGGATCGCCGAACTGGAGGAGAGCACAGAGGAGCTCCGTCGCAAAGAGGCGCGACTGCGGGAGCTGGAGGAGAAGATGCGCGAGGAGCAGCGCAAGGTGCTGGCAACCCTGGAGAACCGATACAACGCGGCGACCAAACGGGCCCTGGCGGCGCTCAAAAAGGTGGAGAATGCCGAGGCCCGCCGCCTGCTCAACGAAGCCCACCGCCACAAGAACCGGGCGAAGCTCAAAGAGCCGGAGTCGGAGATCCCGACGCTGAAGCCGGGGGACCGGGTCCGTTACCGCTCCCACACAGCGGAGGTCCTCTCCCTCAAAGAGAAGGAGGCGATGATCGCCGTAGACGGCATGAAGATGCGCGTCCCTCTCAAAGAGCTGCGCCCGGCTCCGGAAACCCCCAAACCCAAAGCGCCCCGTCCCAAAAAGAGCACCGATATCCGGGTGGAAAAGGGAGAACGGGCCGCTCTGCATATCAAGCTGCTGGGCATGCGGGCCGAGGAGGCCGAGGAGGCGCTGGACGCTTTCCTCTCCGATGCGCTGCTGCACGGGATCTCGGAGGTGGAGATCATCCACGGCACCGGCACCGGAGTCCTGGCCAAGGTGGTCAGTGAATACCTCAAACGCCACCCGAAGGTCAAACATTTCTACCGAATGCCCGGCAATATGGGGGCGACGATCGCGGAACTGTGAATAGAGTGAGGAATGAGGAATGAGGAATGAGAAACCGAATTTTTGGAACTAGTAACGAGTAACTAGGAACTAGTAATTTTGGTATGCGTTGCTTGACAACGCTCGTTTTTATTTCAAGAGACAAAGAGGGGCGAAGCCCCGTTCAAACGACAAACGACGAAGAAACCTCCCAATGACTAATGACCAGTGACCAATGACTAATGTCCGCACCGAAGGTGCCTACAAAAAGCTCCCGAAAGTCGCAATCCAGTATAATTGACCCTAAAGAAAGTAATTGAGTTCTCTGAGAAATTGCCGGTTTTACTCGATAGCTCTGGCAGTCGCGAACGCAAGCGCCCGTTTTACGGGTTGAGCGCTCCTTTGTCGCCATCGAGTAAAACCTCTCTTGTCTGTTTTTCAGAGGGTTCAATTGTTGTCAGCCAAAAAAACGGTCCAAGGAGCATTTGTGAGTCTGAAAGATGAAATCAACTATGTCAAAGAGGAACTGACCAGCGATGAGAAGCTTCTGGAGAGTGCTTTCCGTCTGGAACGCCTCTACAAAAAGCACAAAGTGAAGATCTGGGCGGTCATCATCCTGCTGGTGGCAGGTTTTGGCGGAAACGCGCTCTACGGGGTCTATCAGGATCACCGTCTGGCCCAGGCCAATCAGGCGCTGCTGACTCTGGAGAAGAACCCCGCCGATACGGCGGCGCTCAAGCAGCTCGAGAACAACAATCCCAAACTCTATGCCCTCTATCGCTACTCCACCGCAGTGGATCAGGGCAAAGCGGAGGCTCTCAAGCCCCTGGAAAGCGCCGGTGATCCCCTGGGAGATCTGGCGCGTTACCACGAGGCGGTGCTCTCCAACCGGCCCGGGGATTCGAAGTATTATCACGATCTGAGTCTGGTGGAAAAGGCCTATGAAGCCCTCAAAGCAGGCAAAAAAGAGGTCGCCCGTTCCCAGCTGGCCCTGGTGAGCGAGAACTCTCCCGTCGCCGGGATCGCTCGGCTGTTGCGCCACAGCACTCTCAAATAAAGGAGGCATCCCATGTTGACCACCCGCTCTCTCTTCCTCGCTCTTGGATTCTCCTCTCTGCTCCTGATGAGCGGATGCGGCATGAGCAAGATGAGCAGTCTGAACCCCTTCAACAGCCGCAAGAGCTTCGAACCGGAGAAGACTGCCAGCGCCTCCGCTGCCGTCACCCAGACCGGTAAAGAGGCGGTGAGTATTCTGCGGGACGGGGTCACCTACAGCGACGGGACCTTTCTGACCCGCAGCGGGATGAGCTCGATCCGTCTTCCTAAAGGTTTCCACTACGTCACTCAGTCCGGCAGCTACATCCTGGCGGCGGACGATACCGGAGCCTTCAAGATCCTGGATCGCAAAAGCGGCAAGGTGATCCACGAGGGGAAACTCGACTTCCCCCTCGTTTCGGCCGCCATCCGGGGGCGGAACATCTACTATGTCTCCCAGGACAACCGTTTCGGGGTCTACAGCCTTTCGGCCAAAAAGACCACCATCTCCGCCAAGGTGGGCCGGGCTTATGCCGTGGATACCCGGATCGCCAACCCCATCTCCTTCCGGGGAGCGCTGGTGGTGCCGACCCTGGACGGCAAACTGCTGATCATCAATCCCGCCAATCCGAGAGCGGCCCAGGGGCTGGCCATCGGCGACTCCTACAACCTCAACAATGTAATCTTTCTGAAAAAGCTGGGAGGACGGATCATCGCCGCGACGCCGAAGAAGCTCATCAGTGCCGCGCCCGGAGCGATGCACAAATACGAAGCCCCGGTGGCGGATGTGGCGCTTGCCGGCCACACGATCTATCTGCTCACCGGCGACGGCCGGGTGGTCAAGCTCTCCCCTTCGTTGAAAGTTCTGGCCCAGCGGAAATTCCCCTATGCGCAGTTTGTGGCCCTTGCCGTAACAGGCGGGCGGGTCTATGCCCTGGATCGCAGCGGGGCGCTCGTTGTGATGGACAGCGCTTTGAAAAAGAGTCGGATCTACGATGTGGGCAGTGTGGATGACTATGCTTTCGTTGCAGGGAACAGGCTCTACAAAGACGATGAGGTAATCGACCTGAGCAAACTGAGCCTCTGAGAGACGGCGGGTCCTGGTGAAGCCTGAAAGCGGGGAGATCCTCGAGGCGTTCGAGGAGTATCTGCGAATCGTCAAAGGGCTGGGAGAGAAGAGCGTCGCGGCCTATCTGGCGGATCTGCGGCAACTGCAGGAACAAACCGGAGATCTGCTGAGTCTGGAGACCGAGAAGATCCTGCACTACCTCTCCGGCTTCGACAACAAACGGACCCTCAATCGCAAACTCGCTTCCGTCAACGCTTTTGTCAACTTCTGCCACGCCCGCAGGCTGACGACCCGCAGTGTGCGCATTCCCATGGCACGGATTCCACGCGCACTTCCCAAATATCTGAGCTATGAAGAGATCGAGGCGGGGCTGGCACGGATCGACCGCAGCACACCGGCGGGACGGCGGGACTATGCCTTGATCCTTTTCCTCTACGCCAGCGGCTGCCGGATCAGCGAAGCCCTGGCGGCCCGACGGGAGGATCTGGTCGAGGGATGGCTGCGCATCCGCTATGCCAAAGGAGCCAAGGAACGGATGGTCCCCCTGGCGCCGGCGGCGCTGGAGGCACTGGAGGAGTACCTGGCACAGAGTGATATCGCTTCGTCCCATCTTTGGCTCAACTATCGGGGAGAGCCCTTAAGTCGGGTCAGTGCCTACAAGATCGTCCGGAAGTATCTGGGGGTCTCCCCTCACGTGCTGCGCCACTCCTTCGCTTCGGCGCTGATCCTGGGCGGCGCCGATCTGCGGGTAGTACAGGAGCTCCTGGGACACAGCTCCCTCATCACCACCCAGATCTATACCCATATCGAGCGGAAGCATCTGAAAGAGACGGTGACACAGTATCATCCGTTGGGACAATAATGAGTAACCGGAAACTAGAAACTAGTAACTGAAGAGCTAAATTTTGGTAAATAGTTTCGGTTTACGTTGCTTGGCAACGTTTCTTTACAAACAACCAAACAACTAACGACTAGAGACTAGGGACTAGCGACATAAGGAGCGAAGGTGAAAGAGATCGTGGAGTTTCTGGCCGGGGAGGGGATTCTCTGCCGCCGTTTCGAAGGGGTGGAGCCCAAAAAGCTGGGGAGCCGGAAACGGGTGGAGATCTATCGGGGGGTCGATACGGAGGGGTACTACTGTCTGGTAATCATTCTGAGGAAAAAGAGCCGGATACTGCGCAAAGAAGCAGAGGAGTTCGAGGAGCTCCACCGCCGGCTCGAAACGAAGATGGAGGCCAGGATCAAACGCTGTTTTCTCCTCTATGAAGCGCCGCTCTGTTCCAAAGCGGCAGCCTGGCTTCGGGAGAAGGGGTGGAGAATTTTCGCTTTGGGAGGCTGATCAGCCCTCCTGATCCTTTTTGTACTTGAGAATCATCATCAGGGCTTCATCTTTGAGAAGCAGTTTCTCTTTTTTGAGCTGTTCCAGTTCCGTATCGCTCAGGTGGAGGCGACCTTCGTCGGCATCTTTGGCTTTCTGATCCAGTTCATTGTGCCGTTCGAAGATCTTGGCAAAGTGGGCATTTTTCTGTTTCAGTTCACTGATCTCGTTGCGGTATTCGGAAAGCATTGCAGCTCCTTTGTCTCTGTTTTCAATATTGTAACCTGAATGGTGTTAAACCCCGTTTTCCCGGGAACCGGGAGAGAGGTCTTTTCGACGAAAGCGCCGGATTTTCGGTCGGTTCATCAGGAAAAATCCCACAAGGAAAAGGGCTTCGAGCAGCAGAGAGAGGAGAAGGACCTTGGTAGTGCCGGAGGGATCCTCTGTAAAGGGGAGCCCTCCGGTATTCATCCCGAAAAAGCCGGTCAGCAGGGTCAGGGGCAGAAAGATCGCCGAGATGATCGTCAGCCAGTACATATTGCGGTTCATCCGTTCATCCACTTTGGCCCGGTAGAAGTCGTGGAGGTTGTCCAGTGTCTCCATGGCGCTTTTGCTCAGATCACGCACCCTGGCCATGTGCTCCAGAATATCGGCATAAGCCAGTTCGTCGAAGGCTTCGGAGCGTTTCCCGTAGTTGACGAAGAGTTCGAAGGAGAGGGTGGCATGGAACATGAGGCGGTGGATGAGGGAGACCTCTTTTTTGTAGGTGATCCACCGCTCCATGAAGTTGCGCGGGGGATGCTCGTCATAGAGGCTCTCCTCCAGACGGTCGATCTCCACATGGTACTGCCGGATATCCCGGATCAACCGGTCGGCCTTTTCATCCAGGACCCGATGGAGCGCTTCGAAGTCCCCCAGCAGGACGAAATCCTTTTTCTCCCGATCGTAGAGATAGCAGCTTCCCCGGCGGGAGAGGAAGGCGTAGGAGACTACCCGGACCTCTTGACGGTGCAGCTCCGGCAGCCGGAGAATCAGCACGGCAAAACCGTCCCCACTCTCGAAATCGGAAGGGTGCTCAGGATTTTCGATATCTTCCAGGATCAGTTCGTCTAGAAAATCGGTCTGCATCGGGGCCTTTCAATTAGGGATTATAGATTTTGGATTTCGCCCAAAGTATAGCATTTCAGGGAAAGGGCCTGCAGAATGTGGGATAATCTCCATAAAAAAGGTGAGATGATGAAAAAGAAGATTTTGGGAGTGTTGGCGGTTGGGGCGCTTCTCTTTCTGGGATGGCGAGCTCTGATCTCCTCACACGGCGCGGGGTATCTCCAGGAGGTGGTCGCCGCCTATAACAAGGGACAGCGGGGTGAGGCCGTCGCAGGAATTCGGCATTTTTCCAACGGTTTCTCTTCGGCGACAGCGGAGCTCAACGTCACTTTTCCGGGCGCTGCAGACCGAAAGAACTTCCCGCTGAAGGACCCTTTGAGTATCCCCATGACTCTGCACTACGGTCCGCTAATCGGCGGATGGACTCCCGGGCTGGTGGAGATTCGCATTGATGAAACCCTCAATGAGATGCTCAAACCCGATGTACGCAAAAAGTTCGAGAGTCGGGTTGCCGAGAAGGTGAGGATCCGCTACCGCGGGATTCTCGACTGGTCGCATGATATGCATGAAGAGGCACAGATCTCCCGAATCCTTGCCAAAGATCCCAAAGATGGCAGCACCCTGAAGATCGAGCCGATTCTGGTTCACAGTGATTACGCGCTCAAGAGCCTGGCGGGCCGGGCGGAACTCTCCAGCGCTTCGGTGGAGTTCAGTGACCGGAAACGGGGCGAGGAGCTGACAATCAGCCGTCCCCAGCTTTCCATGGAGATCCAGGAGTTCGAGGACAAGGGGCCGATCTTCGGCCGCTTCGTTCTGCAAAGCCCGGAGATCGCCGTCCGTTCACCCCGTGAAGGGCTGAAAGAGCCGCTGCATTTCGCAAGCCGCCTGGAGATGGCACTGCTGCATACCGGCAAAGAGCAGGTGGAGCTGGATCTGGGCTTCTCTCTCAAGGCCAGAGATGAGGTGACCCGTCGGTACTGGAAGGGGGTCCGGAGTCAGGAGGGAACTGTCAAACTCCAATCCCTGGGCCTGCAGGGGATCCGGGACCTGGCGGCGATGCAGGAGGAGCAGCTGCGGATCCAGAAAGAGCTGGCAAAAGCCACGGCAGCCGACGACGATATCGCCATGCAGAAAGCGATCCTGGCCCTGCAGGCGCTTAACGGCCGCTGGGTTCAGGTCTACAACGATCTGCTGATCCCCGGCAAGACCCGCCTGCTGGTGGATGAGACACTCGATGCAGCCAAAACGAGCCGCCTGAAACTCGATCTCACCTATACCGGCAAGCCGCTCCAGGGCAACGCTATGTCGGCGATGATCGAACTGATGGCCCATGCGGACCGTCTGGCGGAGGGGAGTTTCGAGCTCACTCTCGAGAAGGAGCTGGCTCGCAAACTCTACCCCAACGCCGTCTTCGTCCTCGATTCCATGGTCTCCAAAAATATGGCGACACTCAACGAGGGGCTTTACCGGCTCAAAGGGGAGATCAAAGAGGGCAGGATCATCATCAACGGGACCCGGTACGCTCCCCAGGAGCTGATCATGATGATCCTCATGTAGCGAATGTGCGCGATCTTCGGTATCCTGGGATCCTATGATCCCGAGAGAGCCCGGCAAGCCTTCGACCGGCTCAGTCACCGGGGACCGGATGACAGCCGCCTGCTGCTAAAAGATGCGGGAGCCTGGGGTGTTCACCGCCTGGCCATCGAATCGGCAGGTGAAGCGATGGCCCAGCCTCTGGAGGATTCGGGCGAAGTAATTCTCTTCAACGGGGAGATCTACAACTACCGTGAACTGGCGGCAGAGCTGGAGATCGATGCGGAGTCGGAGAGCCGGGTGCTGCTGGCGGCCTGGCAAAAATGGGGAGCCGATTTTGTCCGGCGGCTTCGGGGGATGTATGCCGTCGCCGTGATCGTACCGGAAAGCGGCAGGGTGCATCTTTTCCGGGACCCGGCGGGCAAAAAGCCTCTTTTTTACCTGATTGGCAGAGACTTCATCGCCTTCGCCAGCGAAGCCAAAGCCCTCTACACCCTCAAACCCTTCTTCCTCGAACGCCGCCATCTGGTCCAGTACCTGGGCTACCAATCGACTATCTCACCCTGTACCCTGGACCGAGAGGTTTGCAAGCTGGAACCGGGGGGGCGGATCGAGCTTTTGCTCGATCCGGATGGAAGATGGAAGATGGAAGATGGAAAATGTCCCAAAAGCAATTCGGTTCCTCACTCCTCACTCCTCACTCCTCACTCGCCAGACGATCCCTGGCTCTCCACTCCGATTCGCTACCGGGACAAAGGGAGTGCCGCGGCGGCGGTGGAGGCGGCGCTGCGGGAAGCGGTGGCCCTTCGTATTCCCGGCAAGATTCCCTGGGGGATGCTGCTCAGCGGCGGGCTGGACTCTTCTCTGGTGGCGGCGATGGCGGCGGAGCGAAGCAGAGAGCCGATCCGGACCTTCAGCATCGGCTACGAGGGGTACGCAAACTACGACGAGCGTCCCTGGGCGGAGCGGACCGCCCGGCATCTGGGGGCGGAGCACCGCGCCTATGCTTTCGGAAAGCGGGAGTTTTTCGAGACCCTGGAGGCGCTGCTGCCGCTGCTGGACGAGCCCCTGGGGGATCCGGCGATGATCCCGCTCTTTTTCCTGATGCGGCAGGCGGCGAAGGAGGGGATCCGGGTGCTGCTGGGGGGCGAGGGGAGCGACGAGCTCTTTCTGGGCTATCGCACTTACCGGGAGTACTACGCGGTGGAGAAGGCGCGGGAGCTCCCCTACCGCCACTGGCTGCGAAACTATTTCCACAAACACTACTCCGAAAACCGGGAGTGGGAGTGGTACAAACGGGCCTGGGAGGATCAGCCGATCTTCCGCTCCACGGCGGAGCTCTATACCGATCTGCAGCTCAACCGGCTCCTGAAACAGAATGTCAGAGACGGTCAGAACCTGGAGGTGATCCGCCCCTGGCTGGAGCGTTTCGAAGCCTCGGAGCGCTCCCATCCTGCCGACTGGTACAGTTATCTCGATCTGAAGGTGATGCTGGGGGAGGTCTATCTGGTCAAGCAGGACCGGGTCAGTATGGCTGCCGGGATCGAAGCCCGTTCCCCTTTTCTGGACCGCCGGGTGATCGAAACCGCTTTCGCCGTCGATCCGCAGCTGCGTCTCGAGACCGCCCCCAAGGGGATCCTCAAAAAGGTGGCCGAGCCCTACCTGCCCTCGGAGATCGTCCACCGCAAAAAAAAGGGACTCAACTATCCCTTCATCGAATGGATCCTCGAAGAGGGCGGCGTCGAAACTCTCCGGAGGGTCCAGCGAAAGACGGGACTTTTCCGGGAAGAGCAGCTGAAGTTCCTGATGTCGCGTGCCGACCGGGGCAAATTCCGCCAGCACCTCTTCCCCCTTTATCTGCTGGCGAGGTGGATGGAACTCAAGTTAGGAATGAGGAATGAGGAATTTTGAGAAACTAGTAACAAGTAACTAGTAACTTTGGTGTATGTCACCGCCAACACTATGTTTACGGAGGCGGGAATCCATTCTGCCCTATCCCTTTTTCAAAATCCGGGGTAAGGTGATCCCCGTCTGCTGCTGGTATTTCCCCCGCCGGTCGGCATAGGTGGTTTCACAGGGTTCATCTCCCTGGAGGAAAAGGACCTGGGCGATCCCTTCGTTGGCGTAGATCTTGGCGGGCAGCGGGGTGGTGTTGGAGATCTCGATGGTGATGTGCCCTTCGAAGCCGGGTTCGAAGGGGGTGACGTTGACGATGATGCCGCAGCGGGCGTAGGTGCTTTTGCCCAGGCAGATCGCCAGCACGTCGGGGGGCATACGGAAATACTCCACGGTGCGGGCCAGAGCGAAGGAGTTGGGGGGAACGATGCAGATGTCTCCTTTGAAATCGACGACGTTGTTTTCGCTGAAATCCTTGGGATCCACCACCTCGGCGTTGATGTTGGTGAAGATCTTGAACTCGTCACTGACTCGAATATCGTAGCCGTAGCTGCTGAGCCCGTAGCTGACGACCCCTTCGCCGACCAGCCCTTCACAGAAGGGGGTGATCATCTCATGTTCCAGAGACATCTTTCGGATCCAGGAGTCTGATTTGAGGCCCATTTTCATTCCTTTTGGGGTAATTTTCGGCCGAAAAAGCCGCATTTCGGGGGAATTCGGTGCAAAAACGCTTTGTTATGCAAGTATGGATATAATATTGCCATTATATCTCAAGGGCGCTCCAAAGCCCTTGAAACCAGAGGAGAAACGAAGAATGAAACTTGATGAGATCAAAGAGCTGATGCGTCTTTTCGGCAAGAGCAAACTGAACCGGATCCAGATCAAACAGAAGGATTTCGAGATCGAGATGGAGAAGGGAGGGACCGTCGTCGTGGAGACGGCTCCCGCCGCCAAAGCCGCTCCGGCCGTTTCGACCGCGGCGCCCGCAGCCGTGCCCGCTTCGGCCCCTACAGCCGAAGAGAAGCAGAGTGAACCTGTCGCCAAGGGTGAGCTGATCACCTCCCCCATGGTGGGCACCTTCTATGCGGCTCCCTCCCCCGATTCTCCTCCCTTTGTCAAGGTCGGCGATATCGTCCGCAAAGGCCAGACTCTCTGTATCCTGGAGGCGATGAAGATCATGAACGAGCTGGAGGCCGAATACGACTGCAAGATCCTGGAGATCCTGGTCGAAGACGGCGAGCCGGTGGAGTACGACAAACCCCTCTTCCGGGTGGAGAAGCTCTGAGATGGCCGAGATCAAGCGGATCCTCATCGCCAACCGGGGAGAGATCGCCCTGCGGGCGATCCGGACCATCAGGGAGATGGGCAAAGAGGCGGTCGCAGTCTACTCCACCGCCGACAAAGATGCCCACTATCTGAAGCTGGCCGACGCCGCGATCTGCATCGGCGGCCCCAAGGCCCACGAGAGCTATCTCAACATCCCCGCCATCATCTCCGCGGCGGAGCTGGCGGAGTGTGACGCGGTCTTCCCCGGCTACGGCTTTTTGAGCGAGAACCAGAACTTCGTGGAGATCTGCGGCCACCACGGCCTCAAATTCATCGGCCCCGGGGTGGAGGTCATGCAGATGATGGCCGACAAATCCAAGGCCAAGCAGGTGATGGCCGAAGCGGGGGTGCCGACGATCCCCGGCAGCGACGGGGCCGTCCCCGACGCCGAGACCGCCAAGAAACTGGCCAAGGAGATCGGCTATCCCGTCATCCTCAAAGCCGCTGCCGGCGGTGGAGGCCGGGGGATGCGGGTCGTGGAGGACGAGAGCTACATCGAAAACGCCTTCCTGGCCTGTGAAGCCGAAGCGGTCAATGCCTTCGCCGACGGGACCCTCTATATGGAGAAGTTCATCGAAGCTCCCCGCCATGTGGAGGTGCAGGTGATGGGGGACAGCCACGGCAACGCCATCCACATCGGTGAGCGGGACTGCTCCATGCAGCGGCGCCACCAGAAGCTCATCGAGGAGTCCCCCGCCCTGGTCCTGGACGAGGCGAGACGGCAGGAGCTTCTCGAGGCGGCGGTGCGGGCGACGAAGCATATCGGCTACGAGGGGGCGGGGACCTTCGAATTCCTCGTGGACAAGCACAAAAACTTCTACTTCATGGAGATGAATACCCGTCTGCAGGTGGAGCACTGCGTCAGCGAGATGGTCAGCGGCATCGACATTATCGAGTGGATGATTCGGGTCGCCGAAGGGGAGGCTCTCCCCTCCCAGGAAGAGATCACCCTCAAAGGTCACGCCATCGAGTGCCGGATCACCGCCGAGGATCCCGTCAGCTTCCTTCCCAGCCCCGGCAAGATCCAGAAGTGGATCGCCCCCGGGGGCAAGGATGTCCGCATCGACACCCACGCCTACTGCAACTACATCATCCCCACCCACTACGACTCCATGATCGGCAAACTGATCGTCTGGGGCGAGAACCGCGACCGGGCCATCGCCAAGATGCGCCGGGCGCTGGACGAGTTCGAGGTCGGCGGCGTGCGCACCGTCATCGAGTTCCACCGCAAAATGATGCGCAACGAAGATTTCATCTCCAACAACTTCGACACCAAATACCTCGAAAACTACAAAGGTTAGATCTCCATGAAAATTCTCGTCACCGGCACCGCCGGCTTCATCGGCTTTCATCTGGCCAAACGTCTGCTGGAACGGGGCGACGAGGTGGTCGGTCTCGACAACATCAACGACTACTACGACGTGCGGGTCAAATACGGCCGACTGCGGGAAACGGGGATCGTTGGGGACGAAGCGATCGAGTACGCCAGGCCCGTTCAGAGTGACAAATACGGGAACTATCGTTTCGTCAAGCTCAATCTGGAAGACCGCGCCGCCATCGACGAGCTTTTCGAGCGGGAAAAGTTCGACGCCGTCTGCAACCTGGCCGCCCAGGCGGGGGTGCGCTACAGCCTGGTCAACCCCCACGCCTACGTCGACAGCAACATCGTCGGCTTCGTCAATATCCTGGAGGCCTGCCGCCATTACAGTGTGGGGCACCTGGCCTATGCCAGCAGCTCCAGCGTCTACGGTCTCAACGAGACGATGCCCTTCAGCACCCACGACAACGTCGACCACCCCATCAGCCTCTACGCCGCCAGCAAAAAGTCCAACGAACTGATGGCGCACACCTACAGCCACCTCTACGGCCTGCCGACGACGGGGCTGCGTTTCTTCACCGTCTACGGCCCCTGGGGACGGCCCGATATGGCCCTTTTCCTCTTCACCAAAGCGATCCTGGAGGATCGCCCCATCGATATCTACAACTACGGAGATATGCGTCGGGACTTCACCTATGTGGACGATATCGTCGAGGGACTGGTGCGCGTCATCGACCATCCCCCCAGGGGCAACCCCGAGTGGAGCGGCAAGCATCCCGACCCCGGCAGCTCCAGAGCCCCCTACAAGATCTACAACATCGGCAACAACAATCCCGTCAAACTGATGGATTTCATCACCGCCATCGAAAAGGCGATCGGCAAAGAGGCCAAGAAGAACCTCCTGCCGATCCAGCCCGGGGATGTCCCGGAGACCTACGCCGATGTCAGTGACCTCATCGAAGATCTGGGCTACCGGCCCGCGACGTCCATCCAGGAAGGGATCGATAGATTCGTCGAATGGTATCGCCGTTTTTACGGCGTCTAAAGTCATTGTCCATATCACGAAGTATGAGGCAGGGCTGAAGCCTCCGACTCCATTGTTTCGGAATCGACAGCTTCAGCGTCGTTCTATTCTTCCAATAACATTAACTATTACCGGATAGATTTGGGAGAACTTGACAGTATATCCAATCAGATATATAATTATATACTGTAAGGAGGTATATCTATGGCAACTGTCAAAAAACTGTTCTCGCTGGACGAGCGCCTGGCGAAGGAGCTCGAACTGGTGGCCAAGGCACTGCACAAGCCGCAAAAAGAGATTGTGGAGAGTGCACTGGATTTCTATTTTGATTATACCGACGGCATCGTGGCGGACAAGATCACAAGAGAGGTCCATGAAGGGAAAATGAAGGTCTACGACAGCCGGGATGTCTACGAGGAGCTCGGTATCGAACTATGACGATCCAATACACCGAAAGAGCGCTAAAGGACCTGAAATCCTTTTCACCGCCGGAGCGAACGTTGATTGCCAAAAAGATCGAATATCTGGCAGAAAACTTCGAAATGTTGAAGATGACGAAAAAGGTGACGGAGCTCAAAGGGTGTGAATTTGAGAACCAGTACCGGTTTGTCGTCGCCAGAAAGATCCGGGTTTTGTTCCGTATCGAAGAGGAGCGGATTATCCTGCTCGTTTTACGTGTGGGGTACAGAAAAGATATCTACAGCAGGTAATTTGTGCTCTTTGACGATTTCCGCTATGATTCAAAAAGTGAATTCAACAATTGAATGGAGTGGTATGAACCTTTCCCGGGAAACTGAACTGCATGTTCTGCGAAAGATCGAAGCGGTCCAGGATCAGAAAACCCTGGCCCAGGAGCTTGGCTTCAGTGTGGGGAAAGCCAACTATATCCTCAAAGCGCTGATGGACAAAGGTTATGTCAAAGCCGAGCGTTTCATCAAAAGTGACAACAAAAGGGGATACCGCTATCTTCTAACACGCGAGGGGATTGTCGAAAAGATCCGCTTGACGAAGCTTTTTGTCGAGATCAAACGAAGGGAGTACGAAATGTTGCAAAGAGAGTTGGAGAAAGCAAATGAACAATTATAGGATCGCTGTGATCGGCCTCGGCTACGTCGGCCTGCCTCTGGCCCATGCCTTCAGTGCCAGGTACCCCGTTGTGGGGTTCGATATCGCCCAGTGGCGCATCGACGAACTGCGACAAGGACACGACCGGACCCTGGAGCTCAGTGACGAGCAGGTCAAGGAGGCGATCGACAACGGCATGGTTTTCACCAACCGGCTGGATGATCTCGCAGACTGCAATGTCTACATCGTCACTGTTCCCACCCCCATCGACGAGCACAAAACCCCTGATCTGACCCCGCTCAAAAAGGCCAGCGAATCCATCGGCAAGGTCCTCAAAGCCGGTGATATCGTCATCTACGAATCCACCGTCTACCCCGGAGCCACCGAAGAGGTCTGCGTCCCCATCCTGGAAAAGGTCTCCGGCCTCAAATATATCTCATCCGACAATAGCTCCTCACTCCTCACTCCTCACTCCTCACTCACAGAAGAAAGCGATGGTTTCTTTTGTGGTTATTCCCCCGAACGCATCAACCCCGGCGACAAGGAGCACACTGTCACCAGGATCCTCAAAGTCACCTCCGGTTCCACGCCCGAGATCGCCAAAGAGATCGATGCACTCTACGCCAGTGTCATCACCGCCGGCACCCATCTGGCCCCCAGCATCCGGGTGGCCGAAGCGGCCAAGGTGATCGAAAACGCCCAGCGCGATATCAACATCGCCTTTGTCAACGAACTGGCCCTGATCTTCGACAAGCTGGGCATCGATACCCACGACGTCCTAGCCGCCGCGGGGACCAAATGGAACTTCCTGCCCTTCAAACCGGGGCTGGTGGGCGGCCACTGCATCGGGGTCGATCCCTACTACCTGACCTACAAGGCCAAGGAGGTGGGCTACCACCCCGAGGTGATCCTCTCCGGGCGCCGGATCAACGACAACATGGGGATCCATGTCGCCAACAAAGTGGTCAAACTGATGATCCACAAAGGCCACCGGGTCAAAGATGCCCGCGTCCTCGTCCTGGGCATCACCTTCAAGGAGAACTGCCCCGACATCCGCAACAGCCGCGTCATCGACGTTATCCGTGAACTGCAGGATTTCGGCTGCCGGGTCGACGTCTACGATCCCTGGGCCGATCCCGAAGAGGTGAAACATGAATACGGGATCGATCTCACCGAAATCCAGAATCCAGAATCCAGAATCCATAATTACGATTCAGTCGTATTAGCTGTCGCCCATGACGAGTTCAAGACACTGAACCTTGGACACGACGAATCGACCGTGCTCTTCGATATCAAAGGGATCGTCGACAAAGAGAAAACCGACGGGAGACTGTAGCGATTGTTCAAGAAACTCAATGCGCTGCTCTCACGGGATGACAAGCGATTTCTGACAGGTCTATTGATCCTTTCCCTGGTCGTTTCTCTTGTCGAGACGGCCGGGGTTTCAGTCATCATGCCGTTCATTGCCGTGGCGGGCAATTTTCACCTGATCCAGAGCAACGTTTACTACCACAGGGTCTATGAAGCTTTAGGCTTTACACAGGAGTCCCATTTCGTCATCGCCTTTGGTATCGCATTGATCCTCTTCTACCTTTTTCGTTCGGCTTTCAACCTTTTCTATTTCTATATGCTGGCCCGTTTTTCCCAGGGTCGGTATCACCTGATCGCCTACCGTCTGTTCGAGAACTATGTGGGGATGCCCTACCGCCACTTCATCGAGCGCAACAGCTCCGAGCTGACCAAAGCGATCGTCAATGAGGCGCAGAACCTGACGACACTTATCTCCTCGATGCTTTTCATGGTGAGCGAGATCTTCATCGTGATCCTGATCTACAGCATGTTCCTCTATGTCAACTGGAAGATCACACTGGTTCTGACACTGGTTCTGCTCCTGAACGGTCTGTTGATGACCCAGACGGTTTCACGTCTCATCAAACGGCAGGGGATAAGCCGGGAGGCATTTCAGCGAAAGTTCTACAACATCATCAACCGCGTATTGGGCAACTTCAAGATGATCAAACTTCGAGGGAATGAACAGAAGATCCTCGAAGAGTTCGCCAGGGCGAGTTACGGGTTTACCCGGGCCAACATCATCAACGCCACCCTCACACATTTCCCGAGACTCTTTCTCGAAGCGATCGGGTTCTCTCTCGTTGCGTCGATTGTCATCTATCTGATCTTCAAATACCAGACCGATATTTCCAGCGCCTTCGGGCTGCTGTCGATGTTCGTCCTTGGACTCTATCGTCTGATGCCCTCGGTCAACCGCATTCTCAGCAGTTACAATCAGATCCTTTTCTACAGCAGATCACTGGATATCGTACACAACGATCTCTTCTATGAAGTGGAACAGCTGGGAGAGGAACCGATAGAGTTTGAAAAGAGCATCAGACTGGAGCATCTCTCTTTCGCCTATGCGGAAGGCAAGCCGGTCCTCGAGGATGTCAATCTTCTCATCCGCAAAAGGGAGAAGGTGGCTTTCACCGGGGAGAGCGGCAGCGGCAAGAGTACGCTGGTCGATCTGATCATCGGGCTCTACCGCCCCCAGAAAGGGGCGATCTATATCGATGAAGCCGAACTCTCGGAGCGCAATGTCAAAAGCTGGCGGCGGAAGGTCGGCTACATTCCCCAGGCGATCTATCTCTTCGACGGTACGGTGGCGGAGAATGTCGCCATGAACGAACCGATCGACGAAGCAAGGATCATCGAGGTTCTGAAGCAGGCCGATATCTGGGATTTTCTGGCGAAGCATCATCAGGGGCTGAACACTCATGTGGGAGAGGGAGGAGTCAAACTCAGCGGCGGCCAGAAGCAGCGTATTGCCATCGCCCGGGCCCTCTATACCGATCCGGAAGTGTTGGTGCTCGACGAAGCCACCTCGGCCCTGGACAACGAAACCGAGGCTCGAATCATGGAAGAGATCTACCGGATCAGCCGGGACAAAACCCTGATCATCGTGGCGCACCGTCTGAGTACCCTGGAGGGGTGTGATAAAATCTACAAACTTGAAAAGGGAAGGATCCTATGAAGAAATTTGCACTGATCGGAGCGGCAGGCTATATCGCTCCCCGGCATATGAAGGCGATCCGGGAGACCGGCAACGACCTGGTGGCGGCGATGGACCGTTGTGACAGTGTCGGGGTCATCGACAGCTTTTTTCCCGAAGCCAGCTTCTTTACCGAATTCGAGCGCTTCGATCGTCATGTGGACAAACTGCGGCTGAAAGAGGAAACCAAAATAGATTTTGTCTCCATCACCAGTCCCAACTACCTCCACGATGCCCACATCCGCTGGGCGCTTCGCAGCGGTGCCGATGCCATCTGTGAAAAGCCGCTGGTCCTCAACCCCTGGAACATCGACGCCCTCGAAGAGGTGGAGCGGCGCAATGGCGGGCGGGTCTACAATATCCTCCAGCTCCGTCTGCACCCCTCCATCGTGGCTCTGAAGGAGAAGGTGAGCTGCGAACTGGCGGAGAATCCCGACAGGGTCTACGACATCGATCTGACCTATCTCACCAGCCGGGGCAAGTGGTATTTCATCAGCTGGAAAGGGGACGAGGCCAAAAGCGGGGGTATCGCCAGCAATATCGGGGTCCATTTCTACGATATGCTCAGCTGGATCTTCGGAGAGGTGGAGGAGAACATCGTCCACCTCAAGACCCCCTACGCCAATGCAGGCTACCTCAAGCTCAGACATGCCAATGTCCGGTGGTTCCTCTCCGTCGTCTACGACTATATTCCCGACGAGATCAAAGCCCAGGGACAGCGAACCTACCGCTCCATCACCGTCGACGGTGAGGAGATCGAATTCAGCGGCGGCTTCACGGACCTGCATACCCGCAGCTACGAGGAGATCCTCAAAGGCAACGGCTTCGGCCTCCAGGAGGCCCGTCCCTCCATCGAGATCGTCTCCACCATCCGCCACCTCGAACCCGTCGGCCTGAAGGGGGAGTATCATCCGTTTTGTAGGAAGGTAGAAGGGTGAAGGTAGAAGGGAGAAGGAATAGTTATCGGGATCTGCTTGTGTGGCAGAAATCGATGATACTTGCCAAAGAAGTCTATCTCCTGAGCGGGAACTTTCCAAAGGAAGAGATGTATGGTCTCACTTCCCAGATCAGAAGGTCTGCGATTTCCGTACCCAGCAATATCGCCGAAGGTCGTGGCAGAGGCGGAGACAGGGAATTTGTGAGATTTTTGCAAATAGCCCTGGGATCATTATACGAACTGCAGACACAAATGGAATTGGCACAGCAATTGGGATTGACGGAAAATATTGAGAGTGTTATCGGTCTATCGTATGAATTGGAAAAAATGATCAATAGCTTAATTACCTCCAAAGGAGGCCGAAATGGATAAAGTCGGAGATTCCACCCCTTCTCCCTTCTACCTTCACCCTTCTTCCTATAAAGATGACAACGTCACCATCGGTGCCGGGACGAAGATCTGGCACTTCTGCCATATCCTGCCCGAGACCGTCATCGGAGAGAACTGCTCCTTCGGCCAGAACTGTGTCGTCGGGCCGAGGGTGAAGGTGGGCAGTGGGGTCAAGGTGCAGAACAATGTATCGATCTACGAAGGGGTGGAGGTGGAGGATGATGTCTTTCTGGGGCCTTCGATGGTCTTTACCAACGTCATCAACCCGAGAGCTTTCATTCAACGCAAAGAGGAGTTCAGAAAAACTCTGTTGAAGAAGGGTTGCTCCGTGGGCGCCAACGCCACCATCGTCTGCGGGGTCACCATCGGCGAGTATGCGCTGATCGGTAGCGGAGCGGTGGTGACGAAGGATGTTCCTCCCTATGCATTGATGGTGGGCGTCCCGGCCCGCCGGATCGGCTGGGTGGGGATCTCCGGTGAGACACTGGTTTTCAATGAACAGGGCATAGCCGTCGATAGATACGACGGAAGGAGATACAGATTGAAAGGTGATAGAATTACATTGATTCAGGAGAGATCCGACGGAGACTTTCTTGACAAGATGAAATAGATGAAGAGACAGAGAGGAATGATAAGGTATGAAAATAAATTTTATTGATTTGCAGGCGCAATATAAAAAATACAAAGACGAAATCGATTCGGATCTTGAATCCGTTCTGAATAGTTCAACATATATTATGGGACCCCAGGTGCGTGAACTGGAAAACGAGCTCGCGGATTTTGCAGGTGTTGAACATGCCATAGGATGCAGTAGTGGAACAGATGCACTGCTGCTGGCCATGATGGCTCTGGAGATCGGGCCGGGTGATGAGGTCATTACCACGCCGTTCACATTTATTGCGACCGCAGAGGCGATAGCTTTTCTTGGGGCCAAGCCGGTGTTTGTGGATATAGATGAACGAACATACAATATTGATGTTTCGAAAATCGAAGATGTTATTACAGATAAAACCAAAGCGATCGTGCCTGTTTCATTGTTTGGACAGATGTCGGATATGGATGCGATTGACAGCCTTGCGAAAAAACATAACCTTTATGTTATAGAGGATGCAGCACAGAGTTTCGGAGCAGAGTACAAGGGAAAAAAGTCATGCAGTGTTTCAGATATAGGATGTACCTCATTTTTCCCCGCTAAACCTTTGGGGTGCTATGGAGACGGCGGGGCAGTTTTCACAAACAATACAGAACTTGCCGAGAAAATACGGATACTTCTGAATCATGGACAAACGGATAGGTATGTTCATGAATATATCGGAATGAACGGAAGGCTTGATTCTATTCAGGCGGCTGTTCTCCGAGTCAAGCTAAAACATTACAGTCATGAAATCGAGGAGAGAAATTCCATAGCAAGTAAGTATAGTGAAAATCTTAAAAATGTCGTCACTCCTCATGTCGATGAACAAAATATGTCGGTATGGGCTCAATATTGTATCAGAGCGAAAGAGAGGGAAAAAGTGATCCAAAGATGTACACAGGCCGGTATCCCGACCGCAATTTACTATCCTATTCCTCTTCACCTGCAGAAGGTGTTTTCAAACCTTGGATACAAAGAAGGGGATTTCCCGATAGCGGAAGCGGTTTCACGAGATATCATGGCTTTGCCAATGTCCGCTTTTTTGGCTGAGGAGCAGCAGGACTATATTATAGGAGTGCTCAATGGAGAATGATGTCTATATCCATCCTTCCGCTCATGTTTCTCCTGAGGCTATGATTGGGAGAGGGAGCAAGATATGGATCAACTCCCAGATCCGGGAAGGCGCTGAGATCGGGGAAAACTGTATCGTCTCAAAAGACACCTATATCGATGCCGGAGTGAAGATAGGGAAGAACTGCAAAATCCAGAACGGTGTCTCGATCTATAAGGGTGTAGAGATCAAAGACGATGTTTTCGTGGGTCCCAATGCCTGTTTCACAAACGATAAAGTACCTAGAGCTTTCAACGCGGAGTGGAAGATTACACCGACAACGATAGAAAAAGGGGCCAGTATAGGGGCGAATGCCACAATCGTATGTGGAATCACGATCGGTGAATATGCTATGGTGGGGGCGGGGAGTGTCGTCACAAAGGATGTCGAGCCCTATAGTCTGGTGATGGGAAATCCGGCCAAACATGTGAGCTACATTGATCAATTCGGTAACAAAGTTGAAAGAAAGCAAAAACAATGAATAGACCGCCTGTGAATATCGCCCTGTTGGGTGTAGGAAATATGGGGAGGAACCACCTGAGAAATCTCGATATGCTCAAAAGGGTGAATCTGAGTTTCGTCTACGACATCAACCGATCTTTTTGCGAAGAAGTGGCTGCTCTCTATGACCTGAAGTGCTCCGACGATCTCGAACGCGACCTACAGGGCATTGACGGAGTGATCATCGCCACCCCCACATCGACACACTATGACTATATTGAACGTGTGGCGCCATACGTCAAAAATATATTTGTCGAAAAACCGTTGACGGAAGATGTTGAAAGTGCCAGAAAAATCTGCAAATTGGCCAAAGAAAAAGAGCTGAATATACAAGTGGGGTTTATAGAGCGCTACAACCCTGCGGTAGAGGCTCTCAAGAAAGTCATTCAGAATACGGACCATGTAGTAAACATCGATTTCACCAGAACCAATAAAGTCAGCAGCAGGATCACGGATGTCGACGTTGTCATCGATCTCATGATCCACGATATCGATCTGGCCATGAATATCAACGGCAATGTCGAAGAGATAAGTGCCCATGGATATATAAAAAACGGAATGATCGAGTACGCCCGTGCGATTATTACGCATGAAAATGGAAGTTTTTCGAATATTGTAGCGAGCCGTATCACCGAAAAAAGAATGAGACATATCAGCGCCACTTGTGAGGATATGTATATAGACTGTAACTTACTGAGCAAAGAAGTGATCGTGAACCGACAAACGCTGGAACAGTATCTGGATGATGTCTCGATCTCTTCCCGGGAAGAGACGATCACCGTGGGGTTACAGGAGGCACTCCTGTCGGAATTGATGGATTTTCAGAAACTCTGCTGGGGAGATCCTGTCGATGTGGCGAATGAAATCGATGGAACGGTGGCGCTGGAAGTGGCCGGCCGTATTCAAAAGATCATCATGGAACAGAACAGATGAGAGCGCCCATTTCCGGAAGTGGTATCCTGGTAACCGGGGGAGCCGGTTTTATCGGGAGCCATCTTGTGGATCGTCTTCTTGCAGAAGGAGCGAGAGAGGTTGTCGTCGTCGACAATATGTTTCTCGGAAGAGAAGAGAACCTGGAGGAAGCCCTGGCGAAAGGAGCGATATTATACAAAGACGATATCGAAATTTCATCCTCTCTTGACTACATTTTTGAAAAGCATGATATCGATATCGTATTCAATTGTGCGACAAAAGCATTGAATTACTCTTTTGTCAACCCCTCTAACGCTTTCGATACGAATGTCAAAGGGATATTGAATATTCTGGAGCACCAAAGAAGAGGCAGTTTCGGGACACTGGTGCACTTTTCTACATCCGAAGTGTACGGCAGTGCGGTCTATGAACCGATGGACGAACAGCATCCCATCAATCCCACGACGACCTATGCGGCCGGGAAAGCAGCAGCAGATCTCGCTTTGAAAAGCTGGGTCAACATGTTTGATCTCGATGCCTTTATCGTTCGTCCTTTCAACAATTATGGACCCAGACAGAACTACAGAGGATATCTTGCCGGTATTATTCCCATCACAATTTGGAGGATTCTCAACGGGATTCCGCCGGAGATACACGGCACCGGACTCCAAAGCAGGGACTTTATCTATGTTTATGATACCGTGGATGCCATTATTAGACTGTTTCCGCTTATGGAGAAAGGGGACAGCGTCAATATCTCCACCGACAGCCAACTCTCAATGAAGGAAGTTGTCGAGAGGATCGCCTCTGAAATGAATTATAGAGATGAGATAGTACAAAAGCCGGCACGAAAAGCTGATGTGGAATGTCACTGTGCCAGCAACGAGAAAATAAAATCGATGATCGATTACCGACTGACCCCTTTTGACAAAGGATTAGAAGAGACGGTCCGATGGTACAAGGAAAACCTGCGATGATCAGACTCATCAAGCCCTATATCAGTTTCGAGGATGTAGAGAAGGAATACAGAGAGATTTTTGAAAGCGGATGGTTTACAAAGGGAAAATATGTGGAGGAGTTCCGACGCGTTATCAGGGAGTATACCGGGGCTAACTATGCTCATCTGACCACCTCCGCAACCACCGCTCTGATGATGGCATTGAGAGCTTTGGAGATCAAACCCGGAGACGAGGTGATAGTTTCCGACTTTTCATTTCCCGCGACAGCTAACGTAGTTGAGGAACTTGGAGCGATCCCGATCTTTGCCGATGTGAGTTTGGAGACGTTCAATATGCTTCCCGAGGAGCTGGAATCCAAAATCACGGAAAAGACCAAAGCGGTTATCTTCGTGGATGCTTTGGGGAACCCAAGCGGAATTCATCAAATAAAGGAGATCTGCAGCAGGTATGATCTGCCGCTCATCGAAGACGCTGCCTGTGCGATTGGAAGCAGTGAATTTGGAGAAAAGTGCGGAAATATCGCAGACATCACCTGCTTCAGCTTCCATCCGAGGAAGCTTTTGACTACGGGTGAAGGAGGAGCTATTACCTGCAACGATGAAACGCTTCACCGTTTTTTTGAAATAAAGCTGAACCACGGTGCGGTATCAGAAAACGGGAAAATCGAGTTTGTGGACTTTGGATATAATTATAGACTTACAGAGCTTCAGGCGGTGATGGGGATCAAACAGATTGAAAAGCTGGATGAGATCGTCCGATCACGCAACCTGATCAGGGATAGCTATATCGAAGCACTTGAGCCGTTGGGGTTTGAAGTGCAGAAAGTATCAGAAGGTGTCAGGCATAATGTCCAATCGATGGTGTTCAAAGTGCCTAAAGAAATTAATAGAGACGAGTTGTCAAAATACCTAAAAAATGAGAACATAGAAACTACCATTGGAACATATTCACTTAGTGGAACAACTTACTTTAAGGATAAGTATGCAAATGTTCAATATAATTCAAGTTCTTTGGAATACAGTACAATAACCCTCCCTTGTTATAATGGTGTTGATAATAAATTAATTATAGAAAGAATCAGGGGGTTTTTGTGAAAATAGTTTTTTTTGGATGTACCAAATTTAGTGAAGAACTTTTAAATGCATTAATAGATGGTGGTTTTGATATCTCTGCAATCTTTACTATCCCAAAAGAATTTTCAATTAAACATAATGAAAAAATAACAAATACAAATTTTGCCGATTTGAAATATATAGCAGATAAAGAAGAAATACCTTTATATTATGTAAATGGGAACAAAGATTTAGATACATATGAAAACATAATTAGAGAAATAAATCCAGATATAATTTTAGTACTGGGTTGGTACTATATTGTTCCGAAAAAAATTAGAAATCTAGCAAAATATGGTGCTTGTGGCATACACGCTTCTCTATTGCCTAGATATGCCGGATGGGCTCCGCTTGTCTGGGCAATGATTAATGGAGAAAAAGAAACAGGGGTTACATTTTTTAAACTTGATGATAGCATAGATGGCGGGGATATTATAGCTCAAGAAAAGTTTACTATAGATTATGAAGACACAATAAAAGAAGTATATGATAAGGCAACCAAAAAATCTGTAGATATTTTACTATATTCCTTAAACAATATCAAAAACATAAAGTTCATAAAACAAGATAAAACAAAGATTGAAATTTATGAAAAAAGAAGCCCAGAAGATGGTGAGATTGATTTATCAATGCCTTCAGAAGATTTATATAATTTTATAAGGGCACAGTCGTATCCATATCCAGGTGCATTTATTAGAACTGTGGATGGCAAGAAGCTAGTGATTGAAAGAGCAAGGATAGAAGATTGATTACCGAATTAAGGGTATGCTCTAAGTGCATATATGATGAAAGAGTACCATACATTAGTTTTGACGAGAACGGTATTTGTAACTACTGCCATCAATTGGAAAAACTAAAAGAAGAATATGGCACAGGCTCAGAAAAAGGTGAAGAAGCAATTGAAAAAATAATAGAAGAGATCAAAGAGGATGGTAAAGGAAAAAAATATGATTGTATTGTGGGGGTAAGTGGTGGAACAGATTCATCATATATGCTTTATCTGGCTAAAAAATGGGGACTTAGGCCATTAGCTGTTCATTACGACAATACTTGGAATAGTGCAATTGCCACAGAAAATATACGAAAAGTTTTGTCAGCTTTAGATGTAGACCTTTACACATACGTTATTGATAACAAAGAATCAGATGATATTTTTAGATCGTTCTTTTTAGCAGATGTAGCTGAAATAGAAGCTTCGACAGATTTGGCATTAGCTGAAGTGATGTACAGGGCTGCATGGAAATACAAAGTAAGGTATGTTTTGGAGGGTCATTCCTTTATTACAGAGGGTATTACACCTGTAGGAAGAAACTACTTTGATGGAAAATATATTCAGTCTATTCACAAACAATATGGGAGGCTTCCAATGAGAACCTACCCTTTGATGACATTTAATAGATTTTTATTTTGGAGTATGTTTGCTCGAATAAGAAAAGTAAGGCCTTTTTGGTATATCAATTATAACAAAGAGGAGGCTAGAGAGTTTTTAGAAAAAGAGTATGGCTGGAAATACTACGGTGGGCATCATTTGGAAAATAGAATGACAGCCTTTCTCCATAGTGTTTATTTGCCTAATAAATTTAATACTGATATGAGAAATAATACTTTGTCCGCATTGGTTAGAAATGGAAAGATGAGTAGACATGAGGCACTCAAAGAGTACTCAAAACCACCTCACGTTGAAAAAGATCTAGTAGAATATTTTAAAAAAAGACTTGAATTTACAGATAAAGAATACGATGAGGTCATGTCGAGAAAGCCAAAATCATGGTATGAGTATCCGACATATAAAAAGAGGTTTGAGCTACTTAGGCCACTATTTAAGATTTTGGCTGAAACCAATTTGGTACCTATGAGTTTCTATCTTAAATACTGCTTTCCTATGAAAAAGGGAAAATAATATGATTACAATTGTCGATTACGGGATGGGAAACCTAGGTTCCATAAAAAATATGTTCAAATATATAGGAATAGAGGCGGAAGTCGAAAAGGATCCCGACAAAATAAAAAATGCATCCAAGATCCTCTTGCCAGGTGTCGGATCGTTTGATACAGCGATGAAAAAGCTGGAAAACTCCGAGTTGAGAGAGGTTCTTGATGAAAAGGCCTTAAAGGAGCGAGTACCGATCCTTGGTATATGCCTCGGTATGCAGTTGCTGACAGAAAAGAGCGAAGAGGGGTCGCTTCGCGGACTGGCGTGGATCCCTGCAGAGACACTCGCCTTCAAGGGGAGGGTAGATGCTTCCGTGAAAGTACCTCACATGGGATGGAATATCGTTGAACAGACAAACAAAAGCCAACTCCTGAACGGCTTCGACATATTCGATGAACCCAGATTCTATTTTGTCCACTCCTATTTTGTAAAAGCCCGGTCACCTGAGAATGTGATACTCCAAACCCATTACGGAATCACCTTCCATAGTGCTATTCAGCATGAAAACATCTTCGGGGCTCAGTTTCATCCGGAAAAGAGCCATAAATTCGGTATGAAGCTCTTTGAGAACTTTGCGAGGATATGATATGCTGAGGACCCGCATAATTCCATGCCTGCTTCTAAAGAATGAAAGCCTGGTCAAAACGGTCAAGTTCAAAAAATACAACTATATCGGGGATCCAGTAAATACTGTTAGGATATTCAACGAACTGGAAGTAGATGAATTGATGTTTCTTGACATTACCGCGTCACTCGAAAACAGGAGCATCAACTTCTCTGTATTGCATGACATCGCCGACGAATGCTTCATGCCCCTTTCGTATGGAGGGAATATCAAAACTCTTGACGATGCAAAAAGGGTATTTGAAATCGGGTTCGAGAAGGTTGTGATCAACTCCAATGCTTTTGGGGATCTGCGTCTGATCGAAGAGATCTCCGATTATTTTGGGGCGCAGAGTGTCGTAGGTTCCATCGATGTGAAAAAAAACCTGTTCGGCAAGGAAACGGTAGTCTCCCATCACGGGAGGAAAAAGCAGCATGCTGATCCGGTTGGATGGGCCAAAAAACTGGAAAAGGCGGGTGTGGGTGAGTTGTTAGTCACCTCGATAGACCGGGAGGGTACATGGTCGGGGTATGACATCGAACTGTTGAAAAAGGTGACCGACAGCGTCAATGTCCCTGTGATTGCCAATGGTGGAGCCGGAAGTGTCACTGACCTTTCCGATGTTGTCAAAAGAGCAAACGTATCAGCTTGTGCAGTCGGAAGCATGGTGGTTTATCAAAAAAAGGATATGGGAGTTTTAGTGAATTTTCCTGATAAGAAAGAGTTGAACAGAGTTTTGAAATGATATTGAACAAAAGGATATTTTTAGGCTTTAGTGAAGTTGCCAATGTATATACTAATCTTGTTAAAGGATTTGAAAAACTAGAAATTGATCATTTGTTTATTACATACGGTGAAAATATCAGGGGATATAATTATAAAGACAAACCAACTGTTTATCAATTATTATTCAATGGATTATCCTATAGGATTCTACATTCCAAAGGCCCTATTCATCGTTTTTACCAGAACTTACACGTCTTGGTTCGTCTTCCTCTTTTTATCAAGGCTATTATTAAATATGATGTATTTATTTTTAACTATAACTCCTCATTTTTTGGATTATATGATTTGCCCATATTGAAACTTTTCAATAAAAAAATCATATATTGCTATTTTGGTAGTGATGGGAGAGCCCCTTATTTGAATGGGAACTATATTCTTGAAGACTATACCTTGGAACAAGTTTATGAAATCAGTAAAAAATTGTCAAAAAAAAACAAAAAAATAGAAAAATATGCAGATTATATAATAAGTGATCCAAACTACTCGCAATTCTTTTCATCAAAATTAATAGATTTTCTTTATATTGGAATTCCTATGGATTTAAGCCACATAAAAGATCGAAATTCTAGCAACACTATGCGAAGCAATCAAGTTAGAATAGTGCATGCACCATCTACGAAAAAACAAAAAGGAAGCGAGTATTTTTCTGAGATCATTGATGAGATTAAAGTTGAAGGCTATGATATAGATTATATAGAACTCAACAACGTTCCAAATAAGGTGGTTTTGGAAAAATTGCTTCAATGTGATTTTGTATTGGATGAGTTGTATTCAGATTCTCCAATGGCTGGATTGGCTACAGAAGCCGCCTATTTTGGCAAGCCGGCAATTGTGGGAGGGTATGCAGATTTCAATAAAAGGACTGATGAAATACCACCAAGTATGTATGTCGACCCCACTGAAATAAAAAATGCGATCATAAAATTAATTGAAGATGAAAAATTTAGAGTGGAACTTGGAAAAAAAGCTAAAGAATATGTTTCCAATTATAGAACACCGGAGATGGTTGCATCTAGATTTATAAAAATCATCAATGGTGACATACCTGATGAATGGTTTTTTGACGCCTCAAGTTCTGACTATATATACGGCTGGGGTGTTTCAAAAGAGGACCTTAGGGACTTTTTGAGAAGGTATCTTGACAAATACGGCAGAGAGGGCCTTTTCCTGGAGCACAACCCGAAACTGGCCGATCGTATCGAGGCTTTTGCGGAGGGGAGAGTCTAGATGGATCTGTTGATCATAGCTCCCAACGATTATGACTCACTGGTCAGGAAGGGCGTGCTCTACCAGTACGAGAACTATCGCGAGGGGGGCTACTTTCGGAGAGTGATCTCTCTTTTCCCCTTTACCCGGGAGACGATGACCAAAGAGGAGGATGAGAACAAGATCTTCTTCCAGTACGGATGGAAGAGTGGTTTGGCGAAGCTCGACCGCTTCAAGGTAATGAAACTGTTCGGCTCCCTAGGCATCCTCTTCAGGCTCGCCTTCGTATTCCCGTTCGTCCTGAGAAAATACGATATTCGGGTTATCCGGGCTTCGGATCCGTACCTCTCCGGGCTGGCGGGATGGTACTATTCCCGACTGCTGCGTATTCCGCTGGTGATATCTGTACACTCGGACTATGATCTCGGAGATGAATCAGGAGGGTTCACTTTCAAAATATTCGGATCAAGAAAGCTGGCAAAGAAAATAGAACATTTTGTTTACAGGAAGAGTCAGGCGATTTGGCCGATAAGTGAATATCTCATCGAAAGGATCCGAACTTCGTATGATGACCTTGCGGCCGAAAAGTTTTCGACGTTTCCCCATGGCATCGATGTCTCCTTTTTTGACGATATCGAAGAGGTGGATATCCGCCAGGAGTTCGGCATCTCTCCGGACCATTCGCTGATCTCTTATGTCGCCAGGCTCTCAAAAGAGAAAAACTGTCTGGACCTTCCGTTGATCGCACGGGAACTGAGGAAATTCACGGAGGATTTTACGATCCTGGTGATCGGCAGCGGCAAGGAGTTTGAAACAATCCGGGAGATGTCACGACGTTACGGACTCGAAAGGCATATAGTCATGGCAGGACATCAGGGCAGGGAGATCGTCTTTTCGGCCCGGAAAAGCGCCGATGTCAATCTGTGCCTCCTTGACGGGTTCAGCCTGATAGAAGCCGGTCTCGGAGGCAGGCCTCTTGTGGCGTACGATACGGAATGGCACAGCGAACTGGTCCGTGACGGAGAAACCGGACTTCTCGTTCCGGTCAATGATTATCGAAAGGCGGCAGAGGCTATCATGAGATTTCTGGAAGACCCGGAATTGGCAGAATCGTGCGGGAAAAAACTCCGCGAGTTGACCATCGAAAAACATGAGATCTCCAATACACAGAAGAAAAAGAGAGCGCTCTATACCAAAGTGATTGAGGAATCCGAAAGATGAGGATCGTGACTATCGTCGGGGCCCGCCCCCAGTTTATCAAAGCCGCTGCCGTCAGCAGGGAGATAGAGCGGCGCGACGGGGTCGAAGAGATCATCGTCCATACCGGTCAGCATTACGATCAGAATATGTCCGATATCTTTTTCCGGGAGATGGAGATTCCCCTGCCCGCGTACAACCTCTCCATCAATGGACTTTCGCAAGGAGCCATGACCGGTCAGATGCTGGAGAAGATCGAACCGATCCTGAATGAGACGGCACCGGACATCGTCCTGGTTTACGGAGACACCAACTCCACCCTTGCCGGGGCGCTGTGTGCCAGAAAAATGAATATTCCGATCGCCCATGTCGAAGGAGGACTGCGGAACTTCGATCTGAGTATCCCCGAAGATGTCAACAGGATCCTGACGGATCGCATCAGTGATCTCATCTTCTATTCGACCGAATCCGCTCTGCGGAACCTTCAGAAGGAGGGATACGACTCTTTTCCCGTCGAACTGGTACGCACCAGTGATCTGATGGCGGACACGGTGAAATACTATGCCGGAAGATCCCGCACCCACTCGTCGATCTGCCGGGATATGGGGCTGGAAGAGCAACGCTATATGCTGGTGACTGTTCACAGAAAAAGCAATCTCTCGGTGGAAAATATGCGGGAGATCATCTCCGCACTCAACGACATTGCTGTGAAACATTCCCTGGTGTTCCCGATCCACCCCAACACCAAAAAGTTTATAGAATCCAACGGGATCGAAGTCTCCAAGAACATTCAAATCATAGATCCGGTAGGATACTTCGATATGCTGCAGCTGCTGGAGCGGTGTTCCTTTGTGATCACCGACAGCGGCGGGCTGCAGCGGGAGGCCTATCTGATGGGGAAAAAATCCCTGCTGCTGATGGAGTACACTCCCTGGGAAGAGTTGGTGAGCTTCGGTTTTTCCGGCACGACCCCGATCGAGAGAACGGCCATTCTGGAAAACTTCGATCGGATGATCGACGCGGAGCCCGATTTCAGTCGGGATCTCTACGGTGACGGTACTGCCGCCCGTACCATCGTCGATCATATTGTAAAATTCATAGAAAGCAGAAAGAGATGATCCGTAACTTCAGAAACGTACTCGTCCTTGCCCCCCATACCGATGACGGTGAGCTGGGGGCAGGAGGAACCATCGCCAAACTGATCGAGCAGGGCGTTACGGTCCACTATGCGGCGTTTTCCACCGCCGAGGCTTCGGTACCGGAAGGATTCGCAAAAGACATTCTCAAGACCGAGGTGCGTCAGGCCACCAGGAAACTGGGGATCAAAGAGGAGAACCTCCTGGTCTTCAACTACGAGGTCCGGAAACTGAGCTATGTCCGGCAGGAGATCCTGGAAGAGCTGATCAGAATACGGAACCGTCTGGCGATCGATCTGGTCCTGATGCCCTCTCTGAACGATATCCATCAGGACCATGTGACGGTGGCTCAGGAGGGGCTGCGGGCATTCAAAACGACTACGGTCCTGGGCTATGAACTGATCTGGAACAACCTCTCTTTCAACACCACGTCCTTTGTGACACTCGAAAAACGTCACGTACTGCTGAAGGCGGAGGCGCTGAAAGAGTACAGATCCCAGGCGGGAAGAGACTATATGTCCGAAGAGTTCATCGTTTCGCTTGCCAGAGCGCGGGGTGTACAGATCGGAGCGGAATATGCGGAAAGTTTCGAGGTGATACGATGGGTCTTGAGATAAAAAATGCCGAGGCCTACGGGCTGGAAAAGCTCGTCTGTCCGATAAGCGGCACGCCATTGAGTGTCGGGATGATCGAAGAACATCACTCCGACAACGGGAAAAGCTACCTGAAAACGGGGTGTCTCTTTTCGGAAGAATCCGGTTTCATCTATCCTGTCATCAATGGCGTTCCGGTCATGTTGACCTTCGAGACTCCGTTGAGCCGGGATTTTTGGGGAAAATACAAAGCGATGATCGAAACGCTGCCGGTGGAGGTCCGGCTTCCCGATCTGGACCCGATGCCCGGGGAACGGAGCATTCAGGAGACATTTACCGAAGAGTGGGGCGGTCTGGGAGATGACGATGTCGTCTTCGCCTATGACGAAGAGGAAGGGTACCTGCTGCACAAAGAGGTCTGGCTGCAGATGACACCCGAAGAGACGGATGCTGTTGAGACCGTACTGGATGTCGGGTGCGGATTCGGCAAGGAGGCCAGATATCTGTCAAGGATCTTTGGAAACGCTTCCGTCTATGCCATCGATCTGAATCTGGCGGTGATCGCCGCCGGGATCTCGCTGCTCGAAACCGGGAAGATCACCCCTGTGGTAGCCTCTCTGTACAGAATGCCTTTTCAGGACGGCAGTTTCGACCATGTGCATTGCCAGGGAGTCATTCACCATACTTTTTCGACGAAAAAGGGGTTTGAGGCACTCGATCGAAAAGTGAAAGAGGGGGGAACCCTTTTCGTTTGGGTCTATGCCTGGGAAGACTCTTTCGGGGTACCGGGGTTCAGAGGTTTCCTGGTGCATACATATTATTTTGTTTCCCACAGGATTTTCAGGCCGATACTGAGCCGGGCCCCCGCATTTGTCAGAAATCCCGTCGTCCATCTGATCACCGTGATGTATCATCCACTGGTCAAGAACCGGGGACGGAACAAAGGACGCTGGAAATACGAGAATACGCTGCATGCGGTCAGGGATATGTTTACCCCCATGTATGCTCATCGGCATCGGTTCAATGAGGTGTACCTCTGGTTTCAGGAGAAGGGGTACGAAAAGTTGAAATTTCAGTCGGCTTTGAAGTATCAGCAGTTGTTCGGGACAAGGATCATCGGAATAGGTTTCAGAGGAAGAAAAGAGCATGGCCCGCACAACGCATGAAGCTGTCACCGCCCGGGAGATCGCCCGGTTTCTGAACAGTGAGCTGATCGGAGAGGACATGGTCATCTCTTCGCCTGCTGCCCTGGACAGGGTTCGACCCGGCACCGTCACGTTCATCAAAAATAAAAACGTAAGCGGGGAAAGGGATATTCCCTGTTTGTTCATCGTTCCCGAGAAGAGCGAGATCAGAGAGGGTGAGAGTGCTGCCTATATCAAAGTGAAAAATCCGAGATTGGCCTTTGCCAAAACCGTTGCCAAATTTTTCGTCGAAAAACCTTCGCGGGGGATCTCCGACAAGGCCTCGATCGATCCGGGGGCACAGCTGGCGCCGGGGGTTTCGGTAGGAGACTACTGTGTCATCGAAGAGAACGTGAAGATCGGACCGGGGACCTCTCTCGACCATCATGTCGTCATCCGGGCGGGTACCGTGATCGGAAAGAACTGCCGGATCGGATCGGGAACGGCGATCGGCCATGAAGGGTTCGGGTTCGATTTCGAAGAGGATGGGACGCCGGTACGTCTTCCGCATATCGGGGGAGTGGTCATTGGGGATGAGGTGGAGATCGGTGCCGGATGTACGATCGCGAGAGGGACGCTGAGTGATACGGTCATCGGGAACAGGGTCAAGATAGACGATCAGGTCCATATCGCCCACAACTGCGAGATCGGTGAGAAAAGCGTCATCACCGCCTGTGCGGAGCTGAGTGGCAGCGTCAAAGTCGGGGAGCGTTGCTGGATAGGCCCCAATGCATCGATCATCCAGAAGATTTCGATCGGAGAGCGGGCGCTGATCGGGCTGGGAGCGGTGGTGACGAAAGACGTGGAAGCCGGCAGAAAAGTGATGGGACTCGCGGCCATGGAACTACGTGATCTGATCAAGATCAAAAAAATGACAGGGCGCTGAGAACGGATGTGCGGTATCGTAGGCGTGATTGGGGCATTCGAGGGTGCGTCGGTCCGAAAAGCGCTGCAGACCATCGAACATCGGGGGCCTGACGCGGAGGGTCTCTGGCTCTGTGACCTGGCAAAGGAGAGCGTTTCTGCGGATCTCACCGAAGGAGTGTATCGGGATCATCTCCTCTTCGGCCACAGGCGTCTGAGGATCATCGACCTGTCGGACGAGGCGAACCAGCCCATGGAATATGGGGACCTGGTCCTGATCTTCAACGGAGAGATCTATAACTATATCGAACTCCGGGAAGAGCTGGAGGGGCTGGGGTACCGATTCGGAACGGAGAGTGACAGCGAAGTGCTGCTGAAAGCGTATGCCGAATGGGGTGAGGATTGTGTCCACCGTTTCAATGGAATGTGGGCCTTCGCCATCTTTGACAGAAGACGCAGGCGCTGTTTCCTGTCCAGGGACCGTCTGGGGGTGAAGCCCCTTTACTACTGGCAGGAGGGCGGCTCCTTCTATTTCGCTTCGGAGATCAAAGCACTGCTGGCATTGGGGGTGGCTCCGGTAGCGAATCGGGAAGAGATCCTGCGGTATCTTGTATACGGGGTTCAGGAGTCTGCCAAAGAGACGATGTTCCGGAATGTTTTCAGGTTGCCTCCGGGATATAATGCGGTCTACGATATCACGTCAAGAGGCTTTTCGAAAAAGAAATATTTTGACCTCCGTGAGGTGACAGGAGACCACCATTCCGGTAAGGAAAAGGAAGAGGGGTACATTTCGAGGATCCGGGAAAATGTCGAGCGAAGCGTCAGGTTCAGACTGAGAAGTGATGTGCCGATCGGCATGGCTCTGAGCGGCGGGGTCGATTCCAATATCGTTGTCTATTCCGCACATCGGCACAACCGGCGAATGCATACCTTCTCCTCCGTCTATACTGAGGATGAATCGATCAACGAGACAGCCAATATCCGGACCACGCTCGATCGGCTTGAACTGCAGGGACATTTCGTGACCGTCACCAAAGCGGATATCTTCCGCTCCATCGAATCGATCGTCTGGCACATGGATGAGCCCTTCGATACCCTGGGGATCCTGGCCCAGAATCGTGTGTATGCCCTGATGAGGCAGGAGGGGGTGAAGGTCTCGCTGGACGGGCAGGGCGCGGATGAGACTTTCGGGGGGTATCCCACCTATATCCCGGTCTATATGCGTGAGAAACTGACCGATCCGAGGGAACTCGGGAGTCTTTTCAGATGCGGTTATCTGACCCCCTCCAATCTGAAGATGGTCGCGATGTCGCTCTCACCGAAGTTGGCGGAAAAACTCTATTTTTTCAAAAGAGCGAAAAAGATCTTTCGCCAGGCTCCCTCCTTCTTGCCCGGCAGAAGAGAGGGAATGTTCGAACTCGCGGATCTGAATCGGAAACTGGTCTATGACACCATGGAGTATCTGCCGGTGCTTCTGCGGTATGTCGATCGCAATTCGATGCAGTTCTCCATCGAGTCGCGGGGGATATTCCTGGATTATCGTCTGGTCATCGATGCCCTGCGGATCCCGTCAACCGACAAAATAAAACACTGCTTCACCAAATATATTCTGAGGAAATCATTTGAAGATGTCGTCCCCCCATCGATCATCTGGGACAGGAGAAAACTCGGTTTTCCTGTTCCCCAGAAAGAGTGGATGGCCGATGCGGAGGTCGGTGCGTTTTTCGACGCGTACCTCCGGGAATCCCGGATACTTGAGGAGATGGGAGTGGAACTCAGGCAGGAGAGGACAAGCGATATCTATTGGCGACTCGTGAATGTGGCAATCTGGGAAAAGGTCTTTGAGGTGGGTATGGACCAATGAAAAAGAGAATCCTGATCATCAGTTACTATTTTGAGCCGTGTCAGGCTATCGGGGCCAGACGGTGGAGTGAATTTTTCCAACTGATGCAGAAAGATGAAGAGTATGATGTTACGGTGTTGACCGCCGACTGGACAGGGCGGAAGCCCCGAAGCGATCGGATCGTCTGTCTGGGAGGAGAACATCTGTTCCGTCCGTTCCCTTCGATCAACAGAGAATGGAGTTTTTGGGATTATGTCAAACACCCCAGTGTTTTTTTCCGTTCTTTGGAACGAGGCATGCTGACTGACCCCTGGTACAAGGAGACGAAACACTGGATCAGGGAACATCGGCATGAGTCCTATGACATGGTGATCGCCTCCTACACGCCCCTCAACTCGATCCGTCTGGGGCGGTATGCCAAAAAGATCCTGGGGGCGAAGCTGGTGGTCGATATGCGGGATATGATGTCGCTGCAGGGGCAGAAGATCCGCTTACCGATCATCGACGGGATCGACCGGGCTCTGGACCGTTTCTGGCTGGATAAATCGGATGTGATCCTCTCTGTCGGTCCCACCATCTGCCGAAAAGCATCGGAGTTCTACGGCAAAAAGGTTCACCTGATCTACAACGCGTTTCTGGCCAAAGCGCTTCCGTCTGCCACATCATCCCTGCAGGGATGCAAAGAGATCACGATGTCCTATCTCGGGACCATGGGGCACAGACGAAACCCCAGAGGGCTGATCGACATTGTCTCCAGATTCCGTCAACGCCATCCGGATATTGCAATCAAAATGGTCTTTGCGAGTCAGGATGATCCCCATGAATTCATTGATGAGAGCCTGTCCAAAGCGGTTGAGATCGACTGGTTGGGATATATCGGCAGGGAAGAGGTGGAGCGTCTGAAAGAGCAGACCGATCTTTTTATCCTTTTGGAAGATACGGACGAGAAGGGAAAGGAGAATGTAACGGGTAAACTTTTCGAATACATGTTGGCACAGAAGCCGATCGTGGCCTATTGCCACCCCCGTTCGGATATCAGTGCGATTCTCGAGGATACGGGGAGTGGAAGGGTCGTGACGAATGTCGATGAATTCGAGAGTTTTTTGCTTCCATTGCTTGAAAACGGCTTTGAAGCGGACCGGGAGAGGATCCTGCGTTACTCCAGAGAGAAACAGTACGAACGACTGAAGGAGGTCCTGTCCTGATGGAAAAACCGCTGCGTATCGCGATCGTGGGAGATTCCACTGTAGAGTGGATGCGCCCCTATCGGAATCACAAGGATCAGCTGACCTATGGGGAACGGCTGATGCGAAAAGAAGGGTATGACGTGGATTTCTATATCCGTCCCGGTATGACGAGCCACGATGCCCTGGTCATGACATGGCAGGAGTTGATGGGAAAGTTCTATGATGTCTATATCTTCAGTGTGGGGATCAACGACTGTGTACCCCGTTCCTATCCGAAGGCAATGGCGGATACCTTCAACAGGACATTGATCCCCAACACGCTCTCCCAGAAAATCTTTTTTCTCTTCTACCGTTTGCTGACTGCGACGAAGATCCAGAAAGCGTTGTCGAGATTCCGGCTTTCGCGCCCCTGGGCATCCCCGGAGATCTTCTCGAAAAACCTGAAGAGAATCTGCGAGATACTGTTGAAAGAGACGGATGGGCAAGTGATCTTCGTCGCCCCGCCTCCGGTGAGCGAAAGAGTGGAGAATATCCTGCATGGGGTCAATGCCCAACTTCCGAAGTATCTCTCTGTAATACGGAAGCTCAAGAGCGAGAGGGTAGATGTCCTGGATCTTGGGGAACTTTTTGCAGGGGGATATGATAAGTGGGTACCCGAGGGGATCCACTATTCGGCCAAGGGACACCGAAAAGTCTTTGAGGAAATGGTCGGCAAAATCGAGTCGTTCGGACGTGAAGGTGCATATTCGTGTGCGGAATAGTCGGTATCCCGGGAGCAAAGGAGAGATCGGTCGGGGCCATGCTGGAAAGTCTCCGGCACCGAGGTCCTGACGACAGCGGAATCTACACGGACGGGAAGTTCACTCTCGGCCATGTCCGCCTTTCGGTCCTGGATCTCAGTGAGGCCGGTCACCAGCCGATGTGCCATGAGGGGCTGGTGCTGGTGTTCAACGGAGAGATCTACAACTATCGGGAGATCCGTCAGGAGCTGGAGGCGGAGTATTCGTTCGATTCCGATACGGACAGCGAGGTGGTCCTCAAGGCGTTTCACAAGTGGGGCTCGGCGGCGGTGGACCGTTTCGTCGGGATGTTCGCTTTCGCGATCTACGATACCGAACAGTCGGTCGTGTGGCTGTTCCGGGACCGTGTGGGGGTCAAACCGCTCTATTACTATTTTGACGGGGAAGAGTTCGGCTTCGCCAGTGAGACGCGGGCACTGAAGGTCTGGAAAAAGGATTTGAAGGTCGACGAAGAGGCACTTTGTGGGTTTTTTCGATACGGCTATATCTCCTCGGGTCGTTCGATCTACGGACAGATCCGAAAAGTCCCGCCGGGCCACGGGCTGCGATTCGATCTGAAGAGCAGAGAGTTGACGGAATGGGAATACTGGTCCATCGTCTCCTTTTTCCGGAAGCCGAAGTTCCAAAAGAGCGAGGAGGAGCTCGTCGACGAGCTTGAAGCGTTGCTGATCGATAGCTTCCGGTATCGGATGGTTTCGGATGTTCCTGTAGGAGTCTTCCTGAGCGGGGGGATCGACAGTTCCGTTGTCACGGCGATCCTGCAGCGGCACTACGGAACGATCCATACCTTTACCATCGGATTCTCGGAAGCCCGGTACAACGAGGCCGAGTGGGCGAGAAAGGTGGCGGAGCACCTCGGGACCCGACACACGGAGCGCTATCTGACGAGTGCGGATGCCGGCGAGATCCTGAAGCATTTCGTCGACATCTACGACGAGCCCTTCGGCGACAGCAGCGGGATTCCCACCTCCCTGGTGAGCAGGGTGGCGAAAGAGGCGGGGGTCAAGGTCGTCCTTTCGGCTGACGGGGGGGACGAGATCTTCTGTGGCTATGACCGGTACTGGGTGGCGTATGGAGTAGGGAAAAAAGTGCTGGCGCTTCCCCGTTTTTTGAGACTCTCCCTGGCCAAAGTGATGCAGGGGGTCGGGGTCGACCGGGTTTCGAGACTCTTCAGGGTCCGAAACCTCGCCCACAAATACACCCAGTTCGGCGAGATACTGTGTGAGGATGACTGGCGGCATCTCTACGAGGATCTGGTGCAGAGTGACAGTCGTGATCATCTCTGGCGGCTGGCGGGATGCGACAAACGGGAAGATGACGGGTTTTTTGAAATCGGGGCCGTCGACCATCCGATGCAGGGGATGATGCTCTGGGACTATCATCGCTATCTCCCCGACGATATCCTGGTCAAGGTTGATCGGGCGACGATGTACCACTCCATCGAAGGGCGAGAGCCCCTGCTGGATCATCGGATCGCCGAATTCATGGCGCAGGTGCCCTTCGAGTACAAATACCGTGACGGTACGGGGAAATATCTGCTTCGGAAAGTTCTCGAAAGATATCTGCCCGAAGCGTTGATCGATCGGCCCAAGATGGGGTTCGGGATCCCCATGTTCGAATGGTTCGGCGGAGAGTTGAAAACGCTTTTTCACCGCTATTTCCGGGGAGAGGATCCCCTCGTCGATATGGAATATGTCCGTGAAGAGCTGGCACGGTTTGAACGGGGGGCTGCGGTCAATGTCAATCTGCTCTGGTTCGTACTGGTCTACCGAATGTGGAGGGAGCGATACCTCGGATGAAAAAGCGGCTGGCGATCCTCATCTACTCCCTGGCGCCCGGCGGAGCGGAGCGGGTGGTCTCCGTACTGCTGCCGGAACTGGTACGGGACTACCGGGTGACGCTGGTGCTGATGAACGAGACGCGCTTCTATCCGGTGCCCGAGGAGGTGGAGATTCATTGGCTGGAACACTCCGATCCGGCGGAGGTGGGGTGGAAAAAGTTTCTCAAGCTTCCGCTGCTGGCCTGGCGATACCGGAACTTCTGCCGCCAAAACGGGATCGGGCTCTCCCTGAGTTTCATGACCCGTCCCAACTACATCAATGTACTGGCAAAAAGTATGGGAAGCGGTGCCAAAACCCTCATCAGCGAACGGGCAATGCCCTCCCTCCAGTACGGCTACCCCGGGATCGCCTCCCGGCTCAACCGGTGGCTGATCCGCCGGCTCTATCCCCGGGCGGACTGCCTGCTGCCCAACTCCTTTGGGAATCGGGAGGATCTGATCCGTAATTTCGGGATCCCCGCCGACAAATGCCGGGTGCTCTACAACCCTTTCGATCTGGAAAAGATCCGCCAAAAGGCGGAAAAGCCGCCGAAGGGCTGGAAAGAGGGGGGATTTGTCTTTTTGACGGTGGGACGGCTGGACCGGGGCAAGAACCAAAAGCTGCTTATCGAAGCACTGGCCGGGATGGGACATGGCGGAGCCCGGCTGGTCATCATCGGTGAGGGGCCGCTGGAGGGGGAGCTGCGGCGGAGGGCCCGGGAGCTCGGTGTGGAGGAACGGGTTGAGCTGGTGGGCCGGCAGAGCAACCCCTTTGCCTGGATGCGCCGGGCCGATTGTTTCGTCTTCGCCTCCAATCATGAAGGATTTCCCAATGTGCTGGTGGAGGCCCTGGCCTGCGGAACTCCCGTGATCTCCACCGACTGCCTCAGCGGCCCGCGGGAGATCCTGGAGGGGCGCACCTCCTACACGGATCGTGCGGAGGGAATCCGGATCACAGAATGCGGTCTCCTGGTTCCGGTGGGAGCGGTCGAAGCGATGAGCCGTGCCATGGAAAAAGTGTATAATGATGCCGATTTATGCCGGGAGCTTGCCGGGAAAAGCCTGCGATGCGTGGAACGGTTTGAGAAAAGAGGGATTGTCCGGGAGCTGACCGGGATCCTGGAAAAATGTCAGGACACAAACGTATGAAAAAGTTCGAATCGGAATTTCTGAGTGTTGAAGAGGAGCGTTTCTCCACCGGGACCTTTCTGTTGCTGTTGCTGATCGCCTACGGCTTCGCACTGGGGATCCGCTATCTCTGGATCCAGTGGGCGGGGAGCCATCCGGAGTTTTTCTGGAACGGTCAGGTGATGATCAACACCAACGACGGCTACTACTGGGCCGAGGGGGCCCGGGATATCCTGGCGGGGCATCATCAGCCCCACGATCTCTCGCCCGTAGGAGCGCCGATCGCTATGCTGACCGCCTGGCTGGCCCGGGTACTCCCTTTCTCATTCGAGACGATCATTCTCTGGATGCCGGCGGTGTTCGGTTCGCTGCTGGTGGTGCCGGTGATGCTCATCGGGAGAGCCCTGCGGCTGGACGGGGTCGGTTTCGTGGCGGCGATGCTGGCGGGGATCGCCTGGAGCTACTACAACCGGACGATGGCCGGGTACTACGACACCGATATGCTGACGATCGTCCTGCCGACCTTCGTCCTCTATGGAACGGTCAAGGCGGTCGTCACCCAGCGGAACCGCTACATGCTGCTGACGGCCCTGCTGATGATCCTCTATCATTGGTGGTATGGTGCTGCACAGCCGCTCAATACCGCCTTTGCCGCTGTGGTCCTGATCTATACTCTGGTCTTTGACCGGAAGAACAGCTATCTCTACAAACTCCTTCTCTTCATGCTGGCGGCGCTGCTCCCTCTGGGGTGGATGATCGATACGGCTTTGGTAGTGGCGCTCTACCTCCTCTTTCACTTCGGCAGAACAAAAACCGATGTGCTGATCCTCCCGCTGCTTCTCATTGCCGCTGCGGCCTTTGTCCTGATGGGAGGGATCGATCCGATCTGGTATCAGCTCAAAGGGTATCTGTTCCGGGAGTCTCTGGCGAGTACCGGCGGCGGGGCGGCCGATCTGCACTTCTACGCCGTCAACAAAACGGTCCGGGAAGCGGGGAAGATCCCTTTTGAGCTCTTTGCCGACCGGATCAGCGGGGATCCGGTGATCTTCGTCCTCTCCCTGATCGGCTACCTTCTCTTCGCCCTGCGCTATCCGGTCATGTGGCTGGCGCTGCCGATGATAGGGCTGGGCTTTCTCGCCATGAAAGGGGGGCTGCGGTTTACGGTCTATGCGGTGCCTCCCATGGCGCTGGGGATGGGATATCTGACGGTCTGGTTCTCCCAGCGTCTGGCCGGGGTACTGGCGGGAGAGCGCGGCCGGGGGCGTCGGATAGCCTGGCTGCTTTCGCTCCTGGTGCTGGCCGCGATACTCTATCCGAATGTCCGGCATGTGCTGGTCTACAAAGTCCCTACTGTCTTCACCAAACCGGAAGTGGAGGTCCTGGACCGTCTGAAAAAGATCGCAGGGCGGGAGGATTATGTCCTGGCCTGGTGGGACTACGGCTATCCGATCCGCTACTACAGTGATGTCAAAACCCTCATCGACGGCGGGAAACATACCGGGGATGTCAATTTCCCCGTCAGTTTCGCTCTGACCCGACCCCAGCTGGCCAGCGCCCGCATGGCACGTCTCGATACGGAGTACACCGAGCGGGCCTTCGCCACAGGAGCCTCCGGGACCTATCTGTCGATGATGATGAAGGATTACAATCTCTCCGACCCGGAGGAGTTCCTCGTCTCCCTGGAACAACCCGGATTGAAGCTGCCTCCCAAAAGCCGGGAGGTCTATTATTATCTGCCGTTCCGGATGATGGGGATCTACCCCACGGTGGAGCTCTTCAGTACCATCGATCTCAGGACCGGAAACCCCTCGAAGCGGTCGACCTTTTACCAGATCAGCCGTTTCGCCCGCAAAGGGAATCTGATCATTTTGGGACAGGATGCCTATATCGATCTCTCTACCGGGGTTGTGACAGTCGGGAAGGATCAAAAGCGCCTCAAACGTTTGATCGTTACCCGGTATGACGCCAAGGGTAGATTGCAGAAGAGCGCCAGGAGCTATGAGGGCGACGGCACGCTCTACCTGGTTGATATGCAGAGCTACCATCGGATCCTGCTCCTGGATGAGCGTGCCTACCGTTCGACCTATGTGCAGCTCTTTGTCCTGGAGAATAACGATCCCGACCTCTTTGAACCGGTCATCCTCACCCCGATGGCCAAAGTCTATCGACTGAAAAAGTGAGCCATGTGCGGGATAGCCGGAGGCATCAATGTTGCCGTTGCCGCCGAAACGGTCCTGGAGGGCCTCTCCCATCGGGGACCTGATGCTTCGGGGCATCTGCATTTCGGGAATGCGGAGCTTTTTCATACCCGTCTGGCGGTGCAGGATATCGCCGGCGGGGATCAGCCGATGGAGGCGGAGGAGTATGCGATCGTCTTCAACGGGGAGATCTACAATCATCTCGAGTTGAGGGAGCAGCTGCTTTCCGGGACGATCTTTCATACCCGAAGCGACACCGAAACCCTCTTGCAGCTCTATCGACACTACGGGAGCGGGATGTTCCGTCATCTGGACGGGATGTTCGCCCTGGCGATCCTGGACCGGAAGAAAAAGGAGCTCTTCCTGGCGGTGGATCGAGCCGGGAAGAAGCCGCTGTTCCTCTACCGGGAGGGAGAGCGGCTCTTTTTCGCCAGTGAGCTGAACGTTCTGGACCGGGTGATGCGCCCCGCCATCGACGAGGAGGCGATCGCCGCCTATCTGCGCTGCGGCTTTTTCCCGGGAGAGCTCACCCCCTACCGCGGGGTGGAGCGGGTACGCAACGGGACCTGGCGACGGATCGCACTGGCGACACTGGAAGAGGAGACAGGGAGCTATTTCTCGATCCGGGATCTCTACCGGGCGGCCCCCTTCCGGGGGGATGAAGTTGAGGCGGAAGAGGAGGTGGAACGTCGGCTCCGGGAGAGTGTCCGGCGGCGGATGCTCAGCTCCGACCTGGAGGTGGGGGCCTTCCTGAGCGGGGGGATCGACAGCTCGCTCATCGTTGCATTGGCTTCGGAGAGTACCGATCGCCTCAAGACCTTTACCGTCTCTTTTGAGGGGAGCTACGACGAGGCACCGTTGGCGGAGCTCACGGCCCGACGCTACGGAACGGAGCACTATACCCTGCCCATCTCCCTGGACCTGGAGCAGGATGTGGAGCGGATCCTGGGGGCCTACGGGATGCCCTTCGCCGACTCGTCGGCGATCCCCAGCTGGTATGTCAGCCGAGCGGCCAAAGAGCATGTCACCGTCGTGCTCAACGGGGACGGAGCCGATGAACTTTTCGGCGGATATCGCCGCTATGTCCCTTTTGCCAACGGCGCTCTCTTCGGGCTCGCCTCGCTGCTTTCACCCCTGGGAAAGATCCTGCCGCCGCCCGATGAGAAGCGTTCCTATTACAACTACTTTTTCCGGCTCCTGCAGCTTGCCGGGAAGTCGGGCCTCGATCGCTACCTGGCCGCGACCACCGATCTCTTCGAAGGGGTGCACGATTTCGGTCCGAACCGCTATCTCGAGCGCCTGGACCGTCAGATCCGCTCCTGCGATCTGGAGGGGCTGTCGAAGATACTCTGTCTCGATTTCGAGCTGCTGCTCTTCGGGGATCTGCTGGTCAAGATGGATATCGCCACCATGGCCCACTCGCTGGAGGCCCGAAGCCCCTTCCTGGGGAGCGGGATCCTGGAGCTGGCCCCCCGTCTGCCGGACCGCTGCAAGGTCTCAGGTACCACGACAAAAAAAGTGCTGCGGGATCTGGCGAAACGCTATCTTCCCCCGGAACTTCCCGATCAGCCCAAGCGGGGCTTCGAAGTGCCGCTGCGTCAGTGGGTCGAGGGGGTTCTGGAGAAGAAGATCCGGGAGGCACTGGCCCCCGGAGCCTACAGTGAACAGTTTCTGGAGCGCTCCTGGATCGACCGGCTGCTGGAGGGGCGGTTGAGGATCTCGCCGGAGAAGCGGGCCAAGATGCTCTGGACGATGTACGCTCTGGAAGTCTGGAAGGAGAGGCGGTGAAAAAGATCGTCATCCATTCCAACATTGTCTGGACCATCTCAAATTTTCGCCGGGATCTGATCCGTGATCTGAAGGACCGGGGATTCGACGTGCTCTGCGTCGCTGCCCGGGATCGTTTTTCGGATGCATCCGAAACGGTTCTGGCGGAGCTGGGGGCCCGCTTCATTCCGGTGGAAATGGACCGCAAAGGGGTCAATCCTCTCAGGGATCTTCTCTATATGATGCGGCTCTATCGGATCTATCGCCGTGAGGCTCCCGACCTGGCGCTGCACTTTACCGTCAAGCCCAATATCTTCGGAACATTGACGGCGAAGATTCTGGGGATTCCCGTGATCAATACCGTCAACGGACTCGGATCGGGAATGATCGGGGGCGGTATGCTGGCCCGGCTGCTGGAGCGGCTCTATCGCTTCTCGTTCCGCTTTTCCGATCGGGTTCTGTTTCAGAATCGGGAGGACCTGACCTTTTTCCGGGAGAGGGGACTGCTGGGCAACACACCTTGCGGTTATGTCCCCGGTTCCGGGATCGATACGGCATGTTTCGACGGATGCGAGCGAAAGAGAGAGAAGGGAGAGATCCTCTTTTTGATGGTCGCCCGACTGCTGAAGGACAAAGGGGTCTACGAGTATATCGAGGCGTGCCGGAGCCTGCGTCGTCAATATCCTGCGGTACGCTGTCTCCTCGGCGGGGTTCTGGACCCGGGGAATCCGAGTGCCGTCCGGGAGGAAGAGCTTGCCGACTGGATCAGGGAAGGCATTGTGGAGTATCTGGGACAGACGGACGAGATCCGGGAATTTTTCTCCCAGACAGATGTGGTCGTATTGCCCAGTTACCGTGAAGGGCTTTCCAGGGTCCTGCTCGAAGCGGCGAGCTGCCGGAAGCCGATCGTGACGACCGACGTCCCGGGGTGTCGGGATGTGGTGATAGAGGGGGAGAGCGGTTATCTCTGTGCTCCCCAAAGTGCTGAAAGCCTGGCGGAGGCTCTGGCAAAGATGGCAGCGTCTCTCTCTGAATTTCCAAAGATGGGTGAACGGGGACGGCGGCATGTGGAAGAGCACTTTTCCGCCGCGATGGTGAACCGTATCTATTTCGAAGCGATGGAAGAGGTGATGCGATGAAGCTTTTGGTGACAGGGAGCAGCGGATTTGTCGGAACGGCCTTTCTGGCCCGGTATGCCGCGACCCATGAGATCGTTCCTTTTTCTCTGCAAAGGCAGGGGTGGGAGGGGCTGCCCGATCTGCGGGGCGTGGATGCCGTCGTGCATCTGGCGGCCCTGGTCCATCAGATGCAGGGCGCACCCGTTGAAGCCTATCGTCAGGCCAACGTGGAGTACCCCCTGGAACTGGCGGGCAGGGCCCGCGAAGCGGGAGTGCGTCACTTTCTTTTTCTGAGTACGGTGAAGGTCTACGGCGAAGTGAGTCGGAACCCCTTCACCGAAGACTCCCCCTGTGCTCCAGAGGATGACTACGGGCGCAGCAAACTCGAAGCGGAGCAGAGACTTTCCCAACTTGCGGGAAGCGAATTTACGGTCTCCCTGCTCCGCACACCGTTGATCTACGGGGAGGGGGTCAAGGGGAATATCCTGACACTGATGCGGTGGATCGAACGGAGTCCGCTGCTTCCGCTCGGATGTATCAGAAATCGGCGCAGCATGGTCTATGTGGGCAATCTTGCCGCTTTGATGGAGAAAATACTTCGGCAGGGGAAAGGAGGGGTCTATCTCGCCTCCGATCCCCGACCCGTCTCGACCACGGAGCTGGTGGAGCGGATCAGCGGGGCCTTCGGAAAAAAAGGGTCGCCTCTCTGCATCCCGGGCATGGGGATGGTGCTGAGACACTGGAAACCCTCGCTCCATGATCGGCTTTACGCCGATCTGGAGGTGGATCCGAGCCGGACGGTCAGGGAGCTTGGTTTCGAAGCTCCGTTTACCTTTGCCGAAGGGGTCGAAAAGATGGTGGGATGGTACCGGAACCGTGCTTGAGTCTGTTGTCTTTCTCCTCGCGCTCTCACTGACCTGGTGGATTCGCCGGTTCGCACTGGCCGGGAAACTGCTCGATATTCCCAACGAACGGAGTCTGCACACTCTTCCGACACCTCGGGGAGGCGGTTTGGCCATCGTGGTCGCTTTCTACAGCGGCGCATTGTGGCTCTACTTCAGAGGAGAGCTCGATCCGGTGTTGCTGTGGGGGTTGCTGTGTGCCCTTCCGGTGGCGGTGGTGAGCATGGTCGACGATGCTGTCTCCCTCTCCCCGAAAATCCGTCTGGCGGTTCAGGGACTCTCGGCGGTCGCGGCACTCTGGGTACTGCGGGAACATCTGGCCCTGGATCTCTACTGGTTCCGGCTGGAGGGGGTATGGACCGCTCCGATTTTTTTCCTGGCGATCCTCTGGCTGACCAACCTCTACAACTTCCTTGACGGGATCGACGGCTATGCCGCATCGGAAGCGATTTTCGTCTCCTGGGGGGCCTATCTCTTTTTTCATTCGGAGGTTCTGCTTCTGCTGGGATTTGCCGCTCTGGGATTTCTCTGCTTCAACCGGCCGAAAGCCTCGATCTTCATGGGGGATGTCGGCAGTGCCTTTCTGGGATTTGTCTTTGCGGTCTTTGCCATCTACTTCTCGGATCGACCCGGGGCCCTCTGGATCTGGCTCGTTCTGCTCGGGCTTTTCTGGTTCGATGCGACCTTGACGCTGTGGCGCCGCTATCGCAACGGAGAAAGACTCTCCCAGGCCCACAGAAAGCATGCCTATCAACGGATCGTTCAGGCGGGATGGACGCATCGAAAGACACTTTTGGCAGGGATGGCCTTGAACCTATTGGGGCTGGCCCTCCTCTATCCGGCGGCAGATTCCCCCTGGATCGTCCCGGTGGCGATGGTCTGGATGGTTGTACTTTATCGGATCGTTCGCTATATTGACAGTCGAAAAGCCTTCAGCTAGGATTACGAAATGTTCGAGAAACTGCTTCATCCGACCGCGGCAAAGCGCTTCGCTTTTTTCATCGTGATGGATATCCTTCTCTCTCTGGTGACGCTCTATACCGCTTATCTGCTTCGCTTCAATTTCCACATCCCGCCCAAATACCTGGAGCATTTCTGGCTTACCTACGGGGTCCTGACGGCGCTGAAAGTGGCGGCGATGGCCTGGCGGGGACAGTACCGGATCGTCTGGCGCTTCTTCGGACTGGGAGATGTGCGCCGGGTGCTGGAGGCCCATCTGGCCGCCTACGGCCTCTTCGTGCTGGTGCTCTACCTCTTTCGCACCGATTTCATGCCTTTTGCCCGGAGCATCTTCATCATCGATTTCTTTCTCTCTTTCCTCCTGCTCAGCGGGCTGAGGATGGCCAAACGGCTGCTGACGGAGTCCAGCCTTCCCGAGGGGCTCAAACCGACCCTGATCGTCGGGGTGGGAAAAGGCTCGGCCTTGATCCGGGCGGTGACGATGGCGGAGCCCTCCTACAAACCCGAGGCGATCATCGCCTGGCGGGAGCGGGGACTGGCGGGAAGCAAGATCGAGAATCTGAAAGTCTACGCTCCGGAGAGACTGGAGGAGCTGATCGAACGATACCGGATCCATACGGTGATCGTGGCAGAGGAGCTGGAACCCCGGGAGCTCAACAGCCTCATCGACCGGCTGGAGGATCTGGGGGTCCGGGAGATCAAACGGATCCGGCTGTTGGGCGAGGGGAGGGAGCGCCTGGAGGAGATCCCCATCGAGGAGCTTCTGGCCAGAGAGCCCAAGGACCTGGATCGGGAGACGATCGCCGGATTCCTTCGGGGAAAGAGCATCCTCGTCACCGGGGCGGGGGGAAGCATCGGCAGCGAGATCTGCCGTCAGTGCCTCGCCTTCGGGGCCCGGCGTCTGATCCTGGTGGAGAACTCGGAGTACAACCTCTACCGCATCCTGGACCAGCTCGGGCCGGAACAGGCCGTCCCCCGGCTGGTTTCGGTACTGGACCGGGAGCGGCTGGAGCGGGTCTTCGAGGCGGAGCGGCCCCAGATCGTCATCCACGCCGCTGCCTTCAAACATGTGCCCCTCTGCGAAGCCAACCCCGATACGGCGGTGGAGAACAACATCCTTGGAGCGATGAACGTCATCGATTTGGGGATCCGCTACGGAGCGGAGAAAGTGGTCAATATCTCCAGCGACAAGGCGGTCCGCCCTACCAACGTCATGGGAGCCACCAAGCGGGTGACGGAGCTTTACGCCCAGAACGTCCCCTCCGGCGAAACCGAGATCGTCTCGGTACGCTTCGGGAATGTCCTGGGGTCCAGCGGAAGCGTGGTCCCCAAGTTTCGGGAGCAGATCGAGGCAGGAGGGCCGGTGACCGTGACCCACCCCGAGATCACCCGCTACTTTATGCTGATCCCCGAAGCGTGCCAACTGGTGCTCCAGGCGGCGGCGATGGCCGAAGGCGGAGAGCTCTTCATTCTCGATATGGGAGAACCGGTAAAGATCGTGGATCTGGCCAAAAAGATGATCCGCCTCTACGGAAAAGAGGGGGAGGTGGAGATCGTCTATACCGGCCTGCGCCCGGGAGAGAAGCTTTACGAAGAGCTCCTGCTCGATGATGCCGAGTGTAAAACCCGGTATGAATCGATCTATGTCGCCGGTTCCACCGACTATCCCATTGAAAAACTCCGGGCGGATATCGAGGCGCTGATGGCAGCCGGGGATCTGCGGGAGACACTTCGCCGGATCGTTCCGGAATACCGCCCGGCCGATTCCGACTGAGCCGGGCCAAAGCCCCCTTGGGGTAAAATCTCTCAGAAATCTTTTGAAGGATCAGTATGGTTGTCACACGTTTCGCCCCCTCGCCCACGGGGTATCTCCATATCGGTGGACTGCGTACCGCCCTGTTCAGCTGGCTCTGGGCCCGCAAAAACGGCGGCCGGTTTCTCCTGCGGATCGAAGATACCGATCTGAGCCGCAACAGCGACGAAGCCCTGGCGGCGATCCTGGAGGCCTTCGACTGGGTGGGGCTCGATTATGACGGGGATGTGGTCTATCAGTCCCAGCGTTTCGATCTCTACAAACAGTATATCGACCGGCTCCTGGAAGAAGGCAAAGCCTACAAATGCTACATGAGCAAAGAGGAACTGGACGCCCTGCGGGCTGAGCAGATGGCCCGGGGGGAACGCCCCCGCTACGACGGGCGCTATCGGGACTTCACCGGTACCCCGCCGGAGGGGGTGGCTCCGGTGATCCGCATCAAGGCCCCCCGGGAGGGAGAGATCGTCTTCGAAGACGGGGTCAAAGGGGAGATCCGCATCGCCGCCAGCGAAGTGGACGACTTTATCATCGCCCGCAGCGACGGGACCCCCACCTACAATTTCGTCGTCGCCGTCGATGACGCCCTGATGGGGCTGACCGATGTGATCCGGGGGGACGACCACCTCTACAACACCCCCAAGCAGCTGGTGGTCTACGAGGCCCTGGGCTTCACCCCGCCCCGCTTCTACCACGTTCCCATGATCCACAACGAGCAGGGGCGCAAGCTCTCCAAACGCGACGGAGCGATGGATGTGATGGAGTACAAGCGCCAGGGCTTCCTCCCCGAAGCGCTGCTCAACTTCCTGGTGCGCCTGGGCTGGAGCCACGGGGATCAGGAGATTTTCAGTCGGGAGGAGATGCTGGAGTGGTTCGACCCTCATGATATCAACAAGTCCGCTTCCAGCTACAACCTGGACAAACTGCTGTGGCTCAACGCCCACTACATCAAAAATACCCCCAACGAAAAGCTGGCAAAGCTCCTCGAAGAGTTCGGCGTCCATATCGCGGACCACGACCGGATGGAGTTTCTGCTCGATGCCACCAAGGAACGGAGCAAGACCCTGGTGGAGCTGGCGGATCATATCCGGATGATCCTGGAGCGGCCGGCCGAATACGATCCCAAGGCGGCCAAAAAGGCTTTCAAAGGGGAGGCCCTTTCGATTCTGCGGGCTTTTGCCGAAAAACTGGAGTCAAGCGAGGGGCTGCATCTGCCCAGTGACTACCACAAAGTGATGGAGACCTTCGTCACCGAACAGGAGATCGGGTTTGGCAAGCTCGGCCAGCCCCTGCGGGTGGCGCTGCTGGGGAAAATGACCGGCCCGGGAATGGATGAGGTGATGGCGATCCTGGGCGTCGAGGAGACCGTCGCCCGGATCGGAGAGGCCATCGAAAGGATCGGTGCCGAGCAGAGTTGAGTGATGAGAGTTTAGGTGACTTTTTCCGCTTTTTTGAGAAAGAGTTTCAGCCCTTTTTTTTCTCTCCAGCCGATACGGTAGTCGATATGGCTGAGGTACCAGCGCAGCTGGGCCGGGGTGATTCCCCGTTTTTTCGCTTCTCTCTCCAGAATGTATCGGGGGATTTTCCACTCTTTTGATCCGAAATCTTTCGCCAGTTTTCTGATCCGTTTTCCCTGGCGGTTGTAGCAGAGTCGGGCAAAGACAAAAGGCAATCCGGTGTGTTCTTTCCAGGCCTGGGCCAGGTCGATCCCCTCTCCGCCGCTCAACCGGTGTTTCAATGCGGCATCTCCGATGATAACTTGTCCCTGAAGGCCCAGAACTTCCGCCAATGCGTTGGAGCTGGCGGAGGCGGGATCGGTTGCATTCTTTCCGGGAAGAACGAAGACACTGTGGACCGCTCCGTCGGCCACGATCCCCAGACCGGTACAGCGGCACCGGCGGCTTTCGATGCTGGAGATAAAAGCGGCATGGACGCGCCCCTGACGGAACCGGCGGTTGATGACACTGGGAACCGCCCGGCGCCACCGGAGCATCTGGGCAAACTGGGTCGAAGGGGAGCGGCGCTTCATATAGACCTGAAAGGGGAGCAGGTTGAGGTAGGAGATGGAACCGAATATCACAAAGATCCCCTTTGGCGATCTTTGTGAGTGAATAGTGAATAGTGAATAGTGAATAGTTTTGGTAGGCATTGCCTTGCAATGCTTTTATTCAAACGACAAACGACAAACGACAAACGACGAAAAGTATTCCCAATGACCAGTGAAGGTATCAAAGGAGCTATCGGTTCCTCATTCCTCATTCCTCATTCCTCATTTGAAATTGTCGTATTATATCCAAGGTCGTCCCGGCTCTTTTGGTATAATCATTCCGATTTTGAGCAGGAGGGATCGTCATGGTGAAAGTGGAGTTTCTGGGGCCGATCGCCAGGGAGCCGATGGAACTGGAGGTCGCTTCCCTGGCGGAGCTCTCCAAGGTTCTCTTCGAAGAGGAGTCGATCCGTCCCTGGCTGGAGAAGTGTGCCGTGGCGGTCAACGATGTGATGGTCAAAGATCCCAACCACCCTCTCAAAGAGGGAGACCGGGTAAGTATTCTGCCGCCGGTCTGCGGGGGATAGAGGGGCGCTTCGCTTGAGTGAAGAGTGAGGATGAGTCCTCTTGAAAAAAACGGTTTCACTCGATAGCTCTGGCAGTCGCGAACATGAGAAGCGATAGCGAAGGACAACTGCTTGTCCTTCGCCGCTTCGGAACCGTAGCGGTCGGAGTGAAGCAAAGCCGCGGAGGAGCGCCCGTTTCACGGGTTGAGCGCTCCTTTGTCGCCATCGAGTGAAACCTCTCTTTCCCATTTTGCAGAGGGTTCAATTGGAAATGAGAAATTTGAAAAGATGTAGCGTGGGATTGCTATCCCACGTAAAGGAGCGTAGATGGAGCTGTATGAAGGTCCTCTGAATGTCAAAGAGATCTTCGGGCGCTGGTTGGATGAGGAGGCGGAATCCAATTACGGTGCCTATATCCCTTTTGTCGGGACGATCCGGGCGGAGGATGGAATCGAGGCGCTCAGTTTCGATATCTACGAGCCGGTGCTTCGCAACTGGTTCGATGCCTGGCAGGCCAAAGCGGCGGAGCGGGGCGCCAGGGTCAAAATGGCCCACTCTATCGGCAACGTGCCGGTGCACACCTCCTCCTATGTCGCCGCGGTCTTCTCCCCCCGCCGACGGGTGGCCCTGGAACTGATCGAGGAGTTTGTCGAGGATTTCAAAGCCAACGCTCCTATCTGGAAATACGATGTGGTCGAAGGCCGGAGGATCTATGCCGAAGATCGCAGTACGCCTATGGAGGGAGCGGGGGTTTTGGCTGACGCCAAATTGGGAATGAGGAATGAGGAATGAGGAATTTTGGTATGCGTTGCTTTGCAACGCCATTTTGTGTATGTTTTGGGGATTGAATACAGACACATCGCAACGTAAGTATAAGAGTAATCGACAATTACTAATTTCTAACTCCTAATTCCTAATTTGAAAAAGGATTTTTCACATGGCTTTTATCCATTTTGACGAATCGATGAAGATTCTCGATGAACAGAAGATAGAGCATTACAAAACCCGGCGGATGCCCCTGCTCGATGCCCGCGGTTTCGTGCTGGCGGAGGATATCGTTGCCGATCATGACTCTCCCGAGGCACCGACCTCCGGGATGGACGGATATGCGATCCGTCACGAGGATCAGCGACTGAAGCGGCTGCGAATCGCCGGGATCAATCCGGCGGGCAATGCGCAGCTCGAATCTCTGAAACCCGGGGAGGCCATCAAGACCTTTACCGGATCGCTGATGCCACCGGGGAGCGATACGCTGATTCCCATCGAGAACGTCCGTGTCGAGGGGGAGGAGATCGTGATTGAAGAGCCGGTTCCTCAGGGCTTTTCGGTGCGGCCGGTGGGAGAGAACTATGCCAAAGGGGAACGGCTGATCCCGGCAGGAACGCCGCTGGAGTATCCCCAGATCGGGGTCCTGGCAGGCCTCAACCGCTCCCAGATCACGGTCTACTCCCGACCCCGCGTAGCGATCCTGGCGACGGGATCGGAGCTCCTGGAGCTGGGAGAGCCCCAGATCCATGCCGGGCAGATTCGCAGCTCCAACAACTACACCATCGGCGCCATTGTGGAGCGCTACGGCGCCGAGGCGATCCAGATGGGCTGTGTGGGAGACGATCGCCAAAACATCGCGGCGGCGGTGGAGAATGCCCTGTGGCAGGCCGATATCGTCGTGAGCACCGGAGGCGTAAGCGTCGGGGACTTCGATTTCGTCAAGGATGTGGTGGGGGCCCTGGAGGGGGCGGAGCTACTCTTCAAAGGGGTCCGGATCAAACCGGGGCAACATCTCATGGTGGCCAGACGGGGGGATCAGTTTATTGTGGCACTGCCCGGGTTCGCCTACTCCTCCACGGTGACAACCCTGCTCTATGTCGTGCCGCTGATCGCCAAACTGCAGAACCGTTCCCTGCCCATCGAGAAGGTCAGGGCGGTGCTGGACGAACCCTTCGTCAAACGGGCGAAAAAAGCGGAGTTCACTGCCTGCAACCTTCGTCTGGTCGATGGGCTCTATCGGGTCGATTTCCAGGGAAAAAAGGTCGGTACCAGTGCGATCCTGACCAATATGCTGGGACCTGTCGGACTGCTCTACACCTCCGAAGAGGAGGGGAGTAAAGATGCCGGCGAAGAGGTGGAGGTACTTAAAATACTGTAAAACCTCCTGAGATCTCCTCACGGCAGGAACGTTCATCTCTTTCGTTCCACCTCAGCTTCAACACTTTTTCTCCTTTTTTCGATATAATCTAAGGAATTTATAAACAATGTAAAAAACGGAGAGTGCATATGGCAGATTACGGCGCCGGAAATATCAAAGTCCTCAAAGGACTCGAAGCGGTCCGCAAACGTCCAGGGATGTATATCGGAGATACCTCGGTCAAAGGATTGCATCATCTGATCTACGAGGTGGTGGACAACTCCATCGACGAAGCGATGGCCGGCTATTGTGACAGGATCAAAGTGACGCTGACCGGCGACGGTTCGGCGATTATCGAGGACAACGGCCGGGGAATTCCCGTCGCGGAGCACCCGACCGAGAAGATTCCTGCCGCGACAGTGGTGCTGACGGTTCTGCATGCCGGAGGAAAGTTCGACAAAGACACCTACAAGGTCTCCGGAGGACTGCACGGAGTCGGTGTCTCCGTCGTCAACGCCCTCTCGGAGAAGCTGCACATGACCATCTACCGGGATGGGCAGATTCATGAACAGTGGTTCGAAAAAGGGATCCCTGTCACGCCGCTGGAGATCACCGGCAAGACCCGCAAGACCGGGACCAAAATCGAATTCTGGCCCGACGCCTCCATCTTCACCGAAACCGTGGAATTCAAAGATGAGATCCTCACCCGCCGTTTCAAAGAGCTGGCCTATCTCAACCCCCGGATCACCATCGATTTTCGGGATGAGCGCAGCGGCCTCAAGGAGAGTTACCATTTCGAAGGGGGGATCCGGCAGTTCGTGGAGGATATGCACTCCAAAGAGCCGCTCTCCAGCCCCCAGCTCTTCGAGGGCAAAGCCGACGATATCGAGATGGATATCTCCTTCATGTACCAAAATGCCGACAGCGACAAGGTGATCAGCTTCGTCAACAACATCAAGACCGCTGACGGCGGTACCCACGAAGCGGGTTTCCGGGCCGGATTGACCCGGGCGATCTCCAACTACATCTCCAAAAACGCCAACGCCAAAGAGCGCAACACCAAGATCAGCGGTGACGATACCAAAGAGGGCCTGGTGGCGGTCGTCTCGGTCCGGGTGCCCGAGCCCCAGTTCGAAGGTCAGACCAAAGGAAAACTCGGCAGCAGTTACGTCCGGCCGCTGGTACAGAAGTTCACCTACGAACGGATCAACAAGTATCTGGAAGAGAACCCCATCGAGGCCAAGGCGATCATGAACCATGTGCTCCTGGCCGCCAAAGGGCGGGAAGCCGCCAAACGGGCCAAAGATCTGGTCAAACGCAAGGACTCCATGAGCGTCGGCACCCTGCCGGGAAAACTGGCCGACTGCCAGAGCAAGGACCCTGGAATCAGCGAACTCTACCTGGTGGAGGGCGATTCGGCGGGCGGTTCCGCCAAGCAGGGGCGTGACCGGGTCTTCCAGGCGATCCTCCCCCTCAAAGGGAAGATCCTCAATGTGGAGAAGGCGCGCCTGGAGAAGATCCTCAAATCTGACGAGATCAAAAACATGATCACGGCACTGGGCTGCGGAATCGGCGAGGAGTTCGACGAAGAGAAGCTCCGCTACCACAAAATCATCATCATGACCGATGCCGACGTGGACGGCAGTCATATTCAGACGCTGTTGATGACCTTCTTCTTCCGTTTCCTGCGTCCGGTGATTGAAAACGGCTACCTCTACCTGGCGCAGCCGCCTCTTTATCGGTATAAAAAAGGGAAGAACGAGACCTATCTCAAAGACGACAAGGCCCTCAACGATTTCCTGATCGAAAACGGGATCGACTCTATCGAAGCCCACTCTATGGGTAAGCAGGATCTGGTGGAGCTCTTCAAGCTGGTGGCCTACTATCAGATGACCCTCAAAGAGCTGGACAAGCGCTTTTCGCTGGCGGAGGTGCTGCGCTACATGATCGAGCATCCCGATATCGTCGGGCAGAGCAACGAAGATCTGGCCAAAGCCCTGGAAGAGTATATCGGCACCCTGGGCTACAATATCCTCAACCGCGCCGTCAGTGATGAGCGGATCCACTACTATGTCCAGACCAACGAGGGGCTCGAAGAGCTGATCATCGACGACAACCTCTTCACCAACCCCCACTACAATGAAGCCCTCTACATCGCCGGCAAGATCCAGGAGCGTCTGACCGACGAGTTCCGGGATCAGGATCTCCTGGAACTGCTGGACCGGATTCTGGCGGCGGCCCGCAAAGGGGCCTACATCCAGCGCTACAAGGGTCTCGGAGAGATGAACCCTGAGCAGCTCTGGGAGACGACGATGGATCCCGAGAATCGCCGGCTGCTCCAGATCACCATCGAGGATGTGGAAGAGGCGGATCGCACCTTCACCCTCTTTATGGGGGATGAGGTGGAACCGCGCCGGAACTACATCGAAACCCATGCCAAAGATGTCAAACACCTGGATGTCTGATGCTCCAATCCGTCCGTGAGGAACGTTCCCGACACTTCAAACTGGCTCTGAGAATCGGGATACCGGTTCTTGTCTTTGTTTTTCTTCTTGCTTACGCCGTTTTTTTCCGTGAAGAGGAGTTCAAACTGACGACGGAAGCGATTCTCATTCTGGGAGGGATGGTTTTCGCGATCGTCTATTTTATCTTTTTCGCCCTGGAGCTGAGCCGAAAGGAGACACTCCTTGACCGGATTACCGACAGTTATCATTATGACTCTTTCCGGGATCGGGTTCTGCACCACCGTCCCCGCACACTGGCAGCGGCGGAGATCAGCAACCTCTCCGTCATCAATGAGACCTACGGAGTCAACAAAGCCGATCATATTCTCAAAGAACTGGTGCGAACCCTGGACAAAGAGATCCTGCACCGTTTCGGAAACCGGGCATGGATCGGACGGAAGAACGGAGCGGAGTTTCTGCTGGCGGTGGATGAAGATCCGGAAAATGTCAGGGAAGAGCTCTCCCGCTTTTTCCGGGCTCACCCCCTTTTTGACAATGTGGAGGTTCATTGCTCCTTTGCCGTGATCCGCAACAATATCGAAGATCCCGACAAGGCGATCGAACAGTTGCGGGATCTCCTGGTACAGCAGGAGCAGCGTGAACAGCGGCTGCCGGAACAAAAGGTTTCCGATGCCCGGAAACTCTCGGAAGAGGAACAGGCAGTGATTGATGCCCTGAAGCGGCGGGATCTTTTTGTCCAGTTTCGGCCCCTGCTGAACCTCGCAACGGGAAAAAGTGATATCTATGAGGTGGCGGTCAAGATGCGTGCGGCCGACGGTTCGACGATCGCACCGAGGGACTTCCTGCCCATCGTCAACCGGCACAATCTTGGGGAAGCCTACGATTTGCTGATCCTGGAGCGCTCCCTGGAAAATGCCAGGCTGGTGGACGAGACGATCTCTCTGAGTTTCAACCTCTCTCCTTTTTCGCTTCGTAAGGATCAGTTTCTGGAGCAGTTTTTCGACAAGTTGAAGGATTCGGGGGTGACACCCCATCGCCTGATTGTAGAACTCTACGAGCGCAAACGGCATCACCGCCTGGAAGAGTATCTGGAGCGTCTGAAAATGCTCAAACGCAGCGGGGTCCGTCTCTGTCTGGATAACTTTGGCTCCAGCAACGCCTCGATGGAGTATTTGCGGCACTTCCCTTTCGACATGATCCAATTCGATCGGGAATATACATTTGATTTGGAGAGCGGCAAAAATACTTCGATCCTCCGTTCTTTTATCTCTATGGCCCATGAGATGAAGATGCTGACCGCAGCCAAATGGGTGGACAACCGGCATAAAGTCACGCTGCTGCGGGAGATGGGAGTGGACTATATCCAGGGTTTTGCCGCCGGCAGAATTCTCAAGGAGGAGGAGTTTATCGCACTCTACAATCCTTTTAAACCCCAAGGAGCTTCATCATGAAATACGGAGAGAAAGAGATCCGGGAGTTCGACATCGAAGCGGAAGAGAACTTTTGGCCCAACGAACACGACAAAGAGTATACGATCGATATCGAATTGCCCGAGTTCATGTGCCGTTGCCCCCGTTCGGGCTATCCCGACTTCGCCACGATGCACTTGAGCTACGTTCCGGACGAAAAGGTGATCGAGCTCAAAGCGCTGAAGCTCTATATCAACAGTTTCATGGATCGTTACATCTCCCACGAAAATGCCGCCAACGAAATCTTCGATACCCTCTATCGCAAACTCACTCCCCGTCGAATGAAACTGGTGGCTGATTTCAACCCGCGGGGCAATGTGCATACCGTTATCACCATCGACAGTGAGACGATGTAGCTGGGAGTCTTTCTGCATGGATCGTCCCGCAGAAGACAATGGTATGCAAACAATTGCATTCTATGGCATAATATAGGGGTATCCATCATTAAAGGAGGAGGATCCATGAGCAAAAAAGATGAAAAGATCGCCCTGTACCAAAAGGCGGCGGCCGATCTGAAACTGGGACTTGACAAGGAATTGATCGCGAAGGTGACCAATGGGCTCGGCCCCTCGATCTACAACAAAGATGCGGAGACAGTCTCCTGCTCTGACGCTTCCGAACTGGCGAGAGTCCGGGAGAACTTCCTGAAGAAAAAGCTGGGGCTCACCGAGAGTGACGAGAAACTCGATGCGGCCATCAAAGAGGTCTGCGAAAAGATGGGCAGCTCCAACCGCAACAAGTACCGGGCACTTTTTTATGCGCTCCTGGCCAAGAAGTACGGCAAAGAGTCCGTTTACGCCTGAGCACTTTTCGGGATGAGGGCGGCGGCACTCTCCAGTGCCCGCAGGTAGGCGGCCAGCTCGGCGGCGGTCTTCACCCCCCGGGCGATGGCGTCGGCGAGAAGGTTTCTGTCTTTTCTTACATTCATTTTTTTAATCCTTCCTTACAAATCTTCCAAATTGTATCTCTGGTAAAAGAACCCGCATAAAAATATTTCAAATTGTCATAAAATAAGAATATTTATGATACAGTGTCAATAAAAAAGGAGAATTCATGATCGACTTCCATGAGGTGATCGAGAAGATGAAGGATATCATCTCCTCCAAAAAGATCGGCGGCAAGGTCTACGACAAGGATGTGGCGGCGGAGCTGGGAATCGCCCAGGCGACCTTTGCGACGATGAAGAAGCGAGGGTCGATTCCCTACCGGGAGATTATGGAGTTCTGTGCCCGCAGAAAGATCAGCATCAACTGGCTCTTCTTCGATCAGCCGGCGGAAATGCTGGTGGAGGAGACGGGCAAATTCTTCCGGGTCCGCTATTTCGCCGATATCCGTGCCAGTGCCGGGGGCGGGGCGGAGGTCTTCGACGAGGGGTACGAGTATCTCGATGTGGATCGAACGATCATGGAGAATCTCGTCGGCCCATTGCCCACCGGCGAGATCGAAGCGATCCATGTGGAGGGGGAGTCTATGGAGCCGACCCTGCCGGACGGATCCATCGTCTTCATCGATCGTCGCCAGACCGACCCCACCAAAGACGGGATCTTCGTGGCGGCGACCGGCAACGGCCTCTTTGTCAAGCGGATCCGCCGCCGGGCCGACGGCATGGTGGAGCTGATCTCCGACAATCCGCTCTATACGCCCGAGGTCCTTCCTCCGGAGCAGGTGGAGATTGTCGGCCGGGTCGTCGGCAATATCGAGCGGCTCTGAGTTCTTTGGCACGGTGCCAGAGGATAATCGGAATAGATTGGATAGTATGTCGTGAAAATTATTCCGAAGGACACCTCCGTTCAAATCGTGGAAGAAGAGTACGGAGCAGAGAGAACGAAGGAGGGTTTGTTCATGCGACCGGATCGCCAAACCATGATCTGTTATTGTCACGATGTCAGCCTGGGGAAATTGGCCGATTATATCCGGAAAGAGGATATCACCCACTGGCGGCAAGTCGTAGAGGATCGGGAGTTTCTCTGCGGAGACACCTGTGAAAAATGTTGGGAAGAGGGATACAACAATGATGGCTTCTCCCTGGCGATGGCCGTCGGTATGGTACAAAAGGGGTATCTGTGAATCGGCCGCAGGAGCCCGATCTGAGTCTCGGAACGATTCTGAGGCTCCATACCCGGGCACAGCGGCAGAGGGAGGATCTCTATACCTTCCTGAGCAAAGAGCTTCCGGATATTTCGGCGGAAGATCGCCTGCAATATCTTGCCGCGATTCTCAATGACTACTTCGAAGCCTACTGTTTCGATCCGGAGGATGAGATGAGCCGGGACGGATACCGGATTAAACGTTTCTATCCCGTGGGAGAGTGGAATGACCATTCGGAAAAATGAGGAGCTGGAGCAGGCGCTCGTGAGCTTCTGCCGCTGTCTGGAGGCGGGGGAGTATTTCGAAGCCCATGAAGTACTGGAGGAGGCGTGGCACCCTCTGCGCCGCCGTCAGGATCCTCTGGCCGGACCGGTCAAAGGGCTGATCAATGCAGCCATCGCCTTTGAACATCTCCGGCGAAACCGCCCCAAATCCCGCCGGGTCGCCGGGATCGCCATGGCCGGTTATGAACGCCGGATCCGGCAGGAGCCGTGCCTGCGGGAAGCCAGAGAACTCATAGAGAGCCTGCGGCCCAAGTGGCAGATCTGATCAGAGAGCTCCTTGCCTACTTTCGGAGGCCGAATCCTCTCTTTTCCAAGGCGTTGCGCAATGCGTCGCTACATTCGCCCTGAAGCTCAAGTTCATCGCCGCGAAACGTTCCCCCGGTCCCCAACTCTTTTTTCAACTCGGTCAGGAGCTTTTTGATCGCTTTTTTCTCCAGAACAAAAGGCCCGCAGAGTGTGACTACTTTGCCGCGGCGTTTTTCCCGAGAGAATCGGAGACGATGTTTCTCAGGAGGGAGAGCCTTGTCAGAGGCCCGAGCGGGTTTTTCCTTTTTGTTGTCGCTTTCCCATCCTGATTCAAACTTTGCTCCCATTTCAAACATAGGAACTCCTTCTTGCAGCATCATTCATTCTCCGTGCCATGGTGTGTCGAAAAGGATCCCCAGCACGACCATAAGAAAGAGCAAAAAGATCATGATCCGATAGAGTTGCTCTTCGTCGGGAAGTCTCATGGCACTACTCATCAATGCGGTAGATCACTTCCCGGCGGAGTTTTCCTTCCCGAATCTCCTCCAGGGCGAGACCCGGGATCGGCAGGGCGAGGAACGCCTCGAGGTTCTCTACCCCGTTCAGGGCCATGTGGCGCAGGACCAGCCCCCGGTAGGCTTTGGCCCAGTGGCTCACCACTTTGCCGTTTTTGAGGAACTTCAGCGTGGTATAGGGGAAGGAGGGCTTGTAGAATTTGTCGTAGAAACCGGCTCTGAGATCCAGGATCTCTTTTCCCTCCAGGTAGTGATCCAACAGGGGAGAAGCCGCTTTGCGGTATTCGACCTCGGGTCGGGTCTCACCGAGTGCCGCTCCCTGGGTGAGGCGATAGTCGGGCAGCGGATCGCCGGCCAGGACCGGGCCGAAAAGGTTGGAGAAAATCACCGTTCTTTCCCGGACATAGTTTCGGGCCTCTTCAGGCAGTGAGGCATAGTCCAGATAATCATAAGCGACACCGCTATAGCGCTCCACGGCAGGAAGGACCGGAGATTCGGACGGATCGAGAGAGCGGTAGCGGGTGATCTCGCCGGCTTTTTTGAGACCGAAGAGTCTCTGCAGTGTTTGGGAGTTGCCGGAGCGGATCAATGTACGGTACTCTTCCAAAAGATGGTTTCGGAGGGGACAGAGAGGGTCAAAGAGCAGTCGGCAGGGATCGAAAGTCCCCTCCCCACCCGGGCGCTTTCCCTCACTGGGAGCCAGAAGGATCCTGATCATTGTAAACCTTTCCTGGGATTCAGATCAAGATTATAGCCCAATTCCCGGATAGAAAAAAGAAAAATTTTTTATATTTTAATAAATGTTTAAGGAAGCCTCCATTATAATTCGGGTCCATTTTGCGATGGAACGGCGCTGGTGTAGCTCAGTTGGCTAGAGCAGCTGATTTGTAATCAGCAGGTCGCGGGTTCGAGTCCCATCACCAGCTCCATTGCAAAGCGAATGTGTCAGTGTTTGACCGGTATATTTTTGGTGAGATACTCAAGTGGCCAACGAGGGCAGACTGTAAATCTGCTGGCTTTTGCCTTCGGAGGTTCGAATCCTCCTCTCACCACCATCGACGCGGGAGTAGCTCAGTTGGCTAGAGCGTCAGCCTTCCAAGCTGAGGGTCGCGGGTTCGAGTCCCGTCTCCCGCTCCAAGATACTGGGAGCTGAATAACTGTTCTACATCGGGTTCGATTGTATCTTCACAGTTAAAGCTTACGCACTGTCATAATTCAAACATACTTTATCAACGCCCAGATAGCTCAGGGGCAGAGCACTTCCTTGGTAAGGAAGAGGTCGGCGGTTCAAATCCGCTTCTGGGCTCCAGATCATCAACCACATCGGCTGAATATGGACAGGAGTACAACCTCCGGGTTGGAGTCTTGTCCATAGCGTTGGGCATGGGGTCTAAGCAGATTCTGATATAATATCAGCCGCAAATCACAAAGCTAGGAGAATACTATGGCTAAAGAAAAATTCGAGCGTACCAAACCGCACGTCAACATTGGTACCATCGGTCACGTTGACCACGGTAAAACCACCCTCACTGCCGCCATTACCGCTGTACTGGCCACCAAAAACGATACCGCTCTGATGGATTACGATCAGATCGACAACGCTCCCGAAGAGCGTGAGCGCGGAATCACCATCGCGACTTCCCACGTCGAGTATGAGACCGACAAGCGCCACTATGCGCACGTCGACTGCCCCGGCCACGCCGACTATGTCAAAAACATGATTACCGGTGCGGCTCAGATGGACGGTGCGATCCTCGTTATCGCCGCGACAGACGGCCCGATGGCTCAGACCCGTGAGCACATCCTGCTCTCCCGCCAGGTCGGTGTTCCCTACATCGTCGTCTTCCTCAACAAAGAGGATCAGCTGGACGAAGAGGACAAAGAAGAGATGCTCGAGCTGGTCGAGATGGAAGTCCGCGAACTCCTCAACGAGTACGAGTTCCCCGGTGATGACACTCCCATCGTAGCCGGTTCCGCTTTCCAGGCTCTCGAAGAGGCCAAAAAAGGTCAGATCGGCGAGTGGTCCGAGAAGATCCTGAAGCTCATGGACGAGGTTGACAACTACATCCCCGATCCCGAGCGTGAAACCGACAAGCCCTTCCTGATGCCCATCGAGGATATCTTCTCCATTCAGGGACGGGGTACCGTTGTTACCGGTAAGATCGAGCGTGGTAAAGTCTGCGTCGGTGACGAGATTGAAATCGTCGGTCTGAAGGACACTCAGAAGACTACCGTCACCGGTGTTGAGATGTTCCGGAAAGAGATGGACTGCGGTGAAGCGGGTGACAACTGCGGTGTTCTGCTCCGCGGTACTGCCAAAGAGGATGTTCAGCGCGGTATGGTTCTCTGCCAGCCCGGCTCCATCACTCCTCACACCAAGTTCGAGGCTGAAGTCTACGTTCTGACCAAAGAGGAAGGGGGACGTCATACGCCTTTCTTCAACAACTATCGTCCTCAGTTCTACGTCCGTACTACCGACGTAACCGGTTCCGTTATCCTCCCCGAGGGTACCGAGATGGTTATGCCCGGCGACAATGTCAAACTGAATGTCGAGCTGATCGCCCCGATCGCTCTCGAGGAAGGGACCCGCTTCGCCATCCGTGAGGGTGGTCGGACCGTCGGTGCCGGTGTTGTTACCAAAGTTATCGAGTAATCACACCCAACAGCCGGTTCGCCGGCATAAACTGGAGCAACGATGAGAGAAATAATTCATCTCGGCTGTGAAAAGTGCACCCGTCGCAACTATCACACCACAAAAAACAAAAAGAACACCACGGAGAAGCTTGCCCTGCGTAAGTACTGCAAGTGGTGCAAGACCCATACGGTCCACAAGGAGATGAAGCTCTGAGAGCTTCTCTCCTTTTTTCGTTAGGCCAATAGCTCAGTTGGTAGAGCACTGGTCTCCAAAACCAGGTGTCGGGGGTTCGAGTCCCTCTTGGCCTGCCATCAAGAAGGTAGATATGAACAAGATTATCAAATTTATCAAAGACGCGAAAGTCGAACTTGACAAAGTCATTTTTCCGACGAAAGTGCAGGTCCGTCAGGCTTTTGTTGCCGTCATCATGGTCGTGACCGTAATATCTATTTTCCTGGCACTGGTTGACATGCTAATGTCGGCTATTGTCTCTTCAACCCTATAAGCAAGGCTTCACGATGGCTCATCAATGGTACGCAATCCAAACCTACGCTGGAAGTGAACGCTCCGTCAAACGCGCGATCGAACAGATGGCTGAAGACTACGGTCTCCAGGATAAAATCGACAAGGTCGTCGTTCCCACGGAAGAGGTGATCGAGGTCAAAAACGGCCAGAAGAAGATCACCGAACGTTCCCTCTACTCGGGATATGTCTTCGCCCATATCGACCTGGATACCGATCTCTGGCACAAGATCCAGAACCTTCCCAGGGTCTCCCGTTTTATCGGGGAGCAGAAGACGCCGACACCTCTCAACGAATCGGACATCAAGCTGATTCTGGAGAAGATGGAGAACAAAAAACCGCCCCGTCCGAAAGTCGATTTCGAACCGGGCGAAATGGTACGTATCATTGATGGACCATTTGCGAACTTTACCGGAATGGTTGAGGAGTACGATCTGGATCACGGAAAGCTCAAGCTCAATGTTTCCATCTTCGGACGGAACACCCCCGTGGAGATCCTCTACACCCAAGTGGAAAAAATAATCTAAACGTAAGGAACAGACGATGGCAAAGAAAGTTGCTGAAAAATTCAAACTGATGATTCCTGCAGGACAGGCCAACCCCTCTCCTCCGGTCGGTCCCGCTCTCGGTCAGCGCGGTGTCAACATCATGGAGTTCTGCAAGGCCTTCAATGAGAAAACCAAAGACAAGATGGGCTTCAAGATCCCTGTGGAGATCACGGTCTATACCGATCGCAGCTTTACCTTCGAGACCAAGCAGCCTCCCGCGAGTGATCTGATCATGAAAGAGGCCGGCATCAAAAAGGGAAGTGACAACCCGCTGCTGAACAAAGTGGCGACTATCACCAAAGAGCAGCTGCTCAAGATCGTCGATCTCAAGATCGAGGATCTCAATACCAACGATCGGGAGCAGGCGGCGAAAATCATCGCCGGCTCCTGCCGAAGCATGGGTGTCGAAATCGTCGACTGATCCTTTGACCACTTGGATCCAAAAGAAAGTGGGAGCAAATAAAGCGGAGAAAAAAATGTCTAAGAAACTGAGTAAAAGAAAACAGACCCTTCTGGAAAAGATCGACAAAAACAAAGAGTACAGTGTCGAAGAGGCGGTCAAAACCGTCAAGGATCTCAAATCGGCGAAATTCGATGAGACTGTCGAGGTCGCCCTGAATCTGAATGTGGATCCCCGCCATGCGGATCAGATGATCCGCGGCTCGGTGGTCCTGCCCCACGGTACCGGCAAGACTGTTCGTGTCGCCGTCTTCGCCAAAGGGGATAAAGCGGACGAAGCCAAAGCGGCCGGTGCCGATCTGGTCGGCAGCGATGAACTGATCGAGCAGATCCAGAACGGCAAAATCGATTTCGATATCGTCATCGCCACCCCTGATATGATGGGTGTTCTCGGGAAGGTTGCCCGGATCCTCGGGCCCAAGGGTCTGATGCCCAATCCCAAGACAGGAACCGTGACCATGGATGTCGCCCAGGCGGTTAAAAATGCCAAAGGGGGTCAGGTCAACTTCCGCGTCGACAAAAAGGGAAATATGCACGCCGGAATCGGCAAAGCGAGTTTCAGCGAAGAGCAGTTGGTCGAGAACCTCAAAACCTTTGTGGAAAAGATCAATCGTGCCAAGCCTGCCAGCGCCAAAGGGCGCTACATTCAAAATGCGGCACTCAGTCTTACCATGAGCCCCTCCGTCAAACTCGATACCAACGAGCTGATGGAGATCAAATAAGGCGAATGCGCCTTTATCTCGACTGAAGACAATAGGGGCGAAAGCTTAAACGGGGCCTCTCTCCTCCGGGAGAGGCTCTCCTCGCTAGAGGAAGCCCTGTTGGAAGTCTGAAAGGAGAAACGATGACCAGAGCAGAAAAAGAACAGCTTGTCGCTGATCTGACCGCTGCCTTCGAAGCGTCCAACGCGGTAGTCGTCTGCGACTACAAGGGTCTGACCTGTCAGGAACTGGAACATGTCCGTGCCCTGGCTGCCGCCAACGACGCGCAGGTCAAAGTCGTCAAGAATACCCTGGCGACGCTGGCCCTGAAGAATGCGGGCATCGAGGATCTGGAACTCCGGGATACCAACCTGGTAGTCTGGGGCGAAGACCAGATCTCGACTTGTAAGACAGCCGACAAAGCTGCTACCGAGTTCAAAGATCGCTTTGTGATCAAGTCCGGTGCCCTGGAAGGCAAAGCGGTTGACCTGGGTACCATCATGGCGATGGCCAAACTGCCCAGCCGTGACGAACTGATCGGTATGCTTCTGAATGTCTGGATGGCGCCCGTCCGTAACTTTACGATCGGACTGGATGCGCTTCGGCAGAAAAAAGAAGAGGAAGCATAAGTGAAGGTGAGTCACGCCGCGGCGGGACTCTTTTTATGAGAAAACAACCGTAAAAGGATAGAACATGGCATGTACAAAAGAAGATGTACTCGAATTCATCTCCAACCTGAGTGTCCTCGAGCTCAGCGAGCTGGTCAAAGAGTTTGAAGAGAAGTTTGGCGTTTCCGCCCAGGCGACTGTTGTCGCGGCCGCTCCCGGTGCTGCCGGCGGCGAGGCTGCTGAAGAGCAGACCGAATTCAATGTCGTACTGACCGATGCCGGTGCGAAGAAGATCAACGTTATCAAAGTGGTCCGTGCGGTGACCGGCCTGGGACTCAAAGAGGCCAAAGCGGCTGTCGAAGAGACTCCCACCGTCATCAAAGAGGGCGTCTCCAAAGAGGAAGCCGAAGAGCTCAAGAAACAATTCGAAGAAGCCGGCGCTACCGTCGAACTCAAGTAAGTCAACCCTTTCGGGGCTACGGCCCCGGTTCCTCCCCGATTCGGATGCAGAGAGGAACTATCTCCGATAGTTTATTTGTGTATCTGCGTACAGTACCAACCACAGAAACCAAACATTAAGGTCTGCCAATGTTAAACTCACTCCACTCCGGAAACAGACTCCGCGTCGATTTCTCCAAAACTCCGAGACAGATCGAGATTCCCCATCTGCTTCAGCTTCAGCAGAACAGTTATGAAAATTTCCTGATGATGGATGCGAAAGACCGCTCCAACAGTATTATCGAGAAGGTTTTCCGCGCCTCTTTCCCGATCCATGATCAGCAGAACCGTATCACCCTGAGTTACAAGGGAAGCGAGATCATCAAACCGAAGTACACGATTCGCGAATGTATGGAACGGGGGCTTACCTATGCCGTCTCACTTAAACTCAAGATCGCTCTGACGATCTGGAACCGTGACGAGAAGACCGGGGAGCGCCTGGACCCCAAAGAGATCAAGGAGCAGGCAATCTATGTGAGGGATATCCCCCTGATGACCGATCGCACCTCCTTTATCGTCAACGGGGTGGAGCGGGTCATCGTCAATCAGCTGCATCGCAGCCCCGGGGTCATCTTCAAGGAGGCGGAGGCCGCTACGGTGGCCAACAAACTGGTCTACTCCGCTCAGATCATCCCCGACCGGGGAAGCTGGCTCTACTTCGAGTATGATGCCAAAGACATCCTCTATGCCCGGATCAACAAGCGGCGCAAGATCCCCGTGACGATCCTCTTCAGGGCTCTGGACTATACCAAAGAGGATATCATTCGCCTCTTCTACCCCACCAAAGAGATCCATATCCGCGACGGGCGTTTCATCGTCCGTTTTGATCCCGCTGACTTTGTCGGACGAGCCGAATACGATATCAAAGACATTGACGGTAATGTCATTGTCGCGACCGGAAAACGCCTGACCAAGAAACGGGCCCAGAAACTGGCCGAAGAGGGATTGGAATGGGTCGAGTATCCTGTCGAGATCCTCATGGAGCGCCATCTGGCCGAACCGATTGTCGATCAGGAGAGTGGCGAGGTCCTCTACGACGTCATCACGCAGCTGGATGAGAACCGCATCCGTAAGATCGTAGAGTCGGGGATCGAGTCCTTCAAGATCGCCGATGACCTGGCGGAGGGTGCCGACAGCTCTATTATCCGCTCCTTTATCGCCGACCAGGAGAGCCTGAAGCTCCTGAAGCAGACCGAAGAGATAGAAGATGAGAACCTCCTCTCGGCGATCCGGATCTACAAAGTGATGCGCCCGGGCGAACCGGTGACCCCTGAGGCGGCCAAAGCCTTCCTCCGTCAGCTCTTTTTCGATCCCGAGCGTTATGACCTGACCAAAGTGGGCCGGATGAAGATGAACCACAAACTCGGTCAGGATGTCCCCGAGTATGTGACGGTTCTGACCAGCGAAGATATCATCAACACCGTCAAATATCTGATCAAAGTCAAAAACGGTGAAGGGCAGATCGATGACCGGGATCACCTGGGGAACCGGCGGATCCGGGCCATCGGTGAACTGCTGGGCAACGAACTGCACAACGGTCTGATGAAGATGCAGAAGGCTATCAAGGACAAGATGACTACCGTCAGCGGTTCTCTGGATGACCTGATGCCTCACGATCTGGTCAACTCCAAAATGATTACCAATACCATTCTGGAGTTCTTCTCCGGCGGCCAGCTGAGCCAGTTCATGGATCAGACCAACCCGCTCTCCGAGATTACCCACAAACGCCGTCTTTCGGCTCTGGGTGAAGGAGGATTGGTCAAAGAGCGTGCCGGCTTCGAGGTGCGGGACGTCCACCCGACCCATTACGGACGGATCTGCCCCATCGAGACGCCTGAAGGGCAGAACATCGGTCTGATCAACACGCTGGCCACCTATGCCAAGGTCAACGAACTGGGCTTCATCGAAGCGCCCTACAAGGTGGTGAAGGATCGAAAAGTCACCGACGAGATCGTCTACATCACCGCTACCCAGGAAGAGAACAAGGTGATCGCTCCCGCCTCGACCAAGGTGGATGAGAACGGCTACATCGTCGAAGATCTGATCGAGACCCGTCTCAACGGAAACATCGGACTCAACGAGGCAGACAAGGTTGATCTGATCGACGTCGCACCTCTGATGATCTCCGGGGCGACTGCTGCCCTGATCCCCTTCCTGGAGCATGACGACGCCAACCGGGCCCTGATGGGATCGAACATGCAGCGCCAGGCAGTCCCCCTGCTCAAACCCGAGGCTCCTGTCGTGGGGACCGGGATGGAAGCGATCGTCGCCCGGGATGCCTGGGAAGCGATCAAGGCACGCCGCGCCGGCGTCGTGGAGAAAGTCGATGCCCGAAATATCTATATCAAAGGGGAGGACGAAAACGGCCTCTTTATCGACCATTATCTTCTCGAGAAGAACATGCGGACCAACCAGAACACCTCCTTCGGACAGGTGCCCATCGTCCATGTCGGTGACGAGGTCAAAGCGGGGCAGGTGATCGCCGACGGTCCCAATATGGATCAGGGAGAGCTGGCCATCGGGAAGAACATCCTCGTCGCTTTCATGCCCTGGAACGGCTACAACTACGAGGACGCTATTATCCTCTCCGAGAAGCTGATCCGGGAAGATACCTTCACCTCGGTCCACATTTACGAGAAAGAGATCGAAGCACGGGAACTCAAGCACGGCACCGAGGAGATCACCCGGGATATCCCCAATATCCGCGAAGAGGATCTGATGCACCTGGACGAGAGCGGGATCGTCAAGATCGGAACCCACGTCAAGCCCGGCATGATCCTGGTGGGCAAGGTCTCTCCCAAGGGAGAGATCAAACCGACCCCTGAGGAGCGTCTGCTGCGGGCTATCTTCGGCGACAAGGCCGGCCACGTGGTCAACAAGTCCCTTTACTGCCCCGCCTCCATGGAGGGGGTCGTCGTGGATATCAAGATCTTCACCAAGAAAGGGTACGAGAAGGATGCGAGGGCCATCCGCGCCTACGAAGAGGAGCGGGCCCGTCTCGACCGGGACCATCATGACAAACTCTTGATGATCGACCGGGAAGAGATGCTCCAGATCACCTCTTTCCTGGCCAAGCAGGAGCTGGCCAAAGATGTTGCCGTTGGTGAAAAAGAGTACAAAGCGGGCGAGAAGATCCCCGAAGAGGAGATCCGCTCCATCAACCGCTTTGCCCTGCGCAATGTTGTCGCCTCCTACAGCGATGAGGTGCAGAAAGAGTACGAGGCGATGAAAAACTACTTCCTCAAGCAGAAGAAGAAGCTCAAGACCGAGCATGAGGAGAAGCTCCAGATTCTGGAAAAAGACGACATCCTCCCCAGCGGCGTCACCAAGCTGGTCAAGGTCTACATCGCCACCAAGCGCAAGATCAAAGTCGGGGACAAGATGGCGGGACGCCACGGAAACAAGGGTATCGTCTCCAACATCGTTCCCGAGATCGATATGCCCTACATGGAAGACGGCCGCCCCGTGGATCTGATCCTCAACCCCCTGGGGGTTCCTTCGCGGATGAACATCGGGCAGATCCTGGAGGTTCACCTGGGGCTCATCGGCAAACGCCTGGGCGAGCAGATCCAGGAGGTCTACGAGAGCAAGCGGGAGGACTTCATCCAGGAGCTGCGTGCCAAGATGAAGGAGATCGCCGACACCGCCAAACTGATGAAGGCCAAAAACGAGCTGGAGAGGATGAGCGACGAAGAGCTCCTGGAGTACGCCCGCGACTGGTCCAAGGGGGTCAAGTTTGCCGCGCCGGCCTTTGAATCCCCCAACGAGGAGGAGTTTGCGAAACTCTTCGAACTGGCCAAAATCGACAAAGACGGCAAAACCGTCCTCTATGACGGCAAGACCGGAGAGAAGATGCTGGAGCGGGTCAACGTCGGCTACATGTACATGCTCAAACTCCACCACCTGGTCGATGAGAAGGTCCACGCACGGAGCACCGGTCCCTATTCCCTGGTGACCCAGCAGCCTGTGGGAGGAAAGGCCCTCTTCGGAGGCCAGCGCTTCGGAGAGATGGAGGTCTGGGCGCTCGAGGCCTACGGCGCCGCCCATACTCTCAAAGAGATGCTGACCATCAAGTCCGACGATGTCGAGGGCCGCGCCCGGGCCTACCGGGCCATCACCCGGGGCGAGAGCGTGCCCGAGTCGGGAATCCCTGAGACGATGTTCGTCCTGACCAAAGAGTTGCAGGCACTGGGCATGGATGTTGAGCTCTATGAGCAGAAAAAAGAAGAAGAGGAAGAGAGTGAAGCATGAGTAAGAACCTTGAAAATCTTGTCCCCATCGATATGAGCCGCGAAGAGCGGCCCCGCGACATCGCCGCGCTTCAGCTGCGGGTCGCCAGTCCCGAAAAGATCCTCTCCTGGAGTTACGGCGAGGTCAAGAAGCCCGAGACCATCAACTACCGGACCCTCAAGCCCGAGCGCGACGGCCTCTTCTGTGCCAAGATCTTCGGCCCCATCCGGGACTACGAGTGTCTCTGCGGTAAATACAAGAAGATGCGCTACAAAGGCGTCGTCTGTGAAAAGTGCGGCGTCGAAGTGACCAGTTCCAAGGTCCGCCGGGACCGGATGGGACACATCGAACTGGTCGCGCCCGTGGCTCACATCTGGTATGTCAGCTCTCTGCCTTCCCGGATCGGAACCCTCCTGGGGGTCAAGATGAAGGATCTGGAGCGGGTCCTCTACTACGAAGCCTACATCGTCAAAGATCCCGGCGGGGCCAGCTACGACAGCGAAGGGGGCAATCCGGTTCAGAAGTACGATGTCCTCAACGAAGAGCAGTATCAGCAGCTCAGCCGCCACTTCGCCGATACCGGCTTCGATGCCCGGATGGGCGGAGAGGTGATCAAGGAGCTTCTGGCGGAACTGGATCTGGTGGAGATGCTGGCCCAGCTCAAAGAGGAGATCTCCGCGACCAAATCGGAAGCCAAGCGCAAGACCATCGTCAAGCGTCTGAAAGTGATCGAGGCCTTCCTCGATTCGGGGAACCGTCCCGAGTGGATGATGCTGACCTATCTGCCGGTGCTTCCGCCCGATCTGCGCCCTCTGGTCTCCCTGGACGGCGGCAAATTCGCCGTCAGCGACGTCAACGACCTCTACCGCCGGGTTATCAACCGCAACCAGCGCCTCAAGCGCCTGCTGGAGCTGGACGCCCCCGAGATCATCGTCCGCAACGAAAAGCGGATGCTTCAGGAGGCGGTGGACGCCCTTTTTGACAACGGCCGCCGCGGCAACGCCGTCAAGGGAGCCAACAAACGCCCCCTCAAATCCCTCAGCGAGATCATCAAAGGGAAGCAGGGACGTTTCCGCCAGAACCTGCTGGGTAAACGGGTCGACTTCTCGGGCCGTTCGGTCATTGTCGTAGGTCCCGATCTGCGGATGGATCAGTGCGGTCTGCCCAAAAAGATGGCTTTGGAGCTCTTCAAGCCCCATCTCATGGCCAAACTGGAGGAGAAGGGCTACGCCACGACCCTCAAACAGGCCAAAAAGATGATCGAAACTCAGACCAACGAGGTCTGGGAGTGCCTCGAAGAGGTGGTCGAGAGCTATCCGGTGCTGCTCAACCGGGCGCCGACGCTGCACAAACTCTCGATTCAGGCCTTCCACCCGCGGCTCATCGAGGGCAAGGCGATCCAGCTGCACCCGCTGGTCTGTGCCGCCTTCAACGCCGACTTCGACGGAGACCAGATGGCGGTCCACGTGCCCCTTTCCGACGAGGCGATCGCCGAGGCGAAGATCCTCATGCTCAGCTCCATGAACATCCTGCTGCCCGCTTCCGGTAAAGCGATCGCGGTTCCCAGCCAGGATATGATCCTGGGACTCTACTACCTCTCCCTGGAGAAGGCGGACGTCAAAGGAGCCCACAAGCTCTTCTCCAACGTGGACGAGGTTCTGATCGCCTACGAGCAGGAGACACTCGATCTCAATGCGCGGATTCGCACCGTGGTGGAGGGCAATATCGTTACCACCACCGTCGGCCGGCTGATCCTCAAGTCGATCATGCCCGACTACGTTCCCGAGAATCTCTGGAACCGGGTGCTGAAGAAGAAGGATATCGCCAATCTGGTCGACTATATCTACAAGCACAGCGGCATCCAGCTCACGGCGGAGTTCCTGGACAACCTCAAGGATATGGGTTTCCGTTACGCGACCCGGGCCGGTGTCTCCATCTCCGTGGATGACATCAAGACGCCGGAGCGCAAAGAGGAGATCATCCGTGGTGCCAAAGAGAAGGTCTTCGAGATCCAGAAACAGTTCGCCGCGGGTCTGCTCACCGAGCAGGAGCGCTACAACAAGATTATCGACATCTGGACCGACGCCAACAACGCCATCGCTGATGAGCTGATGAAGCTGATCAAAGAGGACAAAGAGGGCTTCAACTCCGTCTACATGATGGCCGACTCCGGGGCGCGGGGTAGTGCCGCCCAGATCCGCCAGCTCTCCGGGATGCGGGGATTGATGGCCAAGTCCGACGGATCGATCATCGAAACCCCCATTACCTCCAACTTCCGGGAGGGGCTCAACGTCCTGGAGTACTTCATCTCCACCCACGGAGCGCGGAAGGGTCTGGCGGATACGGCGCTCAAGACTGCCAACGCCGGTTACCTGACCCGGAAGCTCATCGACGTCGCTCAGAACGTCAAGGTCTCCATGGAGGACTGCGGTACCCACGAGGGGGTCGAAGTTTCCGACATTCTCGTCGGTAACGAGCTGATCGAATCCCTGGCGGACCGGGTCTACGGCCGGGTCGTCGCCAAGGATGTGATCGACCCCGTCACCAACGAAGTGCTTCTG
>JALVUD010000038.1 GCA_027035765.1 Campylobacteraceae bacterium
CCGGCCATCCTCTCTACAACGGTGCCCTGTGCCGATTGCTCAACAAAGAGATCCATGAAGCCCCCCGGATCACGACCCCGAGGATCGACGGCAAAGCGGTAAGCATGGACGAAGCGCTGGAGGCGATCGCCGAGGCGCTGGGGGTGGAGAAGAAACTGCTCTGGCGGGGATCGGGCAATTTGGGGGTGATGCAGCAGGTGACCGATCTGCTGATGGAAAAAATCGGCGGAACCCTCACCCGCGGATCGCTCTGCGACGGCCCGGGACAGGCGGGGATCCGGGAGGGGAGGGGGATCAACCGGCAGCTCCCTCCCGAGCAGATCGCCAAGGCCGACGTCATCGTCGTCTGGGGGCGCAACCTCCCGGTGACCAACGCCCACCTCATGCCCCTCATCGAAGGGAAAACCCTCGTGGTGATCGATCCGGTCCGCACCACGCTGGCGAAAAAAGCCGATCTGCATATCCAGCTCAAACCCCGCAGCGACGTCTATCTGGCCCTGCTGCTGGCCCGTTTCATCACCATGGAGGACAGCCAGAACGACGAATGGCTCGGGGAGTGGGGGATGGAGTTCGACGAATTCTACGACTTCACCCGGACCTTCCGGATCAAAGCGCTGCTGGAGTATATGGGGCTGAGTCTGGATGATATGGGGGACCTGCTTTTGCTGCTGCAAAAAGAGCGGGTCGTCTTCCTCGTCGGCGGCGGGGTGCAGAAATACTCCATCGGCCACTACACCCTCTGGGCGATCGACTCGCTGGCGGCGACGCTGGGGCTTTTCGGCCGGGAGGGGTGCGGCGTGAGCTTCCTGGGGGAGTCGCGGCAGGGCTTTGACAATCCCTTCGCCGTCAAGACCCCCACCGTGCCGATTGTGACCGCTCCCTTCGACCGTTTCGAGACGGTTCTGGTGCAAGGGGGCAATCCGGCGGGAAGCATGCCCGGCAGCGGCGAAGTGATCGACAAGCTGCAAAAGGTGAAAAATCTGATCTATTTCGGCCTCTACGAGAACGAAACCAGCGAACTGGCCCGGATCGTCCTGCCGGCCAAAAGCTTTCTCGAAAAAGAGGATCTGCGCCTGAGCTACGGCCATCATACGGTGACGCCGATGCACAAAGCGATCGAGAGCGAGATCGGTATCAGTGAGTACGATTTCACCGCCGAGATGTTCCGGCGGCTGGGGCTGGAGGGATTGAAAAGCGAAGAGGAGTATCTGCAGATCTGGCGGGATCAGTGTCTCGAGCGCGACGGCAAACTGCTGCTGCCCGATTACGAGGAGCTCCCCTACACGGAGGGATTCGGGGAGGATGGGGGCGAGGAGTTCGTTTTTATGGACGATTTCGACGACGATTTCGAAGACACCCGCCGTTTCCGCAAAGCCCGCAAGCTCAAAAACAAAGAAGAAGAGATTACAGAATATTGGCTTCTTACTCCCAAACAGAGCCACTCCCTCAATACCCAGTTTGAGCGTTCTGAGCGGATCCACCTCCCCCCCGAAGCGGGCTTCGTAGAGGGGGAGAAGGTCCTCGTCTCCTCCGAGCACGGGGAGATCACCCTCGTCGCCCACGTCGACGAGCGGCTCCGGCGCGACTGCGTCCTGATCCCCGCTGGAACCAGAGGGGTCAACCACCTCACCCCGCCGATGCTTAGCGAAGAAGGGGACGGGGCCTGTTATCAGGAGGTGAAGGTGAAAATAGTGAGGAGTGAGGAGTGAGGAGCCGGTTTTTGATGGAGAATGGAGAATTTCGGTGCGTTGCGATGCAACGCATGTTATTAGGAGGCGGGACTTCAGTCCCGCAATGCAGAGCTGAATCCTTGCCCAATGACCAATGACTCTTTTCTTGCGACTTGCGACGTGAGGCCCGAAGGGGCGTGCTTGCTACTACATCAAAGGGCTATAGAATTGAATGTTCTGACAAACCGGAACGATCTCTCTTCGTCATCCTGAACTTGATTCAGGATCCACGTTTTAACGGGTATTCCAAGCCCTGGATTCCGGGTCAAGCCCGGAATGACGGAGTTTTTTGGACCTCTCAATGACATTTCCCATCCGCCGCCTCTTCAAAAATTTTCCGGCTTGTCTCGCTGTGAAAGATAAAGGTCACCTCCATCTCCGGGTGTTTCTGCAGAAACTCCCGTACGGTCCGGCAGGCGATCCGGGCGGCGCGGTCGGCGGGGAAGCCATAGATCCCGGTGGAGATGGCGGGGAAGGTGACGCTGCGGCATCCAAGCTTTCGGGCGAGTTCCAGGCTGTTTCGGTAGGCGTCGGCCAGGAGCCGGTCGCACTCCTCTTCACTTCCGCAACGCCCCCAGATGGGACCCACGGTGTGGATCACGTAATGCGAGGGCATCCGCCCTGCCGTGGTGGCGACCGCCTGGCCAGTGGGCAGTCCGTCCGGGAGCCGTTCGCGTCGGATCCGTTTGCACTCCTCCAGGATCTCCGGTCCGCCGGCGCGGTGGATCGCCCCGTCCACCCCGCCTCCTCCCATGCAGGAGGAGTTGGCGGCGTTGACGATGGCGCAGCTTGCCTCTCGGGTGATGTCTCCGGTTTTGATCTGAATGAACACAGTTTTTTCCTCCGGAAAAATTAGGAGTGAGGAATTATTGAGAAACTAGTAACTAGTAACGAGTAACTAGAAATTTTGGGCACCACTTGACGCTGCATTTTCCAATTAGAGACTAGCGACTGTCTCGCCCAAAACTCCTCACCAGCAGAAATATTATAACGATCTCACACCCCAGCAGGAGCCAATGCAGATCGTAGACTTTGGCTTCGGGGGTTGTGATGCCTTGATGTTCCAGAATTTTGTAAAAGAGCCAGGAGCCGGCCATACCGAGGAGGTAGCCGATCTGTTTGGCACTATCGACCCGGCGTAGCAGCTCATCGTCGTCCAGCGCCAGGGTCTCTGCGCGGACCAGATAACTGCCAAAAGAGAAAGTCACCTGATAGCCCGCATAGACCAGTATCGCTGTCAGCCAGGTGTAAGGCTTGGCAAGAAACCAGAGCACCATTGCCAAGACCACCAGCTCCACCAAAAGGCTGATGCGGAAAAACCAGGGCAGGGTCATGATTCGGCCGTAGAGCTGGGCGATCGCCAGCATCGCTAGGGCCAGGAGAATTCCGCCAAGAGAGTAGACCGACGGATCGAGGGGCTTGTAGATCGTGAAGATCGTTCCGACACTGAGCCCCAGAAAGAGGGAGTTGAAGAGTTTGTAGCCGATGTAGGGACGCGGGAGAAGTCGCCACCCTTCGGGACGTATCGCTCGATTATCCATCATTCATCCCGTGCATTATCGATCAACAAACTCATCCAAAATCCAACATCAAAAATCCATAATTCTTTAAAACTTGTACTCCACTTTACCATAGATAGAGCGTCCCTCGGTGCTGTAGCCCTCCACCGTTTCATAGTGTCTGTCGAAGAGGTTATGCAGATGCAGTGAAAACTCGAGATTTTTGGCAATCTTGTGATTGTAGCTCAGGTTGACCAGGGTGTAGCTTTTGAGTTTGACGTCGACAGGGGTCCAGCCGATCCATTTCTGTCCCATTCGCTTCCCGACATATTGCAGGTCGGCACCCAAATGTATCCGGGGATTGAGATCGTAATCCAGGAAGAGGTTGACACTGTTCTGGGGGCGTTGATAGAGCGGCTTCCCGACTTTGTCTTTGGTATCAAACAGATGGGTGTAATTGGCAGAGAGTGTGAGGGGTAGTGTCTCGAGGCTCCACTGGCTGCCGATCTCCATTCCCGAGATCGTATAGCTTCGCTCATCGTTGGTGTAGACCGGAGGCCATCCGCCGGCGGGAATGATTTCGTCGGTGATCCGATTGTGGAAATAGGTGAGACTGAGAAGCTTTTTGTATCCGATTGTCAGTTCATAGCCTCGGGTATATTCGGGCTTCAGCGTCGTTCCGGGTTTGGGGCGGGAGGCGTTGTAGATGCTGGGGGCTTTGTAGGCGCTGTAGAGATTGGCGGCAGTAAACAGACCCGGGAGCAGGTTGCATTGGCGTTTAAGCCCGAATCGATAGGTGGCCTTGTTGTCAAAAGTACTGAAATTGTCGTAGCGGAGGGTTGCATTGAAAATGGTGCGGGCACCAAGCAGATCGTCCCATATATAACGGTAGCTGCCATAGATCGCCCGGTTGTCGTAACTGGCCTCGACAGGATTCCAGGTCGAAGAGCCTTCGTAGCGGTTGTACTCCACCCCGCCGCTGAGGCGCTGGTGCCTGTCGATTTTGTAGGCGGCGTTCAAGGTCGCCCGGGTGGCCGTTCCGTCATAGGTACTGGCTCCCCAGAGGGAGTCGTTGTACTGACGAGAATAGGTATTGACGCTGAACAGGGCATCGATTGAGAGTTTTCCGTCATTGTAGTGGTAGTCCAGCCCCATCAGGTCGTTGGAGAAGGTCCCGTCACTTTTGTCGTTGGGGTCGTTGTGGGCATCATAGTCGAAATCAGCCGAAATTTTATGATAGAAGATACCCAGACGGCTGTCGGGTGAAATGTTGAGGCTTCCTTTGAAATCAAGGGTGTTGTTGGTGTAGCCGTCAGCCTCGGCATTCCGGGGCAACAGAGCGGAAAACCCTCCGGTTCTGTAGTGGTCCCCGCTGAGGAAAAAGCTTCCTGCTTCACCAGAGGCGGAGAGGGTGATCCCGGCCGATTCGGTATCGTAAGACCCGTAACCTCCCCGCAAAGAGACATGCCCTCCGGGGACAGCTGATTTTGTAATGATGTTGACGACTCCGGCTACGGCATCCGATCCCCAGAGTCCACTCTGGGCCCCTTTGACGATTTCGATCCGACTCACGTTATCCAGGAGAATGTGCTCCAGCGGGTATGAGAAACTCAGATCGTTGGGATCCTTCATGGGAACCCCGTCGATCATAATCAGTACGTTCCCCCGTTTCATGCCTCTGAGATAGAGTGAGCGGCTCTGTCCCGGTCCTCCGTTACCGGAGAGTGAAAAGCCGCTGACACGGCTCAGAGCATCTGCCAGAGTCTGGTAACCGCGTTCCTGAATCTCCTTGTCGGTGATGACGGTGACATTGGCGGTGCTGTTTTTGAGAGGTTCGCTGACCCGGTCGGGGGTAATGGTGATGGTTCCCAGATCGTCGAGATCGGCGGCGATGTTGCTATCCGGTGATGCCTGGAGCACTCCGGTGAGCAGGGCGGCGGTCAGCAGAGAGATGTGTCGTCGGTTCATAAAGTTCCTTTTTTCGTATTAAGTGCTAAGTGTTACGTGTTAAGAATTGAGGGAGTTGAAAAACCTCCGTCATTCCGGGCTTGACCCGAAATCCAGGGCTCAAAACTCCCATTGAACCGTGGATCCTGAATCAAGTTCAGGATGACGAGAGCGATCGTTCCGGTTTGTCAGAACGCTCAACGCTCGGAAGGTGGGGAGGTTTTGTATTCGTGGTAGAGGTGGGGGCGATCCTGGTGCCGGTAGCGGCTCTCGATGCTGCAGAGCCGGTGCAGGGTCGAGTGCATCGCGATGGTGGCAAGGGAAAAGTAGCGTCGGCTATGGCCCCGGAGATGTTTCATAACGCGTATTCTATCGTCAAAGCCCTTTGAGATATAATATCCCGAAATATGCATCAGATGCATTTCCGACTGCATATTTTTGGAAAAGTCATTTTCACAATTTCATGCAATAAAAAACATAGAAAATCAGGAGTATCCATGGCAATCGAGACCGTGACAAGTACCGAAGCTTTCAAACAGCTGGTAGAGGAGATCAAAGCCCAGGAGGGGTATCGGGAGCCCGTCGCCTTCGGAATCGCCCGGGTGGACCGGGGGCAGAAAAATGCCGACAAGGTGCTGCAGGCCAACTACGCCGTCGTCAACTGGCGGGAGAACTACGGTTCTGCCGCGATCTTCGTCCGGGCCCTTCAGGAGGCGCGGGTCGAGGTGGATTTCAGCGGCAGCGAGTTTGTCGCGACCCTGAGTGATGAATTTGTCGCCAACGCCATGGCGGCTTTCGCCCCCTACGTGGCCGAAGCGGTGGGGGATGCCCATCGCAACGTCCAGGTGGTCAAGGTCCTCTCGGCGATGGAGGATATCGGCAAAGATTTCCGCATCACCTTCCTCTTCGAAGATGAGGCCCCCAAAAGTGTGGAGGCGGTCTATCTCAAACTTTACGCCCTCTCTCTGGGCAAGGCGCCTCTGCGCGGCGTCAATCTCAACGGTGCCTTCGGAGTGCTGAGCAACGTCGCCTGGGTGGGGAACAAGCCCTATGAGCTGGATTATCTCCGGGAGAACGAGATCGAGATGAAGCTCCACGGCACCTTCCCCAACATCGACAGTGTGGACAAATTCCCCCGCTATCTCCAGCATGTCATCCCCGCCGACAATACCCGGATCCTGGACAGCTCCAAGGTCCGCATGGGGGCCCAGCTGGCTCCCGGCACCACCGTCATGCCCGGTGCCAGCTACATCAACTTCAACGCCGGGACCCTCGGGCCCGTCATGGTGGAAGGACGAATCTCCTCTTCGGCGGTGGTCGGCAGCGGTTCCGATGTGGGCGGGGGTGCGAGTATCCTGGGGGTCCTCTCCGGCACTGACGGCAACCCCATCAGCATCGGAGAGAATACTCTGCTGGGAGCCAATTCGGTCACCGGTATCCCTCTGGGGGATGGCTGTATCGTGGATGCAGGCATCGCGATCCTGGCCGGGACCAAAATCCGTATCGACGAGGATCAGCTGGCCAGGATCAAAGCGGCCAACCCCGAAGCGGATCTGGAGGACAAAACGGTTTTCAAAGGAGCGGAGCTCCAGGGGCTCAACGGTGTCCATTATCGCCAGGACTCTCTCACCGGTGAGCTGATCGCCCGCCGGAGTACCCGGGAGGTGAAGCTCAACGAGGAACTGCATTGATCGAAACTCCGTTTCGATCAAGTGAAGAGTGAAGAGTGAAGAATTGCGGAGCGCTGCTTTGCGGCGTAATGATATGGAGGCGGGACTTCAGTCCCACATTTAGGATGATGGATGGAAAGTAGTGAACTGGATCTGAACGAGCGGGTCTTTCTCCTGGGGGTGCTGACCCAGAAGGAGGGGGAGACGATCCGGGATCTGATCCTGGCCCTGGCCAACACCGGAATGTTTACCCCCAAAGAGGGCAAACGGATCCGCAAAGAACTCGAAGCCGGAGGATATCTCCTGGAGGGGAAACTCACCGTCAAAGGGATGATCGAGGCCAAGAGAGCCGAAGAGGAGTTCAAACTGTGAGAATCGACAAGTGGCTCAGCAGCGTCAATGTGGTCAAGCGCCGGACCATCGCCCAGGATATGGTCAAGAGCGGTGTCGTCTTCATCAACGGGGTCAAGGCCAAGCCTTCCAAAGAGGTCAAAGTGGGCGACCGGATCACCATCGAATACCTCAAGGGGCCCCGGGAGTACGAGGTCTTGGCGATTCCTACGACCAAGACGATCCCGAAAAGTAAGAAAGAGGAATATGTGCGGGAACTGTAGTTCCCGGATGGAAGATTGAAGATGGAGGATGGAGAATTTAGGATTTTGGATGATGGATTTTGGATTTTGAATTGGAGGAGAGAGTATGAATGATTTGACGATAAAAGAGAAATTCGAGCGATTGTTTGCCAACGAGATGGGCGAGCAGGAGGCGCGGGATTTTCTCGTTTCTTTGTATGAAAAAGGGGAGAGCCCCGAGGAGATCGCGGCGGCGGCGGAGGTGATGCGGGAGCACTCGGTGAAGCTCCCGGTCCCGGAGGAGCTGCGTCAGAAGCTGGTGGATGTGGTCGGTACCGGCGGGGATAAGAGCGGGAGTTTCAATATCTCCACCACGGTGGCACTTCTGCTAGCGGCTTCGGGCTCCTACGTGGCCAAGCACGGCAACCGCTCCATCACCAGCAAGTCAGGCTCCGCCGATCTGCTGGAGGCTCTGGGTATGCGGCTGGATCTGGATCCCGAGCGGCAGGTGAAGCTGTTGGAGGAGACGGGCTTCACCTTCATCTTCGCCATTCACCACCATCCGGCCATGAAGCACATCATGCCGATTCGCAAATCCCTGGATCACCGCACCATCTTCAATATCCTCGGACCGCTCACCAACCCGGCGGGGGCCCGGAAGTATCTGATGGGGGTCTTCAGCCCCGACTTCGTCCATTCGATGGCCGAAGCGCTCCTGGATCTCGATGCCGAACGGGCCTACGTCGTCAGCAGCGAAGACGGGATGGACGAGATCTCTCTGGCGGCGCCGACCCGTTTCGCCTATGTCGAAGCTGGCCGGGTCAGCGAGGGGGTGATCGAGCCGGAGGTCCACGGCTTCAAACGCGCGCCCAAAGAGGCGATACTGGGCGGAGATGCTGTGGCCAACGCCGCCATTACCCGGGCGGTTCTCAGCGGGGAGGAGCAGGGCCCCAAGCGGGAGGTGGTTCTGCTCAACGGCGCCTATGCCCTCTTTGTCGACGGCCGGGCGAGGGATATCCCCGAAGCGATCGAGATCCTCAGTGAGACGATCGACAGCGGCAAGGCGGCGAAGCATCTGGAGGAGATCGTTCGGGTCTCCAATGCACTTTGAGAAACGAGTAACTAGTAACTAGTAACTAGTAATTTGTGGCGTAGCGTGGGATTGTTATCCTGCGATTACCAATAAGCAAGGAAACACAATGGACTCCCCAACCTCTTCAAACGACAAACGACAAACGGCAAACGACGCCGTGGAGATCAAAGCGGGGTTGGAGGAACTTCCGGAAGTTGCTGCGGCCATTGAACGTCTCGTTCCAAACAACGTCGTCATCTCCCTGAAGGGGAACCTGGCGGCGGGTAAAACGACGCTGGTCCAGGCCATCGCCCAAGTGGCGGATTCGACAAGTACCGTCACTTCTCCGACCTTTTCTCTGCAGCACAGTTACGGCGACGGGCTTTACCACTACGACCTTTATCGCACCGGCTTCGAGGAGCTGGCGCGGCTGGGATTGCTGGAGGAGTTCGAGAAGCCGGGACGCCATCTGGTGGAGTGGATGGATGAGGGGCTCAAAACCTTCTTAGCCGCTGCCGGGTATAATCTCTGGCAAGTGACGATCACTCCCGAGGGAGAGCGTCGAATCTACCGAATCGAGCCGCTGAATGCATAGACTTCGAGCCACCGGCCTGAGCAAGGTCATCAAAAAAAAGACCATCGTCCACGGGATCTCTCTGGAGGTGAAAAGCGGAGAGATCGTGGGGCTCCTGGGCCCCAACGGCGCTGGCAAGACCACCAGCTTCTATATGATCTGCGGACTCACCGATGCCACCGAAGGGCGGGTGGAGCTGGACGGACGGGATCTGACCCCTTATCCTCTGAGTGTCCGGGCGAGAATGGGAATCGGTTATCTGCCTCAGGAGTCGAGCATCTTCAAAGATCTCAGCGTCGAGGAGAACCTCTGGATCGCCGCGGAAGCGACGGCAATGGATCGGGAGGCTTCCCGCAAACGGATCGACGAGCTGTTGGAGCTTTTCAATGTGGAGCCGATCCGGGACCGGCTGGGCTTTCGGCTCAGCGGAGGGGAGCGCCGGCGGGTCGAGATCGCCCGGGCGCTGGTGGGCAAACCGAAGTTCCTGCTGCTCGACGAACCCTTTGCTGGAGTGGATCCCATCGCCGTACTGGATATCCAGGGAATCATCCGGCAGCTGCGGGATCTTGGGATCGGAATCCTCATCACCGATCACAATGTCCGGGAAACCCTGGGAATCTGCGAACGCGCCTACGTAATGCGTGCGGGAGAGATGCTGGCCCAGGGCAGCAGCGAAGAGATCGCGGAGAATCCGGAGGTGCGTAAGCACTATCTGGGGGAGGAGTTTACGCTCTGATATCCTTTTGACGCGGAATAGTCTTTCTCTCGGGACGGAATTTTGCTCCGGCGATTCGTATTGCCGTATCATTTGCCATCCTTATGCTATTGTTTCACCGGAGTGCAGTCGAGTCGGACCAATTGTTCCTCTCCTTCTTTTACTTCCACCTTTCCTTGCAGTTTTCTGCTGTTGCAGCTTCCTTTGAGGAGGTATTCCCCTATCGGAAGACGATAGTTGCAGCCTTTTTCAGGTGATGTGATACACCACGCCATCTCCGACATTTCATCCGCTTCTCCATTGACGATGGGGTAGAGATAGACCGAGCTTTTGGTTCTTCGCCCTTGATTCAGGGCTTCGATTCTGAGCTTTCCGTCTTTGAGATAGAAGACGATCCGGTTCTCTCCCGGTTTGATAGTGACATTCTTTTCGTAACTTTGGGGATGGGAACTTTTCGGATAACTGACGTTGACGGTTGCCTTTCCGCTATGCAGGGCAACCGTCGGTTGATGATCCAGGGGATCGTCATCGGCATAGATACTTTTGCCATCCTGCCGGACCCACCAATGGACTCCCGACACTCCGACCGTCTTCACCGAGGATCCTCGATCCGACTCATAGAGGGCTACCAGTTTCGCTTTGGCCGGTTCTTTGCGTATGACCTTCGGCCGGGTGGGGAGAACGGTGACCTTCGTCACCTTCTTGGCTACCTGTCGTATCGCCTTGTTGAGGGCGGCGGCATTTCGGGCCGAGAAGTATTCACCACCGGTGGAATGGGCGATACAGGCCAGCTGCCGATCCGTCGCCCGATCGACATGAAAACCGATAACGTGGGCGACGAAATTGATCCCCATGCTTTTGAGCTCTTTGGCGACACGACAGGGATCGGCGTCGCAGCTCTCCTTTCCGTCGCTGATCAGTATGATCGTAGCGGGATCTTCGCTGCCGCGGAGCCTTTCGGCGACCTGACGTAAGCTCCGGGCAATCGGAGTTTTTCCTTTGGGCTGGATCTTGTCGACGGTACGCATCATTCGCTGTCGGTCGAGAGGGCTGATGGGAATCAGGGTCTGGATATCGCTGCAGTCCCCTTTGCTTCGATGTCCATAGACCGTCAGGCCGATGGGAATCTGTGGATTCCAGTCCTGGAGCAGGTCTCGCAAAGCATGACGGGCAATGACGATTTTGCTCACTCCATCCACCTGTCCCCACATACTGCCCGAAGCATCGAAGATGATCATAGCCCTGGGGCTGCCGGCGTGAAGTTGAAAGAAAAGTAGGAGATACCCCATAGCTATCCACCACAACATTCGTTTCATATAGGACTCCTTACATGGATCTTCCTTAGTATATCAATATATTATATTTCAATGGGTCACCTTTAAGGTAATGGTACAATAGGTGAGGGGTTCGACTTTGTCATAGGCTGGAACTTGTTCAACAATGTCAGCATAGCCGACGGAAAAAAACAGAACCGTACTAAAAAACGAAGAAAGTGAATAATGGAAAGGGGAGTGTGCTTCGGGTAGATACCCGAAGCGGTGGGGAGGTTCTTCTTACTTGATCAGTTCGAAGGGATTTTCGACGACGCGCTTGCGGTCGACGATGTAGGGGATCAGAGCGGTCTGGCGCGCGCGCTTGATGGCGGCGGTGACCATCTCCTGATGCTTCTTGCAGTTGCCGGTCAGGCGCCGGGGCATGATCTTGTAGCGCTCGGAGAGGCTGAACTTCAGCATCTGCAGGTCTTTGTAGTCGATGAAATCGACTTTCTGCTCGCAGTAGCGGCAGTATCTCTTTTTGAATTTTCTTCTTTCGGCCATTGTCTATTCTCCTAAAAGGGTATTTCGTCTTCGTCGATATCGATCTCGGGAACGCTGGGCTGTTCCGGCTGGGCAGGCGCGGCGGAGGGAGCGGGCTGCTGGGCGGGCTGTCCATAGCCGCTCTTGGCCTGAGGCGCACCGTAGCCGCCTTCACTGCCGCCGTAACCGCTGCCGCTGTTTTCACCGGGGCGGTCGAGCATCTGCAGGTTGTCGACTGTTACGGAGTGCTTGCTCCGTTTGGTTCCGTCCTGCGCGGTCCACTGCTCCAGAACCAGGCGTCCTTCCACGAGAACCTTGCTTCCCTTGCGCAGATACTGGTTGGCGATCTCGGCGGTGCGTCCGAAAAAGGTGAGATCGATGAACATCGTCTCATCCCGCTGCTCGCCGTTGGCGGCTTTGAAACGGCGGTTGGTAGCGATACCCACCTTGCCGATGGCACTCCCGCTGGGAGTGTAGCGGATCTCGACGTCACGGGTGAGATTTCCCACCAGAATTACGCGGTTGTACATAGGAAGCTCCTTGGGTTGGTGAGGGGCTTACGCCTCGCTCTTCTCTGCGGCCGCTTCTTCGGCGGGTGCTTCGCTCTCGGCAGGCGCCTCTTCCTGGGCGGCTGCGGGAGCCTCGGCCTTCTCGGCGGCAGGCTTTTTGTTGGCGGCTTCGACCATCTTGTCGAAGACAGCTAGCTCTTTTTTGTTGGTGTACTTCACGGTCATGAAGCGGAGAATCTCTTCATTGTAGCGCAGCTGGCGCTCCAGCTCGCCTACCAGCTCGGCGGGGGCGGTGTAGTAGACGACGGTGTAGTATCCGCGCTCCTGCTTCTCGATGGGGTAGGCCAGGCGGCGCATTCCCATGTCATCGGTGGCTTTGAGCTCTCCGCCCTCTTCGGCGATGATGGCTTTGACCCGTGCGATCTGCCCTTCGATCTCCTCGGCGGTGAGGGTGGGCTTGACGACGAACAGTGTTTCGTAACAGTTCATTGAAGTCCTTCTTGTGGTTTGATAGCCCGTTCTCCCGACCCCCAGGGGCCGGCCAAAAACGAGCAAGAATTTTGGAGCAAATATTTTAGCGGAAAGTTACTTCTAAAATGCTTGTTTGCAGGAGAGTCATTCGCTTCGCTGTCATTAGAAGTCATTTTGCATGTTCCACATGCAGTGATTTATGGGTAGGGCCTCTTCCCCAAAAATGACTATAAATGACTGGGCGAAGCCCAAAATGGCCACAAATGACCAATAACGGTTGCCATAGTAGCCGTTATTAAACGTTACACTCGCTGCCGCTGTGACGTTTTTTGAGCATCCCTTCCATGCTGATGTAACTGTTGAGCGCTCCCAGATAGGCTTTGGCACTGGCAAACATGGTGTCGATGCTCAGGCCGTGTCCGATGACGGCGGGTTCGTCGTCGTTGAACTGCACCTGAACGGTGACGCTGGCCAGGGCGTCTTTGCCCTGGGAGACCGATTTGACCTTGTAGTCTTTGAGCAGGCCGTGGTAGCCGGTGATCCGGTCGATGGTCTTGAAGACCGCATCGATGGTTCCGTCTCCGATGCCGGCGTCGGTCGCTTCGGTGCCGTCGTTTTTGCGGATCGTCACCGCCGCGCTGGGGACGCCGCCGGTGGAATCCATCAGCTGCAGGGCCACCAGCTCCCAGGTCTTTTCGACGTTGGCCATCTGGCTGGTCACCAGCGCCCGAAGATCGTCGTCGTAGATCTCCTTTTTCTTGTCGGCCAGCTCTTTGAAGCGGGCGAAGGCTTCGTTGAGCTCCTCTTCATTGAGGCTGAAGCCGAGCTTCTCCAGTTTGTCCTTGAAGGCTGCCCGTCCCGAGTGTTTGCCGAGCACGAGGGTATCGTTGACATCCAGGCCGATCTCTTCGGGGGAGAAGATCTCGTAGGTGCGTTTGTGCTTGAGGACCCCGTCCTGGTGGATGCCGCTCTCGTGGGCGAAGGCGTTTTTGCCCACGATCGCTTTGTTGGGTTGGGGTTCGATCCCGGTGATGGAGGCGATGAGCCGGCTGGTGGGGTAGATCTCCCGGGTATTGATGCCGGTCTCCACATCGCTGAAGACATCGCTGCGGACCTTGAGCGCCATGACGATCTCCTCCAGGGCTGCGTTTCCGGCCCGCTCTCCCAGGCCGTTGACGGTGCACTCCACCTGGCGGGCGCCGTTTTGGATGGCAGCCAGGGAGTTGGCGACGGCGAGGCCCAGGTCGTTGTGGTTGTGGACAGAGATGATGGCCCGGTCCCCGATGAAAGCTTTGAGCTCGGCGATCCGCGCGCCCACTTCGTCGGGCAGGAGGATCCCCACGGTATCAGGGATATTGATGGTGCCGGCTCCGGCGGAGACGGTGGCGTCGATGATCTCTTTCATGAAGCTCATCTCGCTGCGTCCGGCATCCTCAAGGCTGAACTCCACGTCGTCGACGAAGGTCCGGGCATACTCCACCGCCTCCACGGCCCGTTTGATCACCTCCTCGGGTTTCATCCGCAGCTTGTACTCCATGTGGATGGGGCTGGTGGCGATGAAGGTGTGAATCCGTTTTTTCGGCGCGGGGGCGATGGCTTCACCGGCGGCTTTGATATCCTTTTCCAGGGCTCGGGCCAGGGAGCAGACGGTGGAGGTCTCGATCCGCTGGGCGATGCGGTGGATGGCGTCGAAATCCCCGGGGCTCGCCGCGGCGAAGCCCGCCTCGATGATGTCTACGCCCAGCTTTTCGAGCTGGCTGGCGATTTGGATCTTCTCTTCAGTGTTCATGGAGGCGCCGGGGCTCTGCTCCCCGTCGCGAAGGGTTGTGTCGAATATGATAATGCGTTCTTTGCTCATCGTTTATTACCTTTTAAGTGTTCAAACAGACGGAATCGGACCGATTTTATCCAAAAGGGGCTAAATCGGCACAGTTAACTGATTTGACGAAAAAAAATGATTTGAAAGGTTGATTCAGAAGCGCAGCAGGAGGATAGAGCTCTTTTTGTTGAAGTGGCGGTCGAATCGGTTGATGCTGTAGACCATGAATCTATCCTCCTTTCCGGGATTTAATTGTCGAAAGTATAACGGGATCGGCTCGAAGAGTCAAGTTAAAGGATAAAAATTTTCCACAAAATGTATTCAAGTCAAAAGATATGCACCGCCAGCCAGAGGGTGCCGGGGGCGGTCTCGAGGACCCGGTGCGAGGTCCCGGCAGGGAGAAAGACCATCTCACCGCGCTTCAGCGAACGGGGCTCACCCTTGACCTCCAGCAGGGCACTTCCTTCCAGGACCACCACCCACTCGTCCTCCTCCTGACGGTACTCCTTTTGATCGGGGGTATCGGAGCTCACGATTCTGATGATTTTGACGTTCTTGTGCTCCAGGAGGGTGGTGAAGATTTCGCCCGTTTCCGGGGGAAGGGCGTCATAGAGATTCAAAGCAGCATTCCTAGAAGCTCATCGAGATGGCGTCGATATCGTCCCAGCTCATCCGTTTTTTACCCGCTTCCCGGTGACGGAGGATATGATCGACGTAGCGGGCGAAGAGGTCGGTTTCGATATTGACCCGGGTGCCGGGGCGGTACTCTTTGAAAAGAGTGTTTTCGACGGTGTGGGGGATGATGGTCAGACGAAACCAGTCCTCGCCTGTTTCGTTGATGGTCAGGCTCACGCCGTCGACGGCCACCGAGCCCTTGGGGACCAGGTAGGGGATCTGTTCAGGATCGACGGCGATGTAGTATTCCGTGGCATTCTCTCCCCGTTCGATGCGCCGGAGGGTTCCTACGGTATCGACGTGTCCCTGGACGATGTGCCCTTCGAAACGGTCTCCCATCCGCATCGCCGGCTCCAGATGGATCCGTCCTTTGAGCTTTTCGGACGGGACGATCCGGCGGGTCTCATCGGCCGCCTCGACCCGGAAGCCGCTACTCAGCACCTCGGTGACCGTCAGACAGACCCCGTTGACGGCGATGGAGTCTCCGATCTCCGGCTTCAGGGAGGAGCGGATCGTCAGAATATGGTTACGGTCGTCGACGACGGTCCCGATCTCGCGGATCAATCCGGTAAACACAGGCATCCCCTTTAGGGCATCTCTACTAATAGGTCGTACCCACAACATCTCCAGTATTTGTCCAGGCAAGGCATCGCTTCGCAGGCATAGCCGTAGCTACGTCAAGAAGCGATAACACAGCATGGGCGAAAACTGGTGATGCCCGCAGGGTGGATTTTGGAGACGCGATCTTTCACTCGATGCTCTCTTCGCTGTAGCTTTGGCTACGCCTTGAAAGCCTCAAGCTAAATCTCACATCCCCAAAACCCATTGTGGGTATGACCTATTGGTAGAGGTGCCCTTTAGATATAATTCGCCAATTATAACAAGAGAAAAGAGTGGGGAGTGTGTAGTGGGTAATGAGTTGAACTTCGGTTCCTCATTCCTCGTTCCTCATTCCTCATTCATATAAAAACGGGGTTTTTATGAACTATGATGTCATTGTAATCGGCGGCGGGCATGCGGGGATCGAAGCCTCTCTGGCTGCCGCCCGCATGGGAGCCAAGACCCTCATGATCACTATCTTGGCCGAACAGATCGGTGCCAGCAGCTGCAACCCGGCCATCGGTGGCCTGGCCAAAGGGCATCTGGTCAAAGAGATCGATGCTCTGGGGGGCGAGATGGGGCTCTGCACCGATGCCACGGGTCTGCAGTTTCGCCTCCTCAACTCCTCGAAAGGTCCTGCCGTGCGGGGAAGCCGGGCCCAGATCGATATGGACCGCTATCGGATCCATATGCGTGATGTCTGCCTCAATACTCCCAACCTGGAGGTGCGCCAGGAGATCGTGGAAGGACTCATCGTCGAGGGGGATGAGGTCCGGGGAGTCGAGACCCAGTTGGGTAACCGCTATGAAGCTCCCAAAGTGATCATCGCCTCGGGTACCTTCCTGAATGGTCTGATTCACATCGGGGAGCGGACTCAGCAGGCGGGGCGCCAGGGGGAATTCGCCTCCGTCACCCTGGCAGAGCAGCTGCGGAGCATGGGCTTCGAGATCGGCCGGCTCAAGACCGGTACCTGTGCCCGTGTCGCCGGAGAGAGCATCGATTTTTCGGTCATGGAAGTACAGCCCGGCGACGAACGGCCGATTCCCTTTTCGTTTCGCACTGACCGGGAGGGCTTCGCACCGGAGCAGCTGCCCTGCTGGGTAACCTATACGACTGAGGAGACCCACCGGATCATCGAGAGCAACTTCTACCGGGCACCCCTTTTCAGCGGTCAGATCGAAGGGGTCGGTCCCCGCTACTGCCCCAGCATCGAGGACAAGATCGACCGCTTTCGGGATCGCCCGCGGCATCAGGTCTTTGTGGAGCCTCAGACTCGTGAAGCCAACGAGTTCTATCTCAACGGCCTGAGCACTTCCCTGCCTACCGATGTGCAGGAGGCGATGATCCGCTCCATTCCGGGATTGGAGAACGCGAAGATCGTTCGATACGGCTACGCCATCGAGTATGACTTCATCCAGCCTACCGAGCTGAAGCACACCCTGGAGAGCAAAAAGATCCGGGGCCTCTACTGGGCCGGGCAGGTCAACGGTACCACCGGTTACGAAGAGGCGGCGGCCCAGGGGTTGATGGCCGGGATCAACGCGGTGTTGGCCCTGCGGGGAGAGGCGCCGCTGATCCTGGGACGAGACGAAGCCTACATCGGGGTGCTCATCGACGATTTGGTGACCAAAGGGACCAACGAACCCTACCGGATGTTTACCTCCCGGGCCGAGTATCGCCTGCTGTTACGGGAGGACAACGCCCACCTGCGTCTGGCGCACTACGGAGTGAAGCTGGGACTCTTGCCCGAAACATTCGGTCACAGGATAGAGGAGACCGGAGCTCAGATCACAGAAGCTCTGGAGTGGCTCAGGACCCACTACGCCACCCCGACCAAGGAGTTTGTCGCCAAACTCGAGGCGATGGGTGAGGAGCGGATCAACGACAAGACTGCCTGGATCGATCTGCTGGCACGGATCGCTGAGCCCAGCCGGGAGAAACTGCTGAAGCTGCTGCCCGACTTTGCCCGTTACAGTGACGAGGCGATCGAGCAGATCCTCATCGAAGCCAAATATTACCGCTATATCGAAAAGCAGCAGCAGCAGATCGAACGGATGAAGGGGATGCACCAGGTGAACATTCCCGAAAATTTCGACTACCGAAAAGTCCAGGGGCTCAGCAACGAGATCGTGGAGAAGCTGGAGAAGGCGACGCCGCCGACCCTTTTCGAAGCTTCCCGGATCAGCGGGATCACCCCGGCGGCGATCGAGATCCTCCATGTCTATATCAAGATGGCCCAGAAAGGAAAACAATGATCTACCTCTATGCCTACACCAATCATCGGGCCGATCTGGAGGCTTTGCGGCGTATGGGAGCACTTTGGCGGGCGCTGGAGGCCAGGGGAGTCCGGGCCGAGATGATCGTCAACGACTACCGGGCCCAACTCGCCGGCCGGGAGCTGGGGCTGCCTCCGGCGACGACGGTCGAGAACATTATGGAGCTGGATGCCCTGGCAAACGGGGGAGACAGAGTGGTGATCGACTCTCCCGAAGATCCGGGGGCGCGGTTGGGCTTTTATGTGGAGAAGTACGCCGGTGTTTATACCGTCAAACCCTGTGGAGGGGATAGCCGTTTCGGTGAGACGGTTCTGGCGGCTTTCGGGGAAGGAGCGGTGGTCGATCCGGTCTACGAAGCGGCTGCCTCCCTCCCGAAGATTCCTCGTAAAGTCTTCATCTATGGGGATACCGACCATGACAAACGTCTCTTGAACGCGGCGGAGGATTTGGGAGCTCTGGGGCTGGACCTCTACTGGGGAAGCTATTTCTACGTCAAATACGAAGAGGAGCTGGCTCGTTCGTTTGGTACGATCTACGAGAGCGAAGAGTACCGGGAGTTGATCGAGGGGAGTGAAACCGTCGTGACGGCCATGCCCCAGACCGCGGCGGAAGCAATCGTCGCCGGGGCGAAAACGATCTGGCTCGATCGGGGAGGGGCTCCGGAGTGTGTCACCGATATTCTGGAGGCTGCGGGAGCGGTACGGATCCCCTGGGGTGACTGGAGCCGGCTCGAGGCGGTGCTGAAAGAAGAGGCAAAGAGGAGTACGCTGACAAATCTTGTGGGAGATTGGGCGGGGATGATCGCCGATTAATTCAGACAAAAAAACTCCGATAAAATGCTTATTTCCCCTCAGTATTGACGATAAAATTCATCAGGTGGGAAGAAACTTCACAAATTCACTTCGTTTAAGGGCTTTTTCCCTTCTGCCTTGAGGCGTGTCAATCATTTTTTATCCTTAACGTCCTATAATTAATCGTTTTAATCTTCCAAACAAAGGACGCGATATGAGCGACAGAAGAGATTTCTTCGGCAAGGTGCTCGGTGCGTACGCCGGTCTGGGGGCTCTGGGAGCCCTCTATGCCGCCAAGCGCACCTGGGATCCCCTGCCGAGTGTCAAAGCGGCGGGTTTTACGACGCTCGATCTGAGCAATCTTGAGGAGAACAAGCTCTACGTCGAGAAATGGCGTGGTAAGCCGATCCTTATTATCAAGGTGCCCAAAGATGCCAAGCCTGACGGTGCTCCGAACGGCAATAATGAAAACGCTTATGATGATAAACGTCTGATTACTGTCGGCGGTCACAAATTTATGATCGTAGTGGGTCTCTGTACCCACCTGGGGTGTATTCCCGACTACTTCCCGGAAAAAAAGAAATTTATCTGTCCCTGCCACGGCGGACAGTTCAATGCCGCGGGAGAGGTTCTCAAAGCGCCACCGCCGAGTCCGTTGGTGATTCCTCCCTTCAAAATAGACGGTACCAAGGTTGTTCTGGGCGAAGCGGGCCCCGAATACAAGAAGCTCAAAGAAGCCGGTTTAGTGGCGTAAGGAGAGAGCATGGCACATTTTGATCCCAATGCACGACCGTTCTCCCATCAGTGGTTGAACGACAGACTGGCAATCGACACCCTCAAGCGGGTCTTGTCCACGGAATACTGGATCCCCAAAAACATCAACTTCCTTTGGGCCATGGGGATGGTTCTGGCGGCGACCTTCGGTGTGCTGCTCATCAGCGGTATCTTCCTGTTGATGTACTACATCCCCGACACCAAGCAGGCCTTCGACAGTGTCAACCACACCATTATGGGCGAGGTAGGTTACGGCTGGCTATGGCGCCATATGCACGGTGTGGCCGCTTCGGTGGTCTTCCTGATCATCTATATCCACATGTTCACCGGGATCTATTACGGTTCCTACAAGCGGGGCCGTGAACTGATCTGGCTCAGCGGGATGCTGCTCTTCGTCAGCTTCTCCGCCGAAGCCTTCTCCGGCTACATGCTCCCCTGGGGTCAGATGAGCTACTGGGCGGGAATGGTTATCACCAACCTCTTCAGCCTCGGTTCTCTTGATCTTCAGGGATTGGTGGAGTGGATCCGGGGTGACTATGTCCCCGGACAGGCATTCCTGGGACGTTTCTTTATGTTGCATGTGGTTCTGATGCCGTTGATCATCATGGCACTGATCGTCCTGCACTTCGGTACCTTGCGTATTCCCCATGTCAACAACAAAGACGGTGAAGAGATCGATTTCGAGGCCGAAGCCGAGAAGTGGAAAGCCGGCAAACGCAAAGAGGCGAAGGTGATCCCCTTCAACCCGGTCTTCCTGAGCAAGGATACCTTTGTCCTGGGGATCTATTTCATCTTCTACTTCTATCTGGTCTTCTACCACTTCGAGTTTGCGATGGATCCGGTTAACTTCGATCCCGCCAATCCGCTGAAGACGCCGCCGCACATCTATCCCGAGTGGTATTTCCTCTGGAGCTATGAGATCCTGCGGCCCTTCCCCAAAAATCCCGGTCTGGTGGCCTTCGGTTTCGCTCAGGTCATCTTTTTCCTGCTGCCGTTCCTGGATCGCAGCCCCAATGTGGCGCCGGCCAACCGCCGCGGGGTCTTCAAGTTCTGGTTCTGGTTCCTGCTGGTCGATATGATTGTGTTGACTGTTATGGGAAAAGTGCCTCCGATGGGCATTTATACCACGATCGGTACCGTAGCAGCCTGGACCTTTATCATCCTCTGGATCCTGCTGCCGTTCATCACCAAAGCGGAAAAACCTGTTAGGGGGCACAAATGAAAGAGTTGAAAGTATTAGCAGTCGTCGTCTTCTTCACCCTCGTGACCTATTGGGGCGTGGAGCCCTACGCCCATTCGGTCATGCACAAAAACGTGGAAGAAGCCAAGTTTGAAAATTTCCAGTATAAAGATCTGAAAGCTCCGGCCAAAGGGGATCCTGCCAAAGGAAAGGCACTCGTTGCCGCCTGTGTCTCCTGCCATGGGATCAAATCCCAGGGTATGAAAGCTCCGATGGACCCTGTGGCGGCTGCTCAGGCTTACGGCGTGGTTCCGCCTGATCTGAGCAATGCCGGTGCAGTATTGGATGAGAAGTTCATCGCCAATTTCATTGTCAGCCCCACTCATGCCGGTTTGGTCAAAAAGAGTGCGATGCCCGGCGGAATGGCCGATGCACAGGGTGCTGCCGATATCGCCGCCTATCTGAAATCGATTGCTCCCAAAGAGATCAAGCCGAAAGAAGCCTTCGAGTTTGCCTGTGGTCGCTGCCATGCCGTTCGCTATGACAAGTGGACCCAGATCGGTCAGACCCCCAAAACCAAGGCTGATATCAAAACCGGTGTCGATCTTGCCAAAATGGATTTCGAGAAGAAAGTCGGTCAATATCAGCTGAAGCTTGCCGGTTATCTCGGGAAACTGCCCCCCGATCTTTCGATCATCGTACGGGCGCGCAGTGAAGAGTATCTCAAAAAATTCGTCGAGAATCCCCAGCATATTCTCCATGGCACAGCGATGCCCCGCGTCGGTGTCAGTAAAGAGGGATATGAAAAGATCTACAAATATCTCGAAGAGGTCGGCGATCCCAGCAAACCCAAGCGTGAAGCGGTCGGTCCCTGGGTCATCGGATATTTCGTTCTCTTCTCTTTCCTGGCTTATCTCTGGTACAAATCCCAGTGGAAAGGGCTTAAGTAAGAAGAGACGCATTTGCGTCTCTTCTTACAGTGAATAGTGAATAATTAATAGTTAATAGTTGAGGTTGGTATCGCTATGGCGATACCTTCATTATCAGATATTTTTCTTTTCTCTCCTTGTCTTTTCAAGACACTTTCGCTACTCTACTCCTCTAAACAATCTCTATCTATGAAAAGAGTCATATGCTGATCGATGGTCACGGACGCAGAGTCAACTATCTGAGGGTTTCCGTTACGGAGCGCTGTAATTTCCGTTGTCAGTACTGTATGCCCGAAAAACCCTTCAGCTGGGTTCCCCAGGAGAATCTCCTCAGTTTCGAGGAGCTTTTCAAATTCATCAAAATTGCCATCGACGAAGGGGTGGAAAAGATCCGGTTGACAGGTGGAGAACCGCTGTTGCGACAGGATCTGGACCGTTTTGTCAAGATGATCCATGACTACAAGCCCGACATCGATCTGGCATTGACGACCAACGGATATCTCTTGACCGAAGCGGCAGATTCCCTCCATGCCGCGGGATTGAAGCGGCTCAACATCTCTCTCGATTCCCTCAAGCCCGCCGTGGCGGCTCAGATCGCCCAGAAAAATGTGCTGGGCAAAGT
>JALVUD010000039.1 GCA_027035765.1 Campylobacteraceae bacterium
CGGTTGACCCCCAAAAGCTCACTGGTCTGGGTTGCGGTGATGTCTACGACGAAGCACCAAAGTATTTTTCGGATGCGATACAGTGAAAGTGGCCGGTTATTGGAGGTTTTCATTACTCTATTCTAGCATTCTGCTAGTCTAGAGCCATTGTTTTTATATTGAGGATAAAAAGGTTGAGAAAAGAAAAAGAGTAAAAGATCCGGAGGATCTTTCGTTTAGGCGATTTCTGCCTGGGCTTCGGCCGCTTTTTTGCGCATGGTACGCAGGGTGGAAGCGGCGACCTTGATCTTTTTGCGGGTCCCGTCTTCGAGAGTGACACGGACAGTGCGCAGGTTGGGAAGCTGACGCTTCTTGGTCTTGTTGTGTGCATGGGATACGTTGTATCCGACCAGGGGGCCTTTGCCGGTAACTTGACATCTTCTTGCCATCTTTAAGCCTTTGTCATTCGATTTGTTTTCAGGGAAATACGGAGAGTCGGCACGGGGCACTGCTCCCACCCTAGAAAAAGTCTTGCGATTTTACAGAAGTGATGCTTAAGGCGAGATAAATTAAATCGGTCTGACGGTGCGCGGATGCTGGTTATTGGATTTCGGGGTGGTGCGTTGCAACGCGTTATTTCGAAACGTCAAACGACGAAGACACGTATAGAAGCGCCAAATGTCCAATGCACGATGCCGATCGGCAAAGTGGATCTCCCTGCCGTCGCCAAAGGTGACATCACTTGCGACGTGAGGCCCGAAGGGCCGTGCTTGCGACTCTCGACTCTTGCGGCAAAGCCCCGTTCAAACGACAAAGGACTGTCAAGGGAGAATCAGCGCACTCATGTAGCCGACGACCCGCTGGGTATCGCCGCTGGCGTCGGCGCTGGTGCGGTAATCGAGCAGCTGGGTCTTCCAGCCGTGCTCTTTGGCTGCGGCGATGATGGCTTTGATCCCGATGATCCCGCAGGCTTCGCAGCCTTTGTCGAGGAGGGAGATATCCTCTTCGGCGACCCCGGCCAGACAGATATTGTCCAGCTGTTTCGCCTGCTCCAGGGTGTAGAAGTGGCTCAGATCGGAGCTGATCACCACCACATTCTCGGGATCGGCCAGGATCGCGTCGATGATCGGCACCAGGGCAGTGTAGTCCACCTTGCCGTAGATCAGCTCCACCACCTTCGCTTCGGGCTCGTAGTGTCGGATGAAGGGGACCTGGGTCTCGGTGCTGTGCTCTTTTTCGTGAGCCTCGGGGACAAAAGTCAGCCCGAAACGCTTCGCCAGTTCCTCGGCATAGGCTTTGTCGACGGGGACTTCGCCGCAGGGGCTCTGGTAGAGATCCTGAATCCCCACGCTGACTCCTTCGAAATATACGTGATGGCTGGGGCCGATCACCACCACCCGTTTGGGTCGGCTGTTGGCCAGGATCCGGTGGGCGATGTTGGCGGTGAAGCCGCTGTAGATGTAGCCCGCATGGGGGGCGATGATTGCCCGCGGTTTTGCCTGCAGGACACTTTTGTCCGTCAGCGCCTCGTCCAGGATACCGTTCCAGTGATCGATCATCCGGTCGATCTCGCCGCAGCTCGCGGGGTAGAAAGCTCCCATATTTCCTGCAATTCTTATACTCATTTTCTGCTCCTTCTTCTTGTCTGTTCTATCGTTCGATGAGGCATGGAGGAGAGAGGGAAGGCTTATCAAATAACCGATTCCTCGCATAAAATCTCTTCGATTCATTCTCCATTCTCCGGCTTTATCAGGCTATCTATCAAATCCTCTGAAATCTTCGTCATTCCGGACTCGATCCGGAATCCAGGGCCTTAAATGCCCATGAAACCTTGGATCCTGAATCAAGTTCAGGATGACGGTATTGTAAAACCCTCATTTTTAGAAGATTTAATCCAAAATTCTCCATCTTCCATCTTCAATCCTCCATCCCTGAGAAGCCTGCTTCTCAGGCCCAGACCCCTTCAATCGCCCGATGGCAGGCGGGGCAGTGGCCGTTTTCGAGGACGTTTTTAGTCACGTGATACCCCCGCCGGACGATCAGCTCCAGGCCGCAGCCGGGGCAGTTGGTGATGCCGTCGGTGGGGACGTTGCCCATATAGATGTAGGCCAGCCCCGCTTCACGGCCGATCCGCTCCGCCCGCTGCAGCGTCTCCAGAGGGGTGGGGAGTTTGTCGTTGACCTTGTAGTCGGGATGGAAGGCGCTGATGTGCCAGGGGGTGTAGGGGTCGAGCTCCTTGGCGATAAACTCGGCGATCCTGGTCAGCTCCTCGTCGCTGTCGTTGTCCCCCGGGACGATCAGCGTCGTACACTCGACCCAGAAGCCCCCTGCCTTGAGCCGCTTGAGGGTATCGAGGACCCCCTCCAGGGAGCCTTTGAGGGTCTTTTTGTAATACTCGGGGTTGAAGCCCTTGATATCGATGTTGAAACCGTCGATGACCCCTTTCATATCCTCGATCACCTCGGGGGTCTCCAGGCCGTTGCTGACGAAGACGTTTTTGATCCCGTGCTCTTTGGCCAGCAGCGCCACATCCCGGGCGAAAGGGTAGAAGATCGTCGGCTCGTTGTAGGTGTAGGCGATCGTCTTGCATCCCTTCTCCAGTGCCAGGGAGACCAGCTGCTCCGGCGTGACGTCGTAGCTGCCGCTGAGATCCTTGGTCTGGGAGATCTGCCAGTTCTGACAGAAGGGGCACTGGAAGTTGCACCCCACGGTTCCCAGCGAGAGGGCGAAAGTCCCCGGCAGGAAGTGGTAGAGAGGCTTCTTCTCGATGGGATCGACATTGAGGGCCGAGACCTTGCCGTAAACGAGGGTTTTGAGGCGTCCGCCGTCGTTCATGTTGACGCCGCAGATGCCCACCTGTCCCTCTTTGAGTTTGCAGTAGTGGCGGCAGAGCTCGCAGACGATCCGTTCCCCCTCTTTGCGATAGAAGTCCGAATATCCCCGCTCTTCAACGGGGGTGATGGTTTTCTTAGTCATTGGGTTCCTCCTTGATCTTTTCGGCCTGGTAGGTGTAGATCACCGGGTGCATCTCCAGGCAGTTGGGGGCCAGTCCCGCCTTTTGGCAGAGGGTGGCGAAAAAGCTGTCGAAGTCGGGCAGCTGCTCCCAGACACTGGGCAGATAGGTCGCCTGGTAGTTTCCCAGACGTAGGACCACCCCGTCGATGCCGGGCCGGATTTTGCGCCGCAGATCCTCTACGTCGGTGTAGGGGAGCTCCTTCGGCGGGCTCAGCAGCGAGATCTCGATCTCCAGCTTGTCGTACTCCTCCGGCCGAACCGGGCGAAAACGCGGATCGCTGAAGGCGGCGGCTTTGGCGTTGTGGATCAGGTCGTCGATCAGGGGTTGATGGGCGATGATTGATCCGATGCATCCCCGCAGCTGATGATTCTCGTTGAGGGTTACAAAAGCCGCACCGGGCTCGGCGAGCCAGGGGTATTCGCGCAGCAGCGCCTCCCGGTCGATGAGCTTTTTACCCGTAAGCTCCTCGGCGATCGCCTGACGGGCGATTTTGAGCATCACTTCTTTTTTTGTTTTATCCATGGTTGATTCCTCCTTATCCTCTTTGAAATCAAAATAGCACAGATTGTTCTTTTCCGATGCTAACTGGGTTGCATTTATATCGCCACATATCGCTCTCTCAAAAATTGAGGTAGTTGCTTGGTGCGGTGACAAGGTGACAAGTTGGAAGAGCCTGGTGGACTCCTGCTATAATCACAGGAAAGATTCTTTCGCTATTTCTATAGAAACAAAGGAACGCTTCAGATGCTTGTAGCTCCCAGCATACTCTCTGCCGATTTTGGCCTGCTTGGCGAAGAGGTCCGTGCCATCTGTGATGCCGGATGTGATCTGGTTCACGTGGATGTGATGGATGGCCATTTCGTCCCCAATATGACCATCGGTCCTGTCGTTGTCGAGGCCGTCGCAAAAGCGGCGACCAAACCGCTGGATGTGCACCTGATGGTGGAGGATAACAACTTCTTCGTCGACCTCTTCGCTCCGCTCAAACCGGAGTTTATTTCTTTTCACTTCGAGAGCGAACGCCACCCCAACCGGATGGCCCACAAGATCCGATCCCTGGGAATCCGCCCCTCGATGGTCCTCAATCCCCATACTCTGCCGGAGGTGACCGAATACCTCCTGGAGGATCTGGATATGGTGCTGCTGATGAGCGTCAACCCCGGTTTCGGAGGCCAGAAATTCATTCCCAATGTCATCGAGCGGGTCCAGCGGCTCAAGGAACTGATCGAGAAACGCAACCCGAACTGCCTCATCGAAGTGGACGGCGGAGTCAGTGACGCCAATATCGCCCAGCTCAAAGCCGCCGGTGTCGATGTGGTGGTGGCGGGCAGCTATGTCTTCAGGCACCCGCGGGGGTACAAAGAGGCGATTGCTTCTTTGAAGTGAGGAGTGAGGGTGTTTTGTCATTTGAATTTTGTCGGCAGTCGGCAGTCGGCAGTCGGCAGTCGGGGTGCCTTCGGCGCTCTTTGTCGTTTGATTCGTGTTAAGTGTTATGTGCTACGTGCTACGATCACTCGATTTCTAGTTACCAGTTATTCGTTACTAGTTTCTAAAATTCGGTTCCTCATTCCTCACCCCTCACTCCTCACTCTCTCACGAAAGGCCCTTTCGTGAGAGTCAAGATCTGCGGCATCACCAGCTACGACGATGCGATGCTCTCTATCGAGGCCGGGGCGGATGCTCTGGGGTTCGTTTTTTATCCGAAATCCCCCCGCTACATCGCTCCCGAAAATGCACGTAGGATCATCGACCGTCTGCCTCCTTTTGTAGAAAAGGTGGGGCTCTTTGTCGAAGAGACCCCGGAACGGATCACCGAGCTTTCCCGTCAGAGCGGGATCACCCTGGCGCAGATCCATTTTGATGTGGACGAGTCGTTCCTGGAGGCAGTTGACTTTCCAACCCTTCCGGTGGTGCGGGCGAAAGGCCCGGAGGATCTGGAGCGTTTCGCCGATCGCTACCGGCTGGTGGATGCCTATTGCGAAAGCTACGGCGGCAGTGGAAAACGGCTGGCACTGGAGTGGTTCGCCGGACAGGACAACTCCCGGATCATCATCGCCGGGGGTCTGACCCCGGGGAACGTGTCGGAGCTGGCGGGGTACGGCTTCTACGGCTGTGACGTCAGCAGCGGCACCGAGGCGGCCAAAGGGGTCAAAGATCCCGTGAAAGTACGGGATTTTATCCGCCATGCTCAAAGTCTTTGACGAACTGACCAACGCCTTCCGACGGGTGGGGGGCGAGATCTCCTACGAAGCTTTCGACCGGATCGTTCGCAAACACGCTTCGCTCTTCGAAGACAGCGAGACGATCTTTCTGCTCCTGCAGGCTTCGGGCTACCCCATCGAGGAGACCCTCACCGGCTACCGGCTCAAAACCATGTTCACCCCCTGGCAGGAACAGGAGTACTGCATCGTCGATATCGAGACCAATGGCTCCAAACCGGGCTACTCCCAGGTGATCGAGATCGGGGCGGTGAAGATGCGGGAGGGAGAGATCGTCGATCGTCTGGAGACTTTCGTCGCCTGTGCCTACCTCCCCGACCATATCGTCAAACTGACCGGCATCGAGCCCGAAGATCTCCGGGAGGCTCCTTCCCGCAGAGAGGCGCTGACGATGTTGCGGAGTTTTATGGAGGATGCGGTCTTCGTGGCCCACAACGCCGGTTTTGATTACTCGTTTCTCAACGCCTCCTTCCAGCGTTTTGGCCTGGGGCAGATCGGCAATCCGGTCCTCTGCACCATTGACCTGGCCCGCCGGACCTTCGAGAGCGAACGTTACGGCCTGGCCTATCTCAACGAAGCCCTGAACCTGGGGATGCAGGCCCACCACCGGGCCTACGGTGACGCCCTGGCGACTTCGAAGGTGCTTCTGAAATCCTTTGAGAATATTCCAGAGTATGTGAAGACGACGGACGACCTGATTCGCTTTTCGAAGTCGTCGCGGAAAGAGAGAGCGAAGGGGATGGAGAATTGAAAATGGAGAATTCGTGAAAATACGTGAAATGACGATGGATGACTATGACGAAGTAATCGACATGCTCAGGATCACTCCCGGCATCACCGTCAGAGAAGCAGATTCCAGGAGTTCCACGAATCGATATCTCGAACGCAATCCCGGGCTGAGTTTTGTAGCCACGATTGACGATTATATTGTCGGTTGTGTCATGTGCGGACATGACGGACGTCGCGGATATCTCCAACATCTCGTTGTCAAACCTGAAAACAGAGGTCAAGGCATCGGGAAAGCTCTCCTTACAGCATGTATAGATTCACTGCAACAGGTCGGCATCGACAAGACGCATCTTTTTGTCTTCAAATCGAACAGTCTCGCCAATGCATTTTGGGAAAGCAACGGGTGGATTCTCAGAGATGAAGTCAACATCTATTCTTACAATGTATCATCAAATAAAAATGCCTGAGAAGCCACTTCGCCGAAAAAACGGTAAAGTCAATCATTCAAAAAAGATCAAAACTTCGGAATCGAATCCACACTTACCCAAACAACTCCGTCGATAGATACCGTTCCGCCGTATCGGGAAGGATCGTGACGATGGTTTTGCCGGCGTTTTCGGGGCGCCCGGCGAGGCGGTAGGCGGCGGCAAGGTTGGCGCCGGAAGAGATGCCCACCAACAGCCCCGCTTTGCGGGCGGCCTCCCGGGCGAAGGCGAAGGCCTCCTCGTCGGGGATCGTCAACACTTCGTCAATGAGATTGACATCCAGGTTGTCGGGGATGAAGCCGGCGCCGATCCCCTGGATTTTGTGGGGGCCGGCGGTACCTTGGCTGATGGCAGGGGAGTTTTCCGGTTCGACGGCGACGACCTTCAGATCGGGATGGTGGGCTTTGAGGAGACGCCCGTTTCCGCTGAGCGTCCCGCCGGTGCCTACCCCCGCGACAAAGATGTCAACCTGGCCGCCGGTGGCCTCCATGATCTCCCGGGCGGTGGTCGCTTCGTGGGCGGCGGGGTTGTCGGGATTGGCGAACTGGTTGGGAATCCAGGCCTTGTCGAAGTTTTCGGCCAGGCGTGTCGCTTCATCAATAGCCCCCTGCATCCCTTCCGACGCCGGGGTGAGGATCAGTTCGGCTCCCAGGTGGGCCAGGAGTTTACGCCGCTCCAGGCTCATGGATTCGGGCATAGTCAGGATCAGCCGCAGCCCCCGCACGGCGCAGATCAGGGCCAGGCCGATACCGGTATTGCCGCTGGTGGGCTCGATGATGACGGTCTCGCTGTCGATCTCGCCCCGGTCCAGGGCTCCTTCGATCATCGCTTTGGCGATCCGATCCTTGACCGAGGAGCCGGGGTTGAAATACTCCGCTTTGGCCAGCACGGTCGCGTCGGCCCCCAGATAATCCAGCCGGAGAAGAGGGGTGTTGCCGATGGTTTCGTCGATTCGGTTATAAATCATTTTTTGGCTCCCAGGGGTTTGAATTCGAGGGCATCTTCATCAAAATAGCTGATCTCTCCTTTTGCCAGGTCATAGTGCCAGGCATGAAGAAAGAGCTTCTCCTCCTCGACCCGCCGTTTGACTGCCGGATAGCTGAGTAGATTCTCCAGCTGGAAAACCACCGAAACCTTCTCGGCAAATTCACGCTGTGTCTCCAGAGGTGCATCGGGAAAATGGTGCAGCGTGACCTCCCTGGCCGGCTGACCCAGCTGGAGCCAACGGGTGGTATGAATGGTCTCTTCGCTGGGAGGGTGGGGGCGGAAAAGCTCTTTGATGGCCCCGCAGTCGGAGTGGCCGCAGACGATGATGTCGCTGACTTCCAGATGAGAGACGGCGTACTCGATTGCAGCGGCGGTGGCGTGATAGTCATTGTCGGGAGAGAAAGGGGGGACGAAATTTCCCACGTTGCGCAGGATAAAGAGATCCCCCGGTCCGCTGCCGGTGATCATCGCCGGCATCACCCGGCTGTCGCTGCAGCCGATGAAGAGTGCCCGGGGGTTCTGCCCCTCCTCTACCAGTTTTTTGAAACGCTCTTCGTTTTTCCGGAATTTGACCTTGCGGAAATAGTCGTGACCCTTCTCGAATTCACTCAGTTTTTCCATAATTTCTCACTCTTCACTTTTCACTCGACGCTGACAGCGTCGATACTCCATCCGATCTCTTCTCCGGCGAACATCGGGACCACCTCTCCGTATTTTTCGGGAACCCGCATTGGGGTATCGATCAGCCGCACCTTTTTCTTCGGAGGATTGAGACCGTAGATCTGCCGGGCGTTGTTACTGACGAAGTGCTGGAGATTCTCGGGCATCCCGTGGCGGGAAAAAAGCTCTGCAAGGACCGGTAGGGCGATAGGAGCGGTAAAGACCCCAGCGGCGCAGCCGGGGGCCTCTTTGGCGTGGCGGGGATGGGGGGCGCTGTCGGAGCCGAACATCACTTTGGGATGGGCATTCAAGGCGGCATTGAGGAGCGCTTCCCGATCTTCGGGGCGTTTGGCGATGGGTTTGCAGAAGAGGTGGGGCTGGAGCATGCCTCCGGCTACTTCGTCCAGGGTGATCAGCAGGTGGTGCAGGGTGATCGTGGCGTAGAGGTTGGGATGGCGATCCAGCGCGGCGATACTTTCGGCATCGGTGATATGCTCCATGATGATGGTCAGATCGGGGAAAGCATCGGCCAGCGCCTCGTAGATAGGGACGAACTCCTTCTCCCTGTCCATGACGAAACCACCGGTCTCTCCGTGGATGCAGAGAGGGATTCCCAGCTCACTCAGGACACCGAGCGCCGGGCGAAGCTCTTCGATATCGAAACCCCTGACACCCCCTTCACTGTTGGTGGTGATGCCGGCGGGGTAGAGTTTGACGGCGGTGAGCTCTTCGGCTATAGGGGCGAGAAAATCGAGATCGTACTCCGGCTTGAAAAAGAGGGTCATGTAGGGCTCGAAGACCTCGTTACCGATCGCTTCTCTGATCCGCTGCCGGTAGGCGCGCAGCGATTCTGCGTCGGTGACAGGAGGGACCAGGTTGGGCATGATCAGTGCGCCGCTGAAGCTATGAGCGCTGAGCGGTGCGACGGTGCGAAGCATGGCTCCGTCACGTAGGTGCAGATGCATATCGAGAGGTTCATGGAGGATGATCTCAGTCATCAAAAGCCTTTAGGATGAGGTGCTCCCCTGTGCCGAGAGGGACGATCCAATATTGTATGGCGATTTTCCTATCAGAGGGATTAGTCCGTGGCAGGGGTGCTAGCATACGTCGGGGAGGAAAAAGCGGATTGGCCGCCTGAGCCGGTCGGGGCGCTTGCCAGCGGACCCTGGGATAGTCGATTCCCCCCGGAAAGAGCTGGTTGCAGCGCAGGATTCTCATGGCCGTCGCCGCGAAAGCGAGGTCAGGGCGGTTGAACTCGAACTGCCATTTGGCGTATTCGCTGCAGGTGGGATAGTAGCGGCAGCTGGCGGGCAGCATCCGGGAGAGATATTGGTACCCCCGGATGGGAGCGATGAAAAAGCGCTTGATCTTCATAGGAATAAGTATAGCCCAAAGATTCACAAATCTATATCATTTTCCAGCCTACATCTTCCCTCTTCCATCAGATCCTCCTGTTTCCCATCGTTACACCACACAGGGCTTTTTGCAGTGCGCTTCGGGCGGCCAAACCCCTTTAAATAACTTTCTGTTAAGATGTGGCACATTGTGCACAGCATTCTCAACAAAAGGGTAAGACCATGACACATTTGGTGACCGATCATCCCTATTTCGGTGTCTTCGTTCTCTTCTTGATCACCGCGGTGGCCTTTCCGGCGACGCTCTTTCTGGCGCGCTTCGTCAGCCGGAAACTGGCCCGCCTCGACACGGAGAAGCTCAAGCTCTCCATCTACGAGTGCGGCCCGGAGCCCAACAAACAGCCCAACCGGATCTCGGCGCAGTTCTATCTGATCGCGCTGCTGTTTATCCTCTTTGACGTGGAGATCATTTTCATGTTCCCCTGGGCCATCGATTTCAAACTCCTGGGATGGTTTGGCTTTGCTGAAATGATCCTCTTTATCGTTTTGCTGGCAATCGGATTTATCTATGCATGGAAGAAAGGAGCACTTGAATGGCACAGCATCAAGTAAACTACGCCTCATCAGGAGGCCTGCCCGTGGCGCTGACCACGGTGGACAAACTGCTCAACTGGGGACGCTCCAACTCGCTGTGGCCTCTGACCTACGGACTGGCCTGCTGCGCCATCGAGATGATGGCTTCGGGAGCCAGCCGCTTCGACTTTGACCGGATGGGGGTGATCTTTCGGGCCTCTCCCCGCCAGGCGGATGTGATGATCCTAGCCGGGACCCTCTCCAAAAAGCATGCCGAATTCGCCCGCAGACTCTATGATCAGATGGCCGAACCCAAGTGGGTCATCTCCATGGGATCCTGCGCCAACACCGGCGGGATGTTCAACACGTATGCCACCGTCCAGGGGGTCGACCGGATCATTCCGGTGGATATCTACCTCCCCGGTTGTGCCCCCCGGCCCGAAACACTGCAGTACGCCATGATGATGCTGCAGAAGAAGATTCGCCGTGAATCGGCCGATATGAAAAAACGAAAACTGCAGAGGTTTGTCTGATGAGAAAATATACCCCCAAAGACAACGTTCAGGGCAGGGCCAAATATACCGACCGCTTCTGGGTCGCGCCTCAGGTTCCCCGCCAGTCGGTAGAAGAGGATGCCCATTTTGCTGAGGTGCTGGAGAAGATCAAAGCAGCGGTGGAGGTTCTTGATGCCTACATCGAGATCGGTCAGCTGGTGATCCATATCCGTCCGGAGCAGAATATCGACGCGTTGCGGACCCTCAAAGAGGAGTGCGGCTACGCCATGTGCTCCGAGCTCAGCGCCGTGGACTATCTGGCGCAGGACGGAGAGTTTGAGATCTTCTACCAGATGCTCAATCTCGACGAGGCCAAGCGGGTCCGCTTCCTGACCCGGATCAAAGAGGATCAGGCGATCGAGAGCATCGTCCCCCTCTACGCCATGGCCAAGTTTGCCGAGCGGGAGATGTACGATATGTTCGGAATCGTCGTCAACAACCATCCCTATCTCAAGCGGATCATCATGCCCGACGACTGGGAAGGCCATCCCCTGCGCAAGACCTATCCCTTGGAAGGGGACGAGTTCGCCAGCTGGTACGAGGTAGACAAGATCTTCGGCAAGGAATATCGTGACATCATCGGACCCGAGCTGCGTGATCCTGCTCGGGTTGACCGCTACGACACCCAGCGCTTCGCCCGGATCGGCCATGAAGTCCCCTTCGGCGCCGATCCCGAACTGGTGGACGAGACCGAAACTCCCATCGAATACAGCAGCGACTTTCTGGTGGACTACAACAAAGGTCCCCACAAAGTCCTGGACAAAAGAAAGTAGGAGCCGTCATGCAGCAGCAGCCCAATAAACTCAGACCCTTCTTCGAAAACCTCAATTTCGAGCGTGACGACAACACGATGGTGATCAACTTCGGGCCCCAGCACCCCTCAGCCCACGGACAGCTGCGGCTGATCCTGGAACTCGACGGCGAGCAGGTGGTCAAAGCCCATCCCGACATCGGCTATCTCCATCGGGGGATCGAGAAGATGGCGGAGAACATGATCTACAACGAGTTCCTTCCCACTACGGACCGGATGGACTATATCGCCTCTACCTCCAACAACTACGCCTTTGCCCTGGCAGTGGAACGCCTCATCGGCCTGGAGGTTCCCCGCCGGGCCCAGGTGATCCGTACCATGCTCCTGGAGCTCAACCGGATCATCTCTCACCTCTTTTTCCTGGCGACCCATGCCCTGGATGTTGGAGCGATGTCGATCTTCCTCTACGCTTTCCGTGAGCGGGAGTTCGCCATGGACCTGATGGAAGACTACTGCGGGGCGCGCCTGACCCACTCGGCAGTCCGCATCGGCGGCGTGCCTCTGGATCTGCCGGAGGGGTGGCTGACCCAGCTGACCGATTTCATCGACCGGCTGCCTGCGCAGATCAAACTCTACGAGGATCTGCTGACCGAAAACCGGATCTGGAAGATGCGTCTGGAGGATGTGGGGATCGTGACCCCCGAACAGGCGTTGGAGTGGGGCTGTACCGGGATCATGCTGCGGGGATCGGGTATCAAATACGATGTCCGTAAAGAGGAGCCTTACGAACTCTACGGTGAGCTAGATTTTGATATTCCCGTCACCGATCGCTGTGACAGTTACGGTCGCTATCGGCTCTACATGGAGGAGATGCGGCAGTCGGTGCGGATCCTGCGACAGCTCATCGGCATGTATGCCAAGACGGAGCCCAAGCTGATGGCCCATGCCCCCCAGTATATCTCCGCGCCCAAAGAGGAGATCATGACCCAGAACTACGCCCTGATGCAGCACTTCGTTTTGGTGACCCAGGGGATGCGGCCTCCCAAAGGGACCGTCTATGCTCCCACCGAATCTCCCAAGGGGGAACTGGGCTTCTGGATCCGCAGCGAGGGCGAACCCTACGCCTACCGCCTCAAGGCACGGGCGCCCAGCTTTTTCCACACCGGAATCCTCCAGGATATCCTGCCGGGAACCTATATCCCCGACGTGGTGACCATTATTGGAAGTACCAATATCGTCTTCGGTGAAGTCGACCGATAGATCAGACGGCCAGAAAGGAACGAGTATGAAACGATACGATTTGAGACACCTACACGACAACTTCTACGACCGGATGATCGAACTGATCGAGACCGACCTCAAGCCGAGGGAAGTGGGGATTTTCCTCTTTGAGATCGGGGATTTTTCTCCGATCCAGAAGAGCGCCGACCTGGTCAAAGAGCATGGTCACGAATTGATGAACTCCCTCAAGTTCACGGAAGTGGACTGGACCATCGTGGTCAAAAGAAAGGGTGACTGATGGCGAAAGTGGTATTCTCCACCTGGCGGGGCGAGCGGATCGACAACCGCGGCAAAGCTCCCGAGGCGTGGGAAGAGTCCGCCTTCAAACTGCCTGAAAACTATGACGAGGGCACGCCGTCGAAAGCCTTCATCGGCTGGGACGGCGTGGCGATTTTCCGGGAGGATGTGGATGCGGTGCGTCTGGCGACAGAGTACGCTGCGACCTATCAGGAGTATTCCGAGGCTTGCGGGCGCTGCGCTCCCGGACGCTGGGGCGGACGGATCCTCTACGATTTGCTGGACAAAATCGCCCGGGGTGAAGGCAGCTTCGAGGATGTGGAGCATCTGCGAGAGGTCTCCCAGACCATGATGCTCACCTCCAAGTGCGAGATCGGCCGGACCGTTCCCAAACCGATTCTTGATCTGATGGAGCATTACAAAGAGCAGTTCGATGCCTGCATCGCCGAACAGAAGCCCTCGATTCACTACGGCCGTGAGGATCTCAACTATATCGCCAAGGTTACAGCGCCCTGTATCGACATGTGTCCCTCCCATGTGGATATCCCCGCCTACATCGAAGGGGTGCGGGATATGGTCTTTACCGAATCCCTGGAGGCGACCCGTCAGACGATGCCCCTGGCCCATACGTGCGGCCGTGTCTGTCCCCATCCCTGCGAAGATGCCTGCCGACGGGCCAATCTGGACGAGCCGATCTCCATCATGGAACTCAAACGTCTCGGGGCCGACTACGAAACCGATCATCATCTGGGTTTCCTCCACCCGAAGGACCCCAAGCCTCTGCGAAACGACGGTAAGAAAGTCGCTATTGTCGGAGCGGGCCCTGCGGGATTGACAGCCGCCTATTACCTGGGCCTGGAGGGGATCAAGGTCGATATCTTCGAAGAGCTTCCCGTCCTGGGAGGCGAAGTGGCAGTCGGAGTTCCCGAATACCGGATGCCCATCGAGCGCTATAACAAAGATATCGAGCTGGTCACCTCCCTGGAGGCGGTGGATGTCTACACCAACCACCGGGTCGATGCCGAACGGCTCAAGGAGCTGGATGCGGAATACGATGCGGTGCTTCTGGCCTTCGGTACCCGCCTCTCCAAAAAGGTCCGTGCCGAGAACGAGCGGGAGGATATGGAAGGGTACTGGGGAGCCATCGCCATGCTGGACAAGGTCAACCTCTGGAACAAATACGGTATCGGCGAACCGGCCTCCAAGGAGCTGAAAGACACTACTGTCGTCTGCGTCGGAGGAGGCTTTACCTCCATGGACGTAGTGCGCTGTTCCGTCCGGGAAGGGGCCAAGAAAGTGATCATGCTCTACCGCCGGGATGAGAAGACTATCATCCGTAACACCACCTACGAAGAGTACCACGAAGCGGTGGAGGAGGGGGTGGAGTTCATCTTCCATGCCGCCATCGAGCGGATCGTGGATGAGAACAACAAGCTCAAGAAACTGATCTGCAACCGCTACGAACTGGTTCCCGATCCTGACGGCGGCCGTCCCAAGCTCGAAAAGATCGAGGGGGCTGACTTCGAGATCGAATGTGACTGGCTGATTCCTGCGGTCTCCCAGGCAGCGGATCTGAGTATTCTCCCCGAAGAGTGGGATCTTAAACTGACCAGCTGGAATACCCTGCTGACCAACGGGCGGGACTACATGACCAGCCGCCCGGGGCTTTTCGCCGCGGGAGACTGCGAGTACGGCCCCATGACCATCGTCAATGCCGTGGGCCAGGCGAAACGGGCCGCCTCGGTCATCAGCCGTTACATCTACGACGGTAAGGTGAGCCTGACCGATGAGGAGATCATGGAGGATCATCTCAACAAGCTCAAAGTCTACGACAAGAACGAGAAGGTGACCGGTTGGATGCCCGGCATTCCCCGTCAGGTGAGTGAAAAGCTGACGGTAGAGGAGCGGAAGACCAACAACAAAGAGGTCAACCTGGGCTTCACCGGCGAGCAGGCGATCGCCGAGGCGGAGCGCTGTATGCGCTGTTACTACATTTCGATGGTGGCGGTGTGAGATGAGCGAAGTGAAGAAGATGTCCGAGACGGTCACCCTGACCATCGACGGCAAAACGGTGACGACACGCCAGGGAAATACCATCCTGCAGGCGGCGCGGGAGAATGGGATTTACATTCCTACCATGTGCTACCTGAGCAAGGTCGAGCCTATCGGCTCCTGCCGGATGTGCGTCGTGGAGGTCGAAGGGGTCGAGGGGATGATCCTCTCCTGCCAGGAGAAGGCGGTGGAGGGCGCCGTGATCCGGACTTCAGGAGAAGATCTCTTCCGGGAACGCCAGAATATCATGAAGCTCTACGATGTCAACCACCCTCTGGAGTGCGGCGTCTGTGACAAGAGCGGCGAGTGTGATCTGCAGAACAAGACTCTGGAGTTTGCCGTGGATCAGCAGACCTTCGCCGCCAAAGATCAGCACCGTCCGGTAAAGAACTGGGGCTTCATCAGCTACGATCCGGCGCTCTGCATCATGTGCGAGAAATGCGTGCGTACCTGTACGGAGATCATCGGAGACGACGCGCTGGCCATCGAGACCGGGGGCTACAAATCGACCATTGTCAATACCCGGGATCTGAGCGATTGCGCCCAGTGTGGGGAGTGTATGGCAGTCTGCCCGGTCGGGGCCCTGGTAAGCACCGACTTCAAATACACCTCCAATGCCTGGGAGCTGGAGAAGATCCCCGCCAGCTGTACCCACTGTTCGGCGGGATGCCAGCTCTACTATGAGGTCAAACATACGAGTATCGACAACACCGAACCGAAGATCTACCGGGTGACCAATGAGTTCGAGTTCAGTACCCTCTGCGGCGCCGGCCGTTTCGGTTATGACTTCGAGAACCGGGAAGCGAAAAGAGATCCTGAGAAACTTGAGGCGGCCGTCGAAGCTTTCCGCAAGGCCGAAACGATCCGTTTCGCCTCGACAATCAGCAATGAAGAGGCCCTGCTGCTGCGCCGTATCGCTGAGAAGACAGGCGCGAAGCTGGTCTGCGATGAGGCCAGAGGATTCCAGCGTTTCATGCGTGCCTACCGGGAGGCTTCGGGCCGGAATCTTCCGACGGCTGACCTGGAGTGGATCCGGCGGAGCCGGGTGATCGTCACACTGGGGACCCGGCTCTACGACGATGCGCCGATGGTCAAGTTCGCCGTGGCTACCGCCAGCCGGCGGGAGAAGGCCCAGGTGGTCTACTGCCATCCCATAGAGGATTCCCGACTGCAGAACCAGGTGACCCAGTTCGTCAAATACGAGGCGGGGAGTGAAGAGGGAGTTGCGGCGCTGTTGGCGGCAACCCTGATCGACAAAGCGAAGGCCCCCCTAGAACTGGACACCCTTCTCAATGGGTTGGATATCGGCTACCTGAGTGCCGAGAGCAATGTCTCCGAAGAGGAGCTGGACCGTCTGAAACTGACGCTTTGGAAACGGCAACGCTTCACCCTGATCGTGGGGGAGGATCTCTACAATCATCCCCACGCGGAGAATATCGCCAGATTCCTGGCGGCTATCGAGAACTACAGTGATTTCAAGCTCTTCATTATTCCACCCGCCTCCAACACCCTGGGAGTGTCTCTGATCTGCGATTTGGCCGATGAGGCAAAAGGCTATACCGTGGGGGTCAACACTCCCGGAGAATTCGTCCTGAGTGCCCTGGGAGACGGGGATCTGGATCTGCCGGCGATGAACCAGCAGGAGGGAACCCTGGTCAACTACGAAGGTCGGGTGGTCCCGACCCATCCCGCTCTTCCCTACGGGGGCTGGGAACTGGCGGATATCGCCCGCGAACTGGGGCTGGAGCTGGAGCACGTGATCGATCTGACGCCCCAGCTGCCGAAGGAAGAGGGCTTCCGTGCCGTGGCCTTCGACGATCTCCCCGACTACTTCGATGCTGTGGGTGGTGAGCACCGCGGCTATCTGCTGGAGCGGCAGGAACGGGGCGAAGCCCTGAGACTCCCCGAGGAGCCCGAAGAGCTGGAGAGCTACGACGGAACGGTGCTCTATCGCTGTAACCCGGGGAAACAGTTCTCCCCCTTCACCGCCAAAACCCATCAGCTTAAAGAGGAGGCGTTCCTTCTCGGTTCGGCCCAGTTCGCTATGGCTGCCCGACTGGAAGATGGTGACCGGATTCGCTTCGTTCAGGATGGTATCGAGTATGAGCGGGTGTTTCGGATCGACACGGCGATGAAGGGAACTGTGGCGGTCAACCCCACATTCGACAGGGGGCTAAGGAGCTTTGCGATATCCTCTTACAGATTCAGCCCCGTAAAAATAGAGAAGGCAGGGAAGGCCGATGAGTAAAAACGAAATCACCATTACGATCGACGGTGTGGAGTGCCGGACCACGGAGGGAGAGTATATCCTCAACGCGGCCCGGGCCAATGGGATCTTTATCCCCGCCATCTGTTACCTGACCCGCTGTTCGCCCACCCTGGCCTGCCGGATTTGCCTGGTCGAGGCCGACGGCAAACGGGTCTACTCCTGCAACGCCAAAGCCAAAGAGGGGATGGAGATCGTCACCCAGACCGAAGAGATCCTCGAAGAGCGACGGGCGATCATGGAGGTCTACGACGTCAATCACCCTCTCCAGTGCGGCGTCTGCGATCAGCACGGCGAGTGCGAACTGCAGAACTACACCCTAGAGTTGGGAGTCGACTCCCAGCACTATGCTATCGCCGATACGCTGCGGGAGACCAAAAACTGGTCGACGGTATTGCACTACGATGCTGGGCTCTGTATCGTCTGTGAGCGCTGCGTCACCGTCTGCAAGGATATGATCGGTGACAGTGCTCTCAAGACCGGCCCCAGAGGCGGCGGCCCCCTGGACAAGGGCTACAAGGAGACGATGCCCAAAGATGCCTACGCTATGTGGAACAAGCTCCAGAAGTCGATCATCGTTCCCAGCAACGGCACCGAGCATACCAACTGCTCCGACTGCGGTGAGTGTACAGCGGTCTGTCCCGTAGGGGCATTGACCGAGCGGGACTTCGTCTACAAGGCCAACCCTTGGGAGCTCAAAGAGATCCCCGCTACCTGTGCCCACTGTTCCAGCGGATGCCACCTCTATTACGAGACCCGTTTCAGCTCCATAGACAACCCCGAGGAGATGATCTTCCGTGTCAAGAACGAGTGGAACTTCCAGTCCCTCTGTGGCGCGGGACGTTTCGGGTATGACTATGAGAACAGAAATGTATCGAAGGATGAAGTTGCCTTTGCACAGGCGGTGGCAGCACTGCAAAAGGCCGAAACGATCCGTTTCTCCTCGATGATCAGCAACGAAGAGGCGCTGATGCTCCAGCGCCTCAAAGAGGAAAAAGGCATCCGGCTGGTCAACCCGGAGGTCCGACCTTTCCAGCGTTTTCTCACCGCCTATGCCAAAAGCAGCGGCCGCAGCCTCTACGGCAGTGATTACCGGGAGATCATGGAAGAGAGCGATTTCGTCGTCAGTATCGGTGCGGCGCTGCGCAACGACAATCCCAATGCCCGCTACGCCTTCAACAATGTCCAGAAAATGAACAAAGGTGCCGGGCTCTACTTCCATCCGGTAGGCGATACCCTGGTCCCCACCTTCGGCAAGAGCGTCGAGTGCATCACCCACAAACCCGGACAGGAGGAGACGGCGCTCTATCTGGTCCTGGATCTCTTCGCCGACAAAGAGGCTTTGCCCGACTACCTACGAGAGTATCTGGAAGGGTTCCACGAAACCCGCAAAAAAACGGTCAAAGAAAAGGTGATGAAAGAGGTCACCGAGATCGTCAAGGATGAGGAGACCGGTGAAGAGAAAGAGGTCAAGAAGAAGGTTCCCGAGATGGTGGAGAAGGAGGTGGAGTACGATCACAACCTCCTGGTCGAAGCCCTGGGGGCCGATCCCGTCGCCTTCGCCGAGAGTTTCGAAAAGATGATGAAGAAAAAAGAGTCCTTCGCCCTGATTCTCGGGGAGGATCTCTACGGACACCCCCACTGGGAAAACCTGGCGAAACTGGCGGCGCTGGCAGAGAAACACTGCGGAATGAAGCTGGCGATGATCCCGCCCAAGTCCAATGCCCTGGGCGTCGCCCTGATCTGCGACCTTGACGAGGAGGCGGAAGGATACACCGTCGGTTATAACCAGCCCGGTGATTTCCGCCTGAGTGCCCTGGGCGACGGGGACCTGGATATGCCGGCGATGAACCAGCAGGAGGGGACGATGACCACGATGAACAAACGGGTGGTCCCCACCAACGCGGCGCTGGAGTACGGCGGCTATACCCTCAACGATCTGATGAACGCACTGGGCCTGGGCAAGCGTCTGACCGTAGACTGGACGATGGAGCTGCCGGTGGATCGGGGCTTCCAGGCAGAAGCCTTCGACGACCTGAAGGATGGCTTCCTCAACGACGGAACGGAGATCCGGGGCTATGCGCTGACTCCGATCCGGGGACGGGCCTCCACCGCCAAGGCCAAACCGGCCTCCGACGAAGCGGTTTTGGAGGGAACGATCGCCTATCGGTGCAACCCCCAGCGCCAATTCAACGATTTCACCGACAAAGCCCATCAGATCTTCGAGGCCTTTGCTCTCTACGCTTCCCCCGAAAAAGCGGAAGAGCTGGGTGAAAAGGTGGAGGTGATCTTCGAGGAGGGCAGCCTGACTCTGGATGTCGTCGCGGATGAACGGATGAACGGGGAGATCGTGGCGGTTCCCGATTTCAAGGCTTCGGCGGATGTCTACCGCCTCTTCGGCGAGAGCCGCTATGCCAACGTAACTCTGAAAAAGGTGTAAGTCATGGATGGATATATCATCGGAACAATCATCAAGGCCGTCCTGGTCCTGGCGATCATCTCCGCCCTGGCGGGATTCGGAACCTATATCGAGCGGAAAGTCCTCGCCTTTATGCAGCGCCGGCTTGGGCCCATGCATGTCGGGCCCTACGGCCTGCTGCAGATCCTGGCTGACGGGATCAAACTCTTCACCAAAGAGGACTTCATCCCCAGCGGGGCCAATCGCCTGATCTTCATGATCGCTCCGGCGATTACGGCGATGACCGCCTTTATCGCCCTGGCGGCGGTGCCGCTGCTGCCGGAGTTCACTCTCTTCGGCGTGACGGTTCGACCCATCATTGCCGATATCAATGTGGGGATTCTCTTTGTGCTGGGAATGATGGCGGCCGGCCTTTACGGACCGCTGCTGGCGGGACTGGCCCAGAACAACAAATGGGGACTGCTGGGGGCGGCCCGGACGGCGGTCCAGTTTCTGAGCTACGAAGTGGTCACGGGGCTTTCCATCCTGGCTCCCATCATGATCGTCGGCTCCCTCTCGCTTATTGATTTTAACAACTATCAGGCGGGCGGAATCGGTGAATGGCTGATCTGGAAGCAGCCGTTGGCCTTCGTTCTGTTCCTGATCGCCGGATTTGCCGAGACCAACCGGACCCCCTTCGATCTGTTGGAGCATGAAGCGGAGGTGGTCTCCGGATACGCCACCGAGTACAGCGGAATGCGCTGGGGAATGTTCTTCATCGGGGAGTATGCCAACATGATCACCATCGGCTTCCTGGCCTCGCTGATTTTCCTGGGCGGCTTCAACCCCTGGGGCTTCATCCCGGGCGGTCTGGCGATCATCCTGAAGGTGAGCTTTTTCTTCTTCCTGATGCTCTGGGTTCGGGCCTCCTGGCCGCATATCCGACCTGATCAGCTGATGTGGCTCTGCTGGAAAGTGCTGATGCCCCTGGCGGTAATCAATGTGACCCTCACCGGTCTTGTCATGATGTTTTAAGGAGTGGCTATGAGTCTGGAACAATTCAAAAACAGGAACGTCGGCACCCAGGAGTATCGGATGCTGGACCTGGAGCCGACTCCCGAGACCGGGTGGGGACGTTTCAAGCGTGTGGTGCGTCGCAGTGTCAAGCTGGAACTCTTCACCGGATTGAAGGTGACCTTTCGGGAGATGATCAAAGCGCTTTTCATGGGAGAGATGCATACGACGAAATATCCCTTCGAAAAACTTCCCATCGCGCCGCGCTACCGGGCCATCCACGAGATGAAACGCCTGCTGGAGAGCGGCCACTACCGCTGTATCGGCTGCGGACTCTGCGAAAAGATCTGTATCTCCGACTGTATCCGGATGGATACCCGTTACGACGAGAATCAGCGCAAAGAGGTGAGCGAATACACCATCAATTTCGGGCGCTGTATCTTCTGCGGCTACTGCGCGGAGGTCTGCCCCGAGCTGGCTATCGTCCACGGCGGACGTTACGAAAATGCCAGCGAACAGCGGGCCAGTTACGCTCTCTTCGAGGATATGCTCACCCCGCTGGATCAACTGGCCCAGCAGAAGGAGTACCCCGGCTTCGGTGCCGTCTCTCCCGATGCGGATGAGAAGATCAAAAAAACACCGTTGGCCTACTAAGGAGTCATGATGGAAACTTTTGCCTTTTACTTTTTCGCGGTTCTGATTACGGCCCTTTTCCTGGTAACGGTCCTGAGTCAGAACATTCTCTATGCCATGACTTCCCTGGCGGCGGGGATGGTGCTGATCTCGGGACTCTTCTTCCTTCTGGGGGCCGACTTCCTCGGCGTCGTGCAGCTGATCGTCTATGTGGGAGCGGTCATGGCACTCTACGCCTTCGCTATGATGTTTTTCGACGCCACCGGCTCCATTAAAGAGCGCCACAGCCATCCCGCTTTGGTCTTTCTGCTGGGGGGACTTTCGGCAGTCCTGATGGTGGTGATCTTCGCCGCTCCGCAGATCGGACAGCATGTGGAGGCCCTCTATCCTGCCGCCGCCGGGGCCAATAATCCCCAGGCGGTGGGCTTGGTGCTCTTCACCAAATACCTGGTGCCCTTCGAAGTGGCGGCGGTAATGCTGCTGGTAGCGATGATCGCCGGCATTATCCTGGCGGGCAAAAAGATGGAGCGCAGTCTCTCCAAGATCAACGACAGCGAGCTGGAACAAAACGGCGGAAAGGATGAACAATGATTGGATTGAGCCACTATCTCATACTCTCGGCGATACTCTTCAGTATCGGCCTGGTGGGAGTGATCCGGCGTCGCAACCTGCTGATGCTCTTTTTTGCTACGGAGATCATGCTCAATGCCGCCAACATCGCTTTTGCCGCACTCTCCAGCTATATGCACGATCTGAGCGGACAGATGTTTGCTTTCTTCATCATCGCTGTGGCAGCCAGTGAAGTGGCTGTCGGGCTGGGATTGCTGATTCTGCTCTACAAGAAATACGGATCGCTTGATCTCGATGACTATACAATGCTGAGGGGGTAAGGGATGGAAACACTGGTATACATTGCGCTCTTTGCACCGTTGGTCGGTTCGCTCTTCGCCGCGCTATTCGGCATGCGGCCCAAGACCCTCTGGACAGGAGTGGTGACCTCCCTGTTGCTGTTCGTCTCCTTCCTGGCCTCAGCTATGCTTTTGAAACATGTTTATACCGTCGGAGCGGTCCATGCCGAACTGATGGACTGGATTGTGGCCGGGGATATGCGGGTTCCTTTCGGCTTTACCGTCGATGAGGTTACGGCGGTCATGATGACCGTGGTTACGCTGGTCTCCACTGTCGTTCACATCTACTCCAACGGCTATATGGAACATGACAAAGGCTTCAATCGTTTCTTCAGCTACCTTTCGGCCTTCGTCTTCTCGATGCTGGTTCTGGTGATGAGCGACAATTTCCTGGGCCTTTTCATCGGCTGGGAAGGGGTCGGAGTCTGTTCTTGGCTGCTGATCGGCTTTTGGTATCACAAACCGGATGTCGGCAGGGATGTGAATCCTTCCATCTCCCCCTCCTGGGCGGCCAACGAGGCCTTTATTATGAACCGGATCGCTGACCTGGGGATGCTGATCGGGATCTTCCTGATCTACTGGAATGTGGGCTCTCTCAACTATCAGGAATTTTTCGCGGCCGTTCCTCAGCTCAGCCACGGAATGCTGGTGTTGATCGGTATTATGCTCTTCATCGGGGCCATGGGAAAATCGGCCCAGTTTCCGTTGCACACCTGGCTGGCGGATGCCATGGAGGGACCGACACCTGTTTCGGCACTGATCCATGCCGCGACGATGGTCACCGCCGGGGTCTATCTGGTGATTCGTGCTCATCCCCTCTACAGTGAGATTCCGGAAGTAAGCTACTTTATCGCGGTTCTGGGAACCTTCGTAGCGATTTTCGCCGCCTCCATGGCCCTGGTCAATCGGGACCTCAAGCGGATCATCGCCTATTCGACGCTTTCTCAGCTGGGGTATATGTTCGCGGCAGCGGGTCTGGGGGCCTACTGGGTGGCGCTCTTCCACCTGGCGGCCCACGCCTTCTTCAAAGCGCTGCTCTTCCTGGGAGCCGGTAACGTGATGCATGCGATGAACGACGAGTTGGATATCTTCAAGATGGGAGGGCTCAAGAAGGTCATGCGCTGGACCTACACCTATATGGGGGTCGCCTCTTTGGCCCTGGCAGGCATCTGGCCCTTTGCAGGCTTCTACTCCAAGGATACGATCCTGGAGGCGGCCTTCAACGAGCAGAGCTACGGAATCTGGTTCGTCCTCTGGCTGACAGCGGGACTGACCGCCTTCTACAGCTTCCGTCTGGTCTTCCTGACTTTCCTGAGCGATGAGCGTTACAAGCAGTATGGATTCCATCCCCATGAGGTTCAGAAATATGTTCTCTGGGCCATGTTCCCTCTGGGGCTGCTGGCGGTGATCTTCGGCTGGTGGAAAGAGGAGTTCATGGCCTTTGTGACACGGCTTTTGCCGGCTTATGAGATGAGTGAGCATACCGAGCACATGGTATGGATTCTCATCATCGTCACGATGGCGATCGCCATCGGCGGTATTGTGGTCGCCTACATTATGTACGCGAAGCGACTGCGCCGCAACGAGCGGATCGAGCAGAGCCTTCCCTATCGGATTCTGAGCAATCAGTACTACATTCCAATCTTTTATGAGAAGGCGTTTGCCAAACCCTATGCGGAGCTTTCCGACATCGCCTGGAAAGAGATCGATCAGCAGGTGGTCGATGCTACCGTTGACGGTATCGCCCGTGTGATCGAAGAGACCGGAGACGGAACACGGCGCATGCAGACCGGTAATCTGTCCGATTACCTCAAATGGATGGCGGCGGGAGCCCTGATACTGGCCGTCCTGGCAATCATCGTCGCAATGAATCACTAAGGAGAGAAGGGTATGGAAAATATTTTAAGTGTATTGATCTTTTTCCCGCTAGTGGCGGCGATGTTGGGATTCGTAGTCAAAAAAGACTCGATCCGTGTCTACGGCATCACTGTGGCTGCAATCGAGTTTCTCCTGACACTCTGGCTCTGGTTCTCCTTTGATACGGCCAACGGGGGCTTCCAGTTCATCGAATTTGTTCCTCTCATCAGTGATTTCGGGATCAACTACTACCTGGGGGTCGACGGGATAAGTCTTTTTATCATTGTGATGGCGGCCCTGATGACTCTCCTGGGAATTGTCGCTCTCGGGGAGAACATCAAAGACCTGAAGAATATGATCATTACACTACTCTTTCTTGAAGTGGCCATGATCGGTGTCTTCGTCTCTCTGGATGCGATCATCTTCTACCTTTTCTGGGAATTCTCTCTGGTGCCGATGCTCTATATCATCGGTGCCTGGGGAGGAGAGAAACGGCTCTATGCGGCGATTAAGTTCTTCATCTACACTTTCGCCGGTTCCCTGATCATGCTGGTGGGTATGCTCTACATTGCCTATGTCTATCAGTCGGTGGCGGGAGTCTGGAGCTTCTCGCTGACCGACTGGTATGCCCTGGTTCTTCCCATTTCAGTACAGAAATGGCTCTTCTGGGCCTTTTTCCTCGGCTTTGCCATCAAGGTCCCGATGTTCCCCTTCCACACCTGGCTTCCCTATGCTCACGGCCAGGCACCGACGGTCGGTTCGGTGATTCTGGCGGCAGTTCTGCTGAAGATGGGAACCTACGGTTTCGTCCGTTTCTCTCTTCCGCTTTTCCCGGATGCTTCGGTGGCCTATATCCTGCCGGTGGCCGTGATCGCGATCATCATGATCATCTATACCGCCATGGTCGCCTACGCCCAGAAGGACATGAAACAGGTGATTGCCTACTCGTCCATCTCCCATATGGGGGTGATCATGCTGGGAGTTTTTGCCATGAACCCTGAAGGAATCACCGGTTCGGTCTTCTTCATGCTCTCTCACGGCCTCGTTTCCGGAGCGCTCTTCCTCCTGGTGGGGGTTATCTACGATCGGCGTCATACCAAGATGATGAGCGAATTCGGCGGACTGGCGTCGGTGATGCCCAAATATGCCGTGATCTTCGGGATCATACTGATGGCTTCCGTCGGGCTGCCGCTGACCATGGGATTTGTCGGAGAATACCTCTCTCTGGCAGGCTTCTTCAAAGTCTCCCCGGTTCTGACACTGCTGGGAGGATTCTCCATTATCCTCGGAGCGGTCTATATGCTCTCCCTCTACAAGAAGAGCTTCTTCGGGCCTGTCACCAAAGAGGAGAACAAAAAACTGCATGATCTGACGGGACGGGAACTGGCGGCCCTGGTGCCTCTGGTGGCCATTGTGATCTGGCTGGGGATCTACCCCAAGCCGGTGCTGGTTCCCATCGACAACAGTGTGAAGGCTCTGGTGGCCTTTATGGACCAGAAGGCTCAGACCCCTGAGGCGAAGCGGATCATCCACGTAAGCAGAAGCACCAAGGAGGCGAAATAATGTTACAGCCTATTCACGTCAGTATGGCATCGCTCAATCTGATCACCCTCTCTCCGATGCTGGTGATCATCGGCGGGGCACTGTTGATCCTGATCATCGATTTGATCAAAAAAGATCTTCACAAGTCGCTCTATGTGATGCTGTCGATACTTATCCTTTTCGTTGACTTCGGTGCGACATTGAGTCTGGGGATCAACGAACGCGGTTTCTTCGATGTGATGCTCATCGATGGAGTCTCGGTGGTTTCGCAGCTGCTGATCCTGATCGCTTCGATGCTTTTTGTCCCCCTGGCTCTGACGTCGAAGCGTTTTCACGAATTCTCCTATCCGGAGTTCTTCGCCCTGTTCCTCTTTATGGTGGCGGGTTTTCAGTTCATGGTGGCCAGCGATAACCTGATCCTGATCTTCATCGGTCTGGAGACGGCCTCGCTGGCACTCTATACCCTGATTGCCATGCACAACACCCCGGGATCCCATGAAGCGGCGATCAAGTACTTCACTATGGGAGCACTTGCCGCCGGATTCTTCGTCATGGGGGCTGCCGTACTCTACGGATTGACCGGGGCAGTGGAACTCTACGACATCGCCAAGGTCTTCCAGGTGCGGATGGCCGAGCCCGGGATCTCCATTCCCCTCATCGGCGGGGCGCTGCTGCTGATGGTGGCGATCGGATTCAAAGTCTCCCTGATGCCTTTCCATCTCTGGACACCCGATGTCTACGAAGGGTCCAGCGCCCCGATGGCCGGTTATATGTCCATCGTTCCGAAAGTGGCGATGATGGTCGTGGCCATGCGGATTCTGGGACTCTATGTGGATATGGGTGTCGAGGCGGTCCGCTGGATGATCATTATTCTGGCGGTAGTGACCATGACCCTCTCCAATATGATGGCGCTGGTTCAGGAGGATGTGAAACGGATGTTGGCCTACAGCTCCATCTCCCATGCGGGTTTTGTCATGGCGGCACTGGCACTCGACACCACCAAGGCCTATACCAGTATCTTCCTTTATTACGGGCTCTTCCTCTTTACCAATCTGGGGGCCTTTACCATGCTCTGGATCAGCCGCCGCAAGCATCCGAGTCATCATGACCGTTATCACCATCCCTATATCAAGTTTTCGGGTCTGATTCATACAGCGCCGATGGCTGCAGTGATCATGGCGGTCTTTATGCTCTCTTTGACGGGCGTTCCTCCCTTCAGTCTCTTCTGGGGCAAACTCTATGTCATCAGTGCCACAGTCGATGCCGGGTATATCTGGCTGGCGGTCGTCATGGGGCTCAACAGCGCCATCGCCGCCTACTACTATCTGAAACTGATCGTTTACATGTTCCTGAAGCCGCCGGTCCAGGGGGTCGAGCTGATCGGAGCCAACAAATCCAAACCGCTGGTGGTCATCGTCGGAATCGCCGCGCTCTTTACGACCCTTTCGGTCTTTATCATCCAGCCGCTGCTGAGCTACCTGACCTATATGGTGAGTGTCAGCGGCTACTGACACCGATCCCGAACATCGGGATCCGGATAACTCATAACCTCAAAACTGCTGTCTCTCCAGCAAGGCTTCAACCTGCCTCTTTAATTCATCGATTTCTCCGCGTATCACATTGGGAAACTGGGAACGGTTGAAGGTCCGTTGACGTTTGGCGAGTCTGGCGGTATCGGTGATGATCTTCTCCCGCATCCGTGAATAGTCCAAACGGCCGTCGAGATACTCCAGAACTTCGATGATACCGATGGCTTTCATCGACTGGGGGGAGCGACCGTAGCGTTTCTCCAGACCTGCTACTTCATCCACGAGTCCCGATCGCAGCATCGTATCGGTCCGCAGGGCGATCCGTTGTCTCAACGTTTCACGATCGGTTTCAATCTCGAAAACGGGCAGCGCATCGGCAATAGGTGAAACGGGGGGGTGGAGCCGGAAATAATCGACAGGTTCCATCCCGGTCTGCAGGGTGATGAGTAGAGATTTTTCAATGCGGTAGCGATCGCCGGATGCGATGCGATGCGCCGTGAGCGGAGCCATAGCCTGCAATAGCCGATAAGCCTCCTCCGGATGGAGCATCAGAGTTTCGACACGGCTGCGGACCTCCTCGGAAAGAGGAGGCAGGGGACTGATCCCCTCCAGGAGAGTTTTGAGATAGAAGCTGCTTCCCCCGACGAGTATCAGCAACGTACCGTTATTTCTTGCCCTGTCAGCTGCTTCCTGATAGAGGGACACGAAACGCATGACATCAAAGGGTTCGTCAGGATCCAGAAGATCGATGCCGTAGTGGGAGACGGCAGCCAACTCCTCCCGAGTGGGTTTGGCGGAGGCGATGTCGATCTCCCGGTAGATCGCCAGAGAATCGATGGAGAGAATCTCTCCGCCGTATCGGAGGGCGAGCTCCAAGGCCAGGGCACTTTTGCCGCTGGCAGTCGGGCCGATGATGGCAAGCTGGCGAAGCGCAATATTCATGGAAGAATCATAGCATAACGGAGTGCTCCCCGATGGAGAGAGGAAGAGAGTGATATGTTATACTGTCACAGATCATGATGAAGGGAAGGCACGCGGAAAATGGCCCGAAAAATCGATGACAAAAAACAACTGTACGACGAAGATACACTCAAACTCGGTCTGAAGTTCTACGCCAAAAGCGAGCTTCCTCTCGAGCTTCTCTACCACCTTATGACGGCCAACAGGCTACACAGCTTTTCGATCATTGTCATCCAGACGGTTATGAAGGATTTCGGATCTTTTCTCAAAAAGCATAAACGCAAAACGGATCTGCTCTTCAAACTCGACAGTGCCAAAGGGATCTATACGTTGTTTTGTCAGGAGACTCAGGTGGACGGGGGCTTCTACTTTCTTCAGCGCCTGTCGGCCAAGATCGAGGAAGAGGGTGTTTCGGATATCCGTGCTTCTATCATCGGGGTCGAGAGCACACAATATCCGATCCGGGATCTGATGTTCATCGTGCTGGACAGCTTTGTCAAAGTGCAGATGGGGGGAGCGGGGGAAGAGAAGATCCTGCATCGAACGGTCCGATAGAGAGCGGGAGTGGAAGCGTGAAACTCTTTGAGAAGACCGATCGATACAACCTTGCCAATCTGATCACCTTTGGCAACATCGCCTGCGGAATTCTGGCTCTCTATTTCATCGGTAAGGGAGATTTTTTCACAGCGATTGTCCTGGCATGGATCGCCGGGGCTCTGGATATCGCTGACGGAAAAGTGGCCCGCAAATTCGGACTTTCGACGGAGTTCGGGATTCAGCTGGACAGTTTTGCCGATTTTCTCTCTTTTGTGATCATGCCCAGTTTTCTCCTTTTTTACGCCCTGCAGAAAAGTTCCCTGTTTCAGGAGATCGTTTTGGGGGCGATCTTTATCTTCTACATCATCAGTGGACTGCGCCGTCTGGTGGAGTTCAACCTCAAGGTAGATGCGGGAAGTGTGGAGAAGTATTTCGAAGGGGTGCCCACTCCTTTGGGCGCGATTCTCCTCTGGGTACTCTATCTGCTATATCGCTACGAAGTCATCGAATCGGTTTGGGTCATCGGAGGGCTGGTCCTGCTGATCGCCTGGTCGCTCAATTCGAAGATCCGGATCCCACACCCGTAGCGGGAACGCTGTTCCCGAATGAGGAACGAGGAATGAGAAATTTTGGGGCGTTGCTTTGCAACGCGATTTTTTTGGAGGCGGGAATTTATTCCCGCAGAGGAAGTATGGTCAACAGAATATAAGGAAATTCGGAGTGATATTCATTCTTCGTAAAGGGTGACTTTGGATACGGTATTTCTAAAAAAGAAACTTTCGGATTTTTCCGAATTGGTGATGTTTCAGCATTCGGTCTTCTCCCTCCCTTTCATCTTCGTGGCGATGGTAGTGGCGGCTGAGGGATGGTTCGGATGGCGTCTGTTGATTCTGGGGGTTCTGGCAGCGGTAACGGCACGCAATTTTGCTATGGGGGTCAACCGCTATCTCGATCGGGACATCGATGCCCTCAACCCGAGGACCCGGAACCGTCCGTCGGTGGACGGCAGGGTGAGCGGAGCACAGATGATCGGCTTTGTTCTGCTCAATGCGCTGGGATTCATTCTCGTGGCCTGGGCGATCAACGATCTGGCTTTCAGGCTCTCGGTTCCCATCCTGATCGTTCTGGGAGCCTATACCCTCTTCAAACGATTCAGTGCACTGGCCCATCTGGTCCTGGGGCTCTCACTGGGGCTGGCCCCGATCGCCGGAGCTATTGCCGTGGAGAACCGGATCCCCGGATGGTCGCTCTGGCTGGCGGCGGGGGTGACCTTCTGGGTGGCGGGGTTCGATCTGCTCTACAGCCTGCAGGACATGGAGTTTGACCGGGAGCACGGGCTTCATTCGATCCCTTCCCGACTGGGGGCGAAACGTACTCTGGCCCTGGCGGCGCTTTTTCACGGGGTCACCGTTGTCTGCTGGGAGCTTTTTGTCCGAAGTGCCGGGCTGGGAGGCTGGGCGCAGCTGGCGGTGGTTTTTTCGGCATTGATGCTGGGGTACGAGCACTATCTGGTCCGCAAGGATTTCACCCAGATCGACCGGGCCTTCTTTACAGTCAACGGATATTTGGGGTTTCTCTTTTTCGGACTGATCGTCATAGACGTGCTAATGAGAAATTAGCAAAGAGAAATGAAAAATGAGACATAAAAATTTATCGGCATCGGGGGCGAAAGGGGGAATTTTGAAAGACCTGCTACGGCTCAACGGAGTCGATTCGGCCTGGGATCCGATCCTGTTGCCGGCATTGGAAGCCCTGGAAGAGGAGTATCGGGAGTGGTTGCTGGACGGGGAAGGGTACATCCCTGCCAAAAACCGTTTTCTGGCGGCTTTTTCTACGCTTCAGCCGGGGGATCTGCGTTATATCCTTTTCGGGCAGGATCCCTATCCACGGGAGGAGAGTGCCATCGGCTACGCCTTTATCGACGGAAGAGTTGACAAAATCTTTTCTGAAAAGGGTCTGAGCAAAGAGGTCAATCGGGCCACCAGCCTGCGAAACTTCATCAAGATGGCGCTGGTGGCCGACAGTAGTCTCGATCCGGCCGATACCTCCCAGGAGGCTATCGCCGCTCTGGACAAGAGTGATTTGATCGATACGATGCAGGAATTGCGTCACAACTTTGAGACCGCCGGTGTACTGCTGCTCAATATGGCACTGGTCTTCAGCGGATCCGAGGCTTCCCGCCGTCATATCCGGGCCTGGCGAGAATTTGTGGAAATACTTCTGGCGGGTCTGACAGAGCATACACCGACACTGATCCTCTTTGGAGCCCATGCTCGGGAGGTCGAGCGTCTCTCTGCAGCGGAAGGCCTGCCAAGGGTTGCAATGGAGCACCCCTACAACCACAGTTTCATCACCAACGCGGAGGCCCATGCGTTGTTTGGACCGATGAATCTTCTTCGCAGAGCTTGGAAGGAAAGTTAAACTTTATTTTCTCTTAAGCATTGATCGGATAGAATTCGGCTCCAAAACATGCGCCCGTGGCTCAGCTGGATAGAGCATCTGATTGCGGTTCAGAAGGTCACAGGTTCGAATCCTGTCGGGCGTACCACTTCACTCTCCCTCCAATTTACCGTGACACAACATCTCCAAATTGACCTTCCCATTGCCTTTAGTCGATCCTAGATATAATACTCTCACTACTACAAGTTCAAACCGCCAAGAGAGCTTTTGAACAATCAAGGCAGATACTGTCATCCCGGTTCGGGTGGGTGGTGAGAGTATAGGCGGAGCTTCTTGAAGGAAGAGACAGAGATATTCCGGGGTATCTCCGGCAAAGCGAAAGAAGGAGAGAGATGCGGATACTGCTTTTGAGCCGAAATCGTGTGGTCCAGGAACTGGTAAGACTGGGATTGCGCCAGATCGAAGGGGCCCGGTTGGAAGTTCTGGACCGCCCCGAGGCGCTTACCTCTGACCATTATGACCTGATTTTTGAAGAGGACCGTTTCCTTGAGGGGCTCGGAGAGATCGGGATCGATCATCTGCTCGCGGGGCGTCGTATCCTGCTGGGAGATCCTTCGCTCCTGTCGGACCCGCAACGTTTCGATGCGGTCATTCCCAAACCCTTTCTCCCGGCGGATATCCAAAAAGCCCTCCTGCAGGACCCCTCGGAGGAGGGAGCCGTTGGGCAGGAGAGTATCCGGGATTTTCTCGAAGAGGAGGGCTTGAGCCCGGATGGGGAGGGGACCGAGATCCTGGACGAGGAGGAGATCCGCCGTATCCGCCGCCTGCTGGAGGGCGAGATTGAAGAGAGCGCTTCGGAGATGGGAAGGGAAAGCGCGGAGCAGACGATCGATGTGGAGACCTTTTTGGAGATGCTGGAGCGTTTCCGAAGCAAAAAGCTGAAAAAGATTCTCCGGGGTGCGAGAATTCGCCTTACCATCGAATTTCCAGAGGAGGAACGATGAACGGCGCGATCCTGATCCTCTCCGGTCCCAGCGGAGCGGGGAAAAGTACGATCATTCAGCGGGCGGAACCCCATATCGGAGATTTTTACTTCTCTATTTCCACCACGACCCGCCCCCCGAGAGAGGGAGAGGTTCACGGGGTGGACTACTACTTTACCGACAAGGAGAGTTTCGAGCGGGAGATCGCTGCCGGGGAGTTTCTGGAGTATGCCCGGGTCCATGGCAACTACTACGGGACCTCCCTCAAACCGGTCCGCGAGGCATTGGCCGAGGGGAAGCTGGTGATCTTCGACATCGATGTCCAGGGGCATCGGCTTGCCAGGGAGCGGATGGGGGACCGAATCACCTCCGCCTTTATCACTCCGCCGACTCTGGCGGAGCTGGAACGCCGTCTGATGAGCCGTTCCACCGACGATCCCGACACCGTCCGGAGGCGTCTGGAGAACGCCCGGGAGGAGATCCGGGCCCTGGAGGAGTATGACTTCCTGATCGTCAACGACGATCTGGAAAAGGCGACGGAGGAGTTCGTCTCCATCGCGCGGGCGGCCCGACTCCGTCCGGGGCACGAGGCACTGGAGCGTTTCCGGGAATCCTGGCTCGCTACAGTTTCCAATACTCCTCATTAAAAAAGTTCCAGTATAATACCTCCAAATTCAACAGAGAGAAGCGCTGCGGCGCGGATGAAAGGATCAGACGATGGGTATGCCTAGCGGATGGGAACTGCTGTTGGTCGTGGGAGTGATTGTCCTCCTCTTCGGCGGAAAGAAGATTCCCGAACTGGCCAAAGGCCTGGGAAAAGGGATCAAGGATTTCAAACAGGCGGTCAAAGAGGATGAGGAGTCTTCCGAAACACCTGCCAAAGAGATCGAAAACAAAGAGAAGAGCGCTTCTGCCGAGCAGAGCGCCGATGTCAAAGAGAGTCAAAAGGCCTAAATGACCCGGGAGTCCACTCCCCTCTCCCCGGCTCTTTGGAGCCATCTTCACACAATTCCTCAATAACGGATTCAATAAACGATGCAGATCAAATCACAACTCAATCAGTTGATACAGCGTGCCTGTGAACGGGCAGAGATTCCGGCTGAAAATGTCCAGGTCAACGAAGCGGGCAAACCGGAATTCGGCGACTATCAGTTCAACGGAGCGATGGCCCTGGCCAAGCGCCTGGGACGTAATCCTCGTGAGATCGCCCAATCCATCGTGGAGGCGATCGAAGAGAACGAAATGCTCGATCGGGTCGAGATCGCCGGTCCCGGCTTCATCAATCTCCACCTCCGTGCCGACTGGCTGGCCGCAGGTCTCGATGCGGCGGCCCGGGACGAGCGTCTGGGGGTCGGACGTTTCGAGACCCCCCGCAAGGTGGTGGTGGACTACTCCAGCCCCAACATGGCCAAGCAGATGCATGTGGGGCACCTGCGCTCCACGATTATCGGGGACTCCCTGGCCAATCTCTTTGCCTTCCTGGGGGATGAGGTGATCCGCCAGAACCATATTGGAGACTGGGGGACCCAGTTTGGGATGCTGATTGCTTATCTCGAGGAGCTGGGCGAGGGAGCCGAAGGGAGCCTCCACGACCTGGAAGAGTTCTACAAGGCGGCCAAGAAGCGTTTTGACGAGGATGCGGCTTTCGCCGACAAATCCCGGGAGTATGTGGTGAAGCTCCAGGGGGGCGATGTGCGCTGTCTGCACCTCTGGGAGAATTTCATCGACAAATCCCTGGGGCACTGCGAAGAGGTCTACTCCAAACTTCACGTGAAACTGACCCGGGAGGATGTGCGGGCCGAGAGCAGCTACAACGATGACCTGGAGGCTATTGTCAAAGATCTGGAGGCCAAGGGGCTGCTGCAGGAGAGCCAGGGGGCCAAAGTGGTCTTCACGGAGGGGGAGGAGAACCCCCTGATCATTCAGAAGAGCGACGGCGGCTTCCTCTACGCCACCACCGATCTGGCGGCGATCCGCTTCCGGGTCGCCCAGCTGGGAGCCAAACGGATCAGTTACGTGGTGGATGCCCGACAGGCGGGTCACTTCCAACAGGTCTTTACTGTGGCGCGTCTGGCCGGGTACGCTCCGGAGGATGTGCAGCTGGAGCATGTCTCTTTCGGGATGATGTTAGACAAGTCGGGCCGTCCTTTCAAGACCCGTGACGGCGGTACCGTCAAACTGATCGATCTGCTGGAAGAGGCGGTCGAACGGGCCAAAGGGGCCATCACCCAGCGGGAGGCCTATAGCAAAGAGGAGCTGGAGAAGATCGCCGAGATCGTGGGGATCGGGGCGGTGAAGTATTCGGACCTCTCCATCAACCGGGAGTCCAACTATATCTTCGACTGGGACCGGATGCTCTCCCTGGAGGGCAATACCTCCCTCTATCAGCAGTACGCCTATGCCCGGATCCGCTCCATCTTCCGCAAATACCAGGGCGAGGTGACCGGTGAAGTGAAGATCGGCGATGAACTGGAGCGGCGGCTGGCGCTGAAGCTGCTCCAGCTCGAAGATGTGCTCCGGGCCGCGGCGCGGGAGGCGATGCCCCACTACATCACGACCTACCTCTACGAACTGGCCACCCTCTTCATGAAGTTCTACGAGAACAACCCCATCCTGAGAGAGGATGTCCCCGAGGATCTGCGTCAAAGCCGTCTGATCCTGGCCCGCTGTACGGCTGAGACCCTGCGGCTGGCACTGGAGATCCTGGGGATCAAGGTGCTGGAGCGCCTCTGATGGGCCGCATCTTCTTCTTCGTCCTGCTGACCCTGGGGCTGATCGCCCTGGATTGGTATCGCCGACGTGACTGGCGCAAGAGTCTTATCGCGCTGGGGACTTTCCTCTGGATCGCCTCCCTGGCGATGATGGGCCTGACCATGCGGGCGATCCTGCCGCTCTTTCTGGCCCATGCGGTGCTTCTGGCTCTGGCATGGCTGGCGCTGCTCTTCTATCTCTACAAAGAACGCTATCTCTGGTGGGCCTTTCTCCTGCCGGCGGCGACCCTGCTGCTCTTTGTGGCGCTGAACTTTTTTGAAGGCTCCCGCTACGAGGGCTGATTTTCTGATCCTGTTCTCTTCAAATTTTTCGCTATCTCTTTTATACTCCAATAAAGCTCTCTGAAAAACTGTGTCATTCCGGACCAGATCCGGAATATGGGATGATAAATACCCATCCATAGGGATTCAGGGCGTCTATTCACCCTCTCAGCCATTTTTTAGGCCTCCACCCTCTTTGCCACAGATTATAGGTTTCATAAGTAAATTTATTTGGAAAATAATTTTCCTTTAAGAGTATTTAGCATATAATTCTTTATGGAAAAAATTTATCCATAAGAAAATCAGAAGGAGAAATGATGGCACGAAGAGGAAACTCCATTATCAAAGGGATCGAGGTCTCGGAGCTGATTCGGCTTCTCAACAAAGCCTACGCCGATGAGTGGCTGGCCTATTATCAGTATTACATCGAGGAGAAGGTGGTCAAGGGGATCATGAAAGACGCGGCGATCGCCGAACTGCAACAGCACGCGGCCGATGAGCTGCGCCACGCCGATATGGTGGCGCAGCGGATCCTACAGCTGGGCGGGACCCCGCTGCTGAGTCCCAAAGAGTGGTTCACCCAGACCAACTGCGGTTACGAAGAGCCCAAAGATTTCGACGTGGTGGCGATCCTGGAGGATGCCATCAAAGGGGAGCAGTGTGCTATCAGCACCTACTCAGAGTTGGCGGAGATGACCCGCGAGAAGGATATCGTCACCTACGACCTGGTCAGCCAGATCCTGGCCGACGAGGTAGAGCACGAGGAGGACCTGACGGCGCTCCATGAGGATATCACCGAGTTCATCAGCTCCCTGAGAGGCTGAGGTTCAAAATAGAACGAGTGGATGCGGTGACTTTGGAGGCGGGGCTTTAGCCCTGCGCAGGTCTGAAGTCCCGCCCCCTTTATCTTAATTGAGTGCTCTGAAAAACAACCGGTTTCACTCGATGACTCTGGCAGTCGCGAACGCAAGCGCCCGTTTCACGGATTGAACGCTCCTTTGTCGCCATCGAGTGAAACCTCTCTCGGATATAATCAGAGGGTTCAATAAAAATAACAAAAAAGGAAAAAACAATGAAACAATACGAAAGTTACAAATGCGAGGTCTGCGGCAACGAGGTGGAGGTTCAACACGTCGGAGGCGGCACCCTGGTCTGCTGCGGTCAGGAGATGGTCTGTACCACGGAGAATCTGACGGCAGTCAATCTGATGAAAGCCTTCGCCGGCGAATCCCAGGCGCGGAACAAATATGAGTTCTTCGCCGAGGTGGCGATGGAGGAGGGGCTGCACCGGATCGCCCGCTTCTTCCAGGAGGCGGCCGACAACGAGAAATACCACGCCCAGGCGGAGTTCAAAGCCTACAACAAACTGGTCCACGGAGTGGAGCTCGACAGCACCCAGAAGAATCTGCAGTACGCCGCCGACGGAGAGCGCTACGAGCACGAGGAGATGTACCCCAACTTCGCCGCCATCGCCAAAGAGGAGGGTCTGGAGGCTATCGCCCGGCTCTTGCGGGCCATCGGCAAGGTGGAGGTGGAGCACGAGCGGGAGTATCTGGAGCTCAAAGCGGCCCTGGAGCGGGAAGGGTTCTTCGACAGCGAGAACAACGAAGAGTGGATCTGCGAAGTCTGCGGCCACGTTCACCGGGGCAAGCGTCCTCCCGCCCAGTGCCCGCTTTGCAAGGCCGACCGGGAATACTTCAAAAAGCGTTGTCCCGATGTCACTGCCGGCTAGGCAGGCCCGTACTGCGGTACCGGTTTGTAGCCGGGTACTATAAATCAATCGAAAGAAGACAAAGATGAAAACTGAAAAAAAATGTCCGGCGGAAGAGAGTGCTTTCACCCATACGACCCTGGGGGCCGAGTCGATCCGTGACTGGTGGCCCGAACAGCTCAATCTGAAGATTCTGCACCAAAACCGGGGCTCAATCGTCCCCGACGAGACTCTGGACTATCGCGAAGCGTTCGCACGACTCGACTACGAGGGGCTCAAGGAGGATCTGAAGAAGCTGATGACCGAATCGCAGGAGTGGTGGCCCGCCGATTGGGGCCACTACGGTCCGTTTTTCATCCGGATGGCGTGGCACAGCGCCGGGACCTACCGGATCATGGACGGCCGTGGGGGAGGAGGGACCGGCAATCAGCGTTTCGCTCCGCTCAACAGCTGGCCCGATAACGTCAACCTCGACAAAGCACGACGGCTTCTGTGGCCCGTCAAACAGAAATACGGCAACGCGATCTCCTGGGCCGATCTGATGATTCTGGCGGGGAACGTGGCGATGGAGTCGATGGGGCTGCGCACCTTCGGTTTCGGCGGGGGGCGCGAGGACATCTGGGAGCCGGAGGAGGACATCTACTGGGGACCGGAGCAGGAGTGGCTTGGCGATATGCGGCACAAAGAGGGGCGTGAGCTGGACAATCCCCTGGCAGCGGTGCAGATGGGGCTGATCTACGTCAACCCCGAAGGTCCCGACGGCGTCCCCGATGCGCTGGCGGCTGCCCGGGATATCCGGGAGAGTTTCGCCCGAATGGGGATGAACGACGAAGAGACCGTCGCGCTGATCGCCGGGGGCCACACTTTCGGCAAGAACCACGGCGCCGCCGATCCGGAAAAATATCTCGGCCCCGAACCGGAAGCGGCGCCGATCGAGGAGCAGGGGCTGGGGTGGAAAAACCGCTTCGGCAGCGGCAAAGGGCCCGATACGATCACCAGCGGTCTGGAGGGGGCCTGGACCCCCAATCCGATCCGATGGGACAGCGACTTTCTGCGTCTTCTTTTCGCCTATGACTGGAATCTGACCAAAAGCCCTGCGGGGGCTTGGCAGTGGGAGCCGGTCGCCCCGGCGGAGGGGGATCTGGTCCCGGATGCCCACGATCCCGAGGCGAAGCGCAAAACGGTGATGCTCACTACCGATCTGGCACTGCGGATGGATCCGGAGTACGCCAAAATTTCCCGGCGGTTCCTGGAGGATCCCGACGCCTTCGAGGAGGCGTTCGTCCGGGCCTGGTTCAAGCTCACCCACCGGGACATGGGCCCCAAATCCCGCTATCTCGGACCGGAGGTCCCCAAGGAGGATCTGATCTGGCAGGATCCGCTCCCGACGCGGCGTTTCGCACCGCTCGATCCGGCTCGGATCGCGGAGCTCAAAGAGCGGATCCGAACATCAGGGCTCTCCGTCGCCGATCGGGTCTTCGTCGCCTGGGCTTCGGCCTCCACCTACCGGGATTCGGACAAGCGCGGAGGAGCCAACGGAGCCCGGATCGCCCTGGCTCCCCAGCGAAGCTGGCCCGCCAACGAACCCGAGCGCCTCGAACGGGTCCTGGCAGTTCTGGAGGAGATCCGAGGGGGGTTCAACGCCTCCTGTGACGATGGGACGGGGATCTCTCTGGCCGACTTGATCGTCCTGGCGGGTAACTGCGCCGTGGAAGAGGGTGCCTTGGCTGCCAGCATCGAGGTAGAGGTCCCTTTCCGTCAGGGGCGAGTCGATGCCCTGCAGGAGCAGACCGACGAGGAGTCCTTCTCCTATCTGGAGCCGGTGGCCGAGGGGTTTCGCAACTATCTCCATCCCGACTGTACGCTCCGGGCCGAAGAGGCCCTGATCGACAAGGCGTCACTGCTGCGTCTGAGCGCTCCTGAGATAACGGTTCTGGTGGGGGGATTGCGTGCGCTGGGTGCCGTCTGGGGCGACAAGGGTCTCGGAGTGCTCACCGAGCGCCCGGGGGTGCTCGGCAACGACTTTTTCGACAACCTCCTCGATATGGGGACCCAATGGAGTCCGGCGGACGAACGGGGATGGATCTTCGAAGGGAGAGACCGCAAAACGGGGGATCTGCGCTGGCGGGCCAGCCGGGTCGATCTGGTCTTCGGAGCCAACTCCCAGCTCCGGGCCCAGGCTGAATTCTACGCCCAGGAGGACAATGAAGAGCGCTTCGTGCGGGACTTCATCGCCGCCTGGAGTGCCGTGATGGAGCGGGACCGCTTCGATCTTTGAGTGTGGGAGAACTTCCTACTTTTGTGAGTTTTTGGCCGCTCTCAGCTCTTCGAGGAACTCCTCCAGGCTGTAGCGCTGGCGGTAGTTGGGGGTCATGAGGTGGACGATGATCTCGCCCAGGTCGGCGACGATCCATTCGTCGCTCTCGTCGGAGCCGTAAAAGGTCTCACCCAGCGGCTTGAGCTCCTCTTTCATGTTGTCGAAAAGGGCCTGGGTATGTTTGCCCCCCAGGGAGTTGGCGATGATCACCTGCTTGGCGATATAGTCCACATTGCCCAGATCGAAAACTTCGATCTCTTCGGCTTTTTTGCTGTCCAATAGATGGACGATACGATCGACACGTTCCTGTAGTGTCACAGAGTCTCCTTTGATAGATGATAGGTTTGGATCACTTCGTCACGGATCCTGGGATCCACATACTCCAGCCCGCGGCCCCGGCGGATCTCGGTCGAGCTGACGGGGACCTCCACCGGCAGGATCTGCGCCTCTCGAAGCATCGAGAGGTCGGGGTGCTCTTCGCCCCGGGTGGCGACGATCCAGATCGCCTCCCGGTTCAGGGTCTCGAAATCTTTCCACTTGGTGACGGAGGAGAGGTTGTCGCTGCCGATCACAAGGTATCTCAGAGGGTAACTCTTCTTCAGAGCCCGCCAGGTCTCGATGGTATAGACCGGCCGTCCCTGCCGGATCTCATAGTCGCTCACCTCCACCCCCGGCAGATCGAAGACTCTCCGGCACCACTCCAGACGCTGAAGGGCCGAAGCGTGGCTCTGTTCCTTGAAGGGATTGAGCCAGGCGGGAACGACGATCACTTGATCGATTCGGGGCTCTTCCAGCAGTTTCTCGACGATCCGGCGATGCCCGAGATGCGGAGGGTCGAAGCTCCCGCCAAACAGTGCCGCCTCCCCCGATCCTTTAACCAAGCGATAACCTCTGATGGAGTAAAATATTAGGAAGTTTACCATAATCCCGGAATAGGCGTCTGCGCGTTTAGGAGGAAATTTCGGGAGAAAACGAAACAGTCATCAGATAAAAAGGGAGGGGAAATGCTCAAAACCATCAAGGACCTGGAGATTGACGGCTCCACCGTCTTCATCCGCTGTGATTTCAATGTGCCCATCGACGAGTTCGGCAACATCACTGACGATCGGCGGATCCGGGCGGCGCTCCAGACTATTCGCTACTGTATTGACCGGAACTGTAAGGTGGTACTCGGTTCTCACTTTGAGCGTCCCGAACCCGGAAAGTTCGAGGAGAAGTATTCCCTCTACCCTGTCTACAAGCGCCTCGATATCCTGCTGAAGCATAAAAACCATCTCTATTTCGACGACTCCAAAGCGGGGGCGGTCATCACTCCCCGGGCCCTGGAACTCTTCCAGGGGATGGAAGAGGGGGATGTGCTTCTTCTGGAAAACCTCCGCTTCGATCCCGGCGAGACCAAAGATGACATCGAGTTCGCCAAAAAGCTGGCCCAATTCGGTGAATTCTATGTCAACGACGCCTTCGGGGCCTGCCACCGCAAACATGCTTCGATCCACGCCATCGCCTCCCTCTATGACAAGGAGCACAAGGCGGCGGGCTTCCTCCTGGCCAAGGAGGTCAACTTCTTCGCCAAGGTTTTGGAGAATCCCTCCCGTCCTTTCGTCGCGGTCGTCGGCGGGAGCAAAGTCTCGGGCAAGCTGGAGGCGCTGAACCGGCTTATCGGCAAGGTGGACAAGATTATCATCGGAGGCGGGATGGCCTTTACCTTCCTCAAGGCCCAGGGGTATGAGGTTGGAAACTCACTGGTGGAGGAGGATCTTATCGACGAGGCACGGACCATTACCTACAAAGCCAAAAAGAACGGTGTCAAATTCTATCTGCCCGTCGATGTGGTGGTTGCCCCGGAGCTGAGCGAGACGGCAACGGTCAAGTATCTGCCGACCCAGGAGATTCCCGAAGGGTGGATGGGGCTGGATATCGGTCCGGCCAGCACCCGGCTTTTTCGGGAAGCCCTCAACGATGCCCATACCATCATGTGGAACGGGCCGATGGGAGTCTACGAGATGGAGAAGTTCGCCAAAGGCTCCATCAAGATGTCCCACTACATCGCCGAGAGCCACGCCACGACGATCGTGGGAGGAGGTGACACCGCTGACGTGGCGGCCCGGGCCGGGGATGTGGACGAGATGACCTTTGTCAGTACCGGCGGAGGGGCCAGCCTGAAGCTCATCGAGGGAGAAGAGCTCCCCGGTATCGTCGCGTTGCAAGCCTAAAGGAGAGAGAATGATCTTTGCCGCCAATTTCAAAATGCACCACACCCGCGAAAGCACAACAGAGTATCTGGACCGCCTCGAAGCCCTCATGGAGGCGGCGGAGTACCCCTTCAAAGTGATGGTTTTCCCTCCGGCGACGGCGTTGCAGCCCTCCCGTGACTGGATCACCGTCGGGGCCCAAAACGCCTATCCCGCCCGGGAAGGGGCCTATACCGGAGAGATCGGCCTGAGTCAGCTCGGGGAGTTCGGGATCGATACCGTGCTCCTGGGGCACAGTGAACGCCGACGGATCCTGGGGGAGAGCCAGGAGTTCATCGCCCAAAAGTTCGCCTTTTTCGCTGAACAGGGACTGCAGATCGTCTACTGTGTCGGTGAGCCGTTGGAGGTGCGCCGGGAGGGGGACGAAGCGGTGGCCGAGTATCTCTGGGAGCAGTTCGACGGGATCGATCTGGACTATGAACGGCTGATTGTCGCCTATGAACCGGTCTGGGCCATCGGAACCGGACGCGCCGCCAAGGAGGAGGAGATCGCCGCGACCCACGCCGAGCTGCGTCGCCGGATCAAACGGCCGCTGCTCTACGGCGGCAGTGTCAAGCCCACCAACATCAAAGCGATTGCCGCCATTGCCGATGTGGACGGGGTGCTGGTCGGCTCCGCCTCCCTCGATCCCGAGAGTTTCCATGCCATGATGAGTGTGGTGGCGCCTCCCCAGGTATGAAGCCGACCCTGCTCCTCTTTTTTCGCAAACTCCTCTATCTGGCCGCCATGCTCTGGCTGATCTCCCTGATCACCTTCGGAGCGATCCATATGGCCCCCAACAGCTTTTTTGCCGCGGGGGGGCTCAATCCCAATATGACGCCGGAGGCGATCGCCCACCTCAAAGCGGTCTACGGACTGGACAAACCCCTCTGGATTCAATATCTCGATTGGCTCAAAGCGATGCTCCATCTCGATTTCGGCGTCTCTTTCGCCAGCGGCAACCGGGTGATCGACGAGATCGGGGCAAGGATCGGTATCACCCTGGGGATCAACCTCGTCTCGATGGTTCTGATCTTTTGGCTGGCTTTTCGCTACGGGATCCGCAGCGCTCTCAAGGGCGGAGCCTATGAGAGCACGATGAAACAGCTCTCACTGCTGAGCTACGCCATGCCCTCCTTCTATCTGGCTTTGCTGCTGATTCTGGTCTTCGGTCTGAAGCTGGGGTGGTTCCCCATGGCGGGGCTGGAGGGACTGGAACCGAAGCAGGGGCCCGCCCGCTGGCTCGATATCGCCTGGCATCTGGTGCTACCGGTGACGGTGGTGGTCTTTACCGGATTGGGGTCGCTGATGCTCTATATCCGCTCCCTGACCCGGGAGATCCTCAAAAGCGACTACCTCTTCTATGCCAAAGCCAGAGGCCTGAGTGAGAAGATCATCGTCCGCCGTTACATCTACCCCAATCTGATGCCTTTTATCGTGACGATTCTGGGGCTCTCGCTGCCGGGACTGCTGGGAGGCAGTGTCATCCTGGAGCAGATCTTCTCCATTGACGGAATGGGGCTGCTCTTTTATCAAAGCGCTCTGGCACGGGATTACCCCGTCATCATGGGGATTCTGGTTGTGGGGGCTTTTTTGACGCTGCTGGGAAATATGATCGCCGATCTGGTGCTGCTGGCCATCGACCCGCACCGGAGGCGTTGAGGTTCAACCCAAAATTTGCATTAGCCAGCACCCCTTCTGCATCGATCATCGGCGGTATGGGCGATCGAAGCGAGTGCTCAACGCACCTTCCGGGTGCGCCTGCGCTTCTCTCCGACACCCCTACGCACCGAGCATCGATGCATCTGAAGCACTTTCTACTGCAAAATTTGGGTTCAATCCAGATTCACGCCGTCCCAGAATTCGTCGTAGTCGAAAGTGGTCTCTCTCTTCTCCCGCTCCATCTCCGCCTCCATCAGGGCTTGGGCCTTCGCCTCGAGCCAGACGTCCAGGGCCTCTGAAATCAGAGTGTCGATCGGACGCCCTTCATTCTCGGCAAGTTGCCGGAGAGCCTCGAAGGTCTCCCGGTTGAAGCGAACGGTTTTGAGGAGGGTTTTATCGGGCATGGCGATGAAGCAGACGGCGTCTGCTATTTGAAGAGGTTTTCCAGGGCGGAGAGATCTTTGGTCTTCTCTTCGGTGGCGGAAGGGGCACGTTCGACGATTCCCTCGACCTCGTTAAGCTCGATCTGATACTTGGTCAGCATGGAGGCCAGGCGGATATTGATTCCGCTTTTGCCGATGGCCTTGGCTTTCTGGTCGGCGGTGATGTCGACGATGGCTTTCTGATCGGCGGTGTTGTTGTTTTCGATTCTCACGTTCTGGACCACAGCCGGGGAGAGGGCCCGGGTGATGAAGATCTCCGGAATGGGGGAGTACTCGATACAGTCGATGTTTTCGCCGCAGAGCTCTTCGCTGACGGCGTTGATCCGTACCCCGCGCTGACCGACGGCGGCGCCGATGGGATCGATGTCGGGGCGGTCGGTCTTGAGGGCTACTTTGGCCCGTTCCCCGGGGATCCGGGAAGAGGAGATGATCTCTACGGCCCCGTCCTGGATCTCGGGAACCTCCCGCTTCATCAGCTCCTCCAGAAACTTGGGAGCGGTGCGGGTGAGCTCCAGGTGCATGCCGTACTTGGGGTCGATGGAGACGAAGCGCAGCAGAGCCTTGAGGGTGTCGCCGGTTTTGAAGCTCTCCCCCTTGATCCGGTTGCGCTGGCTGAGGATCCCTTTGAGCTCCCCGATCTCCACATAGGTGTTGCCCGCATCGTCGACCCGGCTGACGGTTCCGATGATGATGGAGCCTACCTTGGCTTTGTACTTGTCGAAGAGGTCCTGCTCGATCCGGCGCTGGATATGGTACTCCAGCTCATGGAAAAGATTGGCGGCGGCGGTGCGGCCGTAATCCTCCAGGTGGAATTCGCTGCGGATCTTGTCACCCGGCTCGATCCCCTCGTCGTAGCTTTTGGCTTCGTCGACGGTGATGTAGCTCTCGGGCTCTTCCTGGGCTCGGGGATCGTCGTTTTCCACAACGGTGAGGACCTTGTAGATATGGTAGTCCTCGTTGTCCCGGTCGATCTCCACTTCAAACTGGCTCTCTTCCCCGGCAAGACGCTTGGCGGTCTGGATGAGCGCTTCCTTGAAAGCTTCCAGGGCACTTTCCACCGAGAGGTTTTTTTCGTGGGCCATCGACTCGATGATGGAGAGAATTTTTTGCATTGCTTATCCTTCGTTTCTTGCGTTTTATTGATTCCGGCACAGACGAGACTATCGATAAATTGACGGCTTGAGAGTTACGATTCGTGCAGGATTTTCTTTCTTTTTGAGGAATACCATTGTATCTAATCGAAGCTTTACGGAAAATAAAGTATAATCTAAATAAATACTTCAATATCCCCGCAGCGCGTGCGGGAAAGGGAACCCAATGAAACTGAAACTGGCACGAACGACACTCAAAGCCAAACCGAAAACCGTCGAATTGAGCAAAATCGAGGAGATGCTTCCCGAGAAGTCGATCTTCTATTTCGATCGGGACAACTCCCACAAGGATCTCAAAGCACTGATAGAATATTTCGAGGAAAAAGGTTACAACGTCTATATGCGGGAGGTCAAATACGGCCTCAACGAAGACGAATATATCTACGAGGTTCATATCGTTCAGCAGTGAACGCATCCCCAATGAGCAAAAAACTCTATATCGAAACCCTGGGCTGTGCCATGAACGTCCGGGATACCGAGCATATGATTGCCGAGCTCTCCCGCAAAGAGGAGTATGTCCTGACGGAAGAGCTTTCCGAGGCGGACCTGATCATCATCAACACCTGTTCGGTGCGGGAGAAGCCGGTAGCGAAGCTCTTTTCGGAGATCGGCCGTTTCCGTCAAATGCGAAAAGAGGGTGCCAAAATCGGCGTGACCGGATGCACCGCCAGCCACCTGGGGGAGGAGATCATCCGACGGGCTCCCTATGTCGATTTCGTCCTGGGAGCCCGCAACGTCTCCAAGATCACCAAAGTGTTGAAGCAGAAGCATGCCGTTGAGGTGGAGACCGATTACGACGAGAGTACCTATCCCTTCGGGGAGTACCGCAGCAATCCCTTCAAAGCGATGGTCAACATCTCCATCGGGTGTGACAAACAGTGCACCTTCTGTATCGTTCCGGCAACCCGGGGGGAGGAGATCTCCATTCCCAGCCGGCTGATCCTGCAGGAAGTCGAGCGGGCCGTGGAGAGCGGAGCCAAAGAGGTGATCCTGCTGGGGCAGAATGTCAACAACTACGGGCGCCGCTTCAGCGCCGGAGAGGATGAGGTGGGCAACTTTACGGAGCTGCTGCGCCGGGTGAGCGAGGTGGAGGGGCTGGAACGGATCCGCTTTCAGTCGCCCCATCCCCTCCATATGGATGACGAGTTTCTGGAGGAGTTCGCCGCCAACCCGAAGGTCTGCCCCCAGATCCATGTCCCCCTCCAGAGCGGATCGACTCGGCTGCTCAAGCAGATGAAGCGGGGCTACTCCAAGGAGTGGTTCCTCGATCGCTGCCGAAAGATACGCGAGATGGTTCCGGAGGTGGCGATCTCCACCGATATTATTGTTGGATTCCCCGGAGAGACCGACGAGGATTTCGCCGAGACGATGGAGGTGCTGGAGGCGGTGCGTTTCGATCAGATGTTCAGTTTCCGCTACTCTCCCCGGCCTTTCACGGCGGCGGCGGAGTACGAGGAGCAGGTCCCCGAGGCGGTGGCGGCCGAGCGGCTGCGCAGGCTCCAGGCCCGCCACGACGAGATCGTCGACGAGATCATGGCCGGCCAGGAGGGGAAGATACACCAGGTCTATTTCGAAGAGCTCCGCCCCGGCAACCGGGTCGCCGGCCGCAGCGCCGACGGGCGGCTGGTGAGCGTGGAAGGAAGCGAAGAGCTGCTGGGACAGATCCTGCCGGTGCGGATCACCCGGGCCATGCGACGCTCTCTTGAAGGAGAGATTGTTTAATTTTGGATTTTGGATTATGGATTTTGGATGAAAAGAGGGGTGCCAACGGCGTTGCTTTTTGTCATTTGAATTCCGTCGGCAGTCGGCAGTCGGCAGTCGGCAGAGGGAAAGCAGCAAGTTGCAAGTTGCAAGACAGATCGCATAGGGCGATGTCATTGGTCATTGGTCATTGGTCATTGGGGGCAGGGCTTCAGCCCTGCAATGCGGAACTGAAATCCCGCCTCCAAAAAGATGCGTTGCGAAGCAGCGTCCCAAAATCTTCCATCTTCCATCTTCCATCTTCCATCGACTCTCGGGATAGCAATCACACGCTACACAGTTTTCAGTTTCTAGTTACTAGTTCCTCGTTACTAGTTTCTACCCGGTTTCTCACTCTTCACTCTTCACTCTTTACTCGAAGACTCCACAGGAGTCTCCAATGAGTCTCCCCGAACTGGTGGACGATTTTCTCGACTATCTCTTCCAGATCCGGGGGTACAGCGAAACGACCGTGGAGACCTATGAGCTTCCGCTGCGGCAGATGCTCATCCATCATCGGCTGCGCAAAGAGAAGGAGGGCATCGTCCTGGATATCATGCCGCTGCGCCGGGAGATCGCCGCCAATCAGCGTCGCACCGTGGCCAAGAAGCTCAGTGCCATCCGCTCCTTTGTCCGCTATCTTCAGGAGCAGAAAGAGATGGCGATCGTCCTGGAAGGGGACGATTCGGTCAAGGTCCCCAGGACCCTGCCCAAACCCATCGACGAGGGATATATCCGGGAGGTGATGGAGGCGGCGGATCCGACGGAGCGGCTGATGCTGGCACTGCTCTACGGCCTGGGGCTTCGGATCTCCGAGCTGGCCTCACTGCGGCGGGAACAGATCCGGGGTGAATGGATCACGATTCATGGCAAGGGGGGCAAGAGCCGGCAGCTGCCGATTCCTCCCAAAGTCAAGAAACTTCTGGAGGCCTATCTCTCCCTCCATCCCGGCGGAGAGTACCTCTTCGAAAAAGGGAACGCCCCTATGAGTGCCGCCCAGCTGCGATACCGGGTTCAGAAACTCTTCCGCTCCCGGGGGATCAAAGCCACGCCCCACCAGCTGCGCCACTCCTTCGCCACCCATCTGCTGGAGCATGGTGCGCGTATCTCCGACGTCAGCGAACTGCTGGGCCACTCCAGTATGGCGACGACCCAGATCTACACCAAGCTGGGAAGTGCCCAGAAGTACAAAGAGTATATGAAAGCGCACCCATTGGGGAAGAAAAAGGATTGAGCTGCCTGTCAACTGTCACATCGGACCGATTGTCAGAAGGGTGACACCCTGTCAAGCTGTGAGGATTTTGATCTCCTCTTCCAGGGAGATGCCAAAGCGCTCCATCACCCGTTCTTTGGCCAGGTTGATCAGGGCGATCGCCTCGTCGTAGGTTCCCCCACCCAGGTTGACAAGGAAGTTGGCATGCACTTCACTCCAGGCCATCCCTCCCCGGCGGCAACCTTTGAGCCCCACCGCCTCGATGAGCCGCCCGGCGTAGTCTCCCGGCGGGTTTTTGAAAGCGCTGCCGGCACTGGGTTCCCTAGGCTGATTGTTTCGCAGTGTCAGGAGTTCCCGACGCAGGTTTTCGTCATAGCCCCGGCGGATAGGAAAGCGGGCAGCGGCGGCGATCCCGGGCAGCCGGGCATAGCGGTAGCCATGTTCGATCTCTTTGGCCGGGATCCATGCGTTGCCGATGCGGATCGACGCCAGCAGCGGGAAGATCTCGTAGCTTTTGACCCCGGCATTCATCGCCAGCATCCCGCCCAGGGTTCCCGGAAGTTTGGCGACGAACTCGAAGCCGGCCAGGTCGTGTTTTTTGGCGAAGCTGAGGATCTTCCCTGTGGGGGTGGCGGCACCGATCTCCAGCATATCACCCTCGATACGGCAGTAGTCGAAATCCTTCGAGAGCATCATCAGGGGAGGCGGCGTGGGGGAGAGCAGCAGGTTGTTGGCTCCGCCGATCAGGTAACGGTCTTTGGGAATTCCATCCTCTTTCTCGATCATCAGTACGTCGATTTTTGGACCGATTTTGATGCTGGAGTATTTTGAAAAGTCGATGGTTTTAAAGAACACGCAGCGCTCCGCAAGTGAGGAGTGAGGAATGAGGAGTGAGGAACCGAATTGTAGAAACTAGTAACGAGTAACGAGTAACTAGTAATTGATCGCGTAGCGTGGGATTGCTATCCCGAGAGTCGATGGAAGATGGAAGATGGAAGATGGAGGATTTTGGGATGCTGCTTCGCAACGCATCTTTGGATGAGTGATGAATGGTGAATGGTGAATGGTTTCGGTATGTGCCGCTATGCGGCACCTCTCCTCTTAACACGTAGCACGTAACACATAACACATTTCTTACGACTCTTTTCCTGCCGACTGCCGACTGCCGACTGCCGACTAGCGGAATCACAGATTCCTCCACTCATCATATTCCCTCGGGATCAGATACTCCTCTGTCTTGATGGGACACTCCCAGAGACCATGCTCGTAGCCGATGGCGTAGAGGCGGTCGAGGGCTTCGAGCTGCCGGTCGGAGAGTTCGGCGCTCTCTTCGGAGGCGTACATATTGAGGTAGCGATCCAGCAACTCATCGGAGATCCGTACCAGCTGTTGCTCCTCCAGGAGGCGGCAGAGTTCCTCTTTGCGTTGGTTGGCGACGCGGACTCCGTCGGTGAGGATCTTTTCGATCTCGATAGCGCGGTTGAGGGGCAGGCTGCGGCGCAGGGCCATGCCTCCCAGGGGCAGAGGCAGTTCGGCCACCGCCAGCTCCCGCCAGATCTCCCAGACCTCCTTCTCCACCTCCAGGTTCTCGTCAAAATCGAGGATCGATTCGTGGATGAGCACGCCCGCATCGACGGTCCCGTCGAGGACCGCCTGTTCGATCTCGAGGAAATTCATATAGACCGGACGGGCCTGGGGGTAGTAGATCCGCACCAGCATGGCGTTGGTGGTGTAGCGTCCCGAGAGGGCCACTTTGAAGTTGCGACGCAGTCGCTTGCCCTTGCGTTTGATCAGTTTGGGGCCGTACCCCTCTCCGAAGCTGACGGCGGTTCGCAGCAGGGCGTAGTCCTCCCGGATCAGAGGGTAGAGCCCGAAACTGATGGCACTGACGTCGTAGGTGCCTTTGAGGGCTTCGACGTTGAGGGTTTCGATGTCGAGCCCGACGTTTTCGAAACGGTAGTCCCGGGTATCGACCCATCCGAAACGGATGGCGTAATACATGAAGATATCGTCGGCATCGGGGGAATGGGCCAGTTGAACGGTCATGGTAGCTCCGGGATTGGAATGGTGTTATTTTATCCAAAAATGACATTTTGAAATTTTCATCCCATCCGTAGGGAGATGGTGATAAAATCACATCAAATTATCACATTGATGACCAAGAAAAAAGGATAGAAGATGGCTATGGATCCTCAGAAACAGAAAGCACTGGATATGGCGATCAAACAGATCGACAAGACCTTCGGAAAAGGGACGCTGATGCGTCTGGGAGACAAGGATATCGAACCCATCGCCTCCATCAGCACCGGTTCCCTGGGCCTCGATATGGCCCTGGGGATCGGCGGGGTTCCCCAGGGGCGGGTCGTGGAGATCTATGGCCCCGAATCCTCGGGGAAAACCACTTTGGCACTGCAGACCATCGCTTCGGCCCAGAAAGAGGGGAAAGTCTGTGCCTTCATCGATGCGGAGCACGCCCTGGATGTACTCTATGCCAAAAACCTGGGCGTCGATATCGACAACCTGCTGGTGAGCCAGCCCGATTTCGGCGAGCAGGCACTGGATATTCTGGAGACGGTGGCCCGCAGCGGCGCCGTGGATCTGGTGGTCGTGGATTCGGTGGCGGCTCTGACTCCCAAAAGCGAGATTGAAGGGGATATGGGGGATACCCATGTGGGGCTGCAGGCACGGCTTATGAGCCAGGCGCTGCGGAAACTCACCGGAATCCTCCACAAGATGAACACCACCGTCATCTTCATCAACCAGATCCGGATGAAGATCGGTACCATGGGCTACGGCTCCCCGGAGACTACCACCGGAGGAAACGCCCTGAAGTTCTACGCCTCGGTACGGATCGACGTGCGCCGGATCGCTACGCTCAAGCAGGGGGAGTCCCAGATCGGAAACCGGGTCAAGGCCAAAGTGGTCAAAAACAAGGTTGCTCCTCCTTTCCGCCAGGCAGAGTTCGACATCATGTTCGGCGAAGGGATCAGCCAGGAGGGAGAGCTGATCGACTACGGGGTCAAACTCGACATCATCGATAAATCGGGCGCCTGGTTCAGCTACGGTCCCCAGAAGCTGGGTCAGGGGAAAGAGAATGCCAAACAGGCACTCAAAGATGATCCGGAGCTCCGGGCCGAGATCGAGGGCAAGATCAAAGAGGCTCTCGGTTTCGGGGAAGGGCTGGCGATGGACGAAAAAGAGATCGCCGAGAGCGGAGAGTAGTCTCGCCGCTTTTCCCGGATCTCTCTTTTCACTTTTCTCTTTATTTTCCCTCCTCTCCTCATCATCCGTACTTCACGTTGGATTCGATAAAATAACCCATCACAATTTTTCCAACGAGAAAGGAAACTCCATGGTCTTTATCGAAGATATTACAGCAGATGAGGTGCTCGACAGCCGGGGCAACCCTACGGTCCGTGCCACCGTACGCCTGAGCGACGGAACGGTGGCCGATGCCATCGTCCCCAGCGGGGCCAGTACCGGCAAGCGGGAAGCACTGGAACTGCGCGACGGCGACCCCCAGCGTTATCTGGGCAAAGGGGTGCTGACGGCGTGTGAGAATGTCAACAACCGGATCGCCGAAGCGCTGGTGGGCATGAGCCCCTTCAACCAGGCAGAAGTCGACGTGATGATGAAGGAGCTCGACGGCACCGACAACTACTCCAACCTGGGAGCCAATGCGGTGCTCGGTGTCTCCATGGCGGTTGCCCGGGCGGCGGCCGACTCTCTCAAAATCCCTCTCTACCGCTATCTGGGCGGGGCCAATGCCGTGGTGATGCCTGTGCCCATGCTCAATATCATCAACGGAGGAGAGCACGCGGACAACGACGTGGATTTTCAGGAGTATATGATCATGCCCGTCGGGTTTGAAACCTTCAGCGAAGCCTTGCGGGCCAGCAGCGAGATCTACCACACCCTCAAGAAGATCCTTCATGAAATGGGTCACAGCACTTCCCTGGGCGATGAGGGTGGTTTCGCCCCCAACCTGAGCAACAACGAAGAGCCGATCCAGGTCATCATGCGGGCGATCGAAAAGGCCGGATACAAAGCGGGAGAAGATGTGGTAATCGCCCTGGACGTCGCCTCCAGCGAACTGGTAGGCGAAAACGGCAAATATATTCTCAAGTCAGAGAATCGGGAGCTGAGCAGCAGTGAACTGATCGGCTATTACGAGGATTTGGTCGCTAAATATCCCATCGTCTCCATCGAAGACGGTCTCAGCGAAGATGACTGGGAGGGTTGGAAAGAGTTGACCGAGCGCCTGGGTGACAAAGTCCAGCTGGTCGGGGACGACCTCTTCGTCACCAACGCCAACATTCTGGCCGAGGGGATCAATCGGGGGATCGCCAACGCGATCCTCATCAAACCCAACCAGATTGGCACCGTCAGCGAAACGATGCTCACCGTCCGTCTGGCTCAGCGTCATGGATACCGCTGTGTCATGAGTCACCGCTCCGGAGAGAGCGAGGACAGCTTCATCGCCGATTTCGCCGTAGCCCTCAATACCGGAGAGATCAAGACCGGATCGACGGCCCGGAGCGAGCGGATCGCCAAGTACAACCGCCTGCTGGCCATCGAAGAGGAGCTGGGTGAGTTCGAGTATCTCGGCGGCGAACTCTTCTGAGGATCGGGATGTCCGAAACGAAGGGGCAAGAGAAGAGCCGGCCGGAGTGGTTCGGCTTTTCAGTACGCAGTCTTCTATTGATCGTAGCCGGGATCTTCCTCTTCGGATTCTATGTGGGGGTCCTCCTCTTCGGAGAGAACTCCCTGGAAGTTCTCAACGGACTCTATCGTGAAAAGGCCCAGCTTACAGCCGAGAAGATGCATCTTCAGCGCGAGAACCAGAAACTTCAGAAGCAGTACTTCGAACTCCTGCAGATCACCGGGGGCTGACCGCTTCCCGCTTCTCCTTTCTCCATTCCTGTTGTTTTTTCCGTTCCCGATAGATCGCGAGGATCTTTACGGCCGACATAGCGATGATGACTTCGAAGAGGCTGGCCAGGATCAGTTCGTAGTAGGTCGGGAGATTGATATTGCCGGTGTCGTAACCGATGGTGGCGACGGCGATCAGCAGGGTCAGGGGCATGGAGAGGGCAAAGGCAACGCTGATGGCATCCAGCGAGCCCGAGAGGCGGCGCAGATGATAGGCTGCAAGGATGCGGATCCCGATCATGACCCCCGTGATGAGCAGCGCTCCGGTGAGGACGCCTGGCATGAAGAGGGCGGAGAGGTCGAAGGAGACGCCGACGTGGATAAAAAAGAGGGGCACAAGGAAACCGAATCCCAGGCTCGACATCTTCTCCTCCAGGCTCTTTTCATGGTGAAAAAAGGCGCTGATGGCCACGCCGGCGATGAAAGCACCCAGGGCCAGCTCCAGCTCCAGAATCATCATGATGGTAATCAGAAGGAAGAAGAGGGCCATCGCCAGCCGGATGTCCTGATCGGAGCTGTCACTGCTCGGCATGAGTTTTCTTTTGAGCTCCGGAAACCACCAGAAGAGGAGCTGGAGCAGCCGATAGGCCAGATAGATGGAGGCGATGAAAAAGAGCAGATAGGAGATCTTGAAGACCAGTTCCCAGCCGAACCCCACATTGCTGGCGGCGTCGAGAATCGTCAGGGCGGCGATGCTGGCGATCTCACCCAAAACCCCCACGATGATGGCCAGGTTGAGCCAGGGCTGACTCCGTCCGTAAATCTTGGTCAAAGAAGCGAGCAACCCGATGGAGATGAGAGGGAGGGAGGCGATGACGATGGGGTGGAAATGGAGCAGAATCCCGCTGGCGACGGCCAGAACTCCCAGACTCAGGACGAAGAGGACCGCCTGCCGGATCACCAGCCGGGGACTCCCGGAGATCTCTTTGAGATTGACCTCCATGCCGGCCAGAAACATGAGATAGAGAAATCCCACTTCGGCGATCAGGTCGAAGTAGCGGTTTTCATGGAGGAGTCCTGCTGCGGCCAGGAGGGTTCCCAAAAGTATCTCCACCGGCGGAGTCGGGATCCGCAAAGCCTTGGCCATAAAGGGAGAGATCCAGATCAGTACCGAGAGGGTCAGGATCAGGAGAACGTCAGGTGCCATGGCATTCCGTCGCGATGGTGTATCCCAGCTCCCGGAGGCGCTGCCGGTCCCGGTCGGGTGCTTCGCCCGGTGTGGTGAGATAGTTGCCGATGACGATGGCGTTGGCCCCGGCATCGAACATCGATTTCTCCGCGCCGCCGAAGAGTGGCTCCCGTCCTCCGGCGACCATGAGCAGAGGCAGTTCCGGAAGCAGTTGTCGGGTTCGCCGGATCACGGCAACTGCCCCTTCCCGGTCGATCGTCCGTTCGGGAATCGGCAGGGCAGGGTTGGGGATGTAGAAGTTGAGGGGGATCGAGTCGGGGTTCAGTGTGCGGAGGCTCTGCAGCAGACTCTCCCGGTCTTCAGGGCTCTCTCCCATGCCGAAGATCCCTCCGCTGCAGAGGGAGAGACCGACGGACTGGACCGCTTCGCAGGTGGCGTAGCGCTCCTGCCAGCTGTGAGTGGTGCAGATGGCGGGGTAGTAGCGTTCACTGGTTTCCAGATTATGATTGTAACTGGCGATGCCGTGAGCCTTGAGATAGCGCAACTGCTCCTCGCCGGCGGTGCCGTTGCAGGCGATCAGACGCAGATGGGGGAATTCGGTGCTGAGGCGCCGGGCCAGACGGGCGATGTAGTCGGTCGTGCGGTCGTCCAGCCCCTTGCCGGCGGTGACCAGACAGTAGCCAAGGGCTCCGTTGGCTGCCGCCTCCCGTGCCTCCTTCAGAACCTGATCTTCCTCTTTGAAAGTGTAGCGTTCGATCGCCGCTTTGTAGCGGACGCTCTGGGTGCAGAACTTGCAGTCTTCTTTGCAGGTGCCGCTCAGGATATTGTTGATAGCACAGAGAAATATTTCACCTTGATTCATGGCGCTATTATACAGGGTTGCCGATCGATCCGGTTGTAGAAGTATGCTTAGGTAGTTCCAAATGATGGGTTCGGGAGTTCCATTCGTGTTCATCAGGGTGTCTGAAGAGGTGGCAAACGGTCCAAGAATCGATGTGATACTCCAGTAGCGCGCATTCACTGCGCGGTGCCTCTCTGGCACAAATCTCTCCGGGGTTGAGGTAGAGGGTGCTCCCTTTGAGCTCTGCGCTGAAACAGTGGGTGTGACCGTAGATCACCAGGTCGGTATCCGGGGTCATATAATAGGGGAGGTGCATCATCTTCACCTTCAGCTCCCCGATTTTGAAATACCAGGGTTCGGGCCGGATACGATATTTGTCCGCAAGAGGGTGGAGGGGACGGTCGTTGTTTCCGAAGACGGCGGCATAGGGGAGGCCTGTTTCGGCCAGCTGCCGCAGATTCTCTTCGAGGCAGAGATCCCCGGCGTGCAGCAGATACTCGGCTCCCTCTTCCAGCAGTTTTCCGATCGCCGCCTCCTGGAGGTCGCTGCGGCGATGGGGATCGGAGAGGACCCCTATCTTCAGGAGCGCCAAGGGCGATCCTTCAGGTTGAGTGAAGAATGAGGAGTGAGGAGTGAGGAACCGAAGTGTCGATTTTGTCCACAGGTTTCACGAGTATAGGAATAAATGAGAAGCGTTGTTTTACAACGCCATCCAAAACTCTTCATTCTTAACTCTTCACTTTTCACTTGTAGGCGGAAAACCGCCTACAAGCCCATCTTCCCGGGATTGAGGATGCCGTTGGGGTCGAAGGCTTTTTTGATCGATTTGAAGAGCTGCAGTTCGGCAGGGCTGAAGGCGATCTCCATAAATTCAGCCTTGCTCAGACCGATCCCGTGCTCGCCGCTGAGTGTGCCTCCCAGATCCACAACGAGCTGGAAAATCTCCCGGATCGCTTTGTGCCCCTTCTCCAGCTCCTCGGGATCGCTGCCGTCCACCATGACGTTGACGTGAATGTTTCCGTCGCCGGCATGGCCGAAGCAGGGAACGACCAGGCCGTACTTCTCCCCGATGGCATAGATCTCTTTCAGCGCTTTCGGGAGCATACTCCTTGGAACGGAGATATCTTCATTGAGCTTTTTGCTGCCGTAGATCGTAATAGAGGGAGAGGCGCCGCGCCGCCCTTTCCAGATCTTCTCTCTCTCCGCCGGGTCTTCGGCCACGCGAAACTCCTGGGCTCCGTTTTCCCGAAAGGACTCCTCCAGAACCTTCAGCTGGAAATCGACCTCTTCGGGGACATTGCCGTCCACATCGCCGATAAGCAGGGCGCCGGCCTCTTCGGGGAGCTCGATTCCCAGCTTCTCTTTGACCGCTTTGACCACCAGGGCGTCGAGAAACTCCATCGCCACCGGATTGGCCCCCTCGGCCAGGGATTTGAAGACGGCGTTCATCGCCGCCTCCACATCGGGGAAGATTCCCATGTAGGATTTGACGTACTTCGGTTTGGGAATCAGCTTGAGGGTGATCTCGGTGATCACTGCCAGGGTTCCTTCGCTGGCAATGAGGATTCCGGCGACGTTGTAGCCGGCCACATCTTTGATAGTCCGTTTGCCGGCCCGGATGACATCGCCGTTGGGGAGCACGGCTCTGAGGGCCATGACGTAGTCTTTGGTCAGACCGTACTTGGCGGCCCGCATCCCCCCGGCATTTTCGCTGACGTTGCCTCCGAGGGTGGAGTACTCTTCGCTGGCGGGATCGGGAGGGTAGAAGAGCCCCAGCTCCTCCACATGGCGCTGGAGATCCTTGTTGATGACTCCGGGCTGGACGACGGCGAGCATATTCTCCATGTCGATCTCCAGGATCCTGTTCATATGCTTCTCCATGGCCAGAACGATGCCGCCGTTGACGGGCAGAGCTCCGCCGGTGAAGCCGCTGCCCGCTCCGCGAGGGACAATGACGATGCCGTGGTGGTTGCAGTAGGTAAGGATCCGGCTTACATCCTCTTCATGGCGGGGAAAGACCACGGCGTCGGGTTCGTAATAGGTTCGGGTGGCGTCGTAACTGTAGGCCCGCAAATGGGCCTTGTCGCTGTGGAGGTTTTCAGCACCGACGATTCCCGAGAGGGCCTCCAGATGTTTCGGATCGATCACCGGATGGCTCCCACGCTTTTGTAGTAGTCCCCGCTGCCACCGCCGCCGAAGAATCCGCCGCTGATCTTGCTGAAACGGTTGTAGAAGGGGTATTTGGTCTCTTGGCCGACAGGGTGGAAAGGTCTGCTCCCGACGACCTTGCCGCTGATGGGATCAAAGAGGATCGCCCGGTCTCGCTGGACGATATAGACCAGACCGACCTGAGCCTCTCGGGCGAAGGCGGCGAGATTGGAGGGGGAGGGGGTGGAGTCCCCTTCTCGGGCCAGAAAGGCGGCATAGAGATCGGGATGGATCCAGAAGCGCCCGCCGCCGCGGACGATCCGGGCGTAGGTCTTGGCATTGGGGGCCAGGACCAGAACGTTGCTGTAGAGGTATCCGCCGATCACTTTGTCTCCGGGAGCCGCGACGCTTTTGGGGGTTGGCAGCCCTTTGTGATCCAGGAGATCCCCTTTGCGGACGGCGGCGACACCGGGGGCTGTCTGGACCAGGATCCCGGTGATGGCCTGGAGCCCTTTGCCGAAGCTGTGGACGACCACGCCGCTCATCCCGTTGACCGGGAGAGGTTTCGCGAGGGTCACCCGGTTGCCCTCGACCGATTTGATCGTAGTGTGGACCGTCGGCGGGAAAAAACCGGCGGTCAGAGCCAGAGGGAGGAGAGTGAAGATCAATAGAGTCTTTCTGATCACTTTTTTCACGTGCGTATCCTTTGGTGTTCGTTGGTTATTGCGGCAGATTCGAATCTGCCTGCAGAGATTCTAGATTATACTGCCTCTGCATTGAAACTAAGATGAGTGGCAGGCATACGCTATAATACGCCCAAAAATCGAGGAGTCTCTTTGCGTATCCTCCGGCTGATTCTGCTGCTCTGTTCCTGGCTCTGGACAGCGGAGATCCACTCCTCTGTCTGGAAAAAGGGCGAGACATTTTCCGAGTATCTTCAGCGCAATGCGGTTCCGCTGGAACTGCTCAAAAAGATCACCCCCGAGGATGCCAAATACCTTTCGGAGATCCAGGCGGGCGAGCCCTTTTTTGAACTCAAAGAGGGTGAGACGCTTCTTCAGGCCCTGATTCCCATCGGCGAAGAGATGCAGATCCAGCTGAGCCGCGATCTCCAAAGCGGGAAATATCGCTTCGACATCATTCCCATTGTCTATCGTCAGGTACAAAATACCACCGTGGTGGAGATACGGAAAGGCTGCTATAGCGACCTGGATCGCGAAACCCACAATCCGAGGTTGGGATTTCTTCTGAAACATCTCTACAAAGGAGCAGTGGATTTCCGTCGTCTCAGGGCAGGCGATCGTCTCGCGTTCGAATACCGGCAGAAGTCCCGTCTGGGCAAGCCGTGGGGTCAGCCGGAGATTCGGGGAGCGGTCATCCAAACCCGGGGAAAGAAGCGTTTTATCTTCGTGGATGAGGAGGGGAATGCCTGGGAGGATGTGGAGAAGCGTGTCCGCTACACCAAAACCGGCAAACGCTCTGTCAACTATACGGTGACGCAGACGGTGCGGGAGCGAGTCCGGGGGAAACGCTTCAGGCTTCCGGTTCCCGGTGCACGTATCACCTCCCGTTTCACCTATAAACGCTGGCATCCGATCCTCCATCGCTATCGTCCCCATCTGGGAGTCGACTGGGGGGCCAAACGGGGGACGCCGATCCACGCCGTCGCCAAGGGACAGGTGATCTATGCCGGCTGGATGCGGGGATACGGCAAAGTGGTCAAGATCCGTCATGCCCGGGGCTTCGTCTCTCTCTATGCCCACCAGAGCCGGATTCTGGTGCATCGGGGAAGCTATGTGAACCAGGGGCAGGTCATCGGCCGGATCGGAAGCACCGGTCGCAGTACCGGTCCGCATTTGCACTTCGGCCTCTACCGAAACGGTCGGGCGGTCAACCCCCTGAAGTATCTGGGACGCAGTACCGCGGGGGTCCGGGTCCGCAAAGTGACCCGTCACCGGATAAAGATGGAAAAGTACACCATCGTCAAGACAAAGAGAGTCCCCATCAAAGGGGCCAAAGAGATGAAAGCACGCCTGCTTGAAGCCCTGGGAGCGGATCCCGCCGCCCATCGCTGGGAAGCTTACGAAAAGAGCTTCGTTCGGGTTGGCGACCGGGATCGTCACACTGAAAAGAACGGGAAGACACGATGGTCGATGAGATAGCCTACCGGGAGGGTGAAAAACGGATCCGGCATCTGCTGGAACATCCCGAAGAGCTGGAGTCCTATCACTCCAGTGAATTGGCGAAACTCCTCCGCTCCCTGCATCAGGAGGCAGGCAGTGACGCCTTTATCGAAGCGCTGCGCCGGCTCCCCGAAGAGCGCCTGGGTGAAGTGCTGCTGGAACTTCCGGAGCATCTGAAGGACGAGGCGCTCGAGGCGCTTTCGGCCCGGAAACTTTCGGAAGCGGTGGATGAGCTCGACAGCGACGATGCCGTCGATCTGATGCAGGACATCGAAGAGCTGGATGAGGCGAAAGAGCAGGAGATTCTCTCCCGTCTGGACGAAGAGGAGGTTCGGACCATCCGGGCGCTGAAGGACTACGCCGGGGATCAGGCGGGATCTCTGATGCAGACGGAGCTCTTCTCCGCCGAGCTGGATGAGAAGGTTGCCGAGGCGATCGCCCGACTGCGCCGACTCAAAAGCGAAAAAGGGCTGGAGAATATCCATCAGGTCTTTCTGGTGGATCGTTTCGGTTTTCTGGTCGGCGGCATGCCCCTGGAGGATGTGATCACTTTCGATTTCGACCGGACCTTTCGGGACTACCTCAATGAACACTACAAACTGATTCCCTCTGTCAAAGCGACCGATCCGGTCGATACGGTGGTGAAGCTCTTTGAGGATTACGATCTGGTGGTCCTGCCGGTGACTGACGAAAAGGGCCGCCTGATCGGTCGGATCACCTACGACGATATTGTGGATGTGATCGAAGAGCGGGCGACGGATCAGATCTACAAGATGGCGGGAGTCGATGAAGAGACCGAAGAGGAGCGGGATATCCGGGTGATCACCCGCAAGCGCGCCGTCTGGCTCGGGGTCAATCTGGTGACCGCGATCCTCGCCTCTCTGGTGATCGGGCTCTTTGACGAAACCATCGAAGCCTATGTGGCCCTGGCGGTACTGATGCCCATCGTCGCCTCCATGGGGGGCAATGCCGGGACCCAGTCCCTGACGGTCATGGTGCGACAGCTGGCCCTAGGAGAGATCGGATGGAACGAGGCGAAAGAGGCGGTGTTCCGGGAGGTGCTGGTTTCGCTGTTTAACGGGCTGCTCTTCGCGCTGGTGATGGGGGTGATCGCCCTGCTCTGGTTTCACGACCCGAAACTGGGGATCGTCATCGCCCTGGCGATGATCATCAATCTGATCTTCGCCGGGCTTTTCGGCGCGGTGATCCCACTGGGGCTCAAGCGGGTCGGTATCGACCCGGCCGTGGCCTCGTCGGTCCTGCTGACTACCGTGACGGATGTCGTGGGCTTCTTCGCTTTTTTGGGACTGGCGAAGGTGATTCTGCTTTGAGTATCCATGACGGAGTCAAACGATTGAAGGAGGAGTGTCCGTGAAACATCACATCGAAAATTTCCGCCTGGAACCATTGAAAAAGGGGAACTTCATCCGCTCCTGTCTCGCCCGATATACCCAGGATGGGGTAGAGAAGAGCTGGGAAGTTCTGGAGGCCGGGGACAGTGTGGCGATCCTGATCTGGCATCGGGAACATGAGCGTTTTGTCCTGGTGAGGCAGTTCCGCCCCGCTGTCTATCTGCACAACCGTGACGGAATGACCGTCGAGCTCTGTGCCGGGCTGCTCGACAAAGAGGGACACTCCCCCGAGGAGGTGGCCGCGGAGGAGGTGGAGGAGGAGTGCGGATTCCGGATCGATCCCGCACGACTGCGGAAGATCACCTCCTTCTATACCTCTGTCGGTTTTGCCGGAAGCCGGCAGACCCTCTACTATGCGGAGGTGGAGGAGTCGATGCGTGTGAGTCAGGGAGGGGGAATCGCAGGGGAGGAGCAGATCGAGGTCCTGGAACTGGATCCCGCTGCGGCCCGTCAGCTGATGGAAGATGAAAACATGGCCCGAACGTCGGGGCTGCTCTACGGGCTCTGCTGGTGGTTTGCCAACCGGGAATAGGAGGCACAAACTCCTTTGCACATATTGTGCAAGCGCACTGGCAGCTTGATCAGTTGGCGGACTTCTCCTCCTGGGCCTGGGTGTAGCTGGCGTAATACTCGCTGCCGTCGCTGAAACTGTTGACGGTGAGTTTGGAGAACTGATCCAGATAGTCCCAAAACTCCTTTTTGATCTCTTCATCAACCTCTTTCACTTCATCCAGCGCCTCCCGCATCGTACCGAGCCATTCGATGCGCGCCTTTTCGTTGATGGAGAAGTCGTCATGGACGCGGATCATATATTCGTTGAGGTCCATCCCCTTGGCTTCGTCCTCGTAGACCTTGGGACCGCCGCAGATCTGGATGAAAAAACGGCTGTTCTTCTCTTTGACTTTGGCGAACTCCTCCTCATCCTGGGGGAAGAAGTGGGCGATGTCGCTCTCGTAGATCTTGTCGTAGAAGCGATACATCAGTTTTTTCATCCCCTCTTCGCCGCCGATAGCCTCGTAGAAGCGCTTACCGGGATTTTTGAAACGAACCTTTTCCCCTTTGACAACCGGGGTGATTTCCAATGACATAGAACTCCTTCTCTTTAAATAAGACTAATTTTATCAGATTTGAAACCGATTCGCTTGATTCGGATCAAGAGCGGCAGTAGCGCCGGAGTAGCTCTTCGTAGGCGTCGATGCGCCGATCCCGCAGAAAGGGCCAGATTTTTCGCACTTCGGCGGTGGCTTTTCTATCCAGATCCACTCGGAGGATTGCCTCTTCCTCGCCGGCCATCGCCAGGGTCTCCCCCTGGGGACCGAAAGCGAAGCTGCGGCCCCAGAAGCGGATCCCGCCCAGCTGTCCGCTGGGATCTCTCTCCAAACCCACCCGGTTGACGGTGAGTACCGGCACGCCGTTGGCCACGGCATGGCCCCGCTGCACCGCGATCCAGGCTTCCAGCATCTTTTGGCGTTCCTCGGCGGTGTTCTCCTTTTCGCAGAGCTCGTCGCGACGGTCGGTAGGGCACTCCAGCCAGCCGATGGCCGTGGGGTAGATCAGGACCTCCGCCCCCTTGAGGGTCATGATCCGGGCCGCTTCGGGATACCACTGGTCCCAGCAGACCAGCACTCCCAGCCTGCCGACCGACGTATCGATAGGTTCGAAGCCCGGATCCCCCGGGGTAAAATAGAATTTTTCGTAGAAGCCGGGATCGTCGGGGATATGCATCTTGCGGTATTTTCCGGCAACGGAGCCGTCGGAGTCGAAGACGACAGCGGTGTTGTGGTAGAGCCCCGGTGCCCGCTCCTCAAAAAGGGAAGTCACCAGCACGACCCGATGTTCGGCGGCGACCCGGCCCCAAAACTCCACATCCTTTTCAAAATCGGCGGCATAATCGAAGAAACGGGTCTCTTCGCATTGGCAGAAATATTCACTCTGGTGAAGCTCCTGCAGGATCACCAGGTCGGCTCCACCTTCGGCGGCTTCGGCGATCTTCTCTGTTGTATGGGTGACGGTTGCCTCTTTGCTGCCTTGGTATCGTTGCTGGATCAATGCGGTTTTCAGTAAATTCTCATTTCTCATTGCTCATTTCTCGTTTCAATTTTTTTAGAAGTCGATCTGCATCGTGGAGCAGTGGAGGCTTCCTCCCTGGGTGATGAGTCGGGAGCAGGGGATGGGAATCACCTCCCGATCGGGAAAGAGCTCCCTGAAAATCTCTCCGGCTTCTCGGTCGGTGGATCGGCTCTCGTAGGTGGGGTAGAGCAGCGCCCTGTTGGTGATGAGGAAATTGGCGTAGGTGGCGGGCAGGCGATTCCCCGCTTCATCATAGATCGCCGGAGGCATCGGCAGGGGGACCAGGCGGTAGGGGGCACCCTCCACGGTGCGGAAGTTCTGCAACTGCTCCTCCATCCGATTCAGCTCTTCGTAGTGTTCATCCTCGGGGTCCTCGCAGCGCACATAGGCGAGGGTCTCCGGATCACAGAAGCGGGCCAGGGTGTCGATATGGCCGTCGGTATCGTCACCGGCCAGGTATCCGTGATCGAGCCAGAGGACCCGCCTGGCACCCAGCGTTTCGGAGAGCATTGTCTCCACATGCTCTTTGCTTGTCTCTCCGTTGCGGTTGGGGTTGAGCAGGCAGCGGGAGGTGGTGAGGATCGTTCCCGCTCCGTCGCTTTCGATGGAGCCTCCTTCCAGGACGTAGTCGATGGAGCGCATCGGCGTGGTTCCGAAGTAGCCCTTTCGGTGTAAAGTCCGGTTGACAGCGTTGTCAAGCGAAGACTCGTATTTGCCGCCCCAGCCGTTGAAAACAAAGTCAAGCAGCAGGGGGTTTCCATCCTCTTCGGCACTCAGGGGACCGTAATCCCGGGTCCAGGTATCGTTGTAGTCCGTTTCGATGAAGGTAAGGTTCTGTTTGGAGCAGAAGAGATCGGAGAGCGCCTCACGATCCCGGCAGAGGATATAGACGGTCTGGGAGTAGGCGACGGCCTGGGCGATCCTCACGAAGGGGGCGCAGGCTTTCTGCAGATCTCCCTCCTGCGCCCAGTCGGTCTCTTCGTGGGGGAAGGCTAGCAGCACTGCCTTTTGGGATTCCCACTCCGCTTTGAGTCTAAGCATGGGAGTCTCCCATGCTTAGACTCAGGTGAATGGTGAATGGTGAATAGTGAATGATTTCGGTATGCGTTGCATTTTGGCAACGCTTTTTATCGGAGTGAATTGTAGGTGATTTTGGTTTGTATTTCTGCATCGGTTTTCCCATTTCAAATCTTCAAAGAGGGCCTGGCTCCATTCAAACAACTAACGACTAGAGACTTGAGGGCCGCAGGCCCGTGCTATCGACTGATTAATCCAGATCGCACTTGTCACTGCAGCGCCCTTCGTTGCTCTCCCTGATGGCCTTGCGGAACTCTTTGATGAGATAATAGAGCACTACCAGTGTCAGAATGCCGGCGACGATCTTCCCCAGTGTCATCCACCACATCGATGCGGCTTTCCCTGTCGGCATGAACATCCGAACCTCCTTCGGTCAATCGGTATAATACTCCCATGGCAACGATCGAACTGAGTCGGGAGAACTTTTATCACAATCTTAGCCAATTGGCTCTGAAAGCGGGGGGCCGGGAGCGGCTTGCCGTCGTTCTGAAGGACAACGCCTACGGCCACGGATTGGAACTGATGGCCCGAATGGCCCACGAGTACGGGATCAAAGAGGCGGTGGTGATCTCCAATGAGGAGGCGGAGAGGATCCGGGAGCTTTTCGACAATATTCTGGTACTGGGTGATGCCCCCAGGGTCGACGAAAAACTCTCCTATGCGATCTCCACCCTGGCATCCCTGGAGAGTCTGGACCCCGGAGTGAAGCTGGAGCTCAAGGTCGATACGGGGATGCATCGCAACGGGATCATGCTTGCCGAGCTGGAAACAGCGCTCTCGATTATCAAGCGACGGAGACTTCACCTTTTTGGCGTGATGACCCACTACCGCAGTGCGGATGAGTTGACAGGCGAGTACTACTGGCAGAAGAAGCGTTTCGAGTCGGTGCGTCGCAAAGTGCGGGAGGCCGGTTTTACCTCGACACGTTTTCACTCCCACAACTCCGCTGGATTGCTGAGAAGCCGATCTTTCGATGAAGCGATTGCCCGGGTGGGGATCGCCATCTACGGCTACAACCCTCTGCCCAAAGGCTTTGACGCGGTGGAACTACGCCCGGTGCTTTCGCTCTGGGCCCGCCGGGCATCGACCCGCCGGCTTCGGCCCGGCGAGCGGGTGGGATATGGCGGAGTCTTCACCGCGCCGGAGGAGATGACGGTCTCGACCTACGATCTGGGGTACGGTGACGGCTGGCCCCGGGGCGATGCCGAGCGACCCTATCGCACCGCAGAGGGTCTGCCGATTCTGGGGCACGTCTCTATGGACTTCCTCTCTCTGGAAGGGGATCGTGAGCAGGTCTGCATCATGGAAGACGCCCGGCGGGCAGCCGAACACTTCGCCACCATCCCCTACGAGATGACCACCGCTCTGATGCCTACGATTCCCCGAATGATAAAGGAGTAAAGATGTCACAGAAACGATCGATCTTTTCCCGTTGGATTCCGGGGATTGCTGCAGGGGTGCTGCTTGCCGCCTGTACCCCCGTTCCCCAGACTCCCCAGCCGGTCTCTCACAGCCTCTACCTGAACAAGAAGTATGTCAAATTCGTACTGGACAACGGCGAGGCCTATCGGAGTATCCGCCTGAAAAACGGGAATGTGCTCCACTATTGGCGTTCCGATTACGGTGCGCTTCTCAATATTGCCATGGGCCGGGACGACAACTATCCCGACTACTGTGAGATCGCCCTGGAGACCGATCCGAACTGGATCATCCGACGCATTTATATTATCGAGCCCAGCATGCTCTGCAATACGGTGCTGAAATAGACCGCTGCTTTAAGAAAATCTTTGTACTGAAGCGATAGAATGGTTTCTGACTTGGTGAATCCACCGGAGAAAGTTATCCGGGAGTGAAGGAGTGATGTGATGACAGAACAGGATCGGGAAGAGCCCCAAAGTCGTTGGGAAAGGGAGAGCGAATATTTCCGACACAAACTTGGGGATATCGAGCGAATCGGATTCGATCTGACAAATCTGATCCTTCTCCTCGGACAGACACAGCTGGATGAGAGGCAACAAAACTATCTGAGCCGAATCCGCACACTCAATATTCGACTGACCCAGCTCAGCGGAGAGCTCAAAGAACAGATGGAGAGGCTTTCCGGTGTTGCGGAGGAGATCCGGCGCCCCTTCAATATCAACACACTGCTGGAAAGCAGTAGTGACGTGGTTCAGGAAGATCTTCGCAGAAAAGCGATGAAGCTGATCTATGATGTGGACCACTCTGTTCCGGCCAAGGTCCAGGGGGATGCATTGTTGTTGGAAGATTTACTGGTGGAGCTCCTGAAGATTCTGATCGAACTGGACGGCCAAAAAAACCTGATCGTCAGATTGGCACTGGATGAGCCGCCCTCCGGCTCCGGGGAACCGCTGCTTCGTTTCGAGTTTCGCTTCGAGGCTCAGAGTCAGGAGGAGATGGAGAGACTCAAGACATTGTTTTTCTCTTCAGCCACACTCCGTCGAATGGAACAGACGGTCCATTCTCTGGGAGGGGTACTGATAGTGGGGAACAGTGAATCGATGCCGTTGATCTCCCTCGCTTTGCCGGTCCATCGGCTGGAGCGTCGCAGCTATCGGCTTCCCTCTCCTGCATGGATGAAAAAGAAAATGTTGATCGTCATTCCGGACGATGCTGTAGCCGGGGCTTTGAAAGATATGCTGGAGTACTTTCATTTTCAGGTCGATCGTGCGGCTGCTGTGGAAACGGCTCTGCCTCTGCTCTATGAGAAGAGGTACGATATGATCTTCGTGGATGATACGAGTTTCGAGAGCTTTGTGGAGGAGGCCTACAACCTGCGCCGCAGTGCCCATATCGTCCTGGTGACGGAGGATGTTGAGTTACAACAGAAAAACCGGAATATCGTCAAACGTGTTGACGCTTTTCTCACCGAACCTTTTACCCAGCAGGGTATCTTCAATCTCCTGTTGGATGTCTACTCCCGGGAGTCCCTGGAGGGGCTCCGGGAGATCCTCGGGATTCTCAGAGAGAATATCTCCTTCCTTCTCCAGGGAAAGACGGTCCTCTATATCGGCAGGAGAGATCTGGATCGCATGGCGGTGGAACGGCTGCTGGAGGGGGCGGAGATTGCAGTAATCAGCGTCGACAGTGCCCTTCGGGCCCGACAGATTCTCCCTGCAACGGATTTGGTCATTCTCAGCGACCGTTTGGAGGATCGGGAATGGGAGAAGATCCTGGCCCTCTGCATGGAATCCTGCGAGGGCAAGCCGGTACTGGCCCTGATGCACAAAGAGGACGATGACGGCTCCCGGGCCGATGCGTTGAGACTGGCCGGCATCGAGCATACCCTGCCCACACCGGTGGATCCGGAATATTTCTATCGCAAGGTTCTCGATCTGATGCTGGGAGAATCGTAAGGGTTCTTCGAGTTTCGACTCGTTCCCACCTCCTCTCGGTGACAATGTATCTCTTAGCCGCAATTGCATGCTGAAGAGCTGTGGATTTCATGCATCATACAGTAGGCAAAAGCCATTTCTGTAGTTACTCCACGATATCACCATTCCCCTGTGACCCAATCAAATCTAAGGAAAAGAATATACACTACTTCTAGGTTATTGGAAAACAGTCATCTCGGCTCATGCAGTATTACAGATAGGTGCTTTGGATGGCTTTTATATAGGCTCCAGACTAGCAAAGAGGAGGCAGCGTAATGGCATTTATAAATGAGTGGGTGAGCAAAGAGGATATTGAGAAATATGGGCTTGTTGATTTATGTAAGAAGTACCAAGGTGATGAGTGGAAGTACATTGGGGTAAAAGACCCAAATCGTAAAATCGACTGGACTATTGACAAAGAGAGAGATTTGGTTAATCAATATAGTTTCTGTAACTAATCAAAAGTATGACTTTCCTTCTCCTACGGAAGAAAATATATTTCTTTTTTATTATCAAAAACAAGTAAGAGAAGTGAGAATAAAGTCTGAATTTATTTCAAAAGATCACAATGTATTTAAAATGGGATGGAAATATTTGAGTATGGATACGGAAGGGTTAGATGATACACAAATTCAAAGTATGAAAAAAATACTGTGTGAAGCTTTGAAAGTCTATGGGCAAGTTGGGATGTATCGAAAAAGAAAGCCTAATCTTGAAATCATCTGTATAAATTTTGAGGGAGATAAATAAAAACGCAACGCAAAGGGGTCAAAAACGCAAAGGGGTCAGGTGATAATGATAATCTAAGTAAAACCGTATATAAAAGGGTCAGGTGATGTTAATGCCAGATTTAATTTTACTGATCGAAGTACAGGGCTTTGTAGATTTTCTTGAATTTTGGTGAAAGTGAAATGGTGGAGTTGAGGGGAATCGAACCCCTGTCCTGAAACAGCCAGGACCGTGACTCTACATGCTTAGTCGGTGTCGATAGGATCTCGTCCTGCCTCGCACGACACCCAGAGCTGCGCAGGACCAGCCTGAAGGTTCGCCGGCGGCTTAGGCAGGCCGCCGGTATAGCCATCGGTTGGTCGACGCCTCGAACCCGGTTGAGATGGCGTCACCGGTGAGACGGCCCCTGAAAAGGGTTATGACTTACGCAGCAGCGTAAGCGGGGCGATAATCTGTGTTGTTTGCGTTTATTTCGCGTTTGGGCTTGATCACGGAGTGGCCCCCTCCGACATGCACACGGCCCCGACTGCTCCAGTCGAAACCAAGTCAACCCCATCGCCAAAATGCAAGGCATTTTGGAATGAAGAATTAGTAATGAAGAATTAGTAATTTCGGATGCAATGCTTTGCATTGCCGCCTTTTCCTAATTCGTGAGGATAATAACAGAGAGTGGAAATCTTGTCAAGGGACCTGGGTTGCATTAGGGGGAATAGATAGAGAATGGAGTCCTCTGAGAGATTACCGGTTTTACTCGATAGCTCTGGCAGTCGCGAACGCAAGCGCCCGTTTCACGGGTTGAGCGCTCCTTTGTCGCCATCGAGTCAAACCTCTCTTGCATATTTTTTAGAGGGTTCAATGATAATTAGCCGATAAAAATTCTAATTTCTAACTCCTAATTTCTCACTTCCAAAGGATGTTGGAAAGCATTCCGATAGCGAAAAAGGCGAGGATGGCGGCGCTGGTAACGGAGAAGAGGGTGACGATGCGCTGGGAGAAGAGGTGTTTGGTTTTGTGGATGATCAGGGGCATCAGGGTGATCCAGAGCAGGATGGCGCTAAAGAGCCCGGCGACGGTCGCCAGGGGGTGGAGGTGCTTGGTGGCGATGTAGGTGGAGACGCTGAGCCAGAAGATGACGGTATAGGGGTTGAGCAGCGTCAGGGTGTAGCCCTTGAGCCAGTTACCGGGGAGGGAGACCTTTTTGACCTGCTGCAGATGGACCGGTTCGTGGCGGCCCCGGTAGATCAGCCAGACCAGATAGAGCAGAAAGGCCGATCCCGCCACTCCCATGACCAGGGTGATCGTGGGATCCTCCATGAAGTGGAAGAGGCCGAAGAGGATCAGCACCAGATAGGTGATATCCGCGCTCATGGCCCCGGCGCCCAGGGCCACGGCGGAGCCGTAATGGCGCAGAGCGTTGCTCATGATGAGCACATTGATGGGCCCCAGGGGGACGGCCGCCCCCAACCCGAGGACAAAACCCTCGACAAAGGACTGGATCATCGGTTTCTCCTGCGAAGTTTTTTACCGTAAAGGATCATCCCCGCTCCGAGCAGGAGAAAGGGGAGGCTGAGCAGCTGCCCTACATTGAGAGGCAGCCCCGTGCTGTAGTCGGCCTGGGGGACCTTGACCCACTCCAGCAGGATCCGCCAGGCAAAAACCAGCACCAGCGCCCATCCTGTCAACATCCAGTCGAGCGCCCGGTCCCGCACCGAACGGTGAAGATAGGTCCACAAAACAGCGAAGATCAGCAGATAGCCCAAGGCTTCGTAAAGCATCACCGGATGGCGGGGCAGCGCATCGATACGGGCAAAAACGATCCCCCAAGGAAGCTCCGTGGGCTTTCCCAGGATCTCCGAGTTGAAGAAGTTGCCGATCCGGATCAGCGCCGCCGCGGGCAAAGCTGCCACAGCGACACGGGAGAGGAGCCAGAGAAAGGGAATCTTCTGCCGCCTGGCTCCCCACCAGAGCCCCAGGATCCCTCCCAGGATCCCGCCGTGGCTGGCCAGACCGCCTTTCCAGATCGCCAGGATCTCCAGAGGATGGGAGAGATAGAAATCGGGTTCATAAAAGAGGCAATGCACCAGACGCGCGCCGATGACGACCCCCAGGACCACCGGCAGAAAGATCGGTTCGAGCCGCTCGGAAGCGACCCCCTCGGCCTGGGCTTCCCGGATGACCAGAGTGTAGGCGATGAAGATCCCCAGGGCAAAGAGCAGACCGTACCAGTGGATCTGGATCGGACCGAGGTGGAGGAGGATGGGATCGACGTTCCAGACGGGGTGGGAGGTCATTTTTTTGCCTCCGGCAACAATTGAATGAGGAACCGATCTCGTAGCGTGGGATTGCAATCCCACGAATGGGTGAATGGTGAAGGGTGAATGGTGAATGATTTCGGTAGGCGTTGCGTGGCAACGCTTTGATCAAAGATGGTGAGATGGTGAGATGGTGAGAGGGTGGGTAGTATAGATTTTACGATATCTTCCCACCTTCTCACCAGCGCGAAGCGCGATCCTACCTTCTGACCTCTGTTCAAACGATGATAAGCGCCGCAGGCGCCCCCAATAACCAATAACCAATGACCAATAACAAAAAAACTCATAATTTCATCCCCGGCTGGAGTTTACGATTGGCGGAGACGGTGATGGCTTCGGGAGAGCAGGTGAGGCCCTCTGCCAGGGCGTCCAGACCGTAGCGGCCGATCATGGCGGCGTTGTCGGCGCAGAACTCCAGGGGGGCGGTGTGGAGGCGTTTGCCGTACTCCCGGCAAAGGGAGTCGAAGGCTCCCCGGATGGCCAGATTGGCGCTGGCGCCACCTACCAGGGCTACATCAGGGATCGATTCACGTGCAAGGATCTTGCGGATCTTCTGAATCAGGTGGGTAATGAGAGCTTTTTGGAAAGCGGCGGCCAGATCCCGCCGGTCCTGCTTGCTCATCTCGTCGGGACCGCCCAGCTTTTCGACGGTGAGGCGTACGGCATTTTTGAGTCCCGAGAGGCTGAAAGCGATCAGCGGGGAGTTGCGCAGGGGGACCGGGAGTTCGAAGCGCTCGGGGTTGCCCTCTCTGGCCAGGGCCTCCACGATGGGGCCGCCGGGGTAGCCCAGTCCCATCATTTTGGCCACTTTGTCGTAGCTCTCTCCCACGCTGTCGTCCATGCTCGTAGCCAGCACCTCCATCTCCTGAAACCCCAACACCCGCAGGACCATCGTGTGTCCGCCGCTGATGAGGATCACCAGCATCGGCAGACGGGTGGGCTTTTCGATGAAGAGGGAGTAGATGTGTCCTTTGAGGTGGTGGACCGGAATCAGGGGGAGCTTTTGGAAGGTGGCGAAGGCTTTGGCCATCATCACCCCTTCGTTGAGGGTTACGGCCAGGCCCGGTTCGTTGGTGACGGCGACGGCGGCGATTTCGTCGAAGTATGGCTGGGCACCGGCCAGGAGTCTGGGGAGATCCACGGCGTGCAAACGGCTGGCCAGCTCCGGGACTACCCCACCGTAGCGGGCGTGCTCGATCTCCTGGGAGATCTTTTTGTGCAGGATGAGCTTGCGGCTGCCGATCTCGGTCAGGGCGATGGCGCTGTCGTCGCAGCTGCTTTCGATACTCAACAGGAGCATGATGACTCCTGTTGAGTATCGAGTGAAGAGTGAAGAGTGAAAAGTGAAGAGTTCTGGTATGCGTTGCGATGCAACGCCTTTTTGGGTGAATGGTGAATGGTGAGTGGTGAATGGTTTTGGTTTGCGTTGCTCTGCAACGCCTTTTTAAATCCGTCGCCGGAGGCGACACCGATATTCCTCATTCCTAATTCCTCATTCCTCATTATTCCTGACTCCTCACTTGCTCAAGTATCCACGGCCACTCCCCGTAGCCGCTTTCAGCGTTGATGTGGCCGGCATCGGGCAGGACGGTCAGGGGGATTTGGTAATGGGCTGCGATCTTTTCAGCTTCATCCACGGTGATGTAGGGGTCGTTGTCGCTGACGACGAGATGAACCTCCTCGGCATAGAGCGATTCGGGCAACGGGCAGGGGTAGAAGCTGCTGATGGTCTCGAGCTCCGTCTGCAGGCTGGGCATGGCGACCAGAAAGAGCCGCTTGACGGGGATGAGCTCTCGGCGGTCGGCCAGATGGAACCAGAGGGTATTGGCCAGGGAGTGGCAGACCACCGTATCGGGGCGGAAATCCTCCAGATGGCGGAGTACCTCTTTGCGCCAGCGGTTGAGGTGGGGGTAGTGGGGGTGCTGGATCAGGGGGAAACTCACCGTGCCGTAGTCTTTGGCCGCTTCACCTGCCAGCCATGCCTGCCAGTGGGGCCAGTCGGAGCCGCCCCAGCCGTGCAATAAAAGGAGCTTCATTGGAAGCTCCTTTTATTGCAGTGAGGAGTGAGGAGTGAGGAGTGAGGAGCAGCGGAAGCTTCGCTTTCAAATGGTGAATGGTGTATGGTGAATGGTGAATAGTTTCGGTTTGCGTTGCTCTGCAACGCCTTTTTAAATCCGTCGCCGGAGGCGACACCGATATTCCTCATTCCTAATTCCTCATTTCTCATTTGCAAACACATACTCTCTCACCTCTTTGTCCATCTTCATCACCTCCCCCAGGCTCTCGGGCTCTTTGTCGCGGAAGTGGCGCCAAGCATCAAGGATCCGGTCAGCCATGGTGCCGAAGTCATAACGCTCTTTGCGGAAGCCCTCCATGGCCGCTTCGTTGGCGGCGTTGAGCACGACGCCGAGGCGGGGATGGGCGAGGAGTTCGGTTTTGAGCTGCCAGAGGGGGTAGCGCTCCGTATCGATCTCCTCGAAGGCGATGGATCCGATCCCCAGCAGATCCACCGGCTCCAGGATCGGCTCGGTGACGGGGTACTCCAGGGCGTAGGCGATGGGAAGTTTCATATCGACACCGGCCAGATGGGCGGTGGTGGAGCCGTCAGCGAACTCCACCAGAGCGTGGACGACGGAACGGCGCTCGATCACGGCGTCGACGGCGGCACTGTCGAAGAGCCAGCGGGCTTCGAGGAGTTCGAAGAGTTTGTTGACCATGGAGGCGCTGTCGATGGTGATCTTGTCTCCCATGGACCAGTTGGGGTGGCGCAGAGCTTCGGCGTAGGCGGCGCCCCGGATCGCTTCGGGGCTATGATCACGCAGGGCCCCGCCGCTGGCGGTGATGACCAGACGGCGAAACGGACGGTCGTTTAGCAGATACCAGAGGCCGAAATGCTCCGAATCGATGGGGAAGATCTTCGTCCGGTCAAGAAACGCTCCGGCGACGACGAGGGACTCTTTGTTGGCCAGGGCGAGAGTACGGCCAAGCTCCAGGGCCTTGAGGGTAGGAGCCAGACCGGTGTAGCCCACCAGGGCGTTGACGACCCGGGGGGAGGCGCTCTCTTCCAGCAGTCGCAGGATTCCCTCCGCTCCGGCGTAGACACGGGGATGGCGGATCTCCCCGATGCGCGCGGGGTCGGCGATGGCCACCAGTTCGGGCTGAAATTCGTCGATCTGCTCCTGGAGCAGTTCCAGATTGTTTCCGGCGACCAGACCCTCCACCGGAATCTGAAAGCGTCGGGCGATCTCCAGGGTATTGACTCCGATGGAGCCGGTCGATCCGAGGAGGATCATGAAAACACTCCGTTTTTATGATCCTGCCCGAGTGAGGAGCGGCGAAAGCTGTGCTTTCGGATGGAAGATGGAAGATGGAAGATGGAAAATTTTTGGCTGTCGTAGTGCAACGCGAATTTTTGGAGACGGGGCTTTAGTCCCGCTATTATGCAGGGCTGAAGCCCTTCACCCAATGGCCAATGGCCAATGACCAATGACCCTGTTCTTGCGATTTGCGACTTGCGATTTGCGACGTCACCGAAGGCACCAACAACACTGCCGACTGCCGACTGCCGACTGCCGATTTCTTTCAAACGACAATCGACAAACGACAAACGACACAAGATTGCATAATCTTCCATCACTCTCATCCTCCGACGAGCTTCAAAAGGATGTAAAGCGCCGGGGCGGCGAAGAGGTAGCCGTCGATGCGGTCCAGGATGCCGCCGTGGCCGGGGAGGATGTCACCGCTGTCCTTGACGCCGGCTTCCCGTTTGAGGTAGCTCTCAAAAAGATCGCCAAAGACCGAGGCGACGGAGGCGGCGAAGGCGATAAAGAGGGCGCTGAGAAAGAGATGTTGATGGCCCACCATCAGCAGGAAACCGCCCAGCGTTCCCAGGGCGATGCCTCCAAAGACCCCCTCCAGCGTCTTTTTGGGAGAGGTGGGAGAGAAGGGGGTTTTGCCCAGTTTCCGGCCCGTGTAGTAGGCGCCGACATCGGTGAGCGCTACGATCACGAGGATCCAGAGCAGGGAGATCATGCCGTATTCCCGGTAGAGCATCCAGAGAAAGAGGAGTCCCGCCGTGGGGTAGAGGAGGGGATAGAGGCTGCGGATCTCCAGACGCCGGCGGTAGGCCAGCATCCCTCCCATGATCAGCATCGCCCCGAAGATCAGATCGCTGGGATGGGGATAGAAAAAGGCCAGCAACCACACGCCTGCCGCGTAGAGGTAGAGGGTGGTGTCGCCGCTGCGAAAGAGGCGCATCGCTTCAGGCAGGGCCAGGGCATAGACCGCGCCGAAGAAGAGCCAGGTGAGCAGGGGAATGTCGATCAAGCCCACCAAGGCGATGATCAGAAGCAATACTAGAGCGGTTTTCCAACGCTGGGTATGTTCATTGGATGGGGGCATGGCATCCTCTTTTGTCCTGAGTTGATGCAATTATATCGAAGCTCCTCACGTTGAATGGAGTGAGAGAGGGATCGACCTACGTTTCATGCAAGGCTTTTCCCTGGGAATTTTGAGATAATCTTATTTAGCTGACCCAAAGGAAGACTGCAATGCTCAAAAATTCACTGTTGGGATTTTTTCGCCAGGAATCCTCCACCGGCATCCTGTTGATGCTGATGACACTGCTTGCCATGGCGGTGGCCAATTCACCGCTGAAAGGTTTTTACGATGCCTTTCTCAACACCCCCGTGGCCGTGGTGATCGGTCATCTGACCATCGCCAAGCCGCTGCTGCTCTGGGTCAATGACGGGCTGATGGCGGTCTTTTTCTTCATGGTGGGGCTGGAGATCAAGCGGGAGATGCTGGAGGGGGAGCTGCAGGACCCCCGCAAAGTGGCGGTGCCGGCCATGGCCGCCGTGGGAGGGATGCTCCTGCCGGCACTCTTTTATGCCGGATTCAACTGGGGGAACGAAGCGGCGCTGAAGGGGTGGGCAATCCCCTCGGCGACCGATATCGCTTTCGCTCTGGGGATTCTCTCGCTGCTGGGCAAACGGGTGCCGCCGGTGCTCAAGCTCTTTCTGCTGACGCTGGCGATCATCGACGACCTGGGAGCGATCGTGATCATCGCCCTTTTTTACACCTCCGGACTTTCCTATCTGGCCCTGGGAATCGTGGCAGTGACAATCCTGATCCTCTGCTGGATGAACCGCCGGGGAGTCACCAACAATACCGCCTATGTGCTCATCGGAATCATCATGTGGACGGCGACTCTCAAGTCGGGGGTCCATGCGACCCTGGCGGGGGTGATCCTGGGCCTTTTCATTCCGCTGAAAAACAACAAAGCCAGTTTCCACGCTCTGGAGGAGTCCCTGCATGCGCCGGTCAACCATTTCATTCTGCCCCTCTTTGCCTTTGTCAATACGGGGATCGATTTCGCCAATGTGACGCTGAAAGACTTCACCGACAGTGTCACTTTGGGGATCGTCAGCGGTCTGTTTCTGGGGAAACAGCTGGGGATCTTCCTTTTCAGCTGGCTGGCGATCCGTCTGGGCCTGGGTAAACTCCCGGAAGGAGTGGACTGGAAAATGCTCTACGGCGTGGCGATTCTGGGGGGTATCGGTTTTACGATGAGCCTCTTTATCGGGTCGCTGGCCTTTGAAGGGAGTGCGGACTCGGGGATCGCCATGGCCGATGAGCGGATGGGGATTCTGATCGGGTCGCTGCTTTCGGGGATCGCGGGATATCTCTATCTGCGGGGAGTGACAAAAAGGGGTTAGATCCTGCAAATCGCCCGCTTGAGAGATTTTTCGATCTTTCTGATTTGCTGCCGCTTCCTGCGAAATTCCCTGCGTCGTTTTTGGGCAAGGCGGGAGAGGCGGCGGTGGAGGTAATCGACCGCTTCACGTTCCCGGTCGCTCAGTGCCCGCTGTTTATCGAGGTGTTCCAGATAGGTGATCTGCACCATAAAGTCCTGATGCTCTCCCAGAATCTCCTGGATCTTTTTGACCTTTTTCAAGGTTTTGTCGTAAGCTGTCGCCTCCAGGATAGAGGTGAAGAGCTCCAGCATATAGCGCAGTTTTTTCGTTTCGATACGGATTTTGTGGTAGGCCCCGGGAGGAGAGTCGCTTCGCAGCTTTCGGCTGCGGTTTTTGAGATGTTTTACCTGGGAGAGGAGGAAGGTTTTGGCGGTGAGGAGGGCCGGCAGATGGGGGTAACGCTCAGACAAGGATTCATCGGTGGCGAAGTGTTCCAGCACTTCGAGTGTTTCGTCGAAGTGTCGGGAGGAGAGGAGCTCTTTCAGGGCCTTGTGTGCTTTTTCCCGGTGCGTGATGATCTCTCGCCGCAGCGCATCGAGGGTACCGTGGAGGCGTTTGGGGAAGAGCGCCTGCTCATAGTGATCCAGCCAGAGCAGATAGACATCCAGATCCCGGGCATCGTTGGTCGCTTTCATCAACGATCCCAACCGTTGACGCAAAGAAGCGATACTCTTGCGGCCCAGAATTTTCTCATAAAAGGAGAGAAGGCTGCGGATCTTTCGCAAGGCGACCCGGAGCTGATGGAGCCGCTCGGGATCCGGATCGCCCGAGAGGATCGCCTTTCGGTTGGCATGCAGGATCCGCAGGAGGGCGTAGAGGGTGGCTTGGAGTAGATGGAGGCCCTCTTCGAAAGGGTGAAATTGCAAGCCGACTGAAGCATTGTAAGGGGTCGCTTCGCACGCTTTGCGGGCCGCTTCCAGCAGCTTGTCCAGCGGCCGGGGGCAGGTGGGAAGGCCCTGCATCGCCAGCGCGTGATTGGTGAAGTTGCGGTTTTGGGTCACCTCATCCAGGACGAGGGGCTTCAGCGTCTTGGGGAGGGTGAAGCGCTCGGCTTCGTCCGGATCGTCGAACTCGGTCTCCATCATTACCAGCCCCTTGAGAACTCCTTTGAACTCGTCCAGCTCGTAGAGGCGTCCCTCGAGACGGAAGCGGTAGCGTATTTTTTTGACGGGATTCCCCTCATGTCGTTTGTAGGCCTCCCGGAACTCCGTCTTGCTCACCTCCTCTTCGATTTCGGTACGGACCATCCCTTCGCCGGTTTTGAAGGTGCGGATATAACGCTTGCCCGCCATCCGGTAGCGCAGGGATCCCTCGTCGCTCGGGAGGTAAAACTGCATCAGGGGAAGTCTGGTGTAGGGGAGGTTCAGTTTTTTCAACAGGCGTTTGGCTCTGCAGGGGGGCAGGAGAAAGCGGCGTTCGATTTCGCAGTTTTTCATCGACGACTCCTTGCGATGGTCCAATGGGCCTATTGTAGCATCTCCGGGGAACGAATCGGGGTTCTACTCCCGGATCTCGATGCCTTCTTTGAGGACGGGAATCGTCTTGTATTTGTCGTATTCGACCCGGCTGCCCTCCTGGAGTTTGACGAATTTGCGGCGGGTGTAGTCTACGGCGTAGTTGCCCGGATGAGAGGTGGTGAAATCCACGCAGAGCTTGGCGGCGGAGCGCAGCACCGATTCGGGGAGGTTCTGCTTGTCGGTGCGGATGATGACATGACTGCCCGGCAGATCCCGCACGTGCATCCAGAGGTCGTTGGCCCGGGCGGCTTCCAGGAGTTTCTGGTTTTCCCGGGCGTTGCGCCCCACGTACACCTTGTAGCCTTCGATCCAGTAGAGTTCGCCGTCACGGAGTTTCTCTTTTTTGCGTTTGGAACGGCCCTGTTTGGGGACCAGCAGCTCCAGGTCGTAGGGCTCTCTGGCCTCCTCGATCGCCTGGAGGATATTGTCATAAAAGCGGAGCTTCGCCTCCAGATTCTCCCGCTCGATATGGATGTGTTTCGCCTTGGAACGGGCCCGTTGGGCCTTGCGGAAGTAGTATTCGCCGAATCGGTTGCGGGCGATCCCCTCGGGAAGAGGGATGGTGACAGGACTCCCTGCAAAATCG
>JALVUD010000040.1 GCA_027035765.1 Campylobacteraceae bacterium
CCAAGGATGTGATCGACCCCGTCAGCAACGAAGTGCTTCTGGTCGAAGGGCAGCTCATCGGAGAAGAGGAAGCCCGGCTGATCCGCGAAGCAGGCGTCCGCTCCGTTGTCATGCGCGCGCCCGCCACCTGTAAGGCGCCCAAGGGGATCTGCGCCAAATGTTACGGCCTCAATATGGCCGAGAACCGCCTGGTCAAACCGGGTGAGGCGGTCGGCGTCATCGCCGCCCAGTCCATCGGGGAGCCGGGTACCCAGCTGACGCTGCGGACCTTCCACACCGGGGGAACCGCCACCGCCGGCAAAGAGGAGCGCCAGGTCGTCGCTACCAAAGAGGGATTTGTCCGCTACTACAACCTCGCGGTCTACCGCAACCGGAACGATCAGCTGATCGTGGCCAACCGCCGGAACGCCGGTGTCCTGCTGGTCGAGCCCAAGATCAAGGCGCTCTTTGACGGAAAACTCTCGGTGATCAATACCCACGACGAAGTGGTGCTGCTGCTCAAAGGCAAAGAGGAAGAGAAGAAATACACCTTCCGCAAAAGCGACGTGGCCCGGGCCAACGAGCTGGCCGGTGTCGGCGGCAAAGTGGAGGGCAAGGTCTTCTTCCCCTACGAGAACGGTACCGAGATCAAAAAGGGTGATTCCATCGCTGAAGTGATCAAAGAGAGCTGGAATGTCCCCAACCACATTCCTTTCGCCAGCGAGCTGAAGGTCGAAGACGGTGCCCCCGTCACCCAGCCGGTCCAGGCCGATGCCAAAGGACGGGTGGAGTATTTCCTCCTCGAAGGCGACTACCTGGAGCCCACCGACACCATCAAAAAGGGTGAACCGGTAGAGGAGAAGGGTCTCTTCGCCGTGATCGTCGACGAGAGCAACCGGGAAGCGGCCCGCCACTACATCTCCCGCGGTTCCATCATCCAGGTGGCTGCCGGTGAGCAGGTAGAGCGTGGGGCCCTGATCTCGTCGCCCAAGGAACAGACCCAGATTGTCATCGCCGAGTGGGATCCCTATGCCGAGCCGATCATCGCCGAGGAGAATGGAACGGTCAAATTCGAGGATGTCATTCCCGGCGTGACCGCCAACGAGCAGTTCGACGAACTCACCGGCGAGTCCCGGCTGGAGCTCAACGAATATATTCCCGCTGCCTACAAACCCTCGATCATTCTGGCGACGGAGAGCGGCGAGATCATCCGCTACCACCTGGATCCCAAGACGATCCTCTTTGTTCAGGACGGTGAGGAGGTCCAGATCGCCGATATTCTGGCCAAGAAGCCCAAGGCGGCCATCAAGTCCAAGGATATCACCGGCGGTCTCCCCCGGGTCTCGGAGCTCTTCGAAGCCCGTCGCCCCAAAGATATCGCCCTCATCGCCAAGATCGACGGCGTGGTGAGCTTCGGCAAGCCGCTGCGCGGCAAAGAGCGGATCGTCATCACCGGCGACAACGGCCAGGTGACCGAACAGCTGGTGGACAAGGGCAAGACGATCCTGGTCCATCCCGGGGAATACGTCCACACCGGCGAACGTCTCACCGACGGACTGGTCTCCAGCCACGACATTCTCGAAGCGTTGGGAGAGCGGGCTCTCTACGAATATATCGTCAGCGAGGTTCAGCAGGTCTATCGCCGCCAGGGGGTCAACATCTCCGACAAACACATCGAGATCATTGTCTCCCAGATGATGCGCCAGGTCAAGATCGTCGAGAGCGGCGATACCCGTTTCATCGCCGGGGATATCGTCTCCCGCCGCAAGTTCATCGAAGAGAACGAGCGGATCACGAATCTGGGCGGCGAACCGGCCATCGCCGAGCCGATGCTGGTGGGAATCACCCGGGCGGCAGTCGGTGCCGACAGTATTATCTCCGCGGCCTCCTTCCAGGATACCACCAAGGTCCTCACCTCCGCCTCCATCGCCGGTACGGTGGATCATCTGGAGGATCTGAAAGAGAACGTGGTCATCGGACGCCTCATCCCGGTAGGTACCGGAATGATCGAAGAGGAAAAAGTCAAACTCTTCACTGCCGAGTGACCCCGGCCCTCCCGGGTCTTTTCCTCCCCTCTGGAGGTTTTCAATCCTTTTTAAGCCTTCTTGACTATAATTACTGCCTATTTTTCCGTCGACACTTCGGCTGACCGTTTCGTGGAGCGGTGCGCCGAGGTGTAACAGCCCGGATTCAATTCTCGCCCAGCGGGAAAACAAAAACATTATCTATGAAAGGATGCAGCTTTGCCTACCATCAACCAGTTGATCCGCAAAGAGCGGAAGAAGGTGATCAAGAAGTCCAAGTCACCTGCACTCGTAAACTGTCCTCAGCGTCGCGGTGTCTGTACCCGCGTCTATACCACGACCCCCAAGAAGCCCAACTCGGCGCTTCGTAAGGTCGCCAAGGTCCGCCTCACCAGCGGATTCGAAGTCATCTCCTACATCGGAGGAGAGGGGCACAACCTCCAGGAGCACTCCATCGTCCTGGTAAGGGGCGGCCGGGTCAAAGACCTTCCCGGTGTGAAGTATCACATCGTCCGGGGGGCCCTGGATACCGCCGGTGTCGCCAATCGGAAGCGTGCCCGCTCCAAATACGGCGCCAAACGTCCCAAGTAAGCGAGAAGCAAAGAGGCTCTGCGGCTTCGGCCGCTTGATCAGGCGCTGCCGTGATCCCTTCGTGGGCAGCGTTTGAGTAAATCAATGCACGATTGAAGAAAGGAAAGAAAAAAATGAGAAGAAGAAGAGCTCCCCAGCGTCCGGTTCTGCCGGACCCCGTCTACGGAAGCAAAGTCCTGACCAAGTTCATCAACGCCGTCATGCTCGACGGCAAGAAGGTAACCGCCCAGAAGATCATGTACGGTGCCCTGGAGAGAATTGAATCCAAAACCGGCGAGAAAGGCATCGACGTCTTCAACAAGGCGATGGAGAACGTCCGTCCCGTCATGGAGGTCAAGAGCCGCCGCGTCGGCGGAGCGACCTATCAGGTACCCGTCGAAGTCCGTCCTGTCCGCCAGCAGTCTCTGGCGATCCGCTGGATCGTCGAAGCGGCCCGCAAGCGCAACGAGCGGACCATGGTCGAGCGCCTGGCCAATGAGCTGATGGATGCCGCCACCGAAAAAGGGGCCGCGTTCAAGAAGAAAGAAGATACCTACAAGATGGCCGAAGCCAACAAAGCTTTCGCCCACTATCGCTGGTAAGAAGAAGGAAAAGACATGCCCAGATCACACCCCCTCAGCAAAGTACGGAACATCGGAATCGCGGCGCACATCGACGCCGGAAAAACCACCACCACCGAGCGGATCCTCTTCTACACCGGTGTCAGCCACAAGATCGGTGAGGTTCATGACGGTGCCGCCACTATGGACTGGATGGAGCAGGAGCAGGAGCGCGGAATCACCATTACCTCCGCGGCGACTACCTGTGAATGGAAAGGCGTTCAGATCAACATCATCGACACTCCGGGCCACGTCGACTTCACCATCGAAGTCGAGCGCTCCATGCGGGTCCTCGACGGTGCTGTCGCCGTCTTCTGTTCTGTCGGCGGCGTCCAGCCCCAGTCGGAGACCGTCTGGCGCCAGGCCAACAAGTACCATGTCCCCCGCATGGTCTTCGTCAACAAGATGGACCGGACCGGTGCCGACTTCTTCGAGGTCGAGCGCCAGATCAAAGAGCGGCTCAACGCCAACCCTGTGCCCATCCAGATCCCTATCGGCGCCGAGGAGAACTTCCAGGGCGTCGTGGACCTGGTGGAGATGAAAGCGGTGATCTGGGATGACGACCAGTCCCTCATGGGTCAGAAATATGAGATCGTCGATATCCCCGAAGATCTGGTGGAACTGGCCGAAGAGTACCGGGAGAAGATGATCGAAGCGGTCGCCGAGACCAGTGACGAGCTTCTCGACAAGTACATGGAGGGCGAAGAGCTCACCAAAGAGGAGATCAAAGCAGGAATCAAAAAGGGATGTATCGATCTGAGTATCGTCCCCATGACCTGCGGTACCGCCTTTAAAAACAAGGGGGTTCAGACCCTGCTGGATGCGGTCGTCGACTATCTGCCTTCTCCCACCGAAGTCCCCCCCATCCGGGGTGAGTACGAGGACGGGACCGAGACCTTCGTCGAGTCCACCGACGAGGGTCCCTTCGCAGCTCTGGCCTTCAAGATCATGACCGACCCCTTCGTCGGTCAGCTGACCTTCATCCGGGTCTACCGCGGGGTTCTGGATTCCGGTTCCTACGTTTACAACACCACCAAGAACAAGAAAGAGCGGATCGGGCGTCTGCTGAAAATGCACTCCAACAAGCGGGAAGAGATCAGCAATCTCTACGCCGGTGAGATCGGTGCTGTCGTCGGGCTGAAGTACACCCTGACCGGGGATACTCTGGCTGACGAGAAGGACAAGGTGATCCTGGAGCGGATGGAGTTCCCCGATCCTGTCATCTCTGTCGCCGTTGAGCCCAAGACCAAAGCGGACCAGGAGAAGATGGGTATCGCCCTGCAGAAGCTGGCTCAGGAGGATCCCTCCTTCCGCGTCGCTACTGACGAGGAGTCGGGTCAGACCATCATCTCCGGTATGGGTGAGCTTCACCTGGAGATCATCGTCGACCGGATGATGCGCGAGTTCAAGGTTGAGGCGGAAGTGGGTGCTCCCCAGGTCGCCTACCGGGAGACCATCAAGACCCCGGTCAACCAGGAGTACAAGTACGCCAAGCAGTCCGGCGGTCGCGGTCAGTACGGTCACGTCTTCCTCAAGATCGAGCCCCAGGAGCAGGGAGCCGGTTACGAGTTCATCGACGAGATCAAGGGAGGGGTCATCCCCAAAGAGTACATCCCTGCCGTCGACAAGGGTATCCAGGAGGCGATGCAGCGCGGTATCCAGGCCGGTTACCCCGTCGAGGATGTCAAAGTGACCCTCTACGACGGAAGCTACCACGAAGTCGACTCCTCGGAGATGGCCTTCAAACTGGCTGGATCCATGGGCTTCCGTGAAGGGGCCAAAAAGGCCAATCCCGTCATCCTTGAGCCGATCATGAAGGTCGAGGTCGAGGTGCCCGAAGAGTACATGGGAGATGTCATCGGCGATATCTCCAAGCGTCGCGGTCAGGTCAACGGTATGGGTGACCGTGCCGGCAACAAGATCGTCGACGCTTTCGTTCCTCTGGCGGAGATGTTCGGTTACTCCACCGACCTGCGCTCCATGTCTCAGGGACGCGCTACCTACGCCATGGAATTCGATCACTACGACGAAGTTCCCGCCAACGTGGCCAAAGAGATCATCGAAAAGCGCAACGGGTAATGAAACGCCTTGCGGCGTTTCAAGTTAATAGTTAACAATTAATAGTTAATAGTTTTGGAAGCGTCACGTTGTGACGGCTTCTATCTTTCTGTAAATGACTCCGTCAGAGCATAAATTGCTTTCGTAGAGCACGATTTCCGTCTTTATCTCTCCAATAATCTTCTCCCTGTATGTTTCCAAAAGCTCTTTATAGCCTCTCCAGTCCGTTATTCTTTTGATTCGGCAGAGTGTCACGTGCGGGGTGAAACGGTAGAAGTTGAATCCGGTGCGTTGCATCTGCATCGCTTTGTGATAGAGAATCGGCTCTTTGGATTTGGCATGGAAGATCCTGGGAGGGCGCCCGAAGCTTCCCAGACCTTTGAGATGGGCCGGACAGTCGAGAGGGGTGATTCGTTGCAATCGATTGCGCCAGGGATCGGCGGAATCCTGCTCGCCCAGGAAAATCCAGGTGAGGTGCAGATCAGTCTCGTCGACCCATCTCCCTTCCATTACCTGGGAAAAATCCCTCAGCAACGCAGTATAATCATAGAAAATAGCCGGTGAAGCGATAAAAAGACGCATAACACTATTGTGCCATAAGCCGAAAAGTTATGTCGAAGGGAGTGGATATGGTCAAAAGAGGGATCTGGACCTGGGGAATCTTTTATGCCGTAACCCTGCTCCTTGTGGGTCTGCTTTGGGCGCTTTTCTCCCCGGCGGCCTCTATCCTGCGACACATCGGCGAATCGGGAGGAGCCGGACCGTCAGTACTGATTCCGCTCTCTTTCCTGCTTCTGAGCTTCCTTTATGCGTTCTTGCGAGGCCGAATAGAGGGGCGAAAAGGGCACTGGATTGCGGCCTATGGTTGGCTGACCGGGGGGACGGCTCTTGCGGTAGTCCTGCTCTACCTCTATCTGAAACAGATGATGGGGGTATGAAAAGCGCAGATCAATGGACCGGAGGCAGACCGCTTTCGATGGTCCGCACATCCAGAAAAGAGCCGCTGGGATACTCCAGGATCTTTTCGCAGGCATCGAGGAAGCGTATGGCTGCCTGCTCGGGAGGTTGAATCGGCCCCTCTTTGATTCTTTGGATGGAGGGGAAGCGTTCGGGATCTGTTTTCTCGAGGATCTTTTTGAGCATGGGGGTCATGATGAGTCCCGGAGCGATCGTACTGAAATGGGTCCAGGGCTTTTCGGCGGCGTAGAGTTTGATCAGCATGTTCAGCGCGGCTTTGGAGAGGGCATAGGCCCCCCATCCTTTGGAGCCGTTGACGGCGGCCCCGGAGCTGACGGCGACCACCTGCCGCGGGCGGGCATGGAGATCGAGGGTATCGATGATCTGTTTGTTGGCCCAGACATTGAGATCCATGGTTTGGCGGATCTCCTCCAGCGAGGTCTCGGAGAGTTCCTTGATTTCCGTAAGCTGTCCGGCGTTGAGGATCACCAGATCGAACTCGTGCCCTTTGACGAACTCTTTGAGATTCTCCCGCAGCATCGTGACATCTCTCAGGTCCAGAGGGAAAAAGTAGTAACCCGCCTGATTCAGAAAACGTTTGTTGTCGTGGCGCCCGACCGCATAGACCTGATCCCCCTGTTCCAGGGCTCTTTCCGCCAGAGCCGCACCCAGTCCGCTGCTTACCCCTGTGATCATCACTTTTCTCATCGCTTCCCTCTTCTCATGCTGTATAATGTTTATCCCAAATCATGCAGTAGCCAGCACGCCATCTGCACCGATCATCGGTGACATGGGCGATTCGCCCAAAGCCTCGACGCACCCTGCGGGTGCGCCTATGTTTCGGTCGAACACCCCTGCCAACCGAGCATCGGTACATCTGGAGCACTTTCTACTCCATGGTTTGGGTTTATCATACAAAAATTCGCAGAAGCAAGTCAAAACGGAACACAATGAAAAAAGAGAACATCATCCTGATCGGATTTATGGGGGTGGGCAAGGGGACGACCGCCCGGGCCTATGCCAAGAAATACGGCATCTACAATATTGACACCGACGATCTGATCGAATCCAAAGAGAACCGGACCATTCCGAAGATATTCAAAAAAAAGGGCGAAACCTATTTCCGGAAACTGGAGCAGGAGACCGCCGACTGGATCGAGTGTTGCGTGCGTGGGACCCTGATCAGCTGCGGCGGCGGGTTCTACCAGGTAAAAAACCTCAAAAAACTGGGAATCGTCGTGCTGTTGGACGCCAGTTACGACTGGATCTACCACCGTCTCAGCACCGCCAAAAACGCCAAAAACAAACTGGCCAAACGCCCCCTCTTCGCCGAGCCCAAAAAGGCCAAGAAACTCTACGCCCAACGGGAAAAGGCCTACAAAGAGGTGGCTGATCTGGTGGTCAATGTGGAGGGGAAAAGCCTGGATGAGGTGCTGAAAGAGATCCGGAAAGGAGTCGAACGCTTCGCTTCCAAGTGAATAATTAACTCGGTTCGCGTTACGTTGCAACGCCTAGTATTGAAGAATTTTGGATTTTGGATTGAAAAGATTGACAAAGATCGTCAGCTGATATAAACTCTTCACTCTTCACTCTTCACTCTTCACTCTTCACTCTTCACTCTTCACTCTTCACTCTTCACTCTTCACTCTTCACTCTTCACTCTTCACTCTTCACTCTTCACTCTTCACTCTTCTCCTCTAGCTGTTCGATCCCCTTGTAAACAGCAGTGAGGATCCCGAAGACGATCATGGTGGTGAAGATGCATTTCGGGGCCTGTCGGCTCATGCCGCCACCCCCCTGGAAAATGTGAATGATCAGTGCCATCCAGACACCGACGGCGGCGAGAGCAACGCCCCTTTTGAGCCAGCGATAGCGGGAGGTTCCCCCGGATTCTTTTGTCGAGTTCATGGAAGCCATTTTAGCCTATTTTGCTATAATTCCCCCACCTTTCCGGAAAGGAAACGATGCAGGATTTTGAAAGCTTCCTGGCGGCCAATCTTCCCCAGGTGGAGACCTTCCATCCCGAATACAACGAAGCGCTTCAGTCGATGATCCTCGCGGGGGGGAAGCGTTTCCGGCCCCGTCTGCTGCTGGGGATCGTGCGGGCTTACGCGCCGCTGCTGACGGAGTCGGCGATGATGCCGGCTCTGGCCCTGGAGATCTTTCATACCTACTCCCTGATCCATGACGACCTGCCGGCCATGGACGATGCGCAGCTGCGCCGCGGGCATCCGACACTTCATACCCGTTTCGACGAAGCGCTGGCGATCCTGGCAGGGGATGCCCTCAACACCCACGCTTTCGAGCTGCTGGCCCGCAGTCCCTTCCGGGCCGATGTGCGGATCGAGCTGGTCCGGATCCTGGCGGAAAACGGCGGCAGCGGCGGGATGGTCCTGGGGCAAGCGATCGATCTGCGTTTCGAAAACGAGCCTCTGACGCTGGAGCAGGTGATCGAACTCCATCGCAACAAGACCGCCAAACTGATAGCCGCCGCGTTGGAGATGGGAGCGGTGATCGTGGGACTGGACCCGGAGATCCGACGGGAGCTTTACGATTACGGGATCGAACTGGGGCTTCTCTTTCAGGTTCAGGACGATATCCTGGATGCAACCCAGAGTCCCGAAGAGGCGGGGAAACCGACGGGACACGACAGCGAGAAGAACAGCTTCGTCACCCTCCTGGGCCTGGAGGGGGCTCTGGCCTATGCCGACGCCCTCTCCGAGAGTCTGGAAAAGCGTTTCGAAACTTTCGATGAGCCGATCCGCCGGGGGCTGGGAGTGATGATCCGTCGCTATCTCCATCGCCATCGGTCTGAAAAAGACGCGTGAGCGGTGAGAAGCCTGGATTTCCCGATCGATGATGATCCCTGGACTGGGTCCGGCGTCCTGCGGGACGACGGACCGAGTTCAGCGATGAACCGAAACCGAAGATGATGCAAAGGGCGAATATGTCGAACGAAATGCGTAAGAAGATGGCGGATACGATCCGCTTCCTGGCGGCGGATATGATCCAGAAGGCCAACAGTGGACACCCCGGCGCCCCCATGGGCCTGGCGGACATCGCGGTGGTGCTCAGCGAGCATCTGCGCCACAACCCCAAAAATCCCCACTGGCTCAACCGGGACCGCCTGGTCTTTTCCGGCGGACATGCCACGGGACTCATCTACAGCCTCCTCTATCTCTGGGGCTACGATCTGGGTATGGAGGATCTCAAGAACTTCCGGCAGCTGGGATCCCGAACCCCCGGCCATCCCGAGTACGGCCACACCCCCGGCGTGGAGATTACTACGGGTCCCCTGGGACAGGGGGTGGCCAACGCAGTGGGCTTCGCCATGGCCGAGGCCTATACCGCCCGTCTGGTCAACTCGCCGACGTGTAAGCTCATCGACCACAAAGTCTACTGTTTCTGCGGCGACGGCGACCTGGAGGAGGGGATCAGCTACGAAGCCTGCGCCCTGGCGGGACGTTTCGCCCTCAAGGATCTGATCCTGATCTACGACAGCAACCACATCACCATCGAGGGGGAAACCTCCATCGCCTGGAACGAAGATATCGAGAAGCGTTTCGAGGCCCAGAAATGGAAGGTGCTCAAGATCAACGGCCACTGCTACGACGAGATCGACGCGGCCCTTACCGAAGCCAAGCAGAGCGACCGCCCCACCATCATCGTCGCCAACACCATCATCGGCCGCAAGGCGGTGGGTCTGGAGGGCAACCACGAAGTCCACGGAGCGCCGTTGGGGGAAGAGGTGATCAAGGTCTCCAAAGAAAAAGCCGGCTTCCCCCCTGACGAGAGCTTCTATGTTCCCGAGGATGTACTGCTGCGTTTCCGCTGTGCCGTGGAGCGGGGAGAGCTCTTTGAGAAAGAGTGGCGCCATCTGCTCAAGCAGGCCCCCTACGCCGAGCAGAATGAAGCGCTGGAGCGGCTGCTCAATCCCAACTTCGATGCCATCGACTGGCCCGATTTCAGCGAGACCGAGGCCGTCGCGACCCGGGACAGCAACGGACAGATCCTCAACGCCATCGCCAAAGCGATCCCCGGGTTTATCGGCGGCAGTGCCGACCTGGCTCCTTCGAACAAGACCTACCTCAAAAACATGGGGGACTTTCCCGAAGGCAAAAACCTCCACTTCGGGATCCGGGAGCACGCCATGGGGGCCATGACCAACGCCATGGCGTGCTACGGCACCGTGATTCCCTTCAACGCCACCTTCTTCGTCTTCAGCGACTACCAGAAGCCCGCCGTGCGGATCGCGGCGCTCTCGGGAATCCGCAACTTCTTCGTCTGGACCCACGACAGCATCGGGGTGGGCGAAGACGGCCCGACGCACCAGCCCATCGAGCAGCTCAGCCAGTTCAGAGCTCTGCCTGACTTCTATGTCTGGCGCCCGGCCGATGCTACCGAAAACGTGGAGGCTTGGAAGGCAGCCCTGAAGCTCGACAAGCCCCAGGCCTTCGTGCTCAGTCGCCAGAAGCTCAAGACCCTCAAGCCGACCCGGGATTTCGGTGAAGTCGCCCGGGGGGCCTACATCGTCAAGAAGCGGGAAAACGCCGTGCTGACGATCATGGCCAGCGGATCGGAGCTGATGCCCTCTCTGCAGGCCGGCTGTTTTCTGGAAAAAATGGGGATCAATGCCAACATCGTCTCGGTACCCTGTTTCGACCTTTTTGAAGAGCAGGACGAAGCCTACAAAAAGGCGGTGATTGATCCCGCCACCAAAGTCCTGGCCGTCGAAGCGGCCAGGGGGATCGAATATTACAAGTACGCCGACGAGGTATTGGGGATGGAGAGCTTCGGCGCTTCGGGCCCCGGCGGGGAGCTCTTCAAGCACTTCGGCTTCACGATCAAAAACATCAAGGCCCGCGCCGCCGCTCTGGTAGGCGCCGAAAATAAACCTGTCTCCATCGAAGGGGTCGGAGAGGCGTAAGTCTCTTGATTTTCCAATGACCCGCCAAGAGAAAGAGGCCTTCAAAAAGAGTATCGAAGAGCAGATCGAAGCGCTCAGTCGCGAATTGGCTCTTATAGAAAAAGCCCTTTATCCCGAAAAGGGCGAAGGTCCCTCCGACAAAGTAGCCCATCTTAACTTCAAACTCGATCAGAGCATCCAGATCCAAAGGCACCGCGAGGCCACCAAACGCCTCAACCGGCTCAAAGAGGCCTACCTTCGTATCGACCGGCCCGATTACGGCCTCTGCCGGGAGTGCGAAGAGCCGATCCCCATCGAACGGCTGAAGCTGATGCCCGAATCACTCTACTGTGTCGACTGCATGAACGAACTCGGGCTCTGACTTCGGCAATGCCGCCGGTTCAGAGAACCATTTTCCCGTACAGCTTTTTGATCGTCTGAATATTGGTGAAGATGTCGTCCGCCTTTTTGGAGATGAGGGTGGGGATGGCGGTATGGTTTTGTTTGTACATCATCTCAAAAAAGATGAAGTTGCGCTGTGCCTTGCCGATCAGATCCTCGATCTCGGGGGTGTTATGGGGATAGTTCTTCAGGAACGTCAGGTTTTTGTGGAAATTGGCGATATGCTCCTCCATCCGTTTCTGATAGTCCGGAATGTCGATCCCCCAGAGTTTCATCAGGTAGAGGTTGGACATAAAAAGCGGCTCCCGGCAGAGGTGACCGGTCTTGGCGACCGCCTGGAAGCTCTTCTTGGTTTTGAGGACCTTCGGCGCTCCCAGGAGATGGATCATCTTTTTGAAGTTCTCCTGGAGTTTCAGGGCGTTCTCTTTGCTTGGCGGAGCCAGAAGCATCGCTTTGCTCTCTTCCCAGAGTCTTTTCGCTTCCTCCATCTTTTTCCTGGCGGCATCGTCTTGGAGACGCTTCATGAAATAGTCGTAGAGAACCCGGAAACGCTTGTCGTACTTCTCCACACTTTTGGGCAATTCCTCTTTGGGATTTTTGTAGCTGCTGCCGAGTGCCGCCATCAGGTACTCTTTGAGGAGCTGCTGGGTCTGGGTCCGTTGGAGGCAGTTGATGAAGAGCGCCTTGCCCAGGGGCAGATCGGGAGAGATCGGCTCGATCTCGACAGCGGAAAGGAGCCACGGAGTCAGAAAAGAGGCGAGGACGAAGTCACGACGTTGCATTATAAAACCTTATAGAATAAAATTTGATTTGATTGAATTGTAGCGAATTTTCCACCGGAGTCGTTTCCGGTGTGTAGAGAAAAAGCGGGCGGTTAGGAACGGATGAGCATTTTCCCCCGGATCTCATCCTCGTCCAGGAGTTCTTTGTCGTACTTGATCACCATGATCCCCTCGGTTTCGTTGATATAGACATCGTTGATGCCGGGTTCTTTTTTCAGTGCTTCCAGGCGGTTGCGGTCATAATGCTCGGTGTCGAGGTAGAGGGTCCCCCGCAGGCCCGGATTGCGCATTTTGGCAATCCAGGCGGCCCAGAAGACCGAGACAACCAGGACGGTTATGGCGACCCCGGTGACACTCCAGTGGGTAAAGATCCATCCCGCCAGAGTCGCCCCGACTCCCATGCCGATATAAGCGAAGGTGTTGGCGACTCCCAGGGCGGCCCCCTTTTGGTGGGCTTTGGCAAATTTGCTCACGAAGCTCTGCAGCAGCGGTTCGAACATATTGAAGCCGATGAAGAAGAAGACCACCCCCGTGCCGAAGAGCCAGAGGGAGGGTGCGAATCCCATGAGCAGAAAGGCGACGGCGATGAAGGCGATGGAGATCAGGAAAACCTCTTTGCCTTTGTTGTATTTCTCTCCGAAGACCGCCGCGGGCCCCATGGCGATGATTCCGAAGAAGACCGCCGGCAGATAGACCTTCCAAAACTCCGCCATGGGGAGATGGAATTTGCTCTTGAGCACCAGGGGAATCAGGAAAAAGGCGATGGCCATCGTGGAGCTGTGGAAGAGGAAGGTGACGTACATCCGCACCAGATCTTTGTCTTTGAAGACGTGGCGGACCTTGGCCTCCTCTTCGGCGAAGCTGTGGGTGATTTTGGGGGGCTCGGGAACGACGGTGAAGAGCAGCACGATGGAGAGCAGGGCCATTGCTGCCGTCAGGTAGAAGAGGAAAGGCACCCCATTGGGCAGTCCGCCGATAATGGGTCCGATGATCATGGCGGCGGTGAACGCCAGCGCGATCACCATGCCCATGACGGCCATGGCGTGAGCTCGCTCCTCCTCTCTCACATGGTCAGAGATCATGGCGATGATGACGGCGCCGATGGCTCCGGCCCCCTGGAGGAAACGGCCGATCAGCAGCGTGTAGATGTCGGTGGCCATTCCGGCCATGACGGAGCCTGCGGCGAAGATCAGCAGTCCGATGAGGATCGCCTTTTTGCGTCCGATCCGGTCACTGAGGCTCCCGAAGGGAACCTGAAAGGCCGCCTGGGTGAAGGCGTAGCCCCCCACCGCCAGACCCACGAGAGTGGGGGTGGCGCCGGGGAGGTCCTTGGCGTAGGCGGAGAGGACGGAGATGACGACGAAAAGGCCCAGGAAACGCAGGCCGATGATGAGGCTCAGATGCCAGGTTTTCGCAATGATCGGTTTCATAGGGGCATATCCTTTGATAGGGTATAATCCGAATTATCTCCCGGTATGGGAGGGCAGACAGATAATCTATGATGATGAAAATATTCAAAATTTTTGAGATATTTCCGTCAACGAACGAGGAATTATAGTCCCAAGATGATTAAAGAAGGTTAATGCCATGCAGTGGATACTGGCGACAGGAAACAAGGGGAAGCTCCGGGAGTTCAGAGAGGCCTTCGGCCCGGAACTGAAAGGGGTTGACGAGGTACTCCCTTCCGTGCCGGATATCGAAGAGAACGCCGACAGTTTCGCCGGCAACGCTCTGATCAAGGCACGGGCGATCTACGAGGCGCTGGGGCCGGATTTTCTGGTCATCAGCGACGACAGCGGGATCTCGGTGCCCCTGTTGGGAGGCGCTCCCGGGATCTATTCGGCCCGTTACGCCGGCGAAGAGGCCGATGATCGGCAGAATCTAAACAAACTGATCGACGAACTCAAGGCCCGGGGCGTGGCCCGGACGCCCGCCTTCTATACGGCGGCGGTGGCGGCGGTCGGTGCCCTGGGCGAGTATGTGGTCCATGGCTGGATGCACGGCGAAGTGATCGACGAGGCGCGGGGGGAGAAGGGCTTCGGCTACGATCCCATCTTTATTCCCGAGGGGTACGACCGGACCCTGGGGGAGTTGGAGGAGGAGGTCAAAGCGACCCTCTCACACCGTTCCCGGGCTATCGAACTGATCCGGCCCGTTCTGGAACTTCTTCGACGAAGGGAGGCACAATGAGACAGCGGTTTATGGAGGATCTGCAGAGGCTATACGACGAATTGAGCCGGCGCCAGGAGGCGTTGGGGAGCTATATGGGGATTCTCAAGGGCGAGGAGCATCCCGAAGCGACGGAGATCGTGGAACGTTTCCTGCAGTTGCTGGAGCTGCCCAAGACCCCCGAGACGATCATGGCCGCCTTGACCCGGCTGGTGAATCTGCGGGAGGATGCCCTGGAGCAGGTGATGCGTCAGCAGAGCTTCTCCGACGAAGAGATCATCGCCGCCAAGGAGAGGGCCTATTTTTTCGTCAGTGATTTCCATCTGGAGCGTTTCGAGTCTCTGATCGTCTGGATCGAGGAGGAGGGGCTGCTGACCCCCTTCTACCGGGCACTGATCTCGGGAGTCCATGCGGTGGGCCAGGCGATGACCCGCTGGCAGAACGGCTGGACCTCCCACATCATCCACGGGGTCAACCGGGAGCTGCTTCGGTTCTTCAATGGGGACGAGGAGAAGATCTTCGAGATGCTCCGGGAGCAGAAGCTTCTGGACCGTCATGAGGGGAAAGAGGCGGACCGCTGCTATTCGGTGCTTGTGGCCGATTCGGGGGGATACCGCCGGGTCAGCTACGCCGAAGCTTTCCGGGAGGAGATCCGGGAGGTGGAGACGGCTCTCGAAGTTCTGATGGAGACGCTCGGGGAGCTGGAGGATGAGGTCTTCGGTCAGCAGGAGGCCTGGCTGCGCTACTTCGAGAGCCTCCGGCGGGCCTTTCTGCATACCGAACCGGACGAACTGGTGCACTACTGGTCCCAGGTGGATCGGGCCTGGATGAAGATCACCACCCCCCTGCAGGTGGGCCATCCCCTGGAGTACTACGAAGACCACTACCGCAAGGCCGTCGCCCTGGAGTGGGATCTTCGGGTGGTCGACCCGCGGCTGCAGTCGGCCGTGAAAGTTCCGGAGCAGATCCGGACCTTTGCCGCCCGATTGGCTGTGGAGCTGGGGCCGGAGGCGGAGCGGATCTTCGCCAAAAACATCGATCAGATCGAGCGGACCCAGCTCTACATCGGCCGGCCTATGCTCTACTACGGAGCAGAGTTCAACGGCCTCTTCTCCGCCCAGGTGGTCCCCAATGACGAACAGGTCTCCGCCGAGCTGGGGAAAAAGATCTTCGCCTACGCCGATTTCGTCCGCCAGTCCCAGCGGGACAAGCCGGTGATGGCTCTGAGCCTGGAGGCCTTCGGCGAGGAGTTTGTCCGTCGTCGCCGGGCTTTGCTGGAGGATGAAGCCCGCTGGATGCGGCTCTACGAGATTGCCACCATCGGCCACGAATACGGGCATATTCTCTGGATCGACAGCGAAACCGAGGTAGTGATGAACCGCCACGGCCAGTTCAAAAATATTGAAGAGTTCAAAGCCACGACCGGGGGTCTGATGGCCTCCTTCGCATTCGAAGAGGCGGAGCTCAGAAGCGAGGTGATGGAGGATCTGGTTGCCCGGGCCGTAGGGCTCATGGCCTGGCGCGAGGTGGGGGAGGTCCTTCCCTACTACTGCGAGGGGCTGATCCATCTGGAGATCCTCTACCGCAGCCGGGCGATCGATTTCGAGGGCACCCGGGTGCGGATCGATCCCGAAGCCTACAAGGCGATGAAGGCGGGCTACACCCGGGCCTACCGCGAATTGGCCGAACACTATGTCCGAAAATCGGATGCGGCGGAGTACCTGAACTGCTACGCCCGCAAAGAGGGGGCACACTACCTGCCGGTCACCCCGGCCGTCCGGGACTTTGTAGAAGCCTATTATCGGCGCTACCTGGAGATCGGACAGAAGGTGGCTGTTTTTGAGTGAGGAAGGTTTTGGGAACTAGTAACGAGTAACTAGTAACCGAGCTGTGTAGCGTGGGATTGCTATCCCACGAATGGATTGCAGTAAACATTGAGAATTTCTGGAGGCGGGACTTCAGTCCCGCAATAATACTTGCAATGTAAGATGATTAATCCGGAAGCAATTTCAAACGACAAAAAGGGGCGCCGCCCCATTCTGACGGCTAATGACGATCGACTGGCGACTGTTCCCCAACAAAGCCTTCCAATAATTCGATACAGAGTGATCAACTTCTCCATTTTTGCCTTCAATAGATTTAAATATATTCTGAATTTTCCTAAAATTAAAAAGATCCAAATAAACCTAATGTTAAAATGATATTTTTGAGACAAAGAGAAAGGATAGGGGTGGGAAGATTCAGGAGCTGGATTGCGGGAGCGGTTCTTTTGACAGGAGCGGTGTTCGCGGCGGCACCTATAGTACCGCCTGTACTGGGACCGCTGCTGAGCGAACAGCAGCGTCAGGTCTATCAGACCAACGAAGCACGGCAGAAGGCGGAGAAAGGGATCCCCTATACGGCCCTGGGGGAGCAGCCCCCTCTCGGCGCCGAGGCCAACGCTTCGATCTGTTTCCCCATTCGCCGGATCGAGACCGATCCCTACCGGCTGCTGGATCGGCGGGAGGTCGAAGCGATCCTCCGGGAGTATCGGGGGCGCTGTGACACCATCGCCGATCTGCTGGAGATGGTCCGCCGGATCAACAACCTCTACATCCGCGGTTCCTACATCACCTCCCTGGCCTATCTCCGTCCCCAGGATCTCTCCGACGGAGTGCTCAGACTCTCCATCATCGAAGGGAGCGTCGGACGGGTCCTCGGCGTCGGCGTCAATCCGAGCCTGGTTTTTCTGGGGACTTCGGGCGAACCCCTCTCCCTGCGGGACCTGGAGACCCGGCTGGATCTGCTCAACCGGATGGGCTCGCTGCGTACCACGATGAAGATGCTCCCGGGCGCGAAGACCGGTCAGACCGATCTGCTGCTGCGGGGTGAGCGGATCGGTTCCCGGTGGCACGGCTCTCTGGGGATGAACAACTTCGGATACCGCCCCACCGGCAGAGTCCAGCTCAGCGGCACCCTGGGAATCGACAATCTCCTGGGGATCAACGACGTTCTGGATCTGCATCTCAATACCACGGACCGGACACATAACTCCCTCAGCCGGGGCCTCTCCTACCGTTTTCCGCTGGGGAAGAACCTGCTGGCGTTGAGCTATACCTATTATCACTATCGTCAGAGAGTTCCGGGAACGCTCCAGGAGTATCTCTCGGAGGGGAGGAGCCGGGATCTGGAGCTGAAGGTGGAGCGGGAGCTCTTTCATACCCTGACCCAAAAGGGAGTACTCTCGGCGGGGATCGCCCGGCGTATCAACACCAACACCCTGGCCGGCGTCCGGCTGGAGAGCTCCGACAGCCGTCTGACGGTGGCGCGGTTGGGATATACCCACTCCTTCACGGGACAGCGAAGCGAAGGCTTCGCGGCGCTGGAGCTGCAGCAGGGGCTGCGGCTCTTTCGCACCCGGGCGCCCCTGGGGACCAAGGCGACCTTCTCCAAGCTCCTGCTGGATCTGGGGTGGACCCGGCGCTTCGCCCGGCGTTCCGACGGCTTCTATGCCGCCTGGAACCTCTCGGCCCACGGCCAGTGGTCGGGGCGGGACCTTCCCGGATCGGAAATGATCAGCGTCGGCGGCCCCTACAGTGTCCGGGGATTCCGGGAAACAGGGCAGCTCTCGGGCAATACCGGCGGCTACCTGCGTAGTGAGCTCTCGGTCCATCTGCCGCGGGGGTCGGGATATCTGGTCCCCTATCTGGCGCTGGATCTGGGCCATGTCCGCCACAACCGGCGCAGTGTGGGCGGAACGATCGCCGGCGCGGTGGCGGGGCTTCGACTCGGCGGGAAGAATTGGCACCTCGATCTCTACGCCGCCTACCCGCTGCACGACTCCAACCGCATCACCCGCTACCCCAACGGGGACGTCACGGTACGTCCCCGCAAAGGAAGCTTCGGCTTCAGCCTCTCATATCGTTTTTAGGAGACACCATGAGGATCCCATTCCCTTTCAATCGCCACGCTGTTTTCCGACAGCTTCTCCTGCCGCTTGCCGGGACAGGCCTTCTCGTCGCCGGCGGGATCCGGCTCGACCCGGCGGCCCAGAACCATCCCGGCCACACCACGCTGGAGCGGGCCCGCAACGGCGTACAGGTGGTCAACATCGCCCGTCCCGACGGCCGGGGAATCTCCCACAACAGCTATATCGACTTCAACGTTCCCGTACAGGGAGTGATCCTCAACAACGCCCGCACCGACGCCAAGACCGCTCTGGCCGGCTATATCTACCCCAACCGCAACGTGCGCGATCATCAGGCTTCCCTGATCCTCAACGAGGTGACCGGAGCGGATCTGACCCGGATCTCGGGCTACCTGGAGGTGGCGGGCCGCGGGGCCGACGTGATCGTGGCCAACCCTCACGGTATCCTGGTCAACGGCGGGGGCTTTCTGAATATCCCGAGGGCCACCCTGACCACGGGCAAGGTCTCCTTCGAGGGAGGCCGGCCTCTCTTTGACGTTCACGGGGGGACGATCCGGATCGAAGGGGAGGGGCTGGATGCCTCCCGAAGCCGTTCGCTGGAGCTCTACTCCCGGGCCCTGCGGATCAACGCCGCGCTCCATGCCGGCGACCTGCGGGCGGTCACCGGGAGCTACCGGATCGACGCGGCGGGGCGGATCCACGCCCGTCCGGACGACGGCAAGGGATCGGAGCGCTTCAGCATCGATTCGAGCGCCCTGGGCGGGATCTACGCCGGGGCCATCTCCCTGGTGGGGACCGGCCGGGGGGTGGGGGTCAACCTCCCGCCGGTGGTGGCGGCCCAGAAGAGCCTGAGCATCCGGGCCGACGGGCGGATCGTCCTGGGCAGGGCCTCCGCCAAAGGCCGGGCAGAGATCCGCAGCGGGCACGGGACGCTGAAGCTGGGCAAAAGCCTCTACGGCGGATCGCTGGACCTGTCGCTGGGTGAGGGGCTGTCGCTGGCCGAGGGGATCACCCTGGCCTCCCGGGGCGCTCTGCATCTCCGGGCCCCTTCCCTGGAGAACAGAGGGATTCTGGCGGCAGGGCTGGGGGAGGATTTCACCCCCCTGGGCACCGGGGCGATGGATCTGGAGATTGCCGGGATGCTCCGCAACGACGGGATTCTCTATGCCGGAGAGAGGCTGCAGCTGAGCGCCGCCGGGCTGAGCAACGCTCCGGCGGGTCAGATCGACGCGGGTGCACTGGATCTGGACCTGGACCACTGGGAGAACCTGGGGAGCGCGACGGCGGGGAGTCTCACGGCGAAAGTCGGGGCACTGCGCAACGACGGTACGATCCTTGCGGGAGATACGCTGGATCTTCAGGCCCGAACGCTGGAGAACAACCCCGACGCTACCGGCGCGTCGATCCGCAGCGGCGGGGCGAGCCGCATCCGGGTGGAGGAGGGGCTGGTCAACGCGGGCTTCCTCAGCGCCGCCGGGAGCCTGGATCTTGCCGCCCGGTCGATCCTCAACCGGGCCGGGATCGCCGCCGCCGAGGCGCTGACGATCAGCGCGGAGACTCTTCGCAACGAAAAGACGATCTTCAGCGGCGGAACGATGGATCTGTGGGTGCGCGATCTCCTGGACAACACCGGTCCCGACGCCCTGATCGAGGCCGGCGGCGATCTGCGGATCGCCGCCGAGGCGGGGGGAGACCCCGTCCTACACCTGCGCAACGACCGGGGGCAGATCGAGAGCGGCGGGGATCTGACGCTGCATGCCGATGCGCTGGAGAATATCGGAGAGGTGACGATCAAGGTTTACCGGAGTTACAAAAACCTCCTCACCGGGGCGACGATGACCCAGGAGCAATACGCGGCGTGGAGGGCGGCCAACAACGGCAAAGAACGCTGGAAATCCTGGTCCGGTTACCGGATCGACGATGTCTGGAACTGGATCGTTCATCGGGGGCTGCGCCAGGCCTTTATCGACCGATACGACGGTGTCTACTACCGGCCGGCGCATTGGCAGTGTCTGGGGTTTGCGGCGCTGACGGGACAGTGCGGCTCCGGCCAGGGAGGTTTCGGGCTCGGTACGGGCCAGGGGGGGATCTGGATTCCCGAGGGGCTCACCAGCCGCAGCGGCCTCACCCGCTGGACCGAGATCGTCGGCAGTGTGGAGGACCGTTCCGTCACCCGTCCGGCGATGATCCTGGCGGCGAAAAATATGGAGATCGAGGCGGGGCATCTGCTCAACCGGGACGCCACGGTGGCCGCCGGGGGGGATCTCACCCTGGCGGTGCAGACCCTGGAAAACACCCCCACCCGTCAGCTCGTCCACGGCGTCACCGCCGACCGGGTGCTGCACTGGTGGACCAAGCACCATTGGACCAAAAAAAATGAAACCTTCCTGGAGTACCGTACCGTGGAGCGGGAAAACAGCACCGTGGCCGCTGGAGGCCGCTCTCTGATCCTGGCCGGCGGCGCTATCCACGGCACGGCGACGGATCTGGCCAACGGGATCGAGGCGGGGGTGGCCGCTTCCCGGCTGCCGGCCCTGGCGGCCACGGGCGGACTGGATCCGTCGCTGCCTCCGGGGACGCCGGGAGCGGGCACTCTGCCGCCGCTGCCGGTTGCGCTGCCGAGCGATCCCTACGGTCTCTTCATCGCCGGCTCCGATCCCCGGGGGCCGCTGATCGAGACCAACCCGGCCTACACCGACTATCACAACTATCTCAACTCCGACTATCTTCTCTCCCGGCTGGGATACGATCCGGCCCGGCAGCTCCGGCGGCTGGGGGATGCCATGTACGAGACCCGGCTGGTTCGCGACGCGGTGATGGCGGCGACGGGGGCGCGCTTCATCGACGGCGCCCGCAGCGATGCCGAGCAGTACCGGATCCTGATGGATCACGGGGTGGCCTTCGCCCGGGCGTCGCATCTGGTGCTGGGGCAGGCGCCGACGCCGGAGCAGCTGGCGCATCTGACGCAGGATATGGTCTGGCTGGTGGAGCGCAAGGTAGCCGGAGAGCGGGTCCTGGTCCCGGTCCTCTATACCGCCCGCGGCGGGTCGGCCCGGGGCGGAGTAATCCGCGCCGATCGGGTGGAGCTGCAGGTCGGCAAGCGCCTGGCCAACGGCGGGACCCTGGCGGCGACGCGGGATCTGAGCCTGACGGCGGGGAGCCTGCTCAACCTGGGGGGCACCCTGGCCGCGGGCGGTATAGAGGACCGGGAC
>JALVUD010000041.1 GCA_027035765.1 Campylobacteraceae bacterium
AGAGAGCACCCTCTTTGTCGCCGATGCCCACTATCCCCACCACGGCGACGCCTTTCTCGACCTTCTGAAATGGCTGGATCGTGGGGAGATCGCAACGCCGCAGCTCTTTCTGATGGGGGATATCTTCGATCTGCTTTTTGACTGCGGGGAGTATATTCAGGACTTTTCCCGGGAGGCGATTTCGCTGCTGCAGCAGCTCTCATCCTGCATGGAGATCCACTACTTCGAGGGGAATCACGACTTCAGGCTGAAAAATATATTTCCAAATATTAATGTCTATACCAGACAAATGCAGCCGATTACAATGCAATGGGAAGGGCGCAGAGTGGCCCTGAGTCATGGGGATCGGTACGATGCGGGGATCGGGTATGAGATCTTCACCTATGTTCTGAGGGACTCTCCGCTGCTCTGCCTGCTCAAACCCTGGGAAAAACCGCTGCTCGATCGCGAGATGAAACGCCTTAGCGGCAAGAAGATCTGTCACAGCTATCAGGGGTTCGAAGAGAAAGTTCGGCGGATCCTCTCTCACTATCCGGATTCGATCGATCTGGTCATTGAAGGGCACTTTCATCAGGGGCGGCAGATCGGGAAATATATTTCGCTGCCGTCACTGGCCTGTCAGGGAGAGATCGGTGTGGTTCGGGGGAAAAGTATCGATTTTGTCGCTCCGGAAGCGCTCCGAAGCTAAAGTAATATTTTGTAATATAATCAGGCGTCAGAGCGCCTCTTCGTCCTCTTCGCCGGTCCGGATACGGACGACGTGCTCTATCGGGGAGACAAAGATCTTCCCATCGCCGATCTTGCCGGTTCTGGCGGCTTCCTGAATCGCTTTGACGGCCGCTCGCATATACTCTTCATTGCTGACGACGATTTCGATTTTGACCTTGGGGATGAAATCGACCACATACTCGGCTCCACGGTAGAGCTCGCTGTGCCCCTGTTGACGGCCGTAGCCCTTGACCTCGCTGACGGTCATTCCTTCGATCCCGGCCTCGATCAGGGCGTCTTTGACATCTTCGAGTTTGAACGGCTTAATGATCGCTTCGATTTTTCTCATTGTTTCTCCTTCATTGATGAATGTATTTTAACGCAAAAAGCCCTGAAAGCCTCAGCAGGCTTCCGGCATCAGATGGACTGCTTGAATTCGGGATAGGCCTCCATGCCGCATTCTACATAGTCGAGACCCTCGAGCTGCTCGTCGTCGCTGGCGCGGAACGGTGCAATGAGGTTGATGATGCGAATCACGATATAGGAGCTGACAAAAGCGAAGATCCCGATCACCAGAACCCCCTTGAGCTGGGCCCAGAAGGAGACATCGGCGAAGATCGCCACCGCCAGGGTCCCCCAGATGCCGTTGACCAGGTGGACCGAGAGGGCGCCGACGGGATCGTCGATCTGCAGCCGGTCGAAGAAAGGAACGGCCAGCATGACCAGCAGGGAAGCGACAGCGCCGATGAGAATGGGAGAGTAGATGTCGAAAAGGTCGGCTCCCGCGGTGATGGCGACCAGTCCGCCCAGCGCACCGTTGAGGATCATGGTGATATCAAGCTTGCGGTAGCGGATGTAGAGAACGATCATCGCCATGATGGCTCCGGCCAGGCCGGCAGTGTTGGTGTTGAGGATCGTCAGGGCGACGGTATCGGCACTCTCTTTGCTGCTGATGGAGCCCACGCTGCCGCCGTTGAAGCCGAACCAGCCGATCCAGAGCAGGAAGGCCCCCAGAGCCACCAGCGGGATGTTGGAGGCGGGGATGACACGGACCTTGCCGTCTTTGTAGCGCCCTTTGCGGGGGCCGATCACCAGAATTGCCGCCAGCAGCGCCCAGGCACCGGTGGAGTGGATCACCGTGGAACCGGCCAGGTCGTGCATGGCAGAGATATCCAGAATCGTTCCTTTGAGCAGATTGGCTCCCCAGGTGAAGTTGACGGCCAGGGGGTAGATCACCGCCGCCATCACGATGGTGAAGAGGGTGAGGGGGAAGATCTTGGTCCGCTCACTCACACCGCCGCTCATGATATTGACGGTTTTGCCCACGAAGGCCATCTGGAAGAGAAAAGCGGCCCATTTGCTCATGGAGCTGTTGTCCCAGCTTCCGAAGGCCACGGTATAGCCGACAAGCAGAAAGACCATCGAGGCCACAGAGTAGATCATCGTGTTGGTCATGAGAACTGCCGTGACGTTCTTGGTCCTTACCAGACCGGCCTCCAGCATGGCAAAACCGGGAACCATGAAAATAATCAGCGTCATGGCGAAGAGGGCGAAGAAGGTGTCGATGACATAGGACATCTCCATAGAAACTCCTTTGGGTGATGGAATAGGATTTGAATACAGTCTATTTTATCGACAGGAAGTATTGGCAAAAATAATTTTGAACACCTTCGAATGATTGAAATATAGACAACTGATTGCTTTTTAAATAAAAATCCGTATTTTCATATGCTCAAAATATAGGCACTAATGTTTGGATAAACTTTCATTAAAAAGAAGGTTGATCGCAATGTGGATGAAACCGGACTGTCTGGCCTGTCTATACAATCAGATGCTCCGTTTGAGCAAGGTGATGCAGTGTGACGATGCCTGCGCCACAGAGATCATGGAAGAGAGTGCTGCCCGGATTGCCCGGCTGAGAATGGATCAGACCCCGCCGGAAGCGGCGGCGATCCTCTATCCCGAAGCGGCGGCTGTCAAAGGAGTGGCAGATCCCTATGCCGAGCTGAAAGCACTTTCAACCCGGCGGGCGGCTTCGCTGATCCCCGGGGTACGACAGGCTGTCACCGCGGCGAAGGAGCCCCTGGACGCGGCACTGCGGGCTGCCGTGGCCGGCAATGTCATCGACTATGCTACCCAGGTGGCTTTCGGGCTGGAAGAAGAGATTCGGACGATTTTTGAAATCCCTTTTGCAATCGATCACAAAGCAGAGTTTCTCGAGAAACTTCGGCAGGCCCGGAACCTGCTGGTGATCGGAGACAATGCGGGTGAGCATCTTTTCGACAAGCTGATGATGGAGACCTTTCGCCAACATCTTCCGCAGCTGGAGATCCAGTACATGGTCCGCGGACGCCCCATTATCAACGATATCACGATCAAAGAGGCCCGGAAAGCGGGCATTGGCGAAGTAGCCCGGATCGTCGACAGCGGCGTCGATACGCCGGGATTTCTACTGGAGAAAGCTTCCGAGGAGGGGCGCAGGGCCTACGAAGATGCCGATCTGATTCTGGCCAAAGGAATGGGCAACTACGAGTGTATGGAGTCATGGGCTGATGCACGGGTGATGTTTCTGCTCAAAATCAAATGCAGTGTGGTCGCCCAAAAGATCGGAAAGGAGATCGGTGATCTGATCGCCATGATGCCGGGAACATCGCAGCGTTGAAAAGACTCTCTTTGAAAACCGTTGCCTTTTTTCTGGTATAAAATCATCATCAATGTATACGGAGTTGTCATGCGTATCTTTCTAATGCTTTTTCTTGGATTCACTTTTGTCCTCTCGGCGGGCAGCCTGGGAGAGGAGCAGCTGCGCTCCGCCATCGTCAAGGTCTACACCGTTACCAAAAACCCCAGCTACAGCGTCCCCTGGAGCAGCTCCATCCAGCAGGTCAGCGGATCGGGCTCGGTGATCGAAGGGCATAGGATCCTCACCAATGCCCACGTGGTCGCCAATCGTACCTTTATCGAAGTGCAGCGCTACGGAGAACGGCATCGCTATATCGCCCATGTCGAAGCGGTCTCCCATCAGCTGGACCTGGCCCTGCTCAAGGTGGATGATCCAAGCTTTTTCAAAGGGATAACCCCCCTGAAGCTGGGGGATATGCCTCAGATCGAACAGAAAGTCTCGGTCTACGGCTTCCCGATGGGGGGTGACACATTGAGTGTCACGGCGGGAGTGGTCTCCCGGATCGAGCATCAGCGCTATGTCCACAGCGGTGAGAGCTTTCTGGCGATCCAGATCGATGCGGCGGTCAACCCGGGCAACAGCGGCGGCCCTGCCATCAGTGACGGCCACATCGTCGGGGTGGTGATGGAGGGGATCCAGAAGGCCCAAAGCATCAGCTATCTGGTCCCGACGGTGATGGTTCGTCATTTCCTGAAAGATCTCGAAGATGGCCGACTCGACGGTGTCCCCGCCTTCGCCGCGCTGACCCAGCCCATGGAGAATCCGGCGCTCAGGAGACACTATGGGCTTTCAGCGGGAGAAGGGGGTGTCCTGGTGGACAAGGTGATACCTACAGGCGGATTGGAAGGGCTGCTCAAAACGGGTGATGTCATCACCGCCATCGACGGCCACAAAATCCAGGAGGATGCCACAGTGGCCTTTCGGCAGAATGAGTTTACCAATTACGAATATTTTGCCCAGCTTCATCAGATGGGAGAGAAAGTCCGTCTGCAGATTCTGCGCCGGGGCAAAAAGATGATGCTGGATGTGCCGCTGATCAAACAGGCCAAAGATCTGCTGCTGGTGGGAACCTATCGCTACGACCGAATGCCGCGCTATGTGATTCTGGGCGGCTATGTCTTCGCCCCGTTGACACGGAATCTGGCGGTACGGGTAGCCCGCAGCCGCATCGATCTGATCCCCTATGTGGAGGATTTCGTTCACAAGGATCGTCGGGAGGTGGTCCTGCTGCTCAGGGTACTTCCCAGTGCCCTGAGCCGGGGAGATTACAGTCGGGCCTTCTGGCCGATCGAGACGATCAACGGCGAGAAGATCGTCAACTTTGATGATTTCTATCACAAACTGACCCGGAGCGAGAGCCAGACGATCATTCTCAAAAACAAAATGGGGGAGGAGGTGGTCATCGACCGCAAAGAGGCGCTGAAGATGCAGCCGATGATCCTCCGGCGTTACAATATCGAATACGATCGATCCGAGGATCTGCGCTGAGGAGTTATTTCTCCTCTTCGCCCAGGTTGCCTTCGGTGCAGAGGATCACGTCGGTGGTCTTGTCGTGCTGCTGGACGCACTCGTTGGTGACCTTCAGGTAGTTGATCTCTTTGTCGAGCGAGTCGAGGATCGCGTCACGCTTCTCTTTGAAATGAGCATAGTCGAAGTTCTCGGTCCGGTCGCCCAGCTCTTCGTCGATCCGGTTGACCGGTTCGATACATTTTCTGGCCTCGTCGCCGTTTTCGGCTTTGGCCACACACTCTTTGGCTCCCTGCAGCGCTACCAGCAGTTTGGGAAGTAGCCGCTTCTGCTTCTTCAGATACCGCTCACCCAGAATATTGATGACCTTTTTCTCCTGTTCGGGAGTGAGGTTGCCGTCTTCCTGCTCCGGGTTGATTCCCAGACTCTGCATTTTGGCCTGGAGGTCACGAATGGAAGCGATGTAGTCTTCGGTCCGGGTTTCGGCCGCCGGATTGGAGGTGTACTCCTCGTCGACGACAACCGGGAAATCGGGCAGTTTGAACTGCTCGTCGGGAATAGGACGGTTGAGAACCACCTGGACCGCTTTGCGTTCGCTGTGAAAGCCCGGAGCGTCGATGGTGATGGAGAGGGGAATGCCTTTGTAGAAGCAGATCTTCTGGTCTTTGGCTTTCCAGAGTTCACAGGGGAAACCGGCGACATTGCCGCTGCCGATCTTCTGCCCTTTCATCTCCTTGATGAGCTGGATATTTTCATGGGAGAGGTCCTCTCCCTGGGCGATCGAGAGATCGAGGGAGCGGTCCCGGGTCTTGTAGATTGTCTGATCGTCATAATCGACGGTATAGATCGTCCCGTGATCCATTTTGGTCAGAGAATGGATGTCACGGGTTTCGTTGAAATCCCCGCGCTGGACCTCTGTGGCGTCCTCCTCTTTGAGTTCCCTGGCACCCCACTGGTCAAAGATCAGACGGGCAATCCCGCTGGTATGGGTATGGAAACCGTTTTTGGATTGGCCGGTGATATTGATGTCATAGAAGATCATGCCGGATTTCACCGGATAGCGTTTGAAGATCTTACCGGCCTGGAGGGATGTACCGGCTCCAAGCAAAAGAGCGACCGCAACGGGAAGGAAAATCTTCTGTGACATGGGCTGATCCTAAACAAATTATTAATGATTATAACACAAGTTGTTAACTCTGTGAAAACAGTAGCATAATTTTCAACTTCAGGATGTTTTTATTTCATATTGAAAAGCCAGAGTATAATATCAGCATTAGAACATGGGGAAAGGAGAGCAATGCGGAATCTGGTCGAATGGCTGAAGAGAGAAGGGGGATTGCGGATCATCGAGGAACCGCTGGATGTGGAGTTGGAGATCCCTCATGTGGCCTATCTGGAGGTCAAAAAGGGGGCGGCCTCCCGTCCGCTGCTCTTTACCCGTCCTGTCTGGCGGGCAAAGGGAATCGAATACGAGATGCCGGTGCTGATGAATCTCTTTGCCAACCGGGAGCTCACCGAGAAGATTCTGGGGCGCCACCCTGACGATGTGGCGGTGGGAATCGAGGAACTGATGAAGCTCAAACCTCCCAAAGGCTTCAGAGAGAAGATGAAGATGCTTCCGAAGCTCTTTGCGCTGAAAAACGTCTTTCCCAAACGCCTGAAATCTCGGGGGGAGTGCCAGGAGATCGTCATCCCCAAAGAGGAGGTAGACCTGGACCGTCTGCCGATCCTCAAAACCTGGCCCGAGGACGGAGGCCGTTTCATCACCATGGGACAGGTCTATACCCGCAGCCTGGACGGGACGATGCAGAATCTGGGAATGTACCGCCTTCAGCAGTATGACAAACGGCGTCTGGGGATGCACTGGCAGATCCACAAGGACGCCAGCCACTTTTTCGACCAGTACCGCGACACCGGGAAGAAGATGCCCGTGACGGTCTGTATCGGTGGGGATCCGCTCTATATCTGGTGTGGACAGGCTCCCATGCCTCACGGGATGTTCGAGTTGCTGCTCTACGGTTTCATTCGCGGAAAAAACGCCCAACTGGTCAAATCGCTCACCAATGAGATCTATATCCCTCGGGATGTGGATCTTGTCATCGAGGGGACCGTGGATCCGGAAGCGATGGAGATCGAGGGGCCCTTCGGCGATCATACCGGCTACTATACGCTTCCCGAGCCCTTCCCGGTGATGGAAGTGGAGACGATCACCATGAAAAAAGATCCCGTCTTCGCCGCCACGGTGGTAGGCAAACCGCCCCTGGAGGACAAATATATGGGCTGGGCGACCGAGCGGATCTTCCTGCCGATGCTCAAGCCCATGGCCCCCGATCTCATCGACTACAACATGCCAGAAAACGGGGTCTTTCACAACCTGATCCTGGCCAAGATGGAGGTGCATTACAAGGGCCATGCCCAGCAGTTTATGCACGCCTTCTGGGGCGTGGGGCAGATGAGCTTCGTCAAGCATGCGATCTTCGTGGGCAAAGAAGCCCCCGACCTGAAGGATTACTCCGCCCTGGCAAAGCATATCCTCGACCGGCTCGATCCGGCGAAGATTCTGATTACCGAAGGGATCGTCGATCAGCTCGACCACGCCAGCCCCCAGACCCTGGTGGGCGGCAAGCTGGGGATCGATGCCACGGGCCCCGAGGTGCCCCGCGCCTATGAGGAGCTGCTGAGCGATCGTGAACTCCTGGAGAAGATGCAGGCTCTGGCCCCCGAGATCGTCGCTGTCAAACAGTATATGAGAGAGAGCGCCAACCCCGTCACCGTCATCGCCATCGAAAAAGAGCGCTCCGCCAAAGAGGTGATTGACCGGCTGGAGCCGCTAGCCCGTTACCTGGCGGTACTGGCTGTGGTCGATGCCGGGAATAATGATCTGGAGAATCCCTATATGCTCCTGTGGCGGATCGTCAACAATATCGACGCACAACGGGATATCTTCCTGCATCCCTTTGTCGCCATCGACGGGACCAGCAAGGATGCCGTCGACGGCTACACGCGTCACTGGCCAGGGGATACCCACTGCGATCCGAACGTACTGGAGAGGCTCAGGGAGCAGGGGATCGTCGAGTACTCTTCGAAAGACCTTGTACGATGGGGACTCATTCCCTTCGATCTCTATGGGAACAAACCAGAGTAATTCAGTCCCGATTAAGCTAATATCAGTATAATTTTGCTGTTGATAAAAAATATTAAATAAGGAGATCAAATGATCGTCACCAAAAAAGCCCCTGATTTCACCGCTCCCGCCGTTCTGGCCGACGGGACCATCGTCGAGGATTTCAATCTCTATGAGAATATCGGAGAGAAGGGTGCCGTCCTCTTCTTCTATCCTCTGGACTTCACCTTCGTCTGCCCCTCCGAGCTGATCGCCTTCGACCATCGGCTCAAAGAGTTCCATGACCGTGGTATCAATGTCATCGGCTGCTCCGTCGACAGCCAGTACAGCCACTTCGCCTGGAGAGAGACTCCTGTAGAGAAGGGCGGTATCGGCCGGGTCGGTTATCCTCTGGTCGCCGACCTGACCAAGCAGATCGCCCGGGACTACGATGTCCTGCTCAACGATGCCGTCGCCCTGCGTGGTTCTTTCCTGATCGACAAGGACGGCACTGTCCGTCATGCTGTCATCAATGACCTGCCCCTGGGACGGAACATCGACGAGATGATCCGCATGGTCGACGCGATGCTCTTCACCAACGAGCATGGCGAAGTCTGCCCCGCCGGCTGGCACAAAGGGGAAGAGGGAATGAAAGCCGACACCAGCGGTGTCGCCGAGTATCTGGCCAAGCACGCCGAGGAGCTCTAAGCTTCTCTACGGCCGGAGCCGACGTGCCGGATCGAGCATTCAGGACCCTTGAGGTAGAATGTTCGATCATGCACTGTCTATCTGGAAAGAAGGAATGAAATGAAAAATTATGCCGAGCTGCTGAAGGAACACGGTCTCAAAGCGACCTTCCAGCGCATGACCATCCTCTCGGCAATCGAGGAGCTGGGGCATGCCAACGTGGACGAGATATACGAAAAGGTCCGCCAGTCCCACCCCACGCTCTCCCTGGCGACCGTCTACAAGAATATCATCACGATGGTCGAGGAGGGAGTGCTGGTGGAGGTTCCCATCGTCGGGAAAAAATCGAAATATGAACTGAAAAAAGAGGAGCACCTCCATCTGGTCTGCATCGAGTGCGGAAGCGTTGTGGACCGGAAGCTCGACGAAGATCTTGCCGAAGATACCCGCAAAGTTGCCGACAGCTCTTCCTTTGCCCTCCGGGAACGTCAACTCAACCTCTACGGCCTCTGCAGCGAGTGCCAGGTCTCCAAAGCCTCCTGATCTTTCTCACTTTTTTCCTGCCTTACTTTCCTTCCCCAAGGAGGGATTGGATATAATCATCCAAATTCTCTCCGGCCAAGAAGGAGTCCTGAATGAACTTCGGCAATCTCTTCCGCGGTATGCGAAAACAGCAGAGCAGCGATGCTCCCAGCCACTGGATCAAATGTCCCAAATGCCTCTCTTTGATGTACTACAAAGAGGTGGAGGCCAAGCACAACGTCTGTCCCAAGTGCGCCCACCATTTCCGTATCGGAGCGCAGGAGCGGATCGCCCTGCTGGCGGACGAGGGGAGCTTCGAGGAGAAGGACGCCGGCCTGGTCCCGGTGGACCCGCTGAAGTTCGTCGATAAAAAGAGCTACAAAAAGCGTCTGGAAGAGGCGAAGAACAAGACAGGCGGCCGGACCTCCTCGGTCATCAGCGGCAGCTGCACCATCGAGTCCAAACCTGCCGAACTGGTGGTCTTCGACTTCGCTTTCATGGGGGGAAGTCTGGGCTCCGTCGAGGGAGAAAAAATCGTTCGGGCCGTCAACCGGGCCATCGAGCGCAAGGCCGGAGTGGTCATCGTCTCCGCCAGCGGCGGGGCCCGGATGCAGGAGAGTACCTTCAGCCTGATGCAGATGAGCAAAACCTCTGCGGCTCTCTACCGCCTTCATGAAGAGGGGCTGCCTTTTATCTCCGTGTTGACCGATCCGACCATGGGGGGCGTGAGCGCTTCCTTCGCGATGCTGGGAGATATCATCATGGCCGAGCCCAACGCCCTGATCGGCTTCGCCGGTCAGCGGGTCATCAAGCAGACCATCGGCGCCGACCTGCCCGAGGGTTTCCAGCGGGCTGAATTCCTCCTGGAACACGGCCTCATCGATATGGTGGTCGACCGCAACGAGATGAAAGAGAGCATCGGCAACTTTCTGCGGCTCTTCCTGCCGTCTCACTCCTGAGATGCGCAGCGTCGTATTTCTCCTCCTTCTTTTACCGTTGGCGCTCTCAGCGCAAAAAGCCGATCCGGCGGAGTGTCAAAGCTGTGCCGTCAACAAAAAGATGATCCGCTGTGACTACTATGTGGCCCGCAAGACCGTCAAAGAGAAGCAGGGTGAATGCGAAAGCTACGCCCGGTATCTGGACCGCGACGGCACCCACGCCAACGCCGCCTGGTACTACCTTCTGGCAGGTCGCCCCAATGAGGCGCTGAGCGCTGCCCGGAGGGCAATGGCGGAAGGGCAGACCTACGCGGCAGAATATGCGGTCTTCGCTCTGCGGATACTGGGACAGGGAACTGATGCTGACAGACTCCAGCAGCAATATGCCGACCTGATCCGACAAGCAGGACGTTTTGAGCAGGACCGCAAGATCCTGGCCAAGCTCTATCCCAAAAACCGCTTGTAAACATTGCAAGCGCGTTGCCACTCCAGTACACCGATAAGATCAGGGTTGTTGAAAAATCTCCCTCATTCCGGGCTTGTCCCGAAATCCAGGACTTGGAATACTCATTGTGCCGTGGATCCCGAATCAAGTTCGGGATGACGGAAAGAGATCCTTTCGGTTTTTCAGAGCTTGAATGCGCTGAGGGATTCAAAGTTCCAAATGTTCTTCATTCTTTATATGGAGGGGCCTCAAATCGGGTTCAGAGTGCTGAAACAATGCCTGATGGGTTATCGGAGTCGTGGACAGCGGTAGTAAATCGCGGAAAAATAAAAAGTATGGGAGTAAGTAAAAAGAAGAGAGTCAGCTCCGCGATTGCGGAGCGGTGACCATTAGAGCGCGGTGACGTTTTCGGCCTGGGGGCCTTTCATACCTTCACCGATCTCGAAGGTGACCTTCTGTCCCTCATAGAGAGAGACACGGCCGCCGGTAGGGTTGTTGACTTGACGGAAGTGAACGAACACGTCGTTGCCGCCGTTGTCCTGCTGAATAAATCCGTAACCTTTTTCGTCGTTGAACCATTTAACGGTTCCTTGATGCAGATCTGCCATAGTAATACCTTTTTTGATGTAGTGTTGAATCAAAATTCGGGGAGTCTTCAGGGGCTAGCGGAGCAACGGTAACGCGGCAACACAGTAACACACGAAGATGAACTCGAACCTCATCTTTCTTCGAGAGCCATTATAGCTGCAAAGTTTACCAAAAGCAAGGGTTTGGGGGAAATAGGTGAAATTTCTGATTCTGAAAATTCGTCGGTTTCACTCGATAGCTCTGGCAGTCGCGAACGCGAGCGCCCGTTTCACGGGTTGAGCGCTCCTTTGTCGCCATCGAGTGAAACCTTTCTTGCATGCATGTTTTTCAGAGGGGTCAATGTTCTACGGGAATGAAGGCTTCGGTCCGTCCGTTGTACTCCAGGTAGAGATCACCGTCAGAGTAATCGGGCAGGCGGTCGCAGGAGATGTGGCGCAAAGACTGGGGATCGATGGGGGTCGGGGGGACGATCCCTGAATGGGAGCGGAGTGTTGCGGGGTAGAGTGAGGTGTTGAGGATCCAGAAATCACTGTAGTCGGGACGACCCTCCAGCTCCTTTTTGACGCCGCGCTTTTGGGAGCTGGCCAAGCCCTCCAGGAGAAAGACGTCGTGATAGAAGCTGTCGTCCACCGTCTCCGGAAGCAGTTCTCCGCGCCCGTTGCGTGAGACGAAGGCGACGATATCGATCCCGTCTCGGGTCTTCCGGTTGATCAGGGAGTAGAGTTGGCGTTTGTCCCGGATCTTCTCCATCCCTTTGAAGCTGTGGTAGGCGTCGATATGGCCCTGCAGCAGGATGCGTTCCAGCCGGTCGAACTGCTCAAGCTCATAGGCGATCTTTTTATCATGGATATATTCTCTGGCTCTTTGGGCGAGCTGCCGGCTCTTCTGACGGATACGGCGATTGAGCAAAGGGTCGATGTAGCGCCTGACAAAAAGAATGACCCCGGCGAAGATCCGGCCGAAGAAGTATCCGATCCGGGAGAGGAAACGGTTGATCGGGTGCTCGGGCCCCAGGGTCCGCTCCAGCCAGGCGAAGAACCAGCTGAAGGCGAAGACCTCCAGAATCGGGGTCAGCCAGGAGTTGAAGAGGATTCCGAAGGTCTTGCCCAGGACCAGCAGCAGCGTCTTGGAGAGGCTGATGACGATCACCTTGAGCTCCGTGAAGAGAAAGAGGTGGCTCAGGTACCCGCTGCTGTAGAGGAGCCAGACCGAAAGAACCGAGGCGACAAGAGCCAGCAGCAGATTGCGGATTCTCGCCCGGAACCCCAGCCCGAGATAGTACTCCCTGGCCTCTTTCAGCGCTGTGGAGACGGGAGTGAGGATATTGCGCCGCAGCCAGCGGGAGAAGACATTGTCCAGAAACCAGCGTTTGAGCAGGAGGATCGATCCCTGCAGAAAGGTCAACCCCTTGAAAAAGGACAATAGTTTGAGCTTGGAGGCGCTGTAAAAGGAGAGGATCGCTCCCTTGAAAGCGAGGGAAGCCGCCAGCATATACCCCAGCACCCATTTCCAACTCTCAGGGAAAAAGGTGTAGAGAATCACTCCGATCATCAACGGAATGACGATCAGCAGGGCGGCGAGGTCGCGACGACGCATCGGGAGCTTAGTCTTCGTCGGTCGCGTCGGTGGTGTAGACCCCGGTGGCGGTCTTCCAGATGATGGAGGCGTTGAGCCCGAGCCAGATGATCAGGCCCATCCCGATGGTAAGTACCCAGCCGAGCACCGTCCAGTCGGAGGTGTCGAGCCATCCTTTGGAGGAAAGACCGTAGACAAAGGCGGCGATGATGGCGGCGGAGATCATCGCTCCGTACCATTTGAGACTCTGATAGATCGCTTTGAAGGCCATGAGCCAGAAGGCGACCATCACCAGAATGAAAAAGGGCCGGAACCCCTCCAACGGGTTACCCTGGCTGATGTAGTGGATAAAGTGGTGCCCGGTGGGGTTCCAGGTGCCGGCGGCCAGGGCCATGGCCAGGATCATCGAGACCCACCAGCGCAGGTGGCGGACCGTTTTGCCGTCCTTGGTCCTTGACTTTTTGATCAGAATGTCAGGAAGCATTGTCGAGCCTTTTTTGGAGGCATTATATTCAAAATTGACGAAGAAACAAATCGGGTTATTCCTTTCTGTTATAATGGCCGAAATCGCGATTGAATTACTTGAAAGCGAAGTTTCATTCAATAGCTCTGGCAGTCGCGAACATGAGAAGCGTCAGCGAAGGAGAACTGCTTCTCCTTCGTCGCTTCGGAACCGTAGCGGTCGGAGCGAAGCAAAGCCGCGAAGGAGCGCCCGTTTCACGGGTTGAGCGCTCCTTTGTCGCCATTGAATGAAACTTCTTTATTATATTTCCCGAAAGATGGAGGAAATGCTCATGGCTGAAGGTCTCACCCACAAAGGGGGCAGCTGCCCCGGTGTCTTTTTGACGATCGTCTCGGTCCCTTTTCTTTTTGTCGCGGCTCTGGCGGCGAGCTTTCTGGGGTATCTGCCCTACGATATCGGGCTCAATACGCTGATCACCGTCGCTTTCATCTTCGTTGTCTTTCTCTTTTTCATCCCCCACAACGCCAGCTACGCCGCCTGTCGGATCTCCAAAAACTTCGCCCTCATGGAGGAGGCGCTGCAGGAGGGGCTCAAAAAGAACGCTCTGACCATCATGGGCAAGACCAAATCGACTCTGACGGTCCGGGAGTTTGTCGACGACTACTTCAAGGATGTCCGGGACGACAACTACGCCCGGGTCGCCGCTTCGATCTTCCCGATGCTGGGAATCCTGGGGACCTTCCTGGCCATTGCTCTCTCAATGCCCGATTTCACAGTACAGAGCAGCGAAAAGCTTGACCGGCAGATCTCTCTGCTTCTGGCGGGGATCGGAACCGCCTTCTACGCTTCGATCTACGGGATTTTCCTTTCGCTCTGGTGGATATTCTTCGAGCGGCGGGGGCTGGCGAGGATCGAACGGGAGGTCCTGGCGCTGGAGGCGCTCTATAACAGTCGGATCTGGAGCCGAAGCGAACTGGTCAAGCACGAGCATATGGAGAGTGAACTCAAGGATCAGAAGATCATCCGCACGCTCCAGGAGACCTTCAATCTGGACTTCATCAAGGATATGAACGCCCAGTACATGCGCAACTATCAGAAGATCGTCGAGGATACCAGTCGCAGCTTCGCCCTGCTGGCGGAGAAGATGCAGGAGAGTTCCCGGGATCTGCGCCAGACGCTGGAGCGGCTGGAAGACCGCCGGGAGAGCCTGCGGGCGGAGGAGGCGATGCGCCGGAACATGGAACGTTTTGCCCAGACCGCCGAGAAGCTGGAAGCGGGGCTGGAACATTTCGACGAAAGCGTGGAACGGACCCTGGAGAAGGTCGATTTCGAGCTGGCCTCCGCCGTGGAACGACTCGGACGGATGACGGAGCTGATCGCCCGGGAGCAGGAACGGATCCGCCGACAGTCACGCCATGTCGCTCGGGAACCTGAGGAGACCGGTCCCGACGGAGAGCGCTGATGATTCGACGAGACCGCCGCCCCGAAGAGAGCCAGAACTTCTGGATCTCCTACGCCGATTTGATGGCCGGGCTGCTCTTTGTCTTCATTCTCCTCATCGGGGCCATCGTCTCCAAATCGGTGCTGATGCGGGAGAACCTCCATGAGAAGGAGAAGCGGCTGGAGCAGGCCAGAGTGGAGCTGCAGCACCGGGAGTCCGATCTCAAAAAGAGCCGGGCCAAGCTGGCGCAGATGCGGCGCAGCCTGCAGGAACGGGAAGCGAAGATCGCCTCGGGCAAAGAGCGTATCAAAAGCCAGCAAAATGTCATCGCCCGGCAGAAAGAGCATATCGCCGCCGCCGAGGAGAAGATCCGACTCCAGGCCGAAGAGGTGCGCAAACTGCATCTGCTGCTCCAGGAGCTGAAGCTCCAGCTCGACCGGGAGCGCAGCGGCAACAAGAAGCTGGCCGGGCAGATCCGGGAACTCAACAGCTCCCTCGTATCCAGCCGTAAACAGCTGGCTGCCCTGGATAAAAAGCTCCGTGACAAAGAGAATCTGATCACCCTGAGTGCCAAGGATCTGCGCCTCAAAGAGAAGGAGCTCGAACGCCTCAACCAGCTTCTCCTGGCCCGCAACGCCAAGATCGACGAGCTCAACAAAAAGGTGGTGATTCTCCAGAATCTGGAGCAGGAGAGCAACACGACGCTGGAGCAGAAGCAGAAGAAACTCCAGGAGTATGTCAACAAGGTGATCGTCCTCTCCGGCAAACTCACCCGGGCACAGGATGAACTGAAGCTCAAAGACGAGAACCTGACCCGTCTTCTGGAGGCACTGGACAAGCAGAAGACCCGCTACGATGACCTGCTGGCGCGTCTGCAGAAGCAGCGGGCCCAGATCAAATCTCTGACCGGCATCCGCCTCAAGGTCATCGCCGCACTCAAAGAGACACTGGGCAACCGCATCGCCATCGACAAAAAGACCGGGGCTCTGCGGCTCTCTTCCAACATCCTCTTCGACAAAGGAAGCGCCCAGCTCAAAGAGGAGGCCAAGGCGGAACTCAGGGATACCTTCGAGAAATACATCGCCGCGCTGATGAGCAACCAGGCTATTCGTCCCCATCTGGACCGGATCATCATCGAAGGGCATACCGACAGCGACGGCGGCTATCTCTACAATCTGGAGCTCTCCCAGAAACGGGCTCTCGCGGTCATGAAGTATCTGCTGAGCCTCCCCATCTCCCAGAAATACCACCTCAAAAAGTATCTGGTCGCCAGCGGACGGGCCTACATGGACCGGATCATCCGCAACGGCAAAGAGGACAAAGAGGCCTCCCGGCGGATCGAGATCAAATTTACCCTCAAAAACCGGGATGCGATGTACGAGATCGAAAGGATCCTCGATGCGGGAAAGACCAAGCGTCAGCTCTTTTGAACCGACACGTCTCAGGGAGGCGGTGCGGAAGCTGGAACGGCAGCTGCGGGAGATGGAGGGGCAAGAGCGGATGACCCATCCCACCCCTCCGCCGCAGGTTGACAGAGAACGGCCCGGGATTCTGCGTCGATGGTGGCGCCTGCTTTTCGGAGGCTGAGTAAAATCTCAGCAAGAGTGAGGAGTGAGGAATTAGGAGTTTTCTTCCCGTTCCCACCATCCTGATGGGAATGCATCCTCCATTGCAGAATGATTTGTCGCACGTGCGCTAAACTTGGAAAGGATGTTCTTGCCGGGGGCGGATGGGGACGGGAGGAGCGTACGATCACTGTTGCAGAGACAGATCCTCTTTCAATCGACCAAAAGCCCGGCGGATGTCGGAAGCCTCCGGGGCATGGGTCAGATCGACATAGTAGCTGTAGAGCAGATCCATCCCCCGGCGGAGCTCCATTCTCAGATAGGCACTGGGGAAATCGCTGGTGGCTTTCCGTGGTGCGTTGCCGAAGGAGTGGCAGACGATCTCTTCTTTGGTGGTAAGGGTCAGAGTGTAGGGACACTGGGCTTTGAAAGGATAGAGGGCGGTGATGGTTTTTCGGGCTTTTGGATCCGGGGGAGAGACCTGCAGAGCCAGACAAGGGATCGGGGTGTGAGTAATGTTGTGATCGTAGAGGGTGATGATGGGATGCTCACCGCACCCTGACAGCAGGAGTGCCGCTGTCAGACTCCATACGCCGAATCGGACCCGTTCCAAAGTGCTTTTTTCTCTACTCGTCCGGCTCACACATCACCCTCTCAAATGGAATTCATAGGGTAGAATTATATCTCCTTTCTCTCCGGGTCTCTCTCCGCGCCTTCATTCAGGGGGAGTGTAGTAGAATAGAGTCAAAAATGCAGGAGGAATCCATGCAGCGAATCGTCTATCTCGCGGACCGCTTTCCCGCTGAACAGGATTTGCACTCCCAATTGAGGGATTTTTTCTCACGGACGCGCCGACTGCGCAGCCGACTGGCGCAGACCCACAGCCTCAACCGTCTGCAGCGGATGCGCTGTCGTCGAAATCTGCTGCTGCTTGAGAATCTGGAGCGGGAATTTTACGCCATTGACCATCGGGAGGATTACCGTCAGATGCATCGGGGGCTCTGCCGCTATCTCTACCTTGACGGCAACGACCTGATGCTGGTGCTGGGCCGGGAAGAGATCCGCCGCTTCTCACTCTTTATCCCCGCATGAGTACCGGAGTCGTCATGACCCTGGACGAAGTACAAAAGAGTATCCGGGAAAAACCCGGTGTACTGCTCTATTTCTCCGGAGAGAATTGCAATGTCTGCCACGCGCTGCGTCCCAAGTTTCGGGAAGCCTTTTCGACCCATTTCCCCCTCATCGAGCAGATCTATCTCGATGCCAACGAGCATCCCGAGATCTCGGCCCATTTCCAGGTCTTTTCGGTTCCGACGATGATTGTCTTCCTGGATGGCAGAGAGTTCGCCCGGGAGGGGAGGGCGGTCAGCCTGCATGCTCTGGTCGAAAAGCTCCAGCGCCCCTACAGCATCATGACCGGTGAAAAAACCCGCGACGCTTTGACTAATATTAGAAAATATATCAATTGAGGATGCTATGAAAAAAGATTACGGCCTCTCGATCTGGGGGGATGACAACTACACTATCGAGGGGGAGACGATCCATCTCAACTACGGGATGCGCCCCTCACTGATGGAGATCACCCGGCAGATCCGGGAGCAGGGCTACAAAGGACCGTTGCTGCTGCGTTTCCCCCATCTGATCCGTAAACAGATCGATACCCTCTTTTCCGCCTTTGAACGGGCCCGCCGGGAGTTCAAATACCAGGGGAAATTCCAGGCGGTTTTTCCCCTCAAGGTCAATCAGTATCCCAATTTCGTCGAATCGCTTATCGAAGTCTCCCGCCGCCGTCACTACGGTCTGGAGGCCGGGAGCAAAGCCGAGCTGATCATCGCCATGGCCAAGACCCCGCCGGGGGCCCCCATCACCGTCAACGGTTTCAAAGACAAAGAGATGATCGCTCTGGCCTTCATCGCCGCCAAAAGCGGTCACAACATCACCGTCACCATCGAGGGGATCAACGAGCTCAAGACTATCCTGGAGGTTCACCGGGAGTGCAACGCCGACAGCCCCGATCCCGTCGCCCCCAAGATCGGCATGCGGATCCGCCTCCACAGCTCCGGCATCGGTATCTGGGCCAAAAGCGGCGGCTACAGTTCCAAATTCGGCCTCACCTCCACGGAGCTGCTGGAGGCCTACGAGATGCTGCGGGAGGCGAAGCTCATCGACAATCTGGCGATGATCCACTTCCACATCGGCTCCCAGATGAGCGAGATCGGTCCCCTCAAAAAGGCGCTGAGGGAGGCGGGAAACATCTACGCCGAACTCAAGCGCCGGGGGGCCGAGAACCTGCGGGCCATCAATATCGGCGGGGGCCTGGCGGTGGAGTACAGCCAGCACCAGCCCAATGCCAACCGCAACTACTCCATCCGGGAGTTTGCCAACGACGTGGTCTTCGCCATGCAGGAGATCGCCCGGCAGAAGGGGGTGGAAGAGCCGGACATTTTCACCGAATCAGGGCGTTTCATCGCCGCGCCCCACGCGGTGCTCATCGCGCCGGTGCTGGAGCTCTTCAGCCAGGAGTATCACGAACGGAGCCTGCGCCTCAAACCCGAGGGGCAGAACCCGCCCCTGGTTCAGGAACTCTATGATCTCTACCGGGCCCTCAAGCGCACCAACGCCCGGGAGTATCTCCACGACGCCCTGGACCATATGGAGAGCCTGCTGACCCTCTTCGACCTGGGGTATATCGACCTGGAGGATCGTTCCAATGCGGAGATTCTGGTCAATCTCATCGTCAAAAAGGCGATCCGGCTGCTGGACCGGGAGGATACCGACGAGCTCAAACGGCTCCAGAGTCGGATTCAGGAGAAGTATCTGGTCAACTTCTCCATTTTTCAGTCGTTACCCGATTTCTGGGGCCTGGGACAGCACTTTCCCATCATGCCGATCCACCGTCTGGACCAGCGCCCCAGCCGTCCGGCGAGCCTCTGGGATATCACCTGTGACAGCGACGGGGAGATTCCCTTCGATCCGGAGCAGCCGCTGCTGCTTCACGACATCGACGTGGAAGAGGAGGAGTACTTTCTGGGGATCTTCCTCACCGGAGCCTATCAGGAGGTCCTGGGGATGCGGCACAACCTCTTCACCCATCCGACGGAGGCGGTGATCGAATTCGACGAGGAGGGGGAGTGGGAGGTGCGCCATATCATCGAAGCCCAGAATCTGATGGATGTCCTGGAGGATCTCGATTACGATATCGGCCAGATGGACAAGTCCCTCAAGACGCTGCTCGAAGATTCGGAACTGATCGACGAGACAGAGAAACGGGATCTGCTGGGCAAACTCTATCTCTACCTGAGCGAAAACAGCTATCTCAAAACGATCCAGTCACGCATAGGAGCCGAATAATGGGAATCTGGAAACTTATCCGGGAGGATTTCGCCACGGTCAAAAGAAACGACCCGGCCCTGCGAAGCAACTGCGAGCTCTTTTTCAACTATCCGGGGGTCTGGGCGCTCTTTTTCTACCGGATCAGCCACGGCTTCTATCGGCGCAATTTCCGACGTCTGGCGCGATTCATTTCGGCGGTGGGTCAGTTTCTGACGGCGGTGGATATCCACCCGGGTGCGCAGATCGGACGGCGGGTCTTCATCGACCACGCCACGGGGGTGGTCATCGGCGAGACGGCCATCGTCGGCAATGACGTCCTGATCTATCAGCAGGTGACCCTTGGGGGTGTGAGCCTCTCCCGGGGCAAACGCCACCCGACGGTAGAGGACAATGTGATTATCGGCGCCGGGGCCAAGGTCCTGGGCAACATCACCATCGGCCGTGACAGCAAGATCGGCGCCAACTCGGTGGTGATCCGGGATGTCCCTCCCGGCTGTACTGCCGTGGGGGTCCCGGCCCGGGTCGCCCAGCGGGTCGACGAACGCAAACCGCTGAGCCACAACGTGATGCCGGACGTCAACAAAGAGGTCTTCGAATATCTTCTCAAGCGGATCGCGGTCCTGGAGCATACGCTCAAAAGCGGGGATCTGGAGACCATGGAAAAGGCTGATCACGAACTCGATGAAGTCTATAAAAACTTCATCGAAGCCATGAAACGCTGATGGCTTTTGTCGGACCGGAACCCGGGACACTGCTCTTTGATCTGAAGGAGCTGGGGGAGCTGGAGGAGGGGATCTTCCTGCACCGTCCCAACCGTTTCGTTGCCCTGGCGGAGGTGAAGGGAAAGCAGGTGAGGGTGCATGTAGCCGACACGGGACGGCTGGAGGAGATCCTCACTCCGGGGCGTCCTCTCCTGCTGCGTCCCAATCCCCCCGGAATGAAGACCGACGCGACGCTCATCGCCGCCCGGATGGCAGAGGGGTGGGTGCTGATCAATACCCGCCTGCACCCGGTCATCGCCCGACGGGCCATCGAACGGGGTGTGCTGGGCTTCGTCCCCCGCACGGTCAAGCAGGAGGTCACCTTCGGCTCCAGCCGCCTGGACTATCTGGCCGACGACACCTATGTGGAGCTCAAGGGCTGCTCTCTGGTGCTGGAAAACACCTGCCTCTTCCCCAACGCCCCCACCGTCCGCGGCACCCGCCACCTCCGCGAACTCATCGCCGCCCGAGCCGCCGGCCACGGCGCCGCGATTCTTATCATGGCCCTGCGCCCCTGCCGCTGCTTCGCCCCCCATCCCGAGCGTGACCCTGAGTTTCGACAGACTTTTTACGAAGCGTTGGACAATGGTGTGGAGTTTCATGGCTTTCATGTACGGATCGATGAGGCGTTGAAGGTGGTCTATGATGGGGAGTTAGGGCTTTGTGAAAAATCGCCTTCCGTGTCTTGATGGTAGGGAGTGACATCGGTAAAGTCACATCCGCGTTCAATTTCCAGGATAGTCTCTAAAAGCAAACAAGAAAAGGAGAAAATATCCTGCTACAATCATCATTGCTATCCAGCCTAAAACCATCACTGCGATTTTGATGCGATAGAGTATCGGTGATTGGTCTTTATCAGCTTCTCTTAGCTTGTTCCGAATCAACGGCCAGATAAGTTTAAAGATAAAATCCATCAGATTATGCATACGTCTTTTCCATGAAATATAGTATCGGTACGTGATGAAGACAAGAGACATCGCTAAATAATCGTTGAGTGATAAAAATGATTAAGAGTCCAAATTTTTGGAGGGACCGTTCAGAATTTTGTGTCAGCATCCGATAGTTGAATAAGATCATATCACAGATCCAGAGCATCATCCAATCTGCCTTCGAAGAAGATGGCCAGCTGTGAGAGTGTCAGGCTCCAGTTTCGAATCGGCATCGTCCATTTCTTCTGGGCGTTCTGAATGCCCAGATAGAGAAGCTTGAGCAGACTGTTTTCGTTGGGGAAAGCCCCCTTGGTCTTGGTGAGCTTTCGAAACTGCCGATGGACCGATTCGATAA
>JALVUD010000042.1 GCA_027035765.1 Campylobacteraceae bacterium
CCTTTTTGCGCCGGGCGTCGGCGTAGGAGGTTTCGGCCAGCCGCAGGCCTCTGAGCTTTTGCAGGTCCACATCGGCAGTGACAAGCTGAGGCTGCGCGCTGAAGCGCTCTCCTCGACTCAGTAGGCTGCCGTACTCGGCGATCATGGCATCTCCTCCGTAGACGGTATCGGTGCTGCTCTCTCCCACGCCGGAGGAGGCGTAGGCGTAGGCGCAGATCAATCGGGCGCTCTGGGTGCGGACCAGTTCGGCGCGATACTGGGCCTTGCCGACCAGCTCGTTACTGGCGCTGAGGTTGAGAATGAGGTTGGCGCCGTTGCTCGCCATATGGTTGCTGGGGGGCGTGACGGCCCAGAGGTCTTCGCAGATCTCCACCCCCAGGAGCAGATCCTCTCCGTCGTCAAAAAGCAGGTCCACGCCGAAAAGCACTGCTTTTCCGAGGAATTCCACGGTCTCGTTGACGATATGACGCCCGCTGTTGAACTGGCGCTTTTCGTAAAACTCCCGCTTGTTGGGCAGATAGCTTTTGGGGACGATGCCCAGGATCTCTCCCCGCCGGATTACCGCGGCGCAGTTGTAGAGCCGGTCGGCGACGGGCAGGGCGATGCCCACGGCATAGAGAGTTTCGATCGCCCGGCCGGCTTCCAGCAGCCAGGCGAGGGCCTCGTTCTGGGCCGTCAGAAGACGCTGCTGATAGAAAAGGTCCGAGATACTGTACCCGGTGAGTCCCAGTTCGGGAAAGACTGCGGCGGCAACCTCCTGCTCGGCGGCTTGGCGCAGGAGCTTCAGTGTCTCCTCGGCGTTACGTTTCGGGTCGGCCAGATGCAGAGGAGGCACCGCTGCGGCGATCCGGATAAATCCGAACATGGCAATCCTTTGGAGGGTGATAGAGTGATTTTATCATATAATCCCACCATGGAATCTCCCGAAATCATTTCCGTCACTGATTTGGAATCCCCCGAACTTCTTCCCTACCGCACGCTGCGGGGGAATCTCTTCGACCGGGACGGCAGCTTCGTCGCCGACTCGCCGCGGGTCGTGGGTCAGCTCCTGGGGAGCGGTCTGCGCTTCAAAAGCCTGCTCTGCACGCCCGAGTATTTGGCACAGGAGCGATCCCGGATCGAGGCGGCGGGAGTGCCCAGGGTTTTCGTAGGGGAGCGCAAGCTCCTGGAGGGGATCGTCGGCCACCGGATCCACCACAATGTCATGGCCCATCTGCTGCGTCCGGCCAATGTCCCTCTGGAGCAGCTGCCCGATCAGGTGCTGATGCTAAGCCGCCTCAACAATATGGAGAATGTGGGAGCCATCGCCCGTTCCGCCGCAGCCTTGGGAGTACGGGGATATGCGGTACCTGCCGCCGGCCCCCATCCCTACGGCCGCCGGGCGATCCGGGTGAGCACCGGCCACATCACCCGGCTGGCGACCCATATCTACGAGGATCCACTGGAGACGATCCGGGCCTTCAAAGCGCGGGGATACCGGATCCTGGCCGCGGAGGTGACGGAGAGGGCGGTCCCCCTGGTGAATTTTTCCCCGGTACCGGAGAAGTGGGTGCTGATCCTGGGGAACGAAGAGGAGGGGGTGAGCGAAGAGATCCTGAAGGAGGCCGATACGGTGCTGCGGATCGAGATGGAGCCGGATGTCAGGAGTTTCAATGTGGCGATGGCGGCGTCGATTCTGATGTATACGCTAAAGAGAAACTAGTAACAACAAGCAACTGTGTTCTCTGAAAACAACCGGTTTCACTCGATAGCTCTGGCAGTCGCGAACGCAAGCGCCCGTTTTACGGGTTGAGCGCTCCTTTGTCGCCATCGAGTGAAACCTCTCAGGAAATTGATTTATGAAATACTATTCTTTCTTAAAAGACTTGAAAAGGAGACTAGAATGCGACCGTTGATTATCTGGACCGTTGCGGCGCTGTTTATATCGGCAGGTAGAATTGACCCGAAGCAGGTGGATGAGGGGATTCGTCTTTTCAAGGCTCACCGTTTCGATCGTTCCTACGATCTGCTGATCCCTGCGGCGAGGGCGGGGGATCCGAAGGCGGAGTTCTATGTGGGGCTCCTTTATGACATGGGTTCGATCAAAATGATGGACAAGGCAAGGGCGGTGGAGTGGTACCGCAAGGCCGCCGAACAGGGTTATGCGCCGGCTCAGTACGATATGGGGGTGATGTTCTCCAAAGGGGAGGGGATCTACAAGGACCTGGAGGAGGCGAGGCACTGGTACGAAAAGGCGGCCGCCCGGGGCCACGGCTACGCGCTCTACAACCTGGGGGTGGTCTGGGAACGCGGCTATGGGGTGAAGCCGGACCTTGCCAAAGCCAGAGAGTATTACGAAAAGGCCGCGGACAAAGGGGTGGCGAAAGCCGCTTACAACCTGGCCAATCTCTACTACCGGGGCAAAGGGGTCGAGAGGAATCTCGCCCGGGCGGCACAATATTACAAAAAGGCTGCCGAACTGGGCCATGCCGGCGCCCAGTTTCATCTGGGTTGGCTCTATGCCCACGGTGAGGGAGTAGAACGGGATCTGAAAGAGGCCAAAAAGTGGTACCGCGAAGCGGCCCTGGGCGGCAGCTCTGAAGGAGCGCTCAACTATGGTCTGATTCTGGAGAAGGAGGGCGATCCGGAGGCGCAATACTGGATCAAGAGGGGCAAAAGAGGGGAAATCCGTACAAAATGAAAGATTCTTCGATCCTCTCCAGAAACAGTGTTACAGTTTTGATATGAACAAACTCGAAACACTCCGACGCCATTTCGGACATGAGGCGTTCCGCCCCCTGCAGGAGGAGGCGGTGGATGCGATATTGAGTGGGCGGGATCTGCTGATGATCCTGCCCACCGGCGGGGGAAAATCCCTCTGCTACCAGCTGCCGACGCTGATGATGCCGGGGGTGACGGTGGTGATCTCGCCGCTGCTGGCGCTGATGCACGATCAGGTGACGGCCCTGCGGGAGCAGGGGATCGCCGCGGCGATGCTGGGATCGATGCAGTCGCAGGAGGAGCAGCGCGAGGTGCTGGCGCAGCTGCGCCGGGGGGAGCTGAAGCTTCTCTATGTGGCGCCGGAGCGTCTGGCGAGTGACTTTTTTTCTCAGCTTCTGGAGACTCTTCCGGTCAACTTCTTCGTCATCGACGAGGCTCACTGCGTCAGTGAGTGGGGGCATGAGTTTCGGGAAGACTATCGACGTCTCTTCTGGCTGAGGGAGCGCTTTGGCGGGGTTCCCATCGCTGCGTTTACCGCTACGGCGACGGCGGAGGTGGAGCGGGATATCGCCGAGCAGCTGCGGCTGAGGGATCCGGTGAGGGTTCGGGGAAGCCTCTACCGGGAGAACCTTACCGTCACCGCCCGGCATCGCCTCGGCGACGGTCGGGGGCAGCTTCTGGAGCTGCTGGCGGACCACCGGGGAGAGTCGGGGATCGTCTATACCCTTTCCCGGAAGCAGACCGAATCCCTGGCGGAATTTCTGCGGAGCAAAGGGCACAAAGCTGCCGCCTTTCATGCGGGGCTGGAGGCGGAGGAGAAGCGCCGGGTCTACGAGGCTTTTCTGGCCGACGAGATCGAGACGGTGGTGGCCACGGTGGCTTTCGGGATGGGGATCGACAAGAGCAACATCCGATACGTCGTGCACATGAGCCTCCCCAAGAGTGTGGAGAACTATTATCAGGAGATCGGCCGGGCAGGACGTGACGGCCTGGAAGCGGAGACGCTGCTGCTCTTCGGCGCCCAGGATCTGCTGATGCAGCGGCGCTTCATCGACGAATTGCCCGAGACCCCCTACAAAGCCCACGCCTACGAGAAACTGGAGTCCTTTTGGCGGCTCTGCACGGCGGAAACCTGCCGCCATCGGGACCTGGCAGGCTATTTCGGGGAGGAGCTGACGGCCTGCGGCAAGCGCTGCGACAACTGCCTGGCTCACGATTCCCAGCAGAGGGAGATCACCGAGGAGGCCCGGAAATTCCTGGCGGCGGCCTGGCGCAGCGGTCAGCGTTTCGGGACCGGTTATCTGATCGACCTGCTGCGCGGCAGCCGGGACCGGCGGATCCTGGCCAACGGTCATGAATCGTTCTCGGTCTACGGCATTGGCAAGGAGTTGGATCGCAAACAGTGGGGGGTCGTCGCCGACCGGCTCCTGGAACTGGGGGCGACGACTCTCAACGAACACAAAGGTGTGGTGCTGACCCAAAAAGGAGCGGAGATTCTCAAAGGGCTCGAGGCCGTGACGATCCGCCAGGAACGCATGGAGACCAAAAATCCCTCCCGGCGGGCATCCGTGGAATCGGATCTGCCCGACGATTTCGATGCAGAGCTCTTCGAGCGCCTGAGAGAGCGGCGCAAGGCAATCGCCCGGGAACACGGCGTGCCTCCCTATGTGGTCTTCTCCGACAAGACGCTTCGCGAACTGGCGATCCACCGCCCCGTCGACAGGGAGGAGATGCTCTCTATCCACGGTATCGGCGAGGTAAAGTTCGAGCGGTATGGGGAGCAGTTTCTGGAGCTTATCGATGGATGAAGATCGGGATGAGCTTAACTCTATTCCGTACTTTCAAACGATTTCAGGACTCTCCCGTCTTTCGATTTCCATTCAGTGAGCCCGTTGGCGCTTCTGCCCATCACGAGGGATGCCGCAGCGGAAGGACTGTTAAAAAGATAATCTTTTTGGAACAGATAATCCTCTCCCACCGGTTGGACTATTCCTTCATTGATCAGCTTCTCCCGCAATTTTTTGATATTTTTCGGAAAAGAATTGACGGTGGATCGGGCAATTTTTGAATCTTTGAATACTACGAATCCCTCCGAGGTCATTTGACCTTTCGCTTCCGCGCCTCTTGCAGCCTGGATAAAGAATGTCGTTGTGCTTTCCGAAGCGTTTTCCTCGGACTGACGAAGTTCCTCGAAGACTTTGAATCCAAGTATATTGACAAGCATTTTCGTATTGTCTATGAACTCTTCCATTTCGGCTTGATCCGGTTCCGAGATCGAGGGAAGCGATGGGGTATTGGCATTTTTGATCTCAAACCGGTCCACCTCCTTTGCAATCTGGAAAAATCGGTGTTCGAGGTATTTGATATGGGCCTTGTTGAGATTTTCATCTTTGCTGATGAAAATGACCGCTTCATTCCAATAATCTTTTTCATTCAGGTGTTGAAGAAGTCGTTTGATGATATTTTCCGCTTCACCGATATAGACAATATTTTTCTCTGAGTCCAGATCCGACTTGCCGAACAGGAAATAGACGCCGGTATTGGCAAGTTCAGTCCTTTCTATGCTCTCTTTGATTCGGTTCCTCGGTATTTTATAAGCCTTCCCTGTCCAATTGGATAGTTCGCAGGTCATGCGACCATACGGTACACTGTCAAGAAGGAATAATTTGATTGTTTTGGGATTGGTTTTTCTATTCATGATGATTGCCTGGTAAAGGTACAACTTTTAAATGCTTATAAACCCGTTCCATCTCCGATACATCCACCCCCAGACGCTTGCCTTCTTTGACCACATAACCCACCAGCGCTTCGATCTCGGCGGGTTTGCCCCGTTCCAGATCCAGCTGCATGGAGGTTTTGGCTCCGGGGAGGACTTTGGAGGCCTGGGCGAGGGTGGCTTCGATCTCTTTGTCCCCCAGAGGGATGCCCTTGGCGCGGGCGAGGGCGGTGATCTCCTCCAGGAGTCGGCGGAGCTGTGCTCTGTGCTCTTTATACACCTGATCCATCGAAATCTTGTAGAGAGAGGTGAGTGCCGCCATGGGGGAGATGAAGAGGAATTTTCGCCACTGCTCAAAGGCGATGTCGGCTGTGGGTTTGTGACGAGGCAGGGAGCGGTCGAAGAGTCGGGTGACGGGAGAATAATCGTCAGGGTCGAAATCCTCTTTGCCCCAGCAGAGACGGAAGATTTCCCCTTTTTTACGAATCACTCCCGGTTCGACAATGTTGGAGAGAATATAGATGCATCCTTCCAGAGCATCGGCCTGGGGGTAGTGTTTCAGGATTCGGGGACGATACTCCACACCGTTGAGCAGGGGAAGGATGACGGTCTGCTCCGAGACATTGGATCGGATCGATTCGAGACCCGCCTCCAGATCGGTTGCTTTGAGAGTCAGGAGGATCAGATCCTGGATTCCGAGCCCGGAGGGATCTTCCAGAGCGTGGGCGGGGTGGACGGTGTACTCTTCCTGCTGATCGATGATGTGCAGGCCCCGCTGTCGGATTGCCTCCAGGTGCGCTCCCCTGGCGATGAGACTGACGTCGTTTTCTCCGGCACGGATAAAGCGTGCTCCCAGATACCCGCCGACACCGCCGGCGCCCACAACCATGATTTTCATTTCACAACCTTCAAAATTAATTGCAATCTCTGAAACCTCTCTTCAGGATTATACTCGGATCGTTTGAATGGATAGATAGAATGTAGTGAAAGGAGAGTAGGAGATATAAAACGGTGGGATCTCCCACCGGATTTTCGGTAGGATTACTGGGCATTGCCTTCTTGCTGCTGTTTGGCGATCTCGGCGCGGACCATATCCATGTCCAGTTCCCGGACCTGCTTGATGATATCTTTGAGGGCTTCTTCGGGGAGCATTCCGGCCTGGTTGAAGACGATGATTCCTTCTTTGATGACCATGATAGTAGGGATAGAGCGGATCTGGAACTCGGCGGCGATGGCCTGCTCCTCTTCGGTGTTGACCTTGCCGAAGAGAATGTCGGGATTTTCCGCGGCGACCTTTTCGAAGATGGGGGCGAAGGATTTGCAGGGTCCGCACCAGGGGGCCCAGAAGTCGATGATGGCGATGGGGTTTTCGCCGATCTTCTCGTTGAAGTTTTCGGCGGTGAGATTTTCGAGAGCCATAAGATTTCCTTGTAAATAAGTTGAAAATGGATTATGACATAGTTGGCTGAAAACAAGGATTCTTTTTTGAAGAGCACCGGTTTCACTCGATAGCTCTGGCAGTCACGAACATGAGAAGCGTCAGTGAAGGACAACTGCTTGTCCTTCACCGCTTCGGAACCGTAGCGGTCGGAGCGTAGCGAAGCCGCGAAGGAGCGCCCGTTTCACGGGTTGAGCGCTCCTTTGTCGCCATCGAGTGAAACCTCTCTGAGATGTTGTTTCGGGGCATTCAGAAGGTAAAACATAGTTAACTATTGCGGGTGAGAGGCGGCATGTCGGCCCGGTACTCCTCCAGCCCCAGGAGGAAGTCGTTGAGGGCCGCATCGGAGCAGGGGAGATATTTGGGATGCTCCGGAGAGCGGAAGAGGTCCCGGAGTTTGGAGCGACTCATAGGACGTTCGCCCATTTCGAAGATCATCTCCATATCCATATCTTTGAGCTGTAGAGCAATACGGAGTTTTTTGAGGATGAGGTTGTTGTCCAGTTCGATCTCGGCATCTTCCGGAGGCGGGTTGAGGATGGCACCCCGCGTCAGGCGGATCAGACCGTCGAGGAAGACCCCAAGCTCTTCGTAGTCGGCATTCTCGTGACCTTTGGCGGAGGGTTTTTTGAGGATGGCTTTGAGGCGCTTCTCTCCTATGGGATAGGCTTCGAGCTCATAGATCTTCAGCATGGTCTCAAGATCGAGGCGCAGTGCCTCTTTGATCTTGTAGAGGACCTGCCCCGGTTTCAACGATGAGCCTTTTTGACGGCGTCGCTGGCGATATCCAGGTCTCTGGCCATCAGATTGATGAGATCGATACAGGTTTTCTCTTTGATGTTGTGTTTGAGGGACCAGTATTCGGGATTGGTGTAGACCAGGTGCGTGGTGCCGTTGAGCTCATTGTAGATCCCGATACGCAGGGGCAGATCTACGGCCATGGTGGGGTTGCAGTCGAGGAGTTTGGCGCTGATCTTGGGGTTGTCGATCTCCAGAGTCAGGGTCGGTTTGAGGTACATTTTGATGGCAGCGGCACGCTGCTCCTGGTCGATGGTGCGCAGGAGGTGATAGTTTTTGGGTTCCAGGGCCGCAGCGATACGCCGGGCGGTCTCGGTGATATTGTAGTCGCTGACATGCTCCTTGAGGAAACTGCCCCGGTTTTTGCCGCCGGAGCAGGCGGAGAGAGAGAAGATGACAGTTGTAAGGGCGAGAAATAGAGAAAGGTTTTTTTTCATATCTATGAAGCCTTGTATATTAAAGTCATTCGTCACTGCTCACTGGTCATTGGGAATAAGGACCCGATCATACAAGTTTCCCAATGGCGAATGGCCAATAACCAATGACACGAAGAGATCGCCTTCGCTTAGACATTGAACCGGAAGTGCATCACATCGCCGTCCTGGACGATGTAGTCTTTGCCTTCCAGGCGCATCTTGCCTGCCTCTTTGGCGCCGGCTTCTCCGCCGTAGTTGACGAAATCTTCGTAGCTGATCACTTCGGCGCGGATGAAGCCCTTTTCGAAATCGTTGTGGATCACCGCAGCGGCTTTGGGGGCAGTGGTGCCCTGGGGGATGGTCCAGGCTCTGACCTCTTTGACCCCGGCGGTAAAGTAGCTCATGAGCCCCAGCTTTTCGAAGCCTTTGCGGATGATCTGATCCAGCCCCGACTCCTCGACGCCCAGGGACTCGAGCATCTCTTTCTTCTCCTCTTCGTCGAACTCCACCATCTCCTCTTCGATCTTGGCGCAGAGCTTGATCACCTCCCGGTTGCGCTCCGCGGCGTAGGCTTTGAGGGCCTGGACATATTCGTTGTCCTCCGCCAGTCCCTCTTCGTCCACATTGGCACCGTAGACGATCTCTTTGGAGCTCAGCAGCCGCAGCTCCCGGTCGAGGATCTTGAATCCTTCGTTCTCCTGGTCCGGAAAGGTGGCGGCGGGTTGTCCCGCTTCCAAGTGCGCCAGCAGGGCTTCGGCGACGGGGAGCTGAAGCTTGGCGTCACGGTCGTTGCCTTTGGCTTTGCGCTGGAGTGCGGCGATGCGTTTCTCCAGACTCTCCATGTCGGCCAGGAGCAGCTCGGTTTCGATGATCTCGATATCCCGGACCGGATCGATGGAACCCTCGACATGGGTGATGTTCTCATCTTCGAAGCAGCGGACGATCTGGAGGATCAGCTCCGTCTCCCGGATGTTGGAGAGGAATTTATTTCCCAGGCCTTCGCCTTGGCTGGCGCCTTTGACCAGGCCCGCGATATCGACGAAATCGAGGGTGGAGTACTGGATCCGTTCCGGGTTGACGATTTTGGCCAGCTCTTCGAGCCTCGGATCCGGGACGGGGACCACGGCTTTGTTGGGTTCGATGGTACAAAAAGGGTAATTGGCGCTTTCGGCATTCTGCGCCTTGGTCAGTGCGTTGAAGGTTGTGGATTTCCCCACATTGGGAAGCCCCACCAGTCCGATTCCTAAGCCCATATTCTCTTTTCCTTACGGGTGAATTTTGGCGCCATTATAGCGTAAGCGTCAGGTCAAAGAGAGGCGACGGTGTGTTTGAGGAAGAGCGCCAGCAGGACCAGAAGGCTGATTCCGGCGGGTTTGGAGTACATTTTGTTGGCGGTGATAAAGACCAGCATCAGTGTGGCGGCGACCATGGTTCCGATGTCGAAAAGGTATTTTGAAAAATCGAGTTTGAGGTCGTTGACGATGGCGGCACTACCCAAAACCACCGTGAGATTGGCCATATTGGAGCCGATGATGTTGCCAATAGCCATGTCGGCCTTGCCCTTGAGGGCGGCGATGACGGAGACAATAAGCTCAGGCATGGAGGTCCCCAGGGAGATCATCACGATCCCGATGACCCATTCGCTGACTCCCAGGCTTCTGGCGATATTGGAAGCACTTTCGACAGTAAACTCCGCCCCTACGATCACCAGTAGAAAGCCGACGACAAGCATCACTCCGATCCGCAGCCAGGAGAAAGGTGCCTCTTCAATCTCTTCGATCTCTTCCTCTTCGAGAGCGAGGATTTCGGCTCCATTGTTCCGAAGAAAGAGCAGATAGGCTCCCATGATCAGCAGAAGCAGGATTCCGTCGAAACGGTCAAAGATCCCCCGCAAAGCCATGACGACGAAGATCAGAACCGGGAAGAGGGCCCAGGAGCTGTCCTTGGCGAAGAAGTCCCGGTGGGGAGTGATCCGCTTGGCCAGGAGAAAGACCCCCGCCAGAACGAGGGTGATGTTGAGGATGTTGGAACCGATGACGTTGGAGACGGCGATTTCGGCCTTGCCGTTGAAGCTGGCGGCGACGGAGGCGGCCATCTCCGGCAGGCTGGTTCCCAGGGCAATCAGGGTGGCACCGATGACATATTCGGAGATATTGAAACGCAGGGCGATCCGTTCACTCTGGGCGATGAGCAGATCGGCCCCCCAGATCAAGGCCGCCAGGGAGATGACAAAAATGAGATAATCCATCATTGACCTCCTTCGGTACGGACAATCAGACTCTCTGGCAGACCAAACTCCCGGATCAGACGGGCCTCTTCGGTACGCATCTCACCCCGGTCGGTCTCGTGGTCGTAGCCCAGGAGGTGCAGCACTCCGTGGATAAAGAGCAGTGCCAGCTCTTCCGCAGGGCTGTGGCCCAGCTCCTCCGCCCGTGCATGGACATGATCCAGGGAGATGACAAGCGCTCCAAGGGGCTGCCCCGGCAGATCCCCCTCCAACGGGAAGCTCAGCACATCCGTGGCCTTGTCGAGATTTCGGTGTTCCCGGTTGAGGGTACGGATTGTCGTGTCGTCACAGAGGATCAGTTCGATTTCCCGAGGTGTCAACGCCTCGGCAATGGGCTCCAGATGCCCGGTCTCAATGGGGGTGTCGGTTTGGTTGTCAACGGTTATCATGGAAGGCGATTTTACCCAAATTAGTGTAAAATCGTTCTTTTTTGGCAGGGAATAGCAAGAAAAGAGAACCCCTGTATATATTATAAAATATTAAAAGGAGGCGTCGATGCCCAAGGCAGTCTGCATCATCTCCGGAGGTATGGACAGTGCGGTCAGTGCCGCCCTGGCGAAACGTGAGGGGTACGGGATCATCGCCGTGCACTTCAACTATGGTCAGCGGACCGAAGGCAAAGAGCGGGAGTGTTTCCGTCTCCTGGCCGAGGATCTGGAGGCAGAGGAGCGCTACGAGATCGATCTGCCCTTTTTCACCCAGATCGGAGCCTCGGCCCTGACGGACCGATCCATCGAGGTTCCGACAGGAGGGATCGAACCCGGGGTACCGGTGACCTATGTTCCTTTTCGCAACGGGATCTTTCTCTCCATCGCCGCGGCGATTGCCGAAAAACACGGTGCCGAAGCGATTGTCATCGGCGTAGTGGAGGAGGACAGCAGCGGCTATCCTGACTGCCGCGAGAGCTACATCCGGGCGATGGAAAAGGCGATCAACCTGGGGACCAAAGAGGAGACGCAGATCAGGATCAAGATGCCGCTGGTCCATCTGAAAAAGTCCGAGATCGTCTCCAAGGCCCTGGAGATCGGTGTGGATCTGGGGCACACCTGGAGCTGCTACCGTGAAGAGGAGGCGGCCTGCGGAGTCTGCGACAGCTGCCGGTTGCGGCTGCAGGGCTTTCGACAGGCGGGGGTCAGTGATCCGATCCCTTATGCGAAATCTACAAAAAGTTGATCGTCACTCCGGATAGCGGATCACCTCGGGTGTTTCGACCAGGCGAGGGGGAAGTGAGTTTCGGTCTTCCGGAAAGACCAGGAGGGGATGTCGTGACACATCGTCGCTCTTTGCATTGTGCATCCGCTGTGTTCCGCCCTGGGCAGCATCGGCGGAGCTGTCGCGTTGTGAGTCGGGGAGAGGGTGGTAGGAGTAGGTAGGGCTGTCACTCCATCCGGGGGGGCGGCAGACAGTTCGGCCCTTGATCCACCCCTGTATGTATTCGGCAGAGCGGTGGGCGAGGGCATAGTCTTTGCGGAAGTAACCCTTGCCGGTTTCGCAGCCGTCTCGTACGCCTTGCCGGTAGTCGGGATCGATGTTCCGACCGAAATCGTGTCCGTCGTAGCAGAAACTTCCGGAGCGGATCGCTTCGGGGCTGCAAGGCACGGAAGAGGCGCAGCCTCCCAGGATTACGGCGATTCCCCCGGCTGCTACCCAGAGGCTCCACTTCGTTTTCTTCATATTCACTCCGGGAGTTTTTGTGTTATTCTATCGAAAAAAATGGAAAATATCCGTGTGTAATATTATAAAATATAAGGAATGAGATGATCAGAGGAATTCTGACGATTCTGCTCTTGAGCTTGGGATTGAGTGCCTACGATCAGGGAGGCGTGGCGGCGGTCAACGCTATCCGCCGCCATGCAGGGATGATTCCCCTCCGAAACAGCTACGCCCTTTCACGCTCCGCCTATCATCATGCCAAATATCTGGGGCGGCTCCGGCGCAAAGGACACCTGGAACGGCCGGGCAGTGCCTATTACACGGGTCGAACCCCTTTCGATCGGATGGTCAGAGCTGGCTATCCCAGCCGTGCCGGTGTGGAGAATATCTCTTACGGTGATTCCAGCTATTCCCATTCGGTCCGGATCCTGATGGCGACGCTTTACCACCGGCTCGCTTTTCTTGACTTCCGTATCGATGTGATGGGGAGCAGCGAATACGGAAACCGGAGAGGGCGGATCTATGTCTATGATATGGGAGCCTCTTCGGTGGCAAAACTCTGCAGTGGAGGGAGGCTTTCCGGCAACGGCAGCTACGTCTACGGGGTCTGTGCCGACCCGAAGCGTCGGATCCCGCGAGGACGCTTCCGGGAGGCTCTGCGAAGTGTGGAACGGCGTAACGGACGGATTGTGCTCTGGCCCCCGGCGGATGCCCGGAATGTTCCGACTGCATTTGTGCGGGAGACTCCGGATCCGATTCCGGGAATCTACCATGCCGGCTATCCCGTCACAGTGCAGTTCAATCCCGCCTATTTTCATCGGATGAAACTGCGTCGCTTTGAGCTTTTTGACGACAAAGGCAGAAAGATCAAGGCCCGTATCCTGCAGGCGGGAAATGACCGCCACCGCAAGATGGCACCGGGAGATTTTGCCCTGGTCCCCCTGGGGCGCCTCGCTCCCGGACACAGTTATCGGGTTCTGTTCGAAGCGGATGTCGACGGGAAGAGAATTCGGAAAAGCTGGAGTTTCAGGACGGCAAGATGAAGAAGGATATTATAGATAATATTTATAAATATGAGAAAGGCACGCCTTTTCAGCGGAGCGTCTGGAATGCGATGAAACAGATTCCGAAGGGGAAAGTGACGACTTACGGCGCGATTGCGAAGTATCTGGGGAAACCCGGAGCGGTCCGTGCCGTAGGAACGGCGGTGGGACGCAATCCCTTCGCGCCGGAGATTCCATGTCATCGGGTGGTCCGCTCCGACGGAGGCATCGGAAACTATAGCGGAGGAGAGGGGGTCAAGACCAAGATTGAACTGCTTAAAAAAGAGGGAGTAGAGGTTTCAGCGGGGAAAGTACTCGCTTTCCGAAACATTCTCTACCGTTTCGAAGATCAGCACTTCACCAGGTCTGCGGGGAGTTGATCCTCCTGTCCGGGGAAGACACTTTCGACATTGAGCTCAGGATGGATCAGTTCCCGAAGCTTCTTCTGTATGACCATCTTGGTGGTCATAGTGCTCATGGAACAGCCGTTACAGGTACCGCCCAGCTCCACATAGGCGGTACCGTTTTTGATTCCTTTGAATCCCATGGTTCCTTCGTGGGATTTGACATACTCTTCGATGGAGGGGAGAAAGTTTTTGACGGCGATACAGAGATCTTCATCACTGAAGGGCATCATCGGTGGGACTCCTTGCTTTTCAGGCATATTGCTGAGAAAATTTGTCAGAATATAACCAAAGATGTTTAAAGGAAGCTAAAAATATGCGCTGTCTCAGTTGCCGCAAGTGGAGTCTGCAGGTGATTTGCCGCTCCTGTCACGAACAGCTACTGGTCCCGACGGTCTCCACGCGAAAAGTGGGGAGTATGGATGTGGTGAGTCTCTTTCGCTATCGCAACATCGAATCCTTTCTGCTCAGCAAACATACCCCGGCAGGCTATCGGCTCTTTCGCTATTTCGGGCGGCGGCATATCGCTCCGTTTTTGGAAGCCTTTGCCGAAGGGCTGGAGTCACCTGCTCGGATTATCGCCGTGGATGAGCGGCCGGGAGGAGGGTACTCCCATACGGCGCTCCTGGCCCGTTACGGAGCTGTCCCGGGACTGACCCCGCTGCACGGAGTATTGCCGGCAGCCAATCGGGTCCGCTATGCGGGCCGCTCTTTGCAATTTCGTCTGGAGAACCCCCGGGATTTTCACTACAACGGTCCTTCGGGGATCGATGCTGTTTTGCTGGACGATATCATCACCACTGGTTCTACCCTGGGGGAAGCCCACAGGATTCTGAGTGACAACGGTGTCAATGTCCTCTTCGCTCTGACGCTTGCCGACGCGCGGTAAATCCCGTTTTTACTTGATATTTCCGTTTTCGTTTTTCGTCCGTAAACAACCTTCTCCGATCACTGCTTTCATCCTAAGATGACGTTATGAGTCACAGAATGGAGAGGCAGGATGTACAAAGGATCGGAGAGTGAAAAGCAAAAGCTTCAGACCACAAGCGGACTTTGGGAACAAACGATCCGGCAACGTGCAGAACTCTACCGGATGTTCTGCCGCGGTGAGATCGGGAAAAAGGAGTATCTCAGGCAGATCAGACCGTTGGATCGGCTCATTGACCGTCTGGAGATGGAGCTGATGCCGAAGCGGGCTTTTTGGGAAAAAGAAGACGCATAGCCCCTTCGCAGGCCATGACCTGATCGAGGGTGTTGCGGTAGGCCTTGTAGCGGTGTCCATCGATCTGTTGAATTCGGCGGGGCTGCAGATTCATCCGTTCGGCAACGCGATGCAGGTCTTCCAGCGGCGTGTAGATCCCCACCTCCCGGATCGTCTCCTGATGAGCGATGAGATAGGCGTAGAAGCGGACCATGAGCATGGAGGTCACTCGTGAATCGAAGGAGAAGTGGGCAAGAAGATTGATCCCCGCCTCCTCCCCGGCATCGGCCAGATCCTCAGAAGTCAGTTCGTTTTTCTGCCGTTGAAACTCCATCAGTTGCCGGTAGCTTTCCCATTTCAGCCTCTGGGCGAAGAGAAGCCCGAGAAAAGTACGTTTGTAGAGTGCGACATAGAAGAAAGAGTCCGGATGGAGAGACCAGGCTTCGAACTGTTCCAGACTGAGGCGGCTGAAGGGAGGGTTGATGTGGGTATGAAGATTGAGATGCATCTCCAGCAACTCCTCCTTGCGGTCGAAATGACGCAGGGGGATGATCCGGAAATCGTCTACTTTCAACAGATCCATGGAGAGATCCACCACCAGTTCCCGGGGAGGACGGGCCAGGATGTAGTCCATCCCTTTGCGGCAGATGGAACGTTCGATATATTCGGGATCTTTTCCCCGCCAGCAGGGCAGGGGCAGCTTGCCCAGCGTCTGGAAATAGGAGAGGATCTGCGCTTTGCGGCGGTACCCCGGGTGGAGGATCCCCCGCTCCCACTTGCTCAGTACCGAAGCATCGACCCCGCCGAACTCCTCTTCGGAGTGGAGGTAGAGCTCCCTGGCAAGTTCCTCCTGGGTTAGGCCGAAGTTCTCCCTGCATTTTTTCATGTATTGGGCGAATTCCATCCGGTTGGCGCCTCCTTTTGTTTCCCGCTGTGGTAAAATGAATTGAAATATCTGCCTAATCTTAACACAAGGTACGGATGTGAGAAAGAAAAAGGGGAGGAACGGAAGCCGGATCCTCTCCGGGTTTGATCACAAAGTGCTGCGGCGCTGTATGGCGATCTCTCTGATGATGCTCTCGGGATCTCTCTGGGCAGATCAGACAATTTCAAACCATCAAACAGTCCCTGTAATAAGCAATGGCAGTGAAAACATCCATGTTACCGGCAGCGGATTTATCGATATTGCGGCGGCGGGTCACAATAATTACGGTATTCGCCTTACGGGTAATCTTCTGGCCAGCAAGAGCATTCTCAACGACGGGCGCATCGTCACACAACTCGACAACAGTGGCGGCTGGTACTCCATGCCGCTGCTGCTCGTCGTTACCTCCCACGGTGAAATCATCAACAACGGGAGCATCGTTTCCCGGGTAGCCGATGGGCAGTTGGCCTATCCCCTCTATCTCTCTACCAATGCCGCGGACGGTACGGTCCGCAATAACGGTACGATGCGTTCCGTTACCGGACAGAATGCCTGGGGAGTTGCCCTGCATGTACGCAATAACGAAGGGCTGGTTCTCAACGCACCCGGCGGTATCCTGGTTCAACAAGGGGCGGATGGCAGCTGGCTCTACGGCTTTGCCACGATCAACAACCGGGCGGGTGGTGTGCTGCTCAACCAGGGGACAATCAACATCCAGAATCATGGAGCCGGCGGAGGCGGGACGGGACTCTATACCGAGTACAACTATGGTGAAGTTACCAATGAAGGGATTGTACAGATATCAGGGCTTGGAACAAATCAGGATCTTTACGGGATCGGAGTCAACCACAACTACGCCACGATACGAAACCGCGGAAGGATTCTCCTGCAGAGCCCGTCGGCAGGAAACGATGTATGGGCCTTTCACAACGATGATGGCAACGGAACCGTCATCAACGATACCGGGGCCGAGGCCTACGGGGATATCCACACCGCAGGACAGCACTTCGAAAACCGGGGGGCGCTCTACCTCTTCAGCAAAAACGCCTCCCTGACCGACTACTACCACGGCTACGGTGGATCGATCCTGGGAATCAATGTGGCGCTTGACAATGCCCATCACCCGCTCTATTCCACATTGCAGACCAAAGGGACGATTCTGGAGAGCGGGACCGAGATCCATGTCAATGTGGAGACTCCCGCGGCTGACCAGCACTACCTGCTGGGACAGCGTCTCGACGGGGTGATCCATACCGACAACAACCTCACGGTCCTTGCCTCACCTCTGGTCACCGACAACTCAGCGCTACTGGGATGGCGGCCGGAATACGATGCGACCGACCTGGATCTGGTACCTTTCCGGGCCGTGAGTTTCAGTGAAGCGGTTCGTCGGGGATCCTGCACCCTCGGTGCCCTCGGAGTTGCCGGTGCACTCGACGGCTACCTCTACGGCAGCAACAGCGATCTGGATACCTTCGTCAACACTTTGTACGCTCTGCCGGAGATCAGTCAGGTCGCCGAGGGGGTCCATTCGGCCATACCTTTCGTCTCGCTGCAGAGCGTGGCGGTCAACCGGGAGATCAGCCAGCGGTTGATGGACCGTCTGAGGTCGGAGACACCGGAAAAGATCTCGGAAGATCCCTTCGGCAGCCGGCATCTCTGGCTGGAGCCTTTCGGAGGAAAACTGCGGCAGGGATGCAGTCGAAACTATCGGGGATATGATGCGGATTTTTCCGGAGTTATGATCGGAGGGGATTACAGGATAGGGCCCGATCACCGTCTGGGGCTTGCCGTCATGCTGGGAAGTGGAGGAGTGCAGACCCGCGGACTCCCCCAGAGTGTTGATTTTGACCGTTACGATTTGATGATCTACGGTCTCTATCTGCCGGGATCGGGCTGGCGTCTGCACTATCAGGGAGGACTGGGCTATGTACGCAGCCGGGAGGACCGGGGGCTGCTCTATCTCGATCGACACGCCTCAGCTCATCCTCATGAGTGGACCGGCTATATGTCAGCGGAGCTTTCCAGGATCTTCTATCAGGGCGGAGGGATGGAGCTGGAGAGCGGTGCGACGGTGAGCTTTCTCTACGGGAATCTGCAGCGATTCACCGAAAGGGGATCCGGGGGACTGGATGTCACTCTCTCGGGTTTGTCCGACCGCGCACTGCTCCTGGGATGGCGGGGAAGGCTGCGCTACACGCTGCCGGGGGATCTGCAGTTCGAGGCGGAGGGAAGTATCGACTATGATCTGCTTCATCGGCCTCTGCATGCAGAAGGAAGTTTCCAAGGGGTTCCTTCGACACGTTTCCCCCTGGAGCTGAAATACAGCAACGCCTGGGGATATCGGATGAATCTCTCCCTCAAAAAACGAATAGCGCACAATGTGGAGTTGACGCTCAAAGCTGGGATTTCAGGGAGAGGAGGGGCCTATCATGACTATGATGTCTCTGCCGTGATACGTTGGAGATTCTGATTCGAATAGTGAAAGGGAGTGGGCAACGCATCAGAATCCCCTCTCCATGACTAAAGTGCCCGGATGATCTCCAGAAGTCGGGGTGGGATCCGTTTCGGCCGGCCTCCTGTTACATAGACCAGATGAACAGTCATGGCAAAAATCTCTTCTGTATCCCGGTATATCTTTTGCTTCAGGAGTACACTACTGCGCTTCTCTTCCAGAAGCCGGGTGCGGACCTCCAGCAGATCCCCCAGCTTTGCCATCCCCAGAAAATCCGCTTCGACGTGTCGCACCACGAAGCCGCTGCCATCCTCCCCCGCGGGCAACATTCCCCGGCGGAAAAACTCTTCACTTCTTGCCCGCTCGCAGAAATTAAGGTAGCGGGAGTGGTAGACGATCCCTCCTGCGTCGGTATCTTCATAATAGACCCGTATCTTCACTCCCTAACCCCCATATATTGGGCATTTCAGAGGCTCTCATCTTCGAGTGTGCCCAAAACTGTGCCCATTTTTTCTATTTTCTTAAGCCGTATCTCGTCGTCTTCTTCAATGAACTTGGTGTAAATCTGAAGGGTAATCGATACATCTTCATGCCCCA
>JALVUD010000043.1 GCA_027035765.1 Campylobacteraceae bacterium
CCCCTTCCCGCAGCCGCTCCCGTATCCGGTCGTTGATGATGACGTGGGCGTCCACGGCCGTCCCCACCGTCAGGACGATCCCCGCCATTCCCGGCAGCGTCAGTGTCGCCCCGAAGAGCGCCATGACAGCCAGGATCAGGAAGAGGTTCGCCACCAGAGCCACATCGGCGATGAGCCCGGCCATCCCGTAGTAGATCACCATGAAGATGACCACCACCACAAAGCCCAAAACCAGGGCGATGGTACTCTGACGGATACTGTCGGCTCCCAGACTGGGACCGACACTGCGCTTCTCCATGACGTAGACGGGTGCCAGCAATGCTCCCGAACGCAGGGCAATAGCCACATCGTTGGCCTCGTTGAGAGTGAAATTCCCCGAAATTTGCCCCGATCCGCCGCCGATCCGCTCCCGGATCACCGGCGCGGAGTAGACCTTGTTGTCCAGGACGATGGCCATCCGTTTGCCCACGCTCTTGCCGGAGAAATCCCCGAAGATCTTGGCCCCTTCGCCGTTGAGCTTGAAGTTGATCACCGGCTGATTGTTCCGGTCAAAGCCCACTTTGGCATCGGTGAGCATAGAGCCGTCAAGGATGGGAATCGCTTTGAGGAGATACTTCTCCTTGGGATTTTTGACATCGGGGAGGATCACGTCACCGTATTTCTTGGCTTCGGCAGGGCTCATGCTGTAGACCCGTGCCGCCCGATCCTCGTCCACCGCCATCATCTGCAGATGGGCCGCCCGGGCGATCAGCTCCCGGATCCGCTGCTCATCCGCAGGGGTTTTGATCCCGGGGACCTCCACCAGGATCTTGTCGGTCCCCTGTTTGGCGACGGTAGGCTCGGCCAGTCCGAACTGATCCAGACGGTTCCGGATCGTGTCGACGGCCTGATCGATCGCCTGCTTTTTGGTCCGCTGGACCTCCTGGGGCGTCAGAGTGATCGTGAAGGTTCCCTGATCCTCCAGGATATTGACCCCGGTCAGCTCTTTTTTCAACAGTTCCTTGACTTTGGGGATGTCATCACTGTCCAGGACTTTGAAAGTCACCTTCTCTCCCTCTGCCGAGAGTTCGTCGATGACGATATCGTTGTCCTCCAGGAGATACTTGACGGTCCCGGCAATCGATTTGAGACGGGATTTGATCGCTTCGTCGCTTTTGACCCCCAGGAGCATATGGAGCCCTCCCTGCAGGTCCAGGCCGAGGGTGATCTTCTTGCCGCTCTCACTCTGGGTCAGCGAGGGGATCGAAAAGACCACGCCGAAGATCAGGGCGGCGAGAAAGATCACCACCCGATAGTTGAGCTTCTGCATCACGGACTATCCTCAGGCAGCTTCGATTTTTCGGGCGACGTAACTGCGTTCCAGACGAACGACGGTGTCGTCGTTGATCTTGATCTTCAGATACTCCTCTTCGGGTTTGACCACCTCGGCGATAAGGCCGCCTGCGGTGACAATCCGGTCACCTTTTTTGAGAGAGGCCAGCATCTCTTTGTGGGCCTTCTGCTGCTTCTGCTGGGGACGGATAATCAGGAACCAGAAGATAACAAAGAGTAGAATAAGCGGCAGAAACTGTGCCAGCGCGCCTTGTGACATGGAGCATCCTTTGTGGAAAAAAATTTCGGACTATTTTAGCACTTCCATATTAACAGGGGGCTTGCTGACGGCCCTGTGCGGTTCGGCCTTCCTCTACCTGGCCCGCTGGGGACTGTCGAACCGCCTCCTCGAGAGCCTCCTGGCCCTGGGCTTTTTCGCTCTGCTCCTGAGCGGTGATCGCCGCCGCTGGTTCTGGAGCGGCTTCTTCCTCGGCCTGTTCTGGTTCTATTGGATCGGCATCAGCTTTCTCCACTACGGCCACCCCTGGGCCATCCCCTTCGTCGATCTGACGATCGCCCTGATCTACGGATTTTATTTTTGGATCGCTGCTGTCATCGCCGAATGGATAGGCCAACGCGTCGTTCATTGGACAAAAACTCCATCCCAATCATCTTCCATCCTAAAAGGCCTCGCCCTTTTAAGTATGAGCTATCTCCATCCCTTCGGCTTCGACTGGTTCAAACCTGAACTCCCCCTCGTCCACAGCTGGTTCGGGGTGGACAAACTCTCCTTCGCCGCCGTGCTGACCGGGGTACTCCTGATGCTGACAGCCTTTCAGCGTTCCCGACGGCCCAAGATGCCCGGCAGAGTTCTGCTCCCGCTTGCGGCACTCTTCTGCTTTCTCTCAGCCCTGAATCTCCGCCAGCCTCATATACTTCCCTCGGATCCTTCCGGCCGAATCGTGCTGGTAACCACCCGGGTCCCCGTCGATCTCAAATGGAATCCTAAACACCTGCGCCCCCAGATTGAAACCGTCTTTGAAAAGATCGACGAGGCCATCCGCCGAAAGGCACGGTTGGTGATCCTTCCCGAATCAGTCCTTCCGCTCTTTCTCAATCGGGAGCCCTCCCTACTGCAGCCGCTGCTGCAACGCTCCCGAAAGATCGATATCGTCCTGGGGGCCCTCTACCTCACCTCCGACCGGCAGAACCGGAACTCCGCCTACCTTTTTCATGATGGAAGCTACCGGGTCGCTGACAAAGCGGTCCTGGTCCCCTTCGGAGAAGCCAATCCTCTCCCGGACTGGGCGGGCCGGTGGATCAACCGGATCTTTTTCGACGGAGCCCCCGATTATCGGCCCGCCGCCCACCCCGGCACCTTCACCATCGAAGGCAGGAAATACCGGATCGGCGTCTGCTACGAAGGAACGAGCGAACGGCTCTATACCGACCGTCCGAAACGCCTGATTCTCCTGAGCAACAACGGCTGGTTCCACCCCTCCGTCGAACCGACGCTTCAGCGCCTGCTTCTGGAGTATTACGCCCGCAAATACGGGACCACGATCTGGCACAGCGTCAATATGGCACCTTCCTATATGATTCAAACGGACCGGTGATCCAGCCCAAAGCAAGCGTTAGAAAAAACTGCGTCATTCCTCATTGTGGTTATTTTCGGCGAGCAGTCGCTCTTTGAGCACCCGCTTGAGAACTTTGCCCGTGGCGTTTTTGGGCAGCTCCTCCACCAAGTGGAGATGCTTGGGAATCTTGAAGTTGGCCAGGTGCTCCCGCAAATGGGCTTTGAGCCTGGTCAAATCCGGCGCTTCCTGCTCTTCGTCGGGCTCGATATAGGCCACGGGGACCTCTCCGCTCTTCTCGTCCGGGACCCCGATCACGGCGCTGACGCCGACTCCAGGGAAACTGTCGATCACCTCTTCGATCTCCCGCGGATAGATGTTGATCCCTTTGGAGATGATCAGATCCTTTTTGCGATCGACGATATAGAGGTATCCCTCCTCGTCCATGTAGCCCATGTCTCCGGTGCGGAGCCAACCGTTGATGATGGTCTCCTCCGTCGCTTCGGGCCGATTGAGATACCCCTGCATCACATTGTCGCCATGGAGGATGATCTCTCCCACCTCCCCCCAGGGCAGCTCCACCATGTTCTCATCGACGATCTTGATCTCGTAGCCGGGCATCGCCGGCCCCACGGAGCGCTCTTTCTGCTTGTGAAGGGGATTGATGCAAACCGCCGGTGAGCTCTCGCTGAGCCCGTACCCCTCCAGCATCTTCGCCCGGCGAAATTTCTGTGCCATCGCCTTGAGGGTCTTGGTCTGGAGAGGGGCGGCCCCGGAGACAAAGATTCGAATCCGATTGAAAAGGGTGAAGTACCATGGGAGTTTCGCTTTGGCCAAAGCATTGTAGACATCGGGCACGCCGAAAAAGATCGTAACCCGTTTCAGCAGCGCCTGTTTGAAAATATTGCCGAAGGGACGCAGAGAGGGGATAATGACAATTCCCGCCCCTACATAGAGCGGCAGTATCACCCCGATGGAGAAGGTAAAAGAGTGAAACATAGGCAAAAAGACAATGCTCCGATCCCGGGCACTGATATGGAAAAGCCGGGAAGCCGATTCGGCATTGGAAAAGATATTCTTGTAGCTGAGCATGGCCCCTTTGGGCTTGCCGGTGGTCCCCGAGGTATAAAAGAAAACCGCCAGATCGTCCAGCGTCCGCATAACGGGGGGAGAAGAGAGCCTGTGACTCAAGGCCTCTTCAAAGGTCGAATTGTTCTCTCGGGCCAGTCGCAATCCTCCCTCCCAGATGGTATGGTGCACCAGCGCGCCCGCCTCGGAGTCGTGGACCACCTTCTCATAAACAGCCGAAGCGATCAGCACCGCCGCACCGCTGTCCTCGAGGATATAACTGAGCTCTTCCGATTTGAGGAAAGTATTGATGGGGACGGTGATCGCTCCCACCTTGCTGATGGCCATCACCGCGACGACAAACTCCCAGGAGTTGCGCAGAAAGAGGGCCACCCGCTCTCCGGGCTTCACCCCCAGGCTGTGCAGATAGCCCGCCAACGCATCGGTTCGGTGCAACAACTCCCTGTATCGGATCGTCTCCTCGCCGACAAAAAGCGCCTTGCGCCTCGGACGCCGACGACCGTGGTCGAAGAGCATCTCGTAGAAGTTGTTGTATCGATAGTGGAGTGTACTCATCTCCCGCTTTGCCTGCCTCATCCCATGCCTAGAATCGGTACCGGAAGCCCACGGTGGTCAGGAAGGCCCCGCCTTTTTTGAAGGTGCCGACGATCCCGTTCTCATTGTCACCCAGGGAGAGAGTCCGTCTCTTCTTGTGATCGTAGAGCATCGCCACTCCCCATTCCAGGTTCTCCGTCTGTCGATAGAGGAAACCGGCGGAGAAGATGTTCGCGTCACTGTCGGGGAGTTCGTATCCCAGCGTTCGGTCGGGGATCGGCGTCTGGTCATAGGCGTAGCCCGCCATCAGGGTCAGACGGTCATTGTAGCGATAGCTCACTCCGACCCGGAAGGTGTTGCTGTCTTTCCAGGATTTGTCGATGGGATCATCGAATGCCGGCAAAGGAACGTCATAGTTGAAATCGAGCTTCTTGTACTTGGACCAGTAGGTCCGCTCGTAGACCAGCTCCACCGTCAGCACATTGTCGAAGGTCTTGGCGGCGGCGATGGCCAGAGTCGCCGGTAGAGGGACTTTCACACTGGCATTCCCTTTGTAAATAGGTGCCACTGGGCTCCCATAAAAGAGGGTGGCACTTCCATCCACGGTCAGATTGACATTGGATCGGTAGGTTACGGCGAAGTTCCAATCTTTTGTGGGCCGGAAGCTCAATGCCAGGTTATACCCCCAGTCGATAGAGTCCCCTGTCATATCTCTGGCGACTCTCGCCCCACCAACCGTTCCGTCACTTTTGACGGTCCCATCAGTATAGACCATTCGGAGCCCAGCTCCGATACTCCACTGATCATTAATGCGATAAGAAACCGAGGGATTCGCTTCAATGATTTTCAAAGTAAACTCTTCGGCATAGAGCTTCTGCACCGGCTCGTCCCAGCGTTTGGAGAGACCGCCGGGAGCGGTGACGCTCATCCCGAAACGCCAGTTTCCGAAAGCCGGTGAAACATAAAAGAGGTGTCCTACCGGAATGTTCTCAACCTTGGTACCTCCATTGGCCGGCAGCAATCCATACTGTTTCCCTTCAAAATCAATCGAGGGTAGATGCACCAGGGTCAGCGCCCCTTCGACGAACTGACTCTTCGGATCCATAAAGGCCATGTTGGCCGGGTTGTAGTAGGCGGTATCGGCCCCGGTGGTATGCGCCACATAGGCGGCACCCAGGGCCATGGAGCTGATGGATTGCTCAGGGAGTTTGTACCCCGCAGCATTCAGGCTGGCGGCTGCCGCTCCCAGCAGGAGCGTTCCTTTCAGATAACGTTTCATTTCTCCTCCTTCGTTTCAAATGGGACTGAATCTTCTCCGATCAGGGCATAGAGCCGCCGGATCTCCTCCGGCCAGAGAGTTTCGTCGATGGTCTCCAGGATCAGAGGAATGTCCTCCAGACGGGGATCGTTCATGATCAGCCGGAAAGGCTCCCAGCCCAGCTCACCCATTCCCAGGGAGTGGTGACGGTCCACCCGGGAGCCCAGGGGCGGCTTGGAGTCGTTGATATGCATCCCCTCCAGATAGTCGAAGCCGACGATTTCGTCAAAGGCCTTCATGGTCGCCTCGTAGGCTTCGGGAGTCCGCAGATCGTAGCCGGCGGTGAAGGTGTGGCAGGTATCGAGACAGACGCCGACGCGTTCTTTGGCCTCCATCCGGTCGATCAGATGGGCCAGATGTTCGAAGCGGTAGCCCAGGTTGCTCCCCTGGCCAGCGGTGTTTTCGATCACCAGCTTGACCCGGGAGTTCGGCGTCGCCTCCACGGCCCGGTTCATCGACTCGGCGATCCGATCCAGGCATTCCCGTTCCGCCGCTTCGATTTTGGCGGCATAGTCGGGATCTTTTTTGGGGACCTTCACCAGGTGGCTTCCGGGGTGGAAATTGAGCTTCTCCAGCCCCAGCTGATCGCAGCGTTCAATCTCATGGATGAAAGATTCCAGGGATTTTTCCCGTTTCTCCGGCTCGGGGTGCCCCAGATTGATCAGATAGCTGTCGTGGGGCAGGACATGCTTCGGAGCGATTCCGCTGGCCTCCAGATTACGCTTGAAGGCTTCGATACTCTCTTCGCTCAGAGGCTTGGCCTTCCACTGGCGCTGGTTTTTGGTAAAAAGGGCGAAGGCTTTGGCACCGATGGTCTGGGCATTGAGCGGAGCGTTCTCCACCCCCCCGCTTGCACTCACATGGGCGCCGACAAATTTTTGGCTGGCTGACATACTATTTCTCTTTGTTGATTTTGATAACGATGGCATTGATTGTATCGCGAAAATCTATGGAATTCTTTGAAACACGATAGTGAATATCGTACTCGCCCGCCCGGTGTATCTCCTGGAGCCACTCCCCTTCAGACTTTTTCCTCCCCTCTCCACCGAAGATCGGCTCCCCTGACAAAAGATGGATCAGAAACATTTTGGGATAATGGGGAGAGAGATAACGGAGGTTGAAGGTTTTCGGATTCATACAGAGCGCCCCGGAACAGATCTGTGTCGGAGTGAGACTCAGCCGCATCACCGCCTGACCGTTGGCATAGACCTCCAGACGGATCCTATCCTTTCCCCGATAGAGAAAGCCCTGATCGGCATAGCGCATCACCGGCGTTTTCCAGATGACAAAAACTCCTTCCTGGGCTTCGGGAAGCCCGGGTGTGCGACATCCGCTCAAAACGCCCCAAAGAAGCAACCCGGCAAACACTGTGAAAATTTTTGACATTTTTTCTCTTTCTCCAACTGTTTTTAAGAAATTCATAAGGAATCACTCCCTATAATTGCGCCTACCAAAACACAACGGCCCCTTCATCTAGCGGTTAGGATTCCAGGTTTTCATCCTGGCCACAGGAGTTCGAGTCTCCTAGGGGTCACCACCTCGTTTTGGTATCTCCCGAATTATATTCTTTTCCAAATAAAGTATCCTCATAATCTCCATTCGTTACATACTTCAACGATAGCAAATCAATTTTCTGAGCACTCAATAAAAAATTTTTCCCTATGCAACCTATGTCGCACTCCGATTCCCCTCTCCCTTGCTAAAATTTTTATGAAATGGGCGACAGCCCACAGAATGTAATGAAAGGAGTGACCCATGATGATCAGTCGATTTGATCCCTATAAAGAGTTTCAGAACGTACGGCAGAGTATGGAACTTTTCAACCGCCTCTTCAATGCGGTGGAAAAAGGAGCCGCAGAGGCACCCAATGTGGATTTTGTCCCCGCAGTCAACACGCGGGAAGCCGACGATGCCTACTATATCGAAGTCGATCTCCCGGGCGTCAAAAAGGAGGATATCTCCATCGACGTGGATGACAATGTCCTGACCATCTCCGGAGAGCGCAAAGTCGAAGAGGAGCGCAAGGAAGATGAGTTCTACCGGGTCGAAAGCTTCTACGGCAAGTTCGAGCGCAGCTTCACTCTCCCCGAGGATGTGGATGCCGACAAGATCGAGGCCGAAGCCAAAGACGGCGTCCTGACGATCCGCATCCCCAAAGCCCAGGTGGTTGAAAAAGCACCCAAAAAGATCGAGATCAAATAAGGAGGTCCGCTATGAGTGATGTCAAAAAAGATGTTCAGAAGTTTGACACCAAAAAGGTGGAAGAAGGCGTCGTAGAGGTCGGCAAGAAATTCAAAGAGGCCCTCTCCAACGTCGCCCGGCATCTGCCGCTGGCCAACCTCTCAAGAAACCGGCAAAAGGACAGTTTCACCATCGAAATCGACCTGCCGGGAGTCAAAAAGGAGGATATCAACGTCAGCATCGAAGGAGACTACCTCATCGTCACGGCCGAGCGCAAGATGAAGGAAGAGGTCAAAAAAGAGGACTACTACCTGATGGAGAGTGCCTTCGGCAAATATGCCCGGAGCTTCTATCTCCCGGACGATATCGACCGGGACAGTATCGACGCCCATTACGAAAACGGACGGCTTATCATCACCTTCGAGAAAGTCGCCGCCAAGAAACGCCGGGATATCGCCGTCAAGTAACCCCGGTGTGCTAGAATAGACCCAAACCCAAAAAGGAGATATCATGAAAGAATCCGTCGCCGAAAAACTCAAAGAGGTTATCGAACCGAATAAAGAGAAAGAGAACCTGGGGCATGTCACCCTCCATCAGGCGAGGGAGCTGCTGATGGATGCGGGGGCCGTCCTGCTGGATGTCCGTCCCCCCGCCAAGGTCAACGGAGACAATGCCCAGGAGGCGGATATCCCCAACGCCTACTATATGCCCTATCCCGAATTCTACGACTATGCGGACGAGCTCCCGGTCAACAAAGCCGACCCCATCGTCGTCGCCTGTCTCAAGGGCTGGTTCGCCAACCGGGTCATGGGCTACCTGGAGATGCTGGGGTACAGCAATGTCTATGTCCTCGACACCAACATCGAAGAGCTGATCGAGGTCCACAAAGCCCATCAGAAGTAATTTCTCTCCTCCCGGCAGAGTCCGGGAGTCCCTTCCCTCTCTTTTCCGAATATTACTCCCGGCGAAAGCGGCGTGTGGTATGATGGAGAGAAAATTTACCGACGAGGAGCAGTCATGAAAAAATGGATGGGATTGATCTTTGCCCTGATCCTGGGATGGGTACAGCCGGCATCGGCCGAATCGAAACAGATTCTGGATATGCAGATCCATGAGACCGTCAACAAATTTGTCCATATGGTACCCGGTGCCCGGGACTTTCTCAATCGGACCGAAGGGTATCTCGTCATCCCCAATCTCTACAAGGCCGGTTTCGTCATCGGAGGAGAGTACGGCGAGGGGGGGCTCCTGGTCAAGCAGCCTTCTCAGCCCGGACAGCCGCCCCAGTTCAGAATCACCGACTACTACTCCATCCTTTCCGCTTCCATCGGTTTCCAGGCAGGGGCTCAGCGTCGCTCCCTCATCATCGCCTTCCTCACTCCCAGTTCTCTGCAGAGCTTTCGCCAACGTAACAAATGGAAGGTCGGCGTCGACGGCTCCGTTGCCTTTGTCGATGTGGGCGCCAATATGGATCTGAGCACCATGGATTTCAAAAAGACCATCGTCGCCTTCGCCTTCGGCAACCAGGGGCTCATGGCCGGCATCTCTCTGGACGGCTCGGTCTTCACCAAGATCAAAAAGTAAAGATCTCCCGATCCTTCAGCTCAGGTAGAGCCAGAGGATCGAAGCTCCACTGAAAAGAAATAGTACGTAAAAGAGAAACCGATACCGGATCGCTGCCAGGGCCAGGAGGGCATAGATCCCCAAGGCCCATACCGGCAGCATCTTCTCACCCATCCCTTCCCCCGGGAATGACCAGAGCCACGCCAAGATTCCATCCAACACCCCTCCCATTCCCAAAAGATGCAGAAGAAGTGCCAGAGGATAAAATGGGATAAAGAGCAGAGAAAGCAGCGGCGAGGCGAACTGCCAGAGGCTCAGCTGCGGGAAGAGGGCATGGGTCACCGGCTGCATCAGCCAGAAGATCCCCACAGGAATGACCGCCGTCGTCACACTCCATACCGGTAACTCTCCGAAATACTTCAGAAGCAGAAAGATAAAAAAGACCCCCGTCATCGAGAGCCAGAACCCCAGAGAAAGAAGCAGTGCGGGTTGGATCACCGCCAGGACCGCGCCGGCAAACGCCAGAAACGGGAAGCTCACCAGTTCGATCCCCAGCAGTACCGCCCCCCAACCCAGCAACAGCATCACATAGGAGCGCAGCAGCGAAGGCGGCATCCCCGTCAGCCAGAGGTATCCCGCCAGAAGCAGCAGGCTCAGCGTCCCCAGATCGATCAGATCGTAGCGCCAGGGGAAGAGACGTGCCTGGAAAAAGCGATAGAGCGGCAGCAGAACCAGAAAGATCCCGCCCCAGAGGATCCCCAGGTGAAAGCCGCTCAGCGCCACCAGGTGGCTGATCCCCAGTTCCGCCACCTGGTGGCGCTGAGCGGGAGGCAGAGCTTCGGCCAGAAAGATCGCCCGGTAGAAGGCTGCCGCCTCCGGATCACTGTGCTGCCGAGTAATGGCGGCGGAGAGGCGCTGTTTCAGCGTATCGGTATCCTCCCGGACCGCTTTGAGCCGTGAGGGAATATAAGGCCCCTTGAGATAGTCGACAAAACCGATCCGTTCAGAAGGAAAAAGCTGCAAACGGACTCGCTTCCCCTGTAGCGAAGCTTTGCGGTAGCTGCGGGTATAGAAAACCAACCCTCCATCGCTGCGAACCTTCAGAATCCGATACTTACCCCGCGTCGAAGACTTGGGGATCGATTTGATCACTTCACCCCAGGTGTAGAAAAAGGGTTTCGTGACAAATTCCCGATAACCGCGATACTCCCAGGCCAGATGCAGCGAAAAGAGCAGCAGCACAATCCCCCAGAAAATCCCCCACTCCCGACGCCCCTCCAGCAACGAAACCTTTTCGATCGCCCGGGACACCCTTTCTTCCTTTCTGTTTCTCCTACTAATGGACCCTCGGAACTCATCCAGGTCAGGTTTTACTCAATGGCGACAAAGGAGCGCTTGCCCCGAAGGGGTGCCCAGCCTATACGGCTTCGCTTCGCTCCGACCGTTTCGGTTCCGAAGCTGCGAAGGACAAGCAGTTGTCCTTCGCTGACGCTTCTCATTAGCGACTGCCAGAGCTATTGAGTAAAACCGATGATTTCGCACAGAACTCGGTCTATCAGATCGGGGGCAGCTCGATGTTCCCTTCCCGCATATCGATATTGCCCTCTTCGAAGACCACCTCGAAGCCCCCGCTCCCTTTGTCGGCGTCGACGAAACGGGTAAAACGCTTCTGAAAGATCAGATCCACCGTCCCCGTGGGGCCGTTGCGCTGTTTGCCGATGATCAGCTCCGTCTCCTCCTCCAGCTTGGCCCGGAAGGTACTCTTGTACTCCTTCCCTTCCGCCTTGGCCTTCATTTCCTTCTCCTTCTCCTTCGCCTCCCGATAGACATCGTCCCGGTAGACGAAGAGAATGATATCCGCATCCTGCTCGATGGCGCCCGACTCCCGCAGATCGCTGAGCATCGGACGTTTGTTCTCCCGGCTCTCCAACGAACGGTTGAGCTGACTGAGCGCCAGGATCGGCATCTGCAGCTCCCTCGCCAGCTGTTTGAGCCCCCGGCTGATCTCGCTGATCTCCTGCTGGCGTCCCTCCCGGCTCCCCTCGCCGCTCATCAGCTGCAGATAGTCGATGATCGCCATGGAGATCTCGGGGTGCTGCATCTTGAGCTTGCGGAGTTTGCTGCGCACATGGTGGATCGTAGCGTAGCCCCCGTCGTCGACGAAAAGTTTACGCCGGGAGATATCCTCCACCGCCGCCGAGAGCTGGTTCCATTGATCGTCGGTCAGATCCCCCACCCGCAGGGCCTGGAGCGGGATAGAGGTCTTGGCCGAAAGCATCCGCAGCATCAGCTGCTCCGCCGGCATCTCCAGGGAGAAAAAGGCCACCCCTTCTCCCCGTTCGATCGCCCGGAGCGCCATATTGAGGACCAGAGCGGTATTGTGGGTCACCGTCCCGTCTTCCAGAAGAAAAAGGTGGTTACCGTCGAGCACGAATCCGTAGTAATCGTCCACTTTGTCCGGTTCGACGCGGATCCCTGTATGACGCACATCCCTGGCCGCTTTTCTGGGCCGCGGCTTTTTCCTGGGAATTTTTACGGGAATTTCGTCCAAATCGCCGACGATTCTCACCCGATAAACCTCACTCTCATAGCCGCGATCGCGGATCGACGCTTTTTTGGCCGTCAGCGAAGTACGAAACCCCAGGGTATCGACCAGTAGTTTAATATCCTCGGCCAGCTGTCGGTTCTTTTGTGTGATTTCTATCACATGGTATTTATCGTCATAATAACCGTCACTATCCACCAAGCCGGCAAGAAGTTCAAGCCGCACCCGACGATCGTTGGAGAGATAAAGTTGCGGAATACGCTTATTTTCCAACAAGCCCATCTCCCTGAGTAGTTTTTGCAGCGAAAAATTTTGTCGCACGTCGATGTGTTTTCCGTTGGTAACGGCATAGATCGGGCATTTGTTTTCATAGGCATAAACCTGGAGGCTCAGACCGATTTTGGCGGCATAGGTTTCAAGAAATTCGACGATCTCTTTGTCTTCCGTGGCGATTCTCACATCGTCACATCGCCCATCCCCCAGCCAGACACCCAGAAAATAGGGATCAACAGGCACCTCTCTGGCCGGAAAATCGACGGCGACTTTGTAGCCTTTGTAGTTGCTTTTGAATTTGTCGCTCTTTTCCAGATACTCTTTGACGGAGATATTGAGCACCTCACCGTGTGTATGCCCTCCCTCATTACGACTTCGCTTCAGTGACAAGATATGGCTTTCGTTCACGCGATAGTCGATTCCCTTGTTTTGACGGATCCAATACATCATCTCCCGGCCCCGTGCCAGCGACAGTACCCTTCTGGGGGTCGAATCGTCCCCCATCAAAAGATCGCCGACTTTCACCTCTTCGACCTTTTTGAGGGTGCCGTCATACATCATCACCCGGGTCCCTTTGCCCAGGCATTTGCCCATCGCCGGCCGCGCCGCCACGATCACCAGGTCCCCCTTGCCGAAGCCGCTGGTCTTTTCGTTGAGGTTGCGAAATCCCGTATCGACCCCGATGAGCTTGGAGTTGCCCATGGCCTTGAGCCGTTCGATCTCCTGGATCATCGAGACGGTGATCTCCTGGGAGGGGCGGAAATCCTCGCTGACGCTCTCCTGGGTGATCTCGTAGAGCTTCTGCTCCACTCGGTCCATCACCTCCATCGCCTCCAGGCTCTCTTCGATGGTGAGCTTTTTGATCTCCGTCGCCAGGGTCACCAGGGAGCGTTTGGCCGCCAGGGCCTTGATCTCCTCGATGTAGGCCTTGGTGTCGGTGATGGGGTTGGCGGAGAGGACCTCCACCATCGCTACTTCGTCAAATTTCCCACCCTTCTCCAACTCCTTTCGCAAGAACTCCTCGTCGATAGGCCGTTCGGCCATGGAGAGCCGCTCCATCGCCGCGAAAAGGTGCTGATGAAAGGGATGGTAAAAATCCTCAGGCTTGAGACGAGACGCCACCTCTTCGAAGATCCCCGGATCGAAGATAATCGCCGAAAGTACGGCACGTTCAATGTTGAGGTTGTAAAGATTTTCCATCAGCGAAGCTCCTTCGGAGTTTCGAATGAGGAATGAGGAATGAGGAATGAGGAATTATTAATGTATGTTTTGCTTTGCAAAACTCTCCTTTTCAGATAAACAAATAAAAGCTTTTCGATAGAAAAGCATACCTCAATTATTAACTATTAATTATTAATTATTCACTTTGAAGTTGAGCCAACCGCTCAACTTCTTCGACGAACCGGTCGACCAGCTCGGCTTCTGGCAGCCGGGCCACCACCTCGCCTTTGACCATCACCAGGCCGGCTCCCTTGCCGTAGGCGATAGCCACATCGGCGTGCTTGGCTTCGCCGATGGCGTTGACCACACATCCCATGACCGAGACATTGAGCGGGGTCTTGATGTGCGCCGTGCGCCGCTCCACCTCCGCCACAGCGCTGACCAGGTCCGCTTCGATCCGGCCGCAGGTGGGGCAGGAGATAATGTTGAGGCCTTCCCGGGCCCGGCCGGCATCCTTGATGATCGCCCGGCCCACTTCGATCTCCTTCTCCAGCTCTCCGGTGATGGAGACCCGGATCGTATCCCCGATGCCGTCGAGCAGCAGGGAGCCGATGCCGATGGCCGATTTGACCGTGGCGTGAAAGAGCGTCCCCGCCTCCGTGACCCCCAGATGGAAGGGGTAGTCGTTCCGGGGACGCAGCATCCGGTAGGCCTCGACGGTCCGCTCCACATCGCTGGCTTTGAGAGAGACCTTGATATCGGTAAAGCCCAGATCCTCGAGGAACTTGATGTTATATTCGGCGCTGGCCACCATCCCCTCGGGTGTGGCTCCGTAGCGATCCTCGAACTCCTTTTCCAGACTTCCGGCGTTGACCCCGACCCGGATAGGGAGTTGACGCTCCTGACATGCTTTGACGATCTCTTTGATCCGGCTTTTTTCGCCGATGTTGCCCGGGTTGAAGCGGATGCAGTCGACCCATTTGGCCGCTTCGAGCGCCAGCCGGTAATTGAAATGAATGTCAGCGACGACCGGCAGGTTGACACGACTGACAATCTCCCTGAGCGCCAGGGCATCCTCCATCTCCGGCACCGCCACCCGGACGATGTCGCAGCCGGCGAAATGCAGGCGGTTGATCTGCTCCACCGTCGCCTCCACATCCCGGGTATTGCTGAAGGTCATCGACTGTACGGAGATGGGCGCATCTCCGCCTACCGGCACGTCGCCGACGTAGATCTTCTTTGTCGGAAAACGCTCTTTCATCGGAGTTCCTCCGATGAAAAAAGTGAAGAGTGAAGAGTGAAGAGTGAAGAGTTTTGGAAACGAAACTGCGTTTCTATTTTTATATGCATGAAATTCCTTTTCATGAGGATAGATTGTTTTTGGCTGTTTTGAGGCTGGATGCAAGCATTTTGATGAGTTGCTCTACATCGTCCAAAAGGCTTTCTGTCAAATCGAGATCTATCTGATTTGTATCTCTCAGGAGTCTGAGCCAATACTTTGTCTCATTGGCTTCTTTCAAAGAGATAGAAAGTTTGCTGATAAAATCGGCCTTGGATTGTGCATATTGACCTTCTGCAATCGAAGCTCCGATCGATGTTCCGGACCTGAGCAGTTGTTTGCTCAGAACAAATTCTCTTTTCTCTTGTTGAAGATACTGACAGCAATGGATAACTCGTATTGCAAATTTGTAACTTTTATCCTCTAAAATACTCATTTTCTAATCCATCGATCATCGCTTTTCCGTGAAAAGCTTACCAAAGTTCTTCACTCTTCACTCTTAACTACGCCAATTCAAAGAAGGCTTTGTGAAAAAGCCCACCAAAACTCTTCACTCTTCACTCTTCACTCTTCACTCTTCATTAGTGGAATTTTCTACGAAAATTCCACCGGATCCATATCGATCTCCACTCCCCGCTCGGCCACAGCGTGCAACGCCCGCAGCAGATCGGTGCGTTTGGCGGCCCTCAGCAGAATCGTGTAGCGGTACTTCCCGGCTATCCGCTCCAGAGGGGCCGGGCCGTGGCCGACGATTTCGATCCCCTTGTAATTCCTTAGTCTTTCTGCCAATTCCGCGGTTTTGGCCGCCGCAGTATCTTCCTCTTTGCGGGCGACAAGCACCCGTGCCAGATGGGCGAAGGGAGGATAGTTCCCAATCCGTCGAAACTCCGCCTCCTCCTTCAGAAAGGGTTCATAATCCTCCAGCCAGGGGGCGAAGGTCTCGGCCTGGGCGCTCTGGATCAGGATCTTCGCATCCTTGCTCCGTCCGCTGCGGCCGGCGATCTGGTGCAGCAGAGCCACCGCCCGCTCCCTCGCCCGGTAGTCCCCCAGCCCCAGGAGGTAGTCCAGCCCGGTGATGACGCTGAGGGTGATATTGGGGTAGTCGTGGCCTTTGCTGAGCATCTGGGTTCCCACGATCACGTCGCTCTCTCCCGATTCGATCCGCTTGAGTGCCTTCTCCAGCTTGCCCGGGGTAGTGATGGCGTCTTTGTCGAACTGTTCGATCCGGATCCCGGGGATCGCCCGCTCGATGATCTCCATCGCCTCCTCGGTACCGATCCGGTCGCTTTTGAGGGGGCTATGGCCGCACTCGGCACAACTCTCCCGGATCGGCTCGGTGTAGTTGCAGTGGTGACAGCGCAGATGGCGGCGGCGGCGATGGAGGCTCATCCCCACGGAGCAGTAGGGGCACTGGTGGGTCCGCCCGCAGTTTTCGCACCAGAGATATTTGAAACTGGCCCGGGTGGGGACGAAAACGAGACTCTGCTCCCCCCGCCGGTAGTTCTCCTCCAGGGCTTTGAGGATCGGAGTGTTCAGGGTATCACCCGGCAGGAAGCGATACTCTTTTCTAGTTTGGATGTAGGGCTCTTTGAGTCGGATAACAGGGAAACGCACATAGCTGGTGACACTGGGGGTGGCGCTGGCCAGCCAGACCTGCGCCCCGATCTTTTGCCCCAGATAGACCGCCAGATCACGGGCATGATAGCGGGGACGGGTCATCGCCTTGTAGCTGTCGTCATGCTCCTCATCCACGATGATAAGCCCCAGATCCTCCAACGGAACAAACAGCGCCGAACGGGCCCCGGCGACGATCCGGACCTCCCCCGAGCGGATCCCCTCCAGGATCGCCTCTTTCTTCTTCCGGGTCAGACGGGAGTGCCAGAGGGCTACGGAGTCACCGAAGTAGCGCTTGAGCCGCTTCTCCATCTGAGGGGTCAGGGCAATCTCCGGCATCAGCAGGATACAGCTCTTCCCCACTGCCAGCATCTCGGCCATGCGGTGGATATAGAGCTCGGTCTTGCCGGAACCTGTCACACCGAAGAGTAGAGCATTCTGTTCTTTACTCAGGGCTTCGTAGGCTTGTTTCTGGGCCGGGCTCAGTTGTGGCAATTCTTCAATGGATGGGATTTCAGGGGGATTGTTTCGACTGTCAGTCTCTTCATTCTGCTGAAAAGGAAGAAAAAGTCCTATGGCTTCTCCGAACGAAGAGAAGTAATACTCGGCAATAAAGCGTGCCGTCTCAATCTGCCAGGGACGGTAGCGGTAGGGAAGGACTTCCGCGATCGACTGTATCTCGAACTCAGGCTCTTCGACAGAGTGAAGCACCACCGTCTCTTTGAGGGTTCCTTTCACCGGAGCTTTCACCAGCTGACCCGGCTCCAGATCCGACGCATAACAGTAAGTCAGGCGTGGGGCGGCTGAGCGCAGCAGAGCCAGCTCAACATAGTGCACAGTTTGAGTTTTCGGATCTACCGAGGGAGGATTCATGAGGGCATTATAGCACCCTGTTTCATGGTGCGACTGCTTTGTTTTCTGCAAAAGCGGAATAGCTTACAGATCGTTCAAACCGGGGACCGCACAACCTGCCTGTTTCGTCAGTTTGTTGTTTTGAAGCTTGAAAACACAGGTATTACCGTCCGGAGCAGTGAAAGTTAGAGTATTGTTGGTATTGTTGGTGGCCCAGCGATGGTTGTCCAAACCATAGTCCAGCAATCCCACCGCTGTCGAAATGTTGATATCACTGAAATCTCCACGCAATATCCGTTTCTGGCGTTCCATGCTGATGGCGGAGCGCAAGGCCCCTACGGTCGTCTTGGCTTTGGTCACGATTGCGTCGTTCCGTGTGATGGCGAATTTCGGGATGGCGATCGCCGACAGGATGCCGATTACCACGATCACAAAGACCAGTTCGATCATCGTAAATCCGCGTCTCATCTCTTTGCTCCTCATTCTGCTGTCCTCCCTAAGTTATATTCAAAAATTGATGACATGGGTCGTCGCCATCATGTTCTGCCCCGCGATCCGTTGTGCCTCTTGACACTGAGCACTTGTAGCCGCCGGATCGCTGATCACCGTCAGAGATCCGTTGCTATCCGTCTCCACGAAGTTGAAACAGAGATCCGCCGCTCGGCAACTGGCTGTCTGGTTGCCTCCAGGCTGGGTGGTTCCTTCGAAGCTGCCGCTTTTCATATAGCGGGATCCCGCATCCTCGATGCAGACCCCAAGATCATGGACGATCCGTGCTCCCCTGGCATCGTTGGATGTCGTCGAGAGCAGCGGAATCGCCACCGCTGCCAGAATTCCGATAATCACAATAACAAAGATCACTTCAATCATGGTAAATGCTTTGCGGTACACACCTCCACCTTTATCTTATAACAATCTTCTTGAATATCTCTCTTTTTACCACCTATTCACAATTTATATAAATCTGTAATCTCTACCGCCGCTTTGAGTGCATTCCAAAAGTCTCACAATACAGATACCGAAAAGCACAAATGATTGGAGAGAGGAAGGTAAAAAATAGAGAAATCGCGAACAAAAACAATCGCTACCTTACGGCAGCGATTGCAAACTGACTTTGTTAAAACCCGTCGATTAGAATTTGTGAGTTACAGGATGGCCGTTGTCACCAGCAGACTCGTTCTGTTTAGCAAGTCTCAGCGCCTCAGCACAGGCATCGGAAGTATCGGTATTTGCCTGGATGGCAAGGGATCCGCTTGCACTGCTGGCATTGATATCGAAACAC
>JALVUD010000044.1 GCA_027035765.1 Campylobacteraceae bacterium
TCACGGTACTGAGCAGTGCATCCTCTCCCCGGAGCTCCCCGCTGGCCATGGGGACTCCGATCACCGGTTTGGTGGTGGCGGCGGCAACGGCGCCCGCCAGGTGGGCGGCCATTCCGGCGGCGGCGATGAAGGCCTGGGCCCCCTTCTCTTCCGCTTCGGCGATATACTTTTTGGTCCGTTCGGGACTGCGGTGGGCCGAGGAGATGATCAGCTCATAGGGGACGCCGAACTTTTTGAAGGTTTCAGCGCACTCCTTCATCACTTCATAGTCACTCTTGCTTCCGATAATGATCGAAACGAATTTCATTGATTCTCCTTGGATTTCTCTTCCCGCCGCTGGATCGCCTGAGGCTCGGGGCTGAGGCCCTTTTTGGCACGGGCTTCACGGATATCCCTGCGCAGGATCGTGTAGCCCGGGAATTTTGTGGGGAGTATTATATCATTTAGATCTCCGCTGTGGATACACTCGAACTCTTTCCCGCTTTTGGCCACGATCTTTTTGACCGTCAGCCACCATTTGCCCTCTTCCCCCAGCTCCACTTTGCCGTATTCGTTGTCGATCTCTTCGAGAGTCGCCCCCACCGGCAGGACGATCTCCAGACGGTCGCCGACACAGGTTTTGTCCTTGCAGCGCCAGGTGGTCCCCTCTTCACCCACCAGCGCGGCGACCTGGTGGGTTCCCTCCCGGATCGTGAAGCCCTGGGACTGGGTATCGGTACGCTCGAAGGGGCGGCTGATGAGATAGGCGTCGGTAAAGCCCCGGTTCTGGGTGGTATGCAGCTCCTTCTGGTACCGCTCCGCCTCGAAAACCCCTCCATACCAGTCGTCGATCGCCTGCCGGTAGGCCCGGGTGACCGTCGCCACGTAGTAGGGGGATTTGGTCCGTCCTTCGATCTTGAGGGAGTCGATGACCCCGCTGGAGAGGATCTCATCGACGTGACTGGCCAGGTTCATGTCCTTGGCGTTCATGATATAGGTGCCGATCTCCGTCTCCTCCTCCAGCTTGAAGGTGGTGCCGCTCTCGGGATTGTGGGCATAGATCTCGTAGGGGAAGCGGCAGTCGTTGGCGCAGCTGCCCCGGTTGGGGACCCGCCCCGTCTGCAGGGCGCTGATGAGGCAGCGTCCGCTGTAGGCGAAGCACATGGAGCCGTGTACGAAGATCTCCAGCTCCAGATCGGGGAGCTCTTTTTTGATCGCTTCACAGTCTTTGAGACTGATCTCCCTGGCCGCGATGATCCGCCTTACCCCCATGTCGTAATAGACCGCCGCATCCATGGCGTTCATCACATTGGCCTGGGTCGAGAGGTGGATGGGGATCTCGGGAGCGATTTTGCGTGCCATCCGGATCACCCCGGGACTGGAGACGATGAAGGCGTCGGGGTTCAGCTCCCGCATTTTGGCGATGTGGTTTTCGTAGAGTTTGAGCTGAGAGTTGAAGGGGAAGCCGTTGATGGTGACATAGACCTTTTTCCCCCGCTCATGGGCATAGTCGATTCCCGCTTTGAAGGAGTCCGGATCGAACTCCTTGCCGCTGCGGATCCGGAGGCTGAAGGTACTGGTGCCGCCGTAGACGGCGTCGGCACCGTAGTTGATCGCAATTTTGAGTTTTTCCAGGTTACCGGCAGGGGCTAACAGTTCGACTTTTTTCATTGGGCTCTTTTTGAATGGAATATTCAGTGCTGCTGAAGAAATTTCCGTATTTTACTACAATACGGGAAAAAGGCGAAAGAATGCGGAGATATCTCCTCTCGCTCCTCCTGCTTGGAATAGGTACGGCTCCGGCAGGAACGGTCCGAGACTACCGACCGATCGGAAACGATCGGTGTCTACGGGTCGATAACGAAGAGTGGGCTATGCTGCGCCGCTTCGACATGGAGGGGAAAACCCGCACCCTCGCCGTCGATACCCGTACCCTCCAGACAAAAATCCTCCCGTTTCCAAAGCGGACAACCTCCTGCCGCAAAGACTCCCGCTACCTCAGCTTCCTGCGCCAGGCCGGCTTACCCCCCTACCCTCTGCAAAATGACGGGATCACCCACGGCAAAGAGGGGCTCTATCTGACGACCGATCTCTGCCCCTCTTCCAAAAAGGGCTTCGAAAAGCGCCTCTACGAAGCGATTATGCGCCGCTTCCCTCATCCGGTCCCCGTCACGCTCTTCGTCACCAAACGGTGGATCGAGCGACATCCCACGGCTTTCGAAACCCTCCGGCAGTGGGACAGAAACGGCTCCCTGGCCGTCACCTGGGGCAACCACACCGCCTGGCACCACTACCATCCCGGCAAGCCGCTCAAAGAAAACTTCGTCCTCTCCCCCGAAGAGAACCTCACCGACGACATCCTGACACTGGAAAAAACCCTGCTGGAGCGGGGTGTCACCCCCTCGATCTTCTTCCGCTTCCCCGGCCTGGTCTCGGATGAAAAGGCCGTGCAGACAGTAACAGGCCTCGGCCTGATCCCCATCGGCACCGACGCTTGGCTCGCCAAAGGGCAGAGGCCCAAAGAGGGCTCCATCATCCTGGTCCACGGCAACAGAAACGAACCCAAAGGGGTGACGATCTTTTTGATACTTATGGAAGAAGGAAAGATCCGAAAACTCCGGGCGATCACCGATATCGATACAACCGAACGATAAAATCCGAGATTCTTCGGGAATGACGGGGGGTCGTCGACCGTTCGTTTCGGAAACCCGGAGTGCCACAAACATCCAGGCTGCTTCTCGGATTCTCGGAACCGGGAATTATCCCCGGCACGTATGGCAAGAGTGGTTTTCCACTTCTGTTTTTTGCGTGGATGAATCGCTGGGTTTCCTATGACACAGTTACCGTGATATCATCATCGATTTTCAAAGTCACCGTTGGATCTGCCCCACCCGTTCCGATATGGAGGTAGGTGGTATAGGTTCCGTCATCGACCGGATTGGGATCCCATTGCGCACCCGTCAAGGTCACCTTGTCGTTGGCATCGTCCCCCTCGATCGTCAGTGTATCGTTGCCATCGGTCATATTCACCACATCATTCAGGCTCAGGGTGCCGAGATCATGGTCTCCGCTTTTACTCAAATCAAGTGTTTCAATGTTCTGCAACTTGCTGAAGTCGATCCCTATTCCATCCAAAGCAACGACTCTATCGTCTCCTGCGCCTGCATCGATGTTCTGTCCGTCAAAGCCGATAACATCATCCCCGCCGGTCGGGGTTGCCCGCTCGATGCTCACCAGACCTGGATCGTTCACGGTGACTTTGGTTCCGTCTGCAATATTGATGAAGTCATTTCCGTTTTGCAGCCAGATATTGTCGCCCTCGTCTTTCAGGACCACGGTATCGCCCGTATCGGCATCGATGCCCAGTGCATTTCGTGCATCGGTCATCGCCGTCACCTCCGCCGCACTCATGACGAGATGATGGTTGCCATGCTGTGTGAGATCGAACTTCTCGATATTTGCCAAAGCCGAGAGATCGATCGTATGATTCACCCCATCGTAAAAGCCGTCCCAGTCGGTACCGAAGATCACCGTATCCTCACCGGCCAGCCCATCGACACCGTGTTTATCGTATAGCAGCGTGTTGTCGCCCGAGGTAGCCTGCTGCTGCGAGATGTTCATGGCAAACGATCCGCTCGCGCTTTGTGTCGTGCCGTCGTTCGGTACGGCGTCGTGGACGACGATCTCGACGTCGACCGTTCCCGAAAAATCGTTTTGGGTCACTGTCAGTTTGTCGATGCTGTTGTGCTCTATGCCGACAGCCTCGCTGATGGTATAGGTATCGGTACTACGATCGTAAGTGACGCCGGAGGTCAGTTCCGTCCCCTGGAAATAAAGTACGGCATTCTCTCCGAGACCGGTCAGCTTGACCTCATAGTGCTCGGAACCGTCCACATCCGCCGAAGCGGTGTTGAAGTTCAACGGAATCTTCTCCCCTTCTACGCCTCCGGTGGGAGAAGGGTTCATCGTGATAGGGTCGGCAACTGCCAGAACCGATACATTGATCGGAACAGTGGCATAGACTTGCTGGCCGCCATCTTCAACGCCGGAGATCAACTGAAATTGTGTTGAAATGCCCCCGACCTGAGCGGGTGCTTTGACATAGATTTCCGGTACCGGATTGGCGCCGCTGCCAAGCGGAATGTTCCAATAGTTGTTCGCCCCGCCGTTGGTACCGAGATTTTGTGCCAGTGTTTTGCCCGACCCGTCATCGTAGTAGACGAGCCATCCCGGCGGTACATCGCCGAGAATCACTGTTTTGAGTGTTTCCGGTGTCGTGTTGTTCGTGGCGTTATCTATCAGGTCGCCGCTGAAAGGATTACCGTTTGCATCGGCCACCTGGATGAACTCATCTTCTTTGCCTTCCGCTTTCGGATTACCGCCGCCGGTGTCCAGCCCATCGGCAACCGGAGCGATGTCGATCTCGAGCGACCCGGTGTGCTGGTTGGTATTCTGTGCGTGATCCTCTTTCGAGTAGAGCGTATATTCAAAATAGGCCTTACCTGACTCGTTGGAGTCTGCTATGAAATCCAGATCGACAGTAGTTCCGGAAACGGTGATGGGTACATCATGGGTTTCACCTGGGTTGAAATGCACTCCGCCAAGTGTCACACCAAACTGTCCGTTTCCAACATCGGTCGAACCGACATATCTGACAGATATCGTCGTAGCCGGGGTACTGTCGGTATCACTCGTAACCAGATGGGCGAATATATTGTCCGACCCGTCTCCATCCGGGTCAAAACTGTTGTCCACCGTATCAAGTCCGAAAGTGATCGTCTTAACGACATCTTCCTGAACATCTACATGATCAGGTGTAATACTTACCGAGTCCGTTACCGGCTCGATGTTGCCGCTGAAGTCGGTCGACACCACATCTTTCACACCACTCTGAGAGTAGGTGGTCAGGGTCGTGGTGAAGGTGATGTCATCCTGTCCGATGAAGTTGATGTTGTTGTGATTCAAATCCTGCTTCGGTGTGATCTCTAGGGCGTTCAGTGCAGCTTCTATCGCTGCTTTATCACCTGATCCCCTGTAGGTCAGGATGTCCGTTCCGTAGACATGTTCATAGCGCCATCCTGTCACGACACCGCTCTGGATGGGCTGCCCTCCGGCACTGACATTGACAATGTTCGGATCGAGCCCCTCCACGGTAATGGAGAAGAGATCCGAATTGATCGTCTCACCCAGCTCCGCATTTGTGCTTCCCTGTGCATCGTTGATATCGAGATGGATGATATCGCCCAGCTTCGTTGTCGTGTCTTCTTTGAAGCCGCCCTGATACGGATCAGTCGGATTGGTGTCAAAGTTCGGATCGACCGTGTAGCCGTCTTTTTCATCGACAACACCATCACCATTGACATCCGTAACCCCGATGATATCCATCGGAGCATCGTTCGTACTGCCGCCAAAGTTCGGATCCCGGTGGAAGGTAAGCGTAAAATCCCCCGTCTGCGCTGTCGACTGCGGCGTTCCCGCAGTATCATACTCCTGATTGATGAAGGAGATCTTGACGTCCGAAGTGTCTGATGCAGCATTGAGGTAGTTACCGCTGACTTCAAACTGCAGGTTGTAGGTTTTGGCTGCGGCATCCATCACGATGGGGTTTTGATTCAGATCGACAAGCCAGGTATAGTTACCTGTCGGCAGCCCCGTTGCCGGGTCGATGGTATCCCCGACATATTTCCCGCCGACGATCCCGATCCCATCAGGCACCCCTTCGATGCGGATACTGCGGATCTGCTCGGAGCCGTCGATGTCCAGACCGTTCTCTCCGTTCGCCCCCGTTCCGTTTTCATTTTGGGTATCTACCCCTTGGATAGTCACCTTCACATCGATGGTCGTCGGCGCGCTGATAGTGATATCATGCCCGGAGACGGCGATATCTGTCGTGCCGTCTCCATCCGCATCGGTAATGTCTCCATCTTTCGCATCGGCGGTGATGTCGTCCGTTACCGGAGTGAGGTTGAAGGTATAGTTGGCGCTCTCCTGGAAGCCGCTTTTCGTATCGATCAAGTCGACAGTCGTACCGTTTTGCACCGCCTGTGTCTTATCTGAGACATCAAATTTGAAACCGAAATCAGTCTGATGTGCTGTGCCGACATTATTCGGGTCTTCCTTGCCCCCGATATCGGCATTGTAGAGTACATAAAGATTGTTCCAATCAGCCTGGTCGGCGATCTTGTAAAACCAAACACCGTTATCTTCTACCAGTTCAACCCTGTGATCATTCGGATCGGCGGCGACATCCTTGATCGTCTGTTTCCCGCTGCCGTTTCCAAGGTAGATGGTAAAGTCCGCATTCTCGATACCTTTGAAACTTTGCCCGTTGGCTATAGTATAGTCATCTCTGGCGATACCCAAAGCACTGACATATTCATCACTGTCCGGTAAGGTCGTGGTCGTCGAGAATGTCATGTGTGTCAGCACATCTTCACGTACGTCCGTCGTGGTCTGCAGTACCCCCGCAAGTCCTTCTGCCTCCGGCGTCACAAGCAAAGAGACGTTTTGGGTCGTTGAGCTATTTGTGTCTCCATCATCTTCCGTGGTGTTGTATCTGAGATCGAAGTTGATCTCTCCGCTGAAGTGTTCGTTCAATGTCCTTATCTTGACGTTGCCTGCATCAATATCCGCTGCACTGGTCGCCCAGATACGGCTTGACCCTGTACCGCCCACCAGTGTCGCACCTATCACATCGAAATCGGCACCGAGATTCTCAATGGTTACCGTCAATGACTCCGATGCGATGTCATCCGGCGCAGTATTCGGATCTGTCACTGTCGTATCGACAGGATTCTGATCGGGATCGTTGGTTTTGAGGTTGTCATAGGAGTCGATCCTGTCCGGTGTTTTGAAGATACTTTTGAGGTCGAACTCCACAAAAGTGTCCGTGTTGCCGGTTGTGGGTGTCGTACCGGAATCCTCCTCGGCTACCGCACTGTATTTACCGCTCTTATTAGGGTCTAGCGTCACGGTAAGATCGTGGGTATTGGGATCTACCGAAGTATCGATATCCTGCAGGTAAATATCGTTGTTGACCGCCTCATCGGCGACCCCTTCAATGAAGACATTGACGTTGTATGGTGCACTTTCTGCACCGGTGTCTGTCCGGCTGCTGCCATCGGAAAATGTTGTGGTATCGACAGCATATCCGCTGGCTTTGAGTACGATATCTATATTGCTATTGTGCGGGGGGATGATGATCGGCCTATCGTTTACTTGTATCTCGTCGTAATTTTGGATCAGTAGTTTCCAGGTATGGTTTGCCGTATCGTACTGTACGACATCGATAGGTCCCGTTTGCCCTTGTGGTGCTTCATTGACCTGCCCGAAATCGGAATTTGCGGTGATGATCTCTCTGGTGCCATCTCCGTCGATGTCGTAATAGATCGCCGCATCTTCCGGGATATCATCAATAAAGACATTGATATGTTCCGAACTGTCAGGATCGAGAGACGCGACCCTGCTATTCAGCACGATCCCGTTGATAGCGGAACTTGCATCGATCGTACCGTCCGGATTTCTTCCGGCATCTTCCAGTCCATTGGACTGAGTGATCGCTGCGTTGATGGGATCGGTTACCGGATCGACATCCACTTGCAAGGTACTCGTCAGTGAGTTCACCGGGCCGTTCGTGCTGTTCGGATCGTCTTCGTCATGGTCGAGGGTGCCCAGTGTCATATCCACTTTCACCGTACCGGAGTAATTGTCCGGTGCTTTGAATTTGACGGTATTGAGATACTCTATTGGTACTTGAACCGGCACATTCAACGTCTTGACAATATCGATCGAACCGTTGTTATACGCTATCTGCGCATCGGCCAGAATATTGCCGCTGCTGTCGCGTACACTGTGAAACTCCACCCAGGTCTCTTCCGAAGCGTAAGGGGTTCCGCTGTTCTTGTCATCCTCATTGCTTGCAGAGAGTGCAAATCCCGCATCGGCCGCATTGAGATCGAACCAGGTATCCTCCACGGCATGGGTAGCGTAGGTATGGTCAGGGTTGAGGGTGACATCGGTATTGCCATCCTGATTCGTATCGGTGTTCGTTTCAGCAACTGGAGCGACTTCGACCAGTACATCGACCGGTGCGATCGTTCCGGTCGCCGTAGCCTGTCCCCCGCCGTCGTCGATATCCTGCGTCGTTGCGCTCACTTTCAGAATGAAGTCCGTCGAGCTGTGGCCCGGCGGCAGGATCTTGAGGCCCTCCACATCGCCGATCGAGGTATTCGCATCGATCGTGATCGTCGTCGAAGCGGTCGATCCGGTATTGTTCTCATACACCAGCGTCGTGCCGTCGGCCTTGTAGATCTTCGCACCGTCGGGAATGTCGGCGATGGTGACGGAGGTGACGGTCTCGTTCCCGGGTACGGAGAGGGTATCGGAGACGGTGAAGTGGAGGTTAAGTGGTATGAGGTTGTCCTCGTTCCCGCTCGATGAGTCCGTCGTCAGTGCAATGTCGTTGGCGATGGGGTCGACATCGACATCGATGGTCAGATCTTTGCTATAGGTCGTGATGCTTCCGCTCGAATCGCCGTCGGTATCGGTGACCGCGACGGTCACTTTGAGCGAATCGATATCGGCACTGTCGTTGTCGGGTGTTTTGATATAGATCTCGGGAACCGAAGGTACGCCGCCGCTGTTGGGGATGGTGACCGTAAAGCCACCGCTGGCATCCTGTCCGTCACCGCTCGGGTTGGGGCCGACGAAATAGCGTGTACCGGCAGGCAGATTGGTACCGTCGAAAGTGACAGTGTAGTGCTCCGATCCATCTTGATCCACCGTCGGGTTGATGGTGAAGGTATCGTCCACACGTATCCAGCCGTCTTCGTCACCGTGGGCGTCCTTAACCTTCGTCAGGTCGGGAAGCGGATCGGTCACCGCCTGCACATCGACCGTTACCTGTATCCTCGATTCGGCACCGGGGACGGGATCGCCGTTGTGGTCGTTGATGATGTTCCCGCTCCCGTCCACTTCGTAGGAACTCGTTTTCATCGTCACGGTGAAGTCGTCGCCGCTTTGCGCTACCGGATCGACCCTCAGCGCTTCGAACTCCGCCTTCGTCATCGTAAGGTCTGCCGTGGTGCCGTTGACATGGGGCAGATCGCTGATGAGGATCGTGACGGCACTGCCGTTGGATGTCGTCAACGTATTGCCGCTGCCGTCGAGCAGTTTCGCCCCGTTGGGGATACCCTCCAGCGTCACCGCCCCAAGGCGTTCAGGCCAGTCGCCCGGCGTAGATGAACCGTTCTGATCTGTCGTATCGACAAGCTGCGGCGCATTGAGTCCCAAGGCGACTGCGGTATCTTCATCCGTATTGACCGTAGCACTGTCCACGCTCAGTATCGGCGCGTCGGAGACGGGATCGATTGTCACTGTTACATTGGTAACGTGAGCGACCCCATTTGCATCCGTATAGGTGTATTGCACCGTGTCCTGACCACTGAAGTTTGTATCTTGCGAGTTGGTCCCGTCGAAACTCGGTGTATATTTGAGTCGTCCATTTGCCAATATTTCCGCATATCCATAGGTTCCCTGCGTTGTGATGACTGTGTTGGCAGGTGTGGCATTGGCATTGGTATTGATGTATCGTGCGCTCCCGTCACCCCCTCTTCGTTCACTACCAACGTGTCCGTTGTTGGCACATTTGAATCATCGACGATGGAGACCTTAAAGGTCGATGGGCTTTTGTCGCCGTCATCATCGGTAAGGGTGATGCTGAAGTCAAACTCGAGATTACCGTTTTCAAGCAGTGCCGTTTCGTGGTCGAGATCGTGGTAGAGCGTTGCCACATAGCCAGGACCCGTCCCCAGGGTACCATCAGGATCAGTGATCTGCACATCGAAGATAACGGTTTCACTGGCAGTACCTTTGTCGGTTACCGCCTGAAGGGTATGCCCATTATTGACGACTTGATACTCCACCGTTTTTCCATTGGAGGAGAGGCCAGGAGTATTGGTCCCATCTGTTGCTGTCCATGTATTGTCAGTCTGTGTGGTATCGAATTGGATGTCATAGCTTCCGCCAAGTTTCGATGCATCGACTGTTATCGTACCGGTTTGTGTCGTTAGTGCCGGATCAGGATCCGTACCTGTCGGCAGGTTTTTCTCATCAAGTGTTACATCTGTCGTGCTGTCGATCGTCGCAAAGGTATCATCGACCTGGATGGTCTGTGAACCTGTCACTGCCGCAGTATCGTTATCAATATCTTCAACCTTGTAGGTAAAGGTTGTCTGGAAGTTGTTGACATCGAAACCCGGCGGTGTCGGCGGATTGGGATGGATGTAGGCATCCGGAGAGGTATATTCCCATCTTCCGTCATAATAAACTTTCAAAATCCCCTTGTTTGTAGCATCCCCTGTTGTATCGATGATAATAAAATCACTGGCAGTTGCTGTGTCTTTGTTTAATGTTTGGGTATGCCCTTCCCATGTCACCTCGGTAATACCGGCGCTGTCACTGCCCAGACTGAAGTCCAATTTATGCGTCAAAGTCGGCGTAGAGGTCATTTGGTCGTTACCAGGATCAGCATCGTCGTTGATGTCGTCCGCCCTGTCGTAGTTGGAAGTACCGTCAAAAGTTGAGTGAACGCCGCCTTCATAGACTTTGACAAGAACATTGTTGCTGTTATCTATGGTCGGTGCAGCACCATCGGTCACATCGATGGCCTGATGTCCAAGAGAGGTATCGCCATCGAAATCTTTGAGTATATAGCTGAAACTGCCGTTCGTCGCACTGTCTGAAGCGTCACCAGAAAGATGGTCATCATGGTCAAATGAGGCAACCGGTGTAAACGACCATGTGCCGTCTGCATTCACAGTCAACGTTCCGGTCGGTGTTGTGATCGTATGATCGTTCCCATCACTTATATCAATATCATTGGTAGTACCATCCAGACGGATAGAAGCGATTTTCGCACCATCAGCACCTTTGATATCCGGTGTAGTCGCATCGGTAATGAGATTGCCTCCAAGTGTTCCGATACTGCCCTCGACAATGCTTTGGTCTGCATCGTTCACTGCCGTCGGTACATCATCCGTTACTTTCACCAAAACATTGCCGTCGATCACATCGTCTGTTTCGATGACACTGAACGGTACATTGACATCAAGCTGATTTTCATCCCGCGCCGTTCCACCTGGTGGAGCGTCATGATCCAGCACACCTTTGAGCTCGAAAGTATAGGTGCTGTTTTCGTTGTAATGCCCACTGCCGTCATCGTTGATGGTTACCACAAAAATATCATTACCTGCATGATCTTTCGCGATGAGCTGATGATCACCGTTCAGGCTGAAAGTGAGCACCTGTCCGTCAGATTTGAGTGCCTGCATCCCCGCATCGTTCTGCACTTTCGTCAAATCAAACTTTACATCGGTAATACTGTCTTTTCCCGCAGTGATCGCCAGTGATGTTGCCGGTGTTATGAGCGATTCTTTACTTGTATCGCTACCCTGCGGCAAGTCATCCTCATCTACTGTGTTGGCAACAGCGGGATTGACCGTCGCAATCGTATCTCCCACATTCACAGTCAAAGTCGTCGAAGCCGTATCGCTGTTGCCGTCTGTTACGACATAGGTGATGATGTCGGCGAAGCTGGCAGCAGCTGTATTACCGTCACCTGGATGGTTGAGCTGAGTTGCCGGCAGGTAGTCGTAGTTACCATCTGAATGCATCGTCAGCGTTCCGTACTGCGTCGTGACCTGCACGCTTCCGCCTGCTGGCACAGTAGCGGTCTGATTCACACCGTTAGTGTCGATATATTGGAAACTCGTTACTGTCCCTGTCGGTGTCCCAGCATCATCGTTGGCCAATACATTGTCCGTAACCGTGGAGTCACCTTCCTTCAGATCTTTTGTATCAGGCTGGAGATCCGGTGTAGCATCGACTTTGACGGTCACCGTCGCCGTATCGTGAGCGCCGTGGCTGTCTTCGATGGTGTAGTCGAACTTGGCGATACCATTGAAGTCAGGATCGGGCGTATAGGTGATCTGACCGGTATTGCTGTCGTAACTTACCGTACCGTGAGTATCCGCCGTAGCCGCAACCGAGACGACATGGATCGGGTCGAGGTCGACATCGCTGTCGTTGATGAGAAGCTTGGCGGCATCGAAGGTCAGCGGCGTGTCTTCGTCCGTTTCTATATCGTGCAGGTTTCCGCCGAAGTTCTGCACCAGCGTCGCACCGTTTTGCAAGGTGGCGTCGTTACCGTTACCCGATTTGTCGTCGAGCGGATTGGCGCCTTCGAAATCGTACTTGCCGAGGATACCGTTCGCCACATCGCCGCCCGAAGCGATGGTCGCAACTTCCGCATCGCTCAATGCCGTTTTGTAGACGAGGATATTGTCGAACGTCCCTTCGATTGGCTGATTGTTGCTCCCTCGCTCACCAAAGAGCAGATCGTTGCCGCTATAGTAGGTGGTCAGTGCACTGCCTACATTCGCCGTGCTTGTCACTACACGCGTTCCGTCGACATAAAAGCGCAACTCCTGCGCCGATCCGTCATAGACGACGGTCAGGTTCACATCGGTATTGAGCGGCAGGTCGTAACCCGTATCGTTCCAGACCCAGCCTTGGCCGCTGGCATCACGCATCGCGTAACGCAGAGAACCATCGCTTTCAACCGCCACTTCATAGGTGTTCTCTTTGTTGAAGACGATCCCCGAACCGGTCACTTTGATATCCTGCGAAATGGTGAAGGCATCGGTAATATCGTTCATCTTGCCCACATTGACGGCAGCATGAGCGGGTGTCACATCCACGACGGTGTTGAGATCGCCGATTTGACTATCATCCACCGCATCGGGCGCATCGTTGTCTCCGGTGATGGTAATAGTAAGCTTCTTACCCACCGAAAGTGCTCCGTTGGGGTCTTTGACCTGATACTCGATGGTACCGACCGCCACGTCATCCTGCGGCATCTTGTTGATGTCGGTCTGGTCGATGGTATAGCTGCCGTCGGCATTGATGGTGACATTGGCTTTGACGAAATCCTCTTGACCCGTATTGGAGTTGTGGAAATTGAACGTTACATAGTAAGGATGTCCCACCCGTGCCGTACTCCCTTCCACCGCGCCGATCTCGAAGGGACCGGAGGGATCGTCCACATCCGTCACACCCGTCAGCAGATTGATGCTGCCCTGGATCTTTCCGTCGACTGTACCGTCACTGTTGTCCAGTACAATGTTGTCTTCGTGGAAGGCATCCGCATGATCCACCGCCACCGGTGCATCGTTGACCGGATCGATGGTGAAGTTGACCGTGGCCGTCGCTTTGTCCGAGCTCGCATCACCGCTGTTGTCCTGGATTGTGTAGGTAAAAGAGGCGGGACCGCTGTAGTCCTTTTCGGGGACGAAATAGACATTGCCGTCGCTGTCGAGCGATACCGTTCCATGGGTGGCACCCTGTACCGAGATAAGATCGAAGTGGTTACTGTCGATATCGCTGTCGTTGGCGAGAATATCGGTCGCTTTGATGGTAAAGGGAACATCTTCAGTCGGATTACCCGTATGCTCGACGACCGTCGCGCCGTTTTGCAGTGTGGCGGTATGTCCGTTACCGGAGAGATCCGCCAAAGGCGTACTGGTCTCGAAGGTGTAGCAGGCGACCAGATCGTGCCCTACCGTTTTCCCATCGGCGATATCGGCTATCTCCGAAGCGCTCAACGCTTGACTATAGATCTGAATATCATCGAACGTCCCTTCGATCGGCTGATTATTGCTACCGCGCTCTCCGAAAAGCAGGTCGTTACCCGGCTGCTGTCTCAGTGATGTCGGGACATTCCGGGAACCGGAGAAGACCTCCTGTCCGTCGACATAGATGGCAAAATTTTGATTGGGTCCGTCATAGGCCGCGGTCAGAACATGGGTTTCGTTGAAAGGAAGCTTATAGCCGGTATCGTTCCAAACCCATCCGCTATGAGGTCCTTGCAGTGCATAGCGTACCGAACCGTCACCGAAAACCGCCACTTCATAGGAGTTTTCCTTGTTGAAGACGATGCCGGCACCGGTGACATTGACCTTCTGGGAAATAGTAAAGCCGGTACTCAGATCGAAATCGCTGTCGTTACCGAGATTGATCGCCGCATGTGCGGGTGTCACATCGACATCATGGGTGATCACTTGTGTGATCGTATCGTCCACCGCATCAGGGGCGTCGTTGTCTCCGGAGATCTTCAGTGTCAACGTTTGCTCATTCGAGGTACCGCCGTGCGGGTCGACTACGGTAAACTGCAGCTGCGCCATCGCCTCCTCGTTGATCGGCATAGGGTTCAGGTTGGTCTGATCGATACTATACGTACCGTCGGCATTGATCGTTACCGGTACTGTCTGCGTTACTGAGTTTCCGTTCTTGTCTGTATAGGTTCTGTATAGGTAAAGTCAACATTTATCGGCTGTCCAAGCGTCTCAGTACTGCCATTATATTTCACAGAACCAATTTGCAACGTATTGTGAGCATCATCCACATCTGTTGCACTGTCAAGGAGATTGGTCGTACCAGTCACATTGCCAGCGACGATAGGGTCTTCATGATAGTCGTCGCTGACATCCTGTGCTACCGGTGCGTCGTTTGTGCCCGTGATGGTGATCGTCAATTTTGCCGTAGAAGTATCGCCGTCCGCATCGGTGATCGTGTAGGTATAGGTCTCGGTCAGTGTCTCACCGTCGGTAAGCCCCTGCACATCGAGGTTCGTGTTATCGAGCGTATAGCTGTAGGTGCCGTCACTGTTGAGCGTGAGTGTTCCATACTCCCCCGCCAATGCACTGCCTACCGTCCCGTCAGTGTTTGTGTTGTCACTGTGGATTGCCGTCACCGGTGTGGTGGTCTGGTCGGCGCCGAGAGTATCGTTGGTGACGACATTGCCGCTGATCGGATTGGGTGCCGTGTCCTCCTGGACGCTTCCTGTGTCGGCAGAAGCAGTGGGGACGTCATCGACAATCATGATATCGATATTTCCTGTCGCTTCACTCCCGTCACGCTCCACAACTTTCAGAGATATATGGTCTATGACACTGTCTTTTCCCTGGGTTGAATGATCCGTCGTATTAGTCAGGATGGTGTAGGTGTAGTCGATGGTGCCGTTACCCTCCTGATGGGTCGGGTCGGTCGGGGTGAAGTTGGTAATGGTCAACTGCCCATATGTCGTCGTGATGATTACCGGAGTCGTCGAGCTGTTCAAAAGTTGGGCTTCCGACACATCGGTCCCGGCGATCGTAATATGATCGAGACCGTCTTTTGCGACAATGACGATCTGTCCCGTCGTACTCTCTTCGTTGGATCCCGGATTGCTCCCGTGGGCGTCGAGAGCCTCCTCTTTGACGGTCTTGTCCCCGTCCGGCGTGATGAAAGGCACATCTCCCGTCCCATGGATGGTGATGGTCAGGGTCGTACTGGAACTGTCTCCGTCGATATCGGTGATGGTATAACGAAACGTCTCCGTCAAGCTCTCCCCGGTTGAAATGCGCTGTACGGCGGGATTGTTATTGTCCAGGATATAGCGATAGCTCCCATCCGGTTGGAGGATCAGCTCCCCATAGGATCCGGCTAGAGGAGAACCGAAACTCCCCACACTTCCCGTGCTTTCACTTCTGAACGAAGAGAGGACCACCGGTAGATCGGCACCGAAACTGTCGTTGAGGAGTACGTTTCCGGTGACAATGGTAGTGTCGGGATCACCGTCATCGTATCCCATTTCATCCGGATCGTCTTCGGTGACATCATTGATATCCGTACGGGCAACAGGTATATCGTTTGATGGGGAAAGCGGGGGGAAGAGATCAGACGGGTTCTCATCACCCGGGTTCGCAAAATAGTTCTCTTCCAACGGAGCGTTGATATTCACTTCACCCGGATAGATCCGACGCGGAATCCCTCCGTTCTGTGTGAGCCACGAATCGATATCGAGTGGCGCCTGTACATCGATCTCGGCATAATTGCTTTCCAAATGATCGGTCGAAGTGGTGGATCGGACTTTGTATCCAAAATGGTAAGGGGCTTCTTCATTGCCGGGAGTCTCGGTTTCGTGAGCTTGTTCCTGGGATCCGATCTCTTCCTCGGTATGGCCTTTTGCAGGTCTTAAAACGTCCTGGACAACCAGGCCTTTGGCATCGACGACGATCTCCCCGACAAACACCGGATCCCCGGGATGCAGTTCACGTCTATGCCCTTCCGCGTCCTGAGCGAAAAACGTCCCCGCCACCGCTTTCAAATATCCAAGAATCTTTTTCATAATATCTTTAACCTTTTTAATGGAGAGCCTACAATTGACCTATTATACATTACAAAAAAATTGTAAATAGTTTTTTTCACTGGCGATTCATCAAAAATCTAAGAAATTAAATTTGCGGATTGAGTGAAACAGGTTTATTTATTTGGAAAAGTTACAAAAATATCAGTTTAGAGAGTGAAACTCTCCCGCATTGCACTCTCGATCTCACCCCGATCGAAGCGCCCGCCGGTAAAGAGATCGAAAGCGATCACTCCCTGGTAGAGGAGCATATCGCTGCCGTCTTTGGTGGGCAGACCCAGACTTTCTGCCAAACGGAGAAAGGGGGTCTTTTTGCCGTAGATCACATCCACCGCTCCTTTGCCCCCGGAGAGTACGGAGCGCAGAAGCTCTTCCGGGGCCGGGAGGCTCTCATCGGTCAGGCCTGCGGAGCTCATGTTGACCACCAGGTCATACTCTCTCGGCTCGAAGCTCTCCCAGGTGGCCGTCTCGAAGCCCTGCTCTCGGAAATGCTCCAGCCGCCCCGCACTGCGGTTGAGGATGCCCACCTCGTATCCCGCTTCCCTGAGGATCACGGCGCTGGAAGCCGCTGTCCCACCGGCCCCCAGGAAAAGAACCCGTTTGCCGCTGCCGAACTCCTCCATCACCCTCAGGAAACCCGGAGCGTCCGTGTTGTAGCCGTGAAGCTTTCCCTCTCTCAATACAATGGTATTGACCGCCTCCACCTTCTGTGCGAAAGGATCCAACACATCACAGGCCTCAAAGGCGTGCTCCTTGTGGGGCACGGTGATATTGATCCCCTGAAGCCCCAGCTCCAGAAAACGCTCCCGCAGCTGCGTCCCATCCTCCAGACGATACCGGCCATAGCATCCGGGATAACCCAGCTTTTGGAAGGCCCGGTTGTGCATCAGGGGAGATCGGGAATGGGAGACCGGATCGCCGAAGATGGCGAAGAGTTCTTTTGGCATAGGGAAATCTCCTTTTATTGAGTCGCAAGTCGCAAGCACGGCGGCTATACCGCCTCACGTCGCAGGTGTGGTTTTCGTCGTTTGTCGTTTGAACGGGGCTTCGCCCCTCTTTCTCATTTGAAAAGGCGTTGCCTGGCAACGCTTACCGACATCATTCATCATTCATCATTCACCATCACCGGGTATTATACCGCTACACCCATTTTGGCTACAATCGCTTTCAGAAGCGAGAATGAAAAGGAATCTCCATGACCATCGATCTGCACAACCACACTCCCCGCTGTAACCACGCCGAGGGAAGCCTCGACGATTATATCCGGGCAGCCATCGACCAGGGTATCGACATCTTCGGTTTCGCCGATCACGCACCGATGGATTTCGACGAGCGGTATCGCATGGGCTTTGAGGAGATGGGGGAGTATGAGGCGGAGGTACGGGAAGCCGCCGATCGGTATAAAGACCGAATCACAATACGCCTGGGCTACGAGGTGGACTACCTGCCGGGCCATATGGACGAAAGAGTCCTGAAGGCTCCCGTGGACTATCTCATCGGTTCGGTCCATTTCATCGACGAGTGGGGCTTCGACAATCCCGAATTTATCGGCCACTATGAAAACGCCGATCTGGAGAAGATCTGGAGGGAGTATTTCGACGCCGTGGAAGCCATGGCGAGATCCGGACTCTTCGACATTGTGGGGCACCTGGATCTGATCAAAGTCTTCAACTACCGCCCCGAAGGGGACATCCGCCCCCTGGCCGAAGGGGCCCTGGATGCCATCGCTGCGGCAGAGATGACCCTGGAGCTCAATGCAGCCGGCTGGCGCAAACCGGTGGGCGAGGCCTACCCCTCCCTGGATCTCCTGCGTATGGCCCACGATCGGGGCGTCACCATCACCTTCGCCTCCGACGCCCACAAACCCGAACAGGTGGGCTACCGCAAAGAGGCCCTACACGCCCTGGCGCGGGAAGCAGGGTACACCGAAGCTGCCGACTTCCGTAACAGAGAACGGCGACTGCTCAAATTTTAAACAGTTCTCTCTTCTTTTTTCAAAGGGAGGGGGAGTATAATGAAGCTACCAATTTTTCAGGAGGATAATCCATGGGCAAATTTGTCAACAATATCGAAGAGTTCTTTGCGTTCTGCAAAGAGAATGAAGTAGAGTTCGTCGACTTCCGTTTCACCGACATCAAGGGAGCCTGGCACCATATCACCTACTGCCTCGACGCCATCAGCGCCGAGACACTGGAGAACGGTATCCCCTTCGACGGAAGCTCCATCGAGGCCTGGCAGCCCATCAACCAGTCGGACATGATCCTCAAGCCCGACGTTCCCACCGCCTTCCTCGATCCCTTTACCGCCGATCCCACCATCGTCGTCTTCTGTGATGTCTTCGACATCTACAAGGGTGATCTCTATGAGAAGTGCCCCCGTTCCATCGCCAAAAAGGCACTCAAGCATCTGGCCGAGACCGGTATCGGCGATGTCGCCTACTTCGGTCCCGAAAACGAATTTTTCATTTTTGACAACGTGGTCATCAAGGATGAGATCAACGAGTCTTATTACCGTCTCGACAGCGACGAAGGTGAGTGGAGCGACGACGCCCAGTACGAAGATGTGATCAACACCGGTCACCGCCCCCGGACCAAGGGAGGCTACTTCCCCGTCATGCCCACCGACTCCACTGTCGATCTACGGGCCGAGATGGTCCAGATCATGCAGGAGATCGGTCTCGAGGTCGTTCTGCACCACCACGAAGTGGCTCAGGCCCAGGCAGAAATCGGTGTCAAGTTCGGTGACTTGATCGAAGCAGCCGACAATGTCCAGAAGTACAAGTATGTCGTCAAGATGGTTGCCCACCTCAACGGCAAAACCGCCACCTTCATGCCCAAACCCCTCTACAACGACAACGGTAACGGTATGCACGTTCACCAGTCCATCTGGAAAGAGGGTAAAAACCTCTTCTTCCAGTCCGGCGAATATGCCAACCTGAGCAAGACTGCCCTGGATTACCTCAGCGGTATCTTCAAGCACTCTGCCGCCGTCGCCGCTATCACCAACGCCACCACCAACAGCTATCGCCGTCTGCTCCCCGGTTTCGAAGCGCCCCGGATCCTGACCTACTCCAGCCAGAACCGCTCCGCCGCCTGCCGGATCCCCTACGGTGCCGGTGAAGCTGCCACCCGCCTGGAGACCCGCTTCCCCGACAGCAGCGCCAACCCCTATCTCTGCTTCGCGGCCCTGATGATGGCAGGCCTCGACGGTATCAAAGCCGGCGGTTACGAGCTGGTCGGACCCGTCAACGAGGACCTCTTCGAACTCACCCGCGACGACCTCAAAGAGCGCAAGATCCCCGAGCTTCCCGACACCCTGCGTGATGCCCTGCAGGCTCTCGAGGTCGATCACGACTTCCTGGCTCCCGTCTTCAGCAAAGAGTTCATCGAGACCTACATCGACTACAAGTTCGAAACCCAGGTCATCCCCGTCGAAGGACGCCCCACGCCCTTCGAAGTCAAGAGCACCTTCAGCTGCTAAGGCTTTTTCTCCGGATCTCGTCCGGAGGATTTTTCAAACTATTTTATCACTCTGATCCAAAATAGTCTTTCCATAGAGCCTCAACTTGTAAAGACAATGATCCTTCTATATCTTCAGATAGTCCTATCACTTTCAATAACAATATCAATTGTTTGATGGAAATTTACTTTCAATGCTTTGAAAATGCATACGGCCATTTTTTTTGTTATTTTTTCTCAATTTTATATACTCGATGCGCAAATCCTGTCTGATAAATTTCAAGTTAAATTTTTATGTTGATATGTTTCTTATTTTAGGTGTTTTTTTATTATAATGATTCGTTGGATTTTAGAAAATCCGATAAAAAAAAATCAAAAGGGAACGGAATGAAATATATGTTTCACGGTTTCATCGTGCTTATCGCTATGATAGGATTAAGCGGTTGCGCCAACAAAGTACAGGCATATGCTGTGTCAACAGAGAATCTGCTCACACTCAAAGGACTGGCAAATAAAGCAAACAAGATTAATGTAGGTGAGTTTACGGATTCGGGTAAAAACGAAAAAATGGTGATGTGCCGTCTGGCTACGCCGGTTGGTACACCGAGGGGTGAAACTTTTGCGTCTTATATCCAAAATGCATTCAAAAAAGAGCTGATTATTTCCAATATGTATGATCCGCATGCCAAAAATACCATTACCGTTAATCTCAATAAAATTTATGGAAGTACGATGCTGGGCAATGCGTTCTGGTCGTTTGATGTTACGGTCAAATCCAGTAACGGAAAAAGCTACAATATAAAGTCGAAATATGACTATGAGTCAAGCTTCTCTGCCATGTCCGCATGTAGCGAAATGCAAAGATCTTTCCCTCTGGCGGTTCAGAAACTTATAGGCGATATTATCCATCATCCCAAATTTGTCGAACTGACAAAATAACAAGTTTTTTGAGGCGAACCTTTTCTCCATTCGCCTCACTACCTTCCTGCATTATCCCTGAACACAGAAAGTAAATTTTTCTTATATTCGGATGCTGCCCATTCTTGAAAGTATCATTCGCTTTGCAAGTTCACGGTATTGTTCGCTATCAGATTGGAACAATAACTGTCGATACTTGGGTTCAGGAGTTTAAAACAACTGCACCATCGCCATATAGGCCGCCGTCCCACCGAAGATCGAGATAAGATAATTGCCGAAAAGGCGGTGCAGCGGCATCGTCACGGCGATCCCTCCCAGCTCTTTGAGCCCATAAGGAGCAGTGGTAAAATCCACCGAGGCCAGCGTATAGAAGATCAGGATCGTCAGAATAATCGGCGGAAAATTCTCTTCGACGAAGATCACCGCCCGTGGCGGCCGACGGCGGGAAAAGAAGAGGAAGGGCGCTATCCGGGTCAGTAGGTTGGCCAGAGCCATCACCGCCACGGCTTCCCAGATCCAGAGTTCATTCATGGCTCTCCTCCCCTTTTTCCAGCTTTTGCCGCAGAGCGAACATTCCCAGCAGCGCCAGACCGATGGCGGTGATCAGCATCCGATCTTTGCTGACCAGTGCCAGCGCGATCAACGAAGCCCCCGCTCCGATAAAGAAAGGGAGAAGATCCCGGCGCCTTTTGTACTGTTCCATCGCCAAAACCACAAAAAGCGCCGTCAGGGAAAAGTCGAGCCCCCGGGTGTCGAAACGGACCATCCCGCCGAAAAGCGCCCCCGCCAGCGTCCCTCCGACCCAGTAGCTCTGATTCAAAGCCGCCAAGAAGAAGAGATACCAGCGCCGCTTGAGCTGCGGATCCTCCGGCAGCGTGGTCATCAGCGCATAGGTTTCGTCTGTCAAAGCAAAGATAAGATAAGGGCGAAGTTTCCCCGCTTTTTTGAACTTTTTCAACAGGGAGAGGCCGTAAAAGGCCTGGCGGATGTTGACGAAAATCGAAGCGACAAAGATCTCTCCCATTCCCGCTTTGGCCTGGAAAAACCCCAGAGCCAGGAACTGCAGAGCACCCGCATAGATCACCAACGACATCGCCACCGGCACTATCCAGGGATACCCCTGACTGGTCATCAGCAATCCGAAAGCGAAGCCCAGGACGCTGTAGCCCATCATCACCGGTATCGAGGCTTTGAAAGCGGCACGAAATTCCCGATGGTATCTCATCCTGGCCTTTTCTGTAGGAAATTTGAAGTACCATATTAGCAAAAATCACCATAAAATGGAATCTGTAATAGAGGAATAGGGTTTTGTTCTCCTCTCCCCAAAAACACATTTTCGAGTATCAGAGCGTCCCGTGACAATATCTGTGCGGGCACCGGAGGATCATTACAGACATCCTGCATTCAAAACCTTGTGATAGAATTGAAAGAAAAGGGAGTTGTCGTGGCCGGCCATTGCGATCTTTCGATCTTTCATCCCGATGATCCCTGGACCCTGGGGGTCGAATTGGAGGTACGCCTCATCGATGCGGAGACTATGAAACCGGCCAACCGCTCCCCCTACATCTTCGAACATCTTCCTGAACAGCTGCGGCCCCATGTCCACCAGGAGCTTCTGCAGTCGATGGTGGAGATTGTTACTCCGGTCTGCGGCACTCCGACTGAAGCGACCGATTTTGTCATGAAAACCCTGGCGGAACTGACCCGGATCGGTGCGGCGGAAAATATCGCTCTGGCCGCCCTGGCCACCCATCCCTTCGAACGCAAAGAGGACAACAAACGTTTCGAGGATCCCCGTTACGAGGCCTTTGCCCGGGAACTTCAGGTGGTCCTGCGCAATTTTCTCATCAGTGGATTACACATCCATGTGGCCATGCCCAATGACGAAACCGCCATCCGGGCCTACAATGCCACTATCAACTATCTTCCGATCTTTCTTGCCCTCTCCGCCAATTCCCCTTTTCATCTGGGAGAGGATACCGGCCTGCAATCCTACCGCAGCAAAATCTTCGAGCGGCTTCCGCGGGCGGGAATCCCCGAATATTTCGGTAGTTACCGTGAGTACTGCAGCCTGATGGGGCAGCTCTACGCCACGGGGACGATCCAGAGCGCCAAGGATGTCTGGTGGGATGTACGCATCCATCAGGGCTTCGGCACGGTAGAGCTGCGGGTCTGCGATGCTTTCTACGACCAAGAGAGGGTGCGGCTCATCGTGGCTTTCTACCAGGCCCTGCTGCACCACATCACCCAGTACCCCGTGGGACGGGTCTATACCCAGATCAGCAAACAGAACAAATGGAACGCCGTCCGCCACGGGATGAAGGCGAATTTCATCGAAGGGGACCGGGTCCTGCCCCTGCGGGAGAAAGCCCACGAACTGGTCAACGATCTGGAGCACTCCGGCAGTTTCGAGGCCCTGGGAACGGCTGCGGAGGTCGAGGCGCTCCATGAATTGATCGAGCGGGAGACTATCGCCCGGAAACTACGCCGGATCTACGAAGAGACCGGGGATTTCAAAGCGGTGATCCGCGAAGAGCTGATTGGATAAGAGTCGCAAGTGCAGGTGCAGATCAAATGCGCCACCAGGCAAACGCATCCGAAGCACTTTCGACCGCATAAAATGAGATAAAATGAAGAGTTTGGAAAGCTCCGTCATTCCGGGCTTGACCCGGAATCCAGGGCTTAAATACCTATCACACCGTGGATCCCGAATCGAGTTCGGGATGACGATGACTGATAGATCGTTTCGGTTTTCCAGAGCACACAAATAGAAAGAAACGTAACACGTAACACCTAACACTCAGCACAAAAAAAGGAGCACAATGACCCAAGGAGTGATCGCTGCCGGAGACCGGCTCACCGCCCGGGCGGGGGCTCGGATCCTCGAAGAGGGAGGCAACGCCTTCGACGCCGCCTGTGCTGCGATGCTGGCGGCTCCCCTGTGCGAGCCCATGCTCACCAGTCTGGGGGGCGGAGGATTCATGCTGACCCATCGAACCGGGGAAGATCCGCGGCTTTACGACTTTTTCGTGGATGTTCCCCCTAAGCGGGTGGAGGAGCCGGACTTTTTCCCTATCTATGTCGATTTCGGCACAGCAGTCCAGGAGTTTCATATCGGTGCCGGTGCCACGGCGGTCCCGGGGATGATCGCCGGGATCGACCGGATCCACCGGGAACTGGGACGGCTGCCTATGGAGCAAATCGTCGCTCCCGCTGTGGAATATGCCAGAGAGGGGATTCGGCTAACAAGCCTGCAGGCGAGTTTCGTCAAGCTGCTGGAGCCCATTCTGCGCTCTACCGAAGGTTCTCGGGCTCTCTACGTACCCGGCGATGAACTCCTGGATGATTCCCGGCCCGTCACCAACCCCGACTATGCCGATTTTCTGGAAGCCTTTGCCCGGGAGGGGGCCAATCTCTTCTACCGGGGTGAGATCGCCCAGCGTCTTGACCGGCTCTACCGGGAACACGGAGGTCTGCTGCGGCGGGAGGATCTGGAGAACTACCGGGTGGAAGTGCGAAAGCATGTCGAGTTCGACTACCGGGGATACCGCATCGCCACCAACCCGCCCCCCTCGGCGGGAGGCATCCTCATCGCCTTTACCCTGAAGATGCTGGAGAATTCCACAGCCGAGAGCTCCTACAGCCTGGAGTATGTCCGGGAGCTGATCGAATCGATGGCGGTAACGGCGGAGTTTCGCCAAACCCATGTCGATCCCCATCTCCACGATGAAGGGCTGCGGGAGATTCTGGAAAACGGCGAACTGCTTTCCCATTATCTGCTGAGCCTCCAGAGCCGCCTCAACCTCTGGGGCAACACCACTCACCTGAGCGTCATCGACGCTGAGGGCAACGCCGCCAGCGTCACCTCCACCAACGGCGAGGGTAGCGGTGTCGTCGCCCCCGGTACTGGGATCATGATGAATAATATGCTGGGAGAGGAGGATCTCAATCCTCACGGCTTCTTCCGCTGGCCCGCCGGAGTGCGCCTCCCTTCCATGATGGCGCCGACGATGGCCTTCGACCGTGACGGAGCCCCCGCACTCATCCTGGGCAGCGCCGGCTCCAACCGGATCCGCAGTGCCATTGTGGAGGTGACGGAGCGTTATCTACGCTTCGGCAAGAGTATCCAGGCAGCGATCGACGCTCCCCGCATCCATTTTGAAAGGGGAGAGGTCTTCGTCGAGCCCGGCTACGATCCTTTGATTCTCGAAGCGGTTCGGGAACGCTACCCCATCACCCTCTTCGACGAGCCGAGCCTCTTCTTCGGCGGGGTCAACGCCGTCACAGGGGATTTTCAGGGCGGATCCGATTCACGTCGCGGCGGCGCGGTGATCCGTGTGAGTGAAGAGGTGACAACTCTCAAGAGTATAGAGTAAAATCCCGATACCCAATACACCAATCCATCAATAACGTCACCCAGAGTGACTATGATTACCAAAGGAATTTTTGTGCATCACTTCGCCCCCGAAATCCTCCTCATCACCATCCTGAGCCTGGTGGTCCTCTCCGACGCCCTGGCGGCACGGCTCCGGATCCCCTCGGTCTTTCTGCTGCTTCTGGGTTCCTTCGCCGTCTATACCTGGTTCCGGGTCGCGGTCCCCATCGACCTGAAGGAGCATTTCGATACGGTGATACTCTTCTGTATCCCGCTGATCTTCATGGGGGATGCTCTGCATCTGCATTTCTCCGATATCCGCAGACACGCCTGGGGGATCTTCTACCTGGCGGTGGTGGCAGTGGCCCTCTCGATCGTTGCCGGAGCGAGTCTGGCAGCCTTTGATCTTTTCCCGCAGATCACGCTGGGGGGCTATGTGGCACTCTTCGCCATCAATATGGCCACCGATGCGGTGAGTGTCCAGTCGGTCCTTTCGCGTTTTTCGGGAGTCAATCATGATGTTAAGGTCCTCATCGAGGGAGAGTCACTGGGTAACGACGCGACGGCGGTCATCGCCTTTTTCTTCATCGGACTTCCCTGGATGATGCAGGGGCAGATCGATGCCGGCGGGGCGGCGCTGGATGCGCTGCGGGTCTTCGTTTTCAGTACAGTGATCGGCCTGGGGTTGGGGTATGGATTCCATCTCATGATGAAACTCTACTCCGACAAGCGGGGGGAGCTCTTCACCTTTGTCATCGAAGCCTATGCCGCCTATCTGCTGGGGGAGCATTTCCACCTCAGCGGTATCCTGACCCTTATCGTGGCCATCGTCTCCACCAAAGCCTGGATCGACCGGGACATCGAGGCGGAGGAGCGCCAGCTCGAACGGAAAAAACGCAGTTTTCTACAGCGGATGAGGCTGTCGGGCATACTGGCGACGACCAGGGAGCGGCTGGAATATATCTATGAGATGGCCAGCGAGTTCGGCTATATCGCGGCAGTTGTGATCTTTTTCGTCCTGGCGGAGATGGTGGACCCGGCCAAGCTCTGGGAGTATCGCCGGGAGATTCTGATCATGTTCGGAGTCACCACGCTGATCCGCGCCCTCAGTATGGCAAAATTCGCCTGGTTCGGCAATCGTTTCAAAGCGATAAAACCTGTGGGATTCGAGGGATGGTTCATCCTCACCTTCTCGGGAATGAAAGGGGCATTGTCGATCATCCTAGTCCACATGATCCCCGCCGACTACCCCTACCGGGAACTCTTCGAAACAGTCACTGTGGGGGTGGTGATCCTCTCCATCTTTGTCTACGGGACAGTGCTCTGGGCCTGGTTTACCTTCCGTCCCAAAGAGAAGGTTCGACTCTTTGAAAAGTCTTGAACAACCGGCCAACTGAATCTCAAATTACTCCAGTGGATATCATCCTGACATTGGAGGCAGGGCTTTAGCCCTGCATTGCGGGACTGAAGTCCCGCCACAATATAGAAAGAACCACGCCGGGTCGATATGAGCTTTCTACATCATCTTGAACATGTTTCCGGTTCCAGGAGGTTGTGGGTAAAATGAGCCCTGAATTCCGGATCAAGGCAGAAATGACGAGAGGATCTACGATACAGATTCAGTGTCCCTCTTGCGGCGCCATTCGTAAAAGATCCATCCCAGCAGCGCAATCCCGATGCCCAGATTGACCCAGCTGCCTCCCTCTTCGAAGAGCTTCTCAAGCAGCCAATAAACTTTTCGGCCGATCGCTTCCGGTTCCTGCAGCATCCGGGCATGGGCCCAGGCGGCAATCTCCTTCCCCCGCCAAAAGCCGAGTATCTCCGGCAGGATGAAAAAGAACAGTACACCGAGAATTCCCCAGAGATTGGGAGTGGGTTTGAGGGAACGGGCGCTTTGGCGGATCACCGGATTGGCAGCAGTACGACGGGCGGCCTCGCTGAGTCTCTTTTTCATAGGCATTTTCCGCACAGGGCAGCGGTCACAAAAAAGAGGGGGATGCGCATGAAGCTCTCTCGTTCTGTCATCGCTTTATCGACTCGACACGGGAATAGCCGGGAGAATCTGCCGGGACATGTTCTCTCAGGGATTGTCGAAGCAGACCAGCGTATCCACCGGAGCACTGAGGATCAGGGCTTTGGCTCCCTCACCCAGGATCGTCTCCGGATCCTCGGCGGCGATGACGAGCAGATCGCTGCCTTCGCGTTCCAGTCGCTCCAGCACGTCCTCTTCCACTCCGTGCTCTCCGACCTCAAAGACCCCTTCGATCCCCTCTTCCCGACAGAAGTTTTCGAAATTTCTTCGGTAGGTCTGCATGATATCCGACTGCTCTTCGATCAATATCTCCGGAGTCATGGCTCCCACCACGGGGTCGATCCCGCCATCGGCCACAGAGGGAAAGAACTGATAATCCATATAAGCCCGCCACTCGACCTGGGGCTCGGCCTGCCGGGCCAGACGAAGACAGTGGCGTCCCACTCCGGCCACATCCAGAACAATCAGTCCCCGTGCCGGAGTATGTGAACCTCCCGGAACCAGAACATAGAGCGGTCGCTTCGCCTTGTTCAGAAGCTCCGGCAGCTCCTCATGGCGATCGGCAACTATCAGGAGTGACGACTCCCGTTGGGCTTCCAGCGCCGCCTGATCCGGCAGATCGTTCTCCCGAACCAGCAGAGCCCACCCTTCGATTCCCCGGCTTCGCAGCAAGGATTCCAGGTGCTCCCGGGCCGCTTCCATCGTGGCCTCTCTGCCCTCATAGATCGGAAGTTCGAAGAGTCCCTCCTCTTTGACATAGAGCAGGGTCACCCCTCCCTCCAGGCGCCCGGCAAGCTCCCGGCACTTGTCGATCAGCTCCTCCGCCGCCTCCAGACGGCTGCAGACTCCCAGGATTCTCTTTTGCATCGAATGTCTCCTTTGAGATTCAGACACCGGAGAACGGTGCCATCAGGTTGGCGACCCCTCCGAAGAGCAGGCCCAAAAGCATAATAAAAACATAGATGATCAGCATCGCCGGAATCGAAGCCAGGGCCAGCTTGACCATGAACCAGACCAGATCCCAGAAGGGAATCTCGAGCCCCGAAACGACTACTCTCTCTTTTTCACTCTTCTCCATCGTAGTTCTCCTTTTCTATGCTTGCTTCCGTCGCCCCCCGGATTCCTTTTTCCGCCATGATCCAATGGAAGGCGACCAACTGGGCAAAAAAGGGCGTGAACATATTGATAATGGGAATGAAGTTGAGCAGGGAGGCAAAAAAGGCAATGCTCCAGATGATAAACCGGTGTTGTTTGAGCCGTTTGAAATCCTCGGTCGTACAGTAGAGCCGGCAGGTGCCGCGGAAATTGGCATCCCGGTAGAGCCAGGCCCAGAGAAAGAGCTGAATCAGGACGTTGACAATGGGCACCAGCAGGAGCGGGAAAAGGACAACGGTCAGCAGCACAAAAAGCCCGGCATCCCGCAAGGCGATAAATCCGTGCCCTGTCTTGATCTTCGTTTCATTGATCGAAACATCCGGATAGTCGATCTCCCGAACCGTTTCGAGAAAATCACTCCGATACAAAGAGAGGATCAGAAAGAGACTGAGGATGTAAAACCCGTAGAGGATATAGAAGTTCAGTAGTACGGCACTCCCCTCCGCCACGGTTTGAAAAGGGAGCCAAACCAGAAGTTTGTCGGCGATAGCACTCTTGAAGGTTCCCCAGTTGGCCATGATGTACCAGGCCCAGCCGGCGGCAAAGAGCAGCAATGTCGAAAAAGAGTAGTAGTAATAGCCCCGCTTCATCTTTCGGAAAAATATCGGCGCCAGAATCGCCGTGACGAAAGCATAGGAGACCAGAACCGCCAAAGCCCAGACCAGAAAGAGGATCAGCAATGCCCCGTTGGCCTTGACCACACTGAAAGGGACCCAGCTGATGATCCAGGTGGTCAGGTGTAGCAGCGGATTCCAGACCACCCAGCCGATCCCCGCCCAGATCAGCAGCATCGGCAGACCGGTGATCAGCACCTCCCGCAGAACGGGCCAGCGGACCAGATCTCTCAGACTACGGAGGAAAATACCGTACGTGTGTGTCATCCCTCCTCTCCTTTCCCTTCCTGAGAATTCCGGCATTTGAGTGATTCAGCCTGGATCCATTTGAGCCGGGTCAGGATATGCTCCAGTTCTTTCTGATTCTCCTCGCACTCCCGTTCGAGCTGCTCCTTTTTTTCCTGAACCTTGGCGATCTGTTTAGCCAGTGCTTCCGGATCGACGGCGCATTTCTGAGCCAGGTCTGCCTCTTTCTCCAGCATCCATTCGGTCATCTTTTTGAAAAATTCCACCATTGCACACTCCATTTTCTGTGATCTGAACTTATTATACTCTCCTAAATCGGACAAATGCTAAACAGATCTTTGAAAAGTATTTTCTTTTCATATTGCTACCTATGTAGCATTATTGTTTAGCTGCATCAACTAAACTTTCAGAGTGGAACATCAAAAATTTACAACCCCAAGGAGGTTCAAATGAAAAAGGTTCTTCTCTCGTCACTCACGGCAGCGCTGCTGCTGGGTAACGGACTCTATGCCGCAGAGGCCAAAGCTCCCAAGCAGGAGCTCAAGCAAACGGCAAGCAGCAAAAGCGTCAGCGCCAAAGCCGTCACAGATGCCAAGGCTACTGCCAATGCCCAAAAAGCCGAAGTCAAAGTGGTCAAAGAGGCGGTCGATGCCGTCGCGCTGACCCAGGAGGTGCTCGTCGCACTCAGTCAGAATAAAAAGGATGAGGCGATCAAAAAGCTGGAGAAAGCCATCGGCAAGCTGGAGGTGGTCATGAGCCACCCCAAGGCTCCGGCGCTCATCCCGCTGGAGGCTTCGGTCGTCGTCAGTGAATTTGCCGGCACTGCCCACGATGCGGAAAACGCTGTCATCACCTCCATCGCTCTGCTGGAGAAGAAACGGGTCCAGGATGCCCGACTCATCGTCCAGACCCTCAAGGACGAAGTCGATCTGATCACCGTCAACATGCCCCTGGCCTCCTATCCCGCCGCGCTGAAATTGGCGGCGAAGTTCCTGCATGAGGGCAAAGTGAACGAAGCACGCCGAGTCCTGGCCACCGCCCTCAACACCTTTGTGGAAGTCGATGTAGTCACTCCGCTGGGTATCGTCGAGGCCCAGGAGCTCATCGCAGCCGCCAGCAAAGTCTCCAAAACCGACAAGCAGCTGGCCCTGGCCCATCTCGATGCGGCCAGAGCGGCTCTGAAAAAAGCAGAGGCACTGGGATACACCAGCAGCTCCGACACCACCTACAAGATGCTCAATGAAGCCATCGACAAGATCCAGAAAGAGATCCGCGGCAAGAACAAAGCGGAAAAACTCTTCGAAGACCTGATCGCCAAGCTCAAAGAGTTCAAGGAAAAAGCGGTCAAGACCTTCCGGAAATAAGCGGTGACGGGCTCTTAAGGCCCGTTTTTACGTTATAGTACAAGTTCAAAACAAAAGGAGCCATCATGGCAATTCTCGGATACACCAAACTCGAAACCCTCTTTCGCAAAGCGGCCTCTCTCGATATCGACAAAGGCCATGCCAAAGAGATCACCGACATCATCGAAAAGAAACTGGTCGATCTGCTCATCGCCGGAGAGCGCAACGCCAACCTCAACGGCCGTGACGTGATCTGGGAGGGGGATCTCCCCATCACCAAAGGGATGCAGGAGACCATCATCGAGTTTAAAAAACTCGAAGAGGCCATCGACCTGCAGGACGTTCTCAACTACCTGACCACCATTCCGCCTCTCAAATACCCTCTGGCGGCGGAACTGGAGGCCAAGCTCCCCGAGATCACCGGCGCGATCCTGGTGGTCATGGCACGGATCATGAAGGAGATCGACGAAGAGAAGCGTCGCGTCAATCATGAGCTGATCGAAAAAGCCGCCCGGATCATGGATCTCACCCTCTGATCCCGGTGGGCAAAACACTCAAGGAAACAGAATGCTCGACTTCAAACAACTGACACAAGACCCCGAGCTGCTGGAGAAGTTCAGCAAATACACCAAGATCTACGGCGTGATCTTCATCATCCTGGGACTGGTGGGGATCTTCTTTCCCGGACTGATGTCCATCACCACCGCCTTCTTCTTCGGATGGCTGCTGCTCTTCAGCGGCTTTCTGGTGGCGATGCAGACCTGGCAGTTCAACAAGAAGGACTGGATCGGCTGGCTCAAAGCTACCCTCTTCACCGTCACCGGTGCTCTGATCCTCTTCAACCCTCTGCCGGGAGTCATCGCGTTGGGAATCATCTTCACGGCCTATTTCTTCGTGGATTCCTTCACCAACTTCGCCCTGGCCTTCAAACTGCGCCCGGCGGCCAACTGGTGGATCGCACTGCTCAACAGCGTTCTCTCCCTGGCCCTGGGGATCATCTTTTTCATGGCCATCGGCAATCCCCTCAAGACCCTCTGGCTGGTGGGACTGCTGGTGGGAATCAGTCTCTTCTTTGACGGTGTGATGCTTCTGAGCCTCTCGGGTGCCGCCAAGAAAGAGAAGTGACTCTTCTTAGCCCCCTCTCCTTAACAGAGGGGAGGATCCCTCTGCAAAAAATTTCAGAGAGGTTTCATTCGATGGCGACAAAGGAGCGCTCAAGCCGTGAAACGGGCGTTCCTTCGCGGCTTCGTTACACTCCGACCGCTACGGTTCCGAAGCGGCAAAGGACAAGCAGTTGTCCTTCGCTGACGCTTCTCATGTTCACGACTGCCAGAGCTGTCGAGTGAAACCGGTTTTTTCCCAGAAAATTCAATTATATGGTCAATTTTTTCACTCTCCCCGACCTTTGCAACTCCGGTAGCAAAATTTCCCTCTGACACTTCACTACAATTCACTCAACAAAACATCCAAAAGGAGCATCAACCATGCTGATCAAAAAAGAACATGCCATCGCCCTCTACAACGTTCTGGGCGAAGAGAACAAAGGCGCCCATTGCCAAATCTCCGTCGCCGCGGAGCGCGAGCCCTACAACGAACTCAACCTGGCCAACCTGCTGGAGATCGGCAGCAGCCGGGTGGAGTTTCGCCTCTCCTACTGGGGACGCAACCTGATCCATCTGCTGGATCAGATGGTCAAAGAGGGCAAACTCGACATCCCCGCCAACTGGAAAGAGGGATACCGCTGGGTCGGCAGCGAAGTGATCGCCATGATCGAAGCGGCCATGAAAAACGGCGGCTACGTCGGCCCGGCCGCCGAAGCGGCTCTCAAAGAGCGGGGCTTTGCCGAAACGGTCCGTGACGAGCACTGCGGTGAGTGCGTCAAACTGACCGAAGAGGCGGAAGCCCTCTACGAGATCTATCTCCACAGCCACCCCAAGCTAGAGATCACCAAAGAGCTGGCCAACTTCATCGTCTCCATCCCCGAAGGCCCCGCCGAAAAGAACGCCCTGGACTACGAGGGACGTGAAGCGGAGCTGCTGGAGTCGATGCGGCTGTTGAGCTACAGCGTGCCCGGTACCGACATCTTCACCCTCAACCGCCTGGGCAAAGCGGTCAAAGAGGCCATCACCCATATGGCCTACCCCTACGATGCGGTCATCAGCGAGGATTATCTCCATGTCCTCTCCCTCTATCTGGACGAAGGCTTCGATGCCCTGGGCGACAAAGAGAAGGAGTTCATGGAGACCTTGGCCCTTATCGACGCCGACGGCAATCTCCTCAAAGGGGGCGAAGCCCTTGAAGAGGTGCTGCACATCCTGAGAGAAGGAGCCTACTGGCCCGCGCGCACCTTCGATCTGGAGGCCCTGGATGTGGAGATTCTCAAAGGGATCGACGCGGTAATGAAGCGTCACGAATCCAACCCCGAGGTGCTCCCCACGCCCGAAGCGATCCGCCACTACCTGCTGGATCTGCCGCTGAAGGAGTACAAAGCCCTCAAAGAGCACTACGGACGCCGGCTCAATCAGGAGTTGGGGTATCAGAAAAAAGAGGAGCTCAAGAAGAAGTTCGCCGAGGCCCTGAGCGTCGAAGAGCTCTTCAAGAGCTTCTACGAAAAGGGCAACCATTGGCAGCAGAAACTGATGGACGTCATCGAAGAGTCCCTCATGACCCTCAAGAGCTTCAGCCTCGTCGAGGCCAAGGTAAGCGACGATGGCAAACTCTATTATGAGATGACACCCGAGGGACGCATGGTCTTCGAGGAGCAAAAGGAAAAAGGCACCCGGGAGATCAGCGCTCCCGCCGTCAAAGCGATCACCATCCGCGAGAGCGAATTCGGCGCTCCCAACGTGGAGTGGTACGAAGCGGCCAAGGCCGAGCATCTGGTCGGCGGCGGCGCCCCGACCCATTCGGGCAAGCTCTATGCCGATCTGGCCTACAACGTGGAGCGCAAGCCCCACATCACCCGCTTCGAGCTTGAGATCCTCCACAAGCTCCCGGAGACCGGCTATATGGTCGAAAAGGTCTATGGTGATTTCGATGAGACTCTCAAAGAGGAAGTCACCTACGGGCTCAACAAACTGGAGGCCAGAGGCTTCGTGGAGCTTCTGCCCGACGGCGGCATCGTGGTCACCGAAGCGGGGCATCTGATCAAGCGGGCCCTCTCGGGCACTCCCGAGAGCTTCGGCAACGCCCTCAACCCCCTGGTGGTGAGAGTCCTCGAGGCGCTGCACGAGGTGGGCAACCTCTATGTCAAGGAGCGCAAAGTGCGCATCCTGCCCAAAAACATCAAAGAAGCCATCGAGATCTCCGGGCTGGATCCCGCAACCTTCGACAAGGCCCTCACCGTCGCCCGCAACGCCCACTTCGTCGGCCACACCAGCATCAACGAGGCCGGCCTGGATATCCTGGAGGCCTACGAGCTGCTCAACAGCTAAGCGCTGTTAAACTATGGGGGATACAATAACCCCATCATTTCAACCCAAATTATGCAATAGAGAGTGCTTCAGATGCGTCGATGCTCGGTGTGTAAGGGTGCACGACCAAAACGTAGGCGCACCCGGAAGGTGCGTCGAGGCTTTGGATGTGTTGCCCATGCCGCCGATGATCGATGCAGATGATGTACTGGCTAATGCATATTTTGGGTTTAACAAGGAGAACCGATGCCCCAAGAGATCATGGACCCCGTCCGCAAAGAGATCGAAAGCCGGCGCAAAGAGATCGCCGCCGAGCTGAAACTGCTCTTCAAAGCCAATATGAAGATCACCGACTGGGACGTCCCCGAAGCCGACGACCGTGAAGCGGCCGAGCTGGTACTGCAGGTGATGCAGGAGGAGCTGGACAAGCTCAAAGAAGACGTCCGCTCCGGGAAGTATGACAACTACTAACAAGCCTCTCTTTCCCATTCTGGGTGCTGAATGATGAAGAGTTCCGAGTACTTTTTCTTGTCATTAAAAAACTAAGCGGTTCTCTTCTCATTCTCTTAAACACTTCTTAGAACCACTCTCACGAAAAGCTAAAATATGGTATTGTTCTTTCTAATCCCTCTCCTCGGGTGGGAACAATGCAGCCGGAGTTCGATCAAAAGTATTTGAAATACTAATAGCTTTTAAAGTATTGCGTCGAAACGGAATCGATATAAAAGGGAGATACCGATGGCAAAATATGTTGAAAATGTAGTATTTTTTATGGGTTATCTCAAAAATACAATCCCTAAACAAAACTATAAAGGCTTGGATATCTTTCAGGGAAAAAATATCAATTATCTTATAGAGATAAATGACAAAAAACTTCTAAGAGATATTGAAAGAAAGTTGGAAATTATTTCACAGAAAGATACAAAAAATACTATCAATATCTATAAATTACTTTTAACATTATCAATTTACGGGATTTGTAATCTTAGAATATATTGCTCCTCGGAAAAAGAGATAGACCCAGACACATTCAGTTTTGACGATATTCATGGAGAAATATACAAATTTATCAATGACTATTTAAAGAAAAAAAATCTTATAGAGTACCGCAGAAATATAAATAGCTTTGTCGAGGAAATCAATGGAGACTATAGATATCTGTATCATCAACATCTTACGAGCAACGATAGTAATACCAAAGTAGAGTGGTCTATATATAGATATAATAACAATACCATTCCAGAAGATTGTTTAGATGTAGATACCCTTCTTTTGGAGCGGCACTTAATGTATTATTTCTTTTCGCGCTGCTACGTGAATCTTTTAGAAGATAAAAAGCAGACAACTCTCCTTCCCCATATACGTTTGTTACTGAATACCAACCGTAAATTGATCGCAAATCACCATCTACTCCTACAAGAGTTGGATTCTAAGCACTACATCATTTTCAAAAAATACATACCGAAACATCATATAAACGACACGGGCAAAACATATGATCGCTTAGAAAACAATATTGAACACTTGTCGGAACAAATAGAGGATGAGAGAAGATACAAAGAGTCACAGACAATGGAGAAAATTTTTCTTATTTTATCGTTAATCGGATTATTGTCATTCATAACAGGATTACTTGCCTTGATACCGGAAAATAGTTTAATTGCTTGTGATACAAATGCCACAAACACTTATCTATTGAATTCATATACTTTTGCGCTAGGAACGCCAGGTTTAATTATTGTTTTGTTTAGCTTTTTCTTGTTTCTTGTTTTGATCTTTTGGTTAGCAAAGAAATCGATAGAAAACAATCTATCGAATTTTAGAGAAAGAAAATAGAATTTCGAAAATCAACCATGAAAATCCGGTCCATTTTTACCAACAGCGGCGGTATCCTCTTCTCCCGGATCTTTGGGTTCGTGCGGGATCTAATGATGGCGTCGATCCTGGGGGCCAATATCTACAGTGACATCTTCTTCGTCGCTTTCAAGCTCCCCAATCTCTTTCGCCGGATCTTCGGAGAAGGGGCCTTCGCCCAAAGTTTTCTGCCCTCCTTCATCGCCAGCCGCTACAAGACGATCTTTGCCGCCCGGATTCTGCTGACGTTTCTGGGGGTCATCGTCGTGTTGGCGCTGCTGGTGGACCTCTTCGCCGCACCCGTCACCCGTCTCATCGCCCCGGGCTTTGATCCCGCCGCTACGCTCCTGGCCGCCAAATATGTGGCGATCCAGTTCTGGTATCTGCCGCTGATCTTCGTCGTCACCTTTTTCGGTGCGCTCCTGCAGTGGAAAGAGCACTTCGCCACCACCGCCTTCGCCACGGTGCTTCTGAATATCGCCATCATCGGCGGACTGCTGCTGAGCCGGGGAATGGAGAAGGAGCGGATCCTACTGATTCTCAGCTATAGCGTCCTGGTCGGCGGGGCGCTTCAGGTACTGGTCCATCTGATCATGGCCCGCCGCTTTCGGCTGTTGCGGATGCTGGGAATCGGCTTCGCCGCCCTGGGTACCCACAGCCGCAAAGTCGCCGAAGACACCCGCCGCTTCTACAAAAACTTCTTCCCCGCCATCTGGGGCAACTCCACGGCCCAGGTGATGGCCTTTCTCGATACCTGGCTCGCCTCCTTTCTCGTCAGCGGCTCCATCAGCTACCTCTACTACGCCAACCGGATCTTTCAGCTCCCTCTGGCCCTCTTCGCCATTGCGCTGAGCACCGCCCTCTTCCCCTCCGTGGCCAAACGGATCCGCCACAAGGATGAAACCGGTGCTTTGCGGGAGATGAAGCGGGGCTTCTGGATCCTGCTCTTTCTCCTCTCCCTGGCGACGCTGGGAGGGATGATCTTCAGCACCGAGATCATCTGGCTCCTTTTCGAGCGGGGAGCCTTCAGCCGCGCCGACACCCTGGCCACCGCCTCGGTGCTGCGGATGTATCTGCTGGGGTTGCTGCCTTTCGGCCTGGGCAAGCTTTTCAGTCTCTGGCTCTACTCGCGCCACGAACAGATGGCGGCGGCCAGGATCGCCACCTGGTCCCTGGCCGGTTACGCGGCCGCCGCCTTCGCCCTCTTTCAGCCCCTGGGAGCCACGGGGCTGGCTCTCGCCAGTACCTTCTCGGGCTTTGTGAGCTTCGGTCTGCTGGTGCGGGCTTTCGGCCGGGAAAAGCTGCGGGAGTTTTGGGACAGGAAACGCGTGCTGCTTCTGCTTCTGAGCCTCTTGGTCGCCGCCGCTCTGATGTGGGAGGTCCACTTCCTTGCCATCCGTTATCTGGGAGTCTGAGATGAACGATTACGACACCGCCGCCCGCTGGATCGCCGAGAGCCGAAAGGCCGCCGCCTTTACCGGAGCCGGGATCTCCGTGGAGAGCGGGATCCCCACTTTCCGAGGCCCTGAAGGCCTCTGGAGCCGCTACGACCCCCAAGTGCTTGATCTCGGCTACTTTTATGAACATCCCCGAGAGTCATGGGAAGTAATCCGGGAGATCTTTTACGACTACATGGGAGCCAAAGCCCGCCCCAACGCCGCCCACAAACTCCTGGCCGAGCTGGAGAGACGGGGAAAACTGCAAGGCGTCATCACCCAGAACATCGACAATCTTCACCAGGAGGCCGGCAGCCGCTACGTGGTGGAGTTCCACGGCACCGCCCAGACTCTGCTCTGTACCGAATGCGGAGATCGAACGCCATTTACGGAGCACGATCTGGATACCCTCCCTCCTCTATGCAAAAAGTGCGGCGGCCTGCTCAAACCCGACTTCATCTTCTTCGGCGAAGGGATCCCTCCCCAGGCTTATCAGGCATCTATGGCCCTGGCCGAAACGGCCGATCTGCTCCTGGTCATCGGCACCACCGGCGAAGTGATGCCCGCCTCCATGATCCCCTACGAAGCCAGGCAGGCCAGGGTCATCGAGATCAACGTCCAACCCTCCGCCTACACCGAACACCGCACCGACCTCTTCCTGCAGGCCAAAGCGACCGAAGCGGCGAAGGAACTGGCGGAGCGGTTGGGAGTTGAGCTGCAGTAGTTGTTATTGGTCTATTAGTGTATTGGTATATTGGGAGGCTCTAACTCAGAGGTTCTGAAATGCCGTCATTCCGGGCTCGACCCGGAATCCACACCCTCAAACTGCCGATAAAGCTCTGGATTCTGAAACAGGTTCAGGATGACGATATCCAAAATCCAAAATCCAAAATTCTCAATCCTCCCCCAGGTATTTCACAAACCAATCCCGTGCCAGCTCGGCCACCCTCTCCAACGTTCCCGGCTCTTCGAAAAGATGGGTCGCCCCGGGGACGATCTCGAAGGCCTTCTCGCAGCGCAGGGCCCGGTAGGCCGCTTCGTTGAGTTCGATAACCCCGTAGTCGTTGCCCCCGACGATGATCAGGGTGGGTGCCGTCACCCGGTCCAGAACCTCCGCCGCCATGTCGGGCCGGCCGCCCCGGGAGACGATGGCCCGGATGGGAACCGGTGACGCCACCGAAGCTTTAAGCGCCGCCGCCGAACCGGTGCTGGCACCGAAGTAGCCCATCGCCAGAGATTTCAGTGCGGGCTGGAGACTCACCCAGCGAGTCGCTAGCAGCAGTCGGGAGGCCAGAAGGTCGATATCGAAGACATTGCGCCGATCCAGCGCCTCGGCTTCCATCAGCAGATCGAAAAGCAGCGTCGCAATCCCTGCCTCGTGCAGTACCGAAGCGACATAGTTGTTGCGCCGGCTCAGACGGCTGCTGCCGCTGCCGTGGGCAAAGAGCACGATCCCTTTGGCCCCCTCAGGGACCGCCAGCCGCCCCGGCAGAACAACCCCGTCGTAACGGATGAGAATCTCATCCTGTCCCTGCATAAACGCTTCCAGATCCATCAGTTCCTCCTTTTTCTACAGGTAAACCGTGGGATGGCAATCCCACGCTACATAGCTCCTTCCTCCATCTTCCATCTTCCATCATCCTATATTCTCCATCACAACAAGTCCTGCCCCCATCAATCCCAGGGTCACCAGGAAAAAGAGGGTCAGCCTCCAGCCCAGCTTTACACCCCCCAGCCAATAGACGATCCCCAGCTTGACGATGGAGTTGGTCACCGAGGCGATGACGATCCCGTTCATGGCCGCTGTCTCCACCAGTTTGCCGTCTTTGGCCATTTCGCTGAGCGAAAGGGTGATGGCATCCACGTCGGTAAGGCCGGAGAAAAGCGCCACCAGGTAGACCCCCAGGTTGCCGTAGCGGGTCTGCACCAGGGCGATGGCGCCGTAGATGATCCCGAAGAGGATGCCGAACTTGATCGCCTCGCTCAGCTGGAGGGGGTTTTTGGTGATGGCACTGTTTTCCAGGTTGATCTCGGCCGCTTTGGCATGGCGGTAGAACCACCAGCTGTAGAGCAGCCCGCTGCCGGCCGCCAACAGGTAGGCAGGGGTCAGTCGCCAGGCCAGCTCGGGATGGATGACGAAGGCTTCGAAAAGCACCCGCAGATACATGAAGGTACAGGCGATGGCGATCCCTCCGGCATAGTTGTTGATCAGATCGTACTGCTTCTGGAACATCTGGGAGAGGGAGATGGAGACCGCGGTGGAGGAGATCAGCCCCCCGGCGGCTCCGGTGAGGAAGACGCCGTGCTTCTGCCCCAGAACCTTGATCGCCACATAGCCCACGAAGGAGATGGCGGCGATGATCACCGCCATCATCCAGGTCTTGTAGGGATTGAAAAGATGTCCGGGGCCGATCATTCGATCGGGCAGAATCGGGAGGATCACAAAGCTCATGGCCAGCAGCAGGATCACCGCATTGACATCGGTGGGGCCGATATGGCGCTCCAGGGCCTGGAGCCTGGGCTTGATCTCCAGCAGAATGATCACCAGCACTCCGATAAAGACGGCCCAGAGGATCTCCCCCCGATAGGCCAGAACCCCCAGCAGGTAGGTTACCAGCGCCGCAACCTGAGTCGTCATCCCCCAACGCTGCGTCTTGCTGACCTTGAGATAGTAGGCGGCCAGAAGCAGAAGACCCAGTACCGCGGTAACGACGAGGACTGTCCCCGTATAGTGTTTGTCGAGCCACGCGGCCAAAAAACCGCTCAGGGAGATAAGAGCGAAGGTTCGGCTGCCTCCGAAGGTGTGCTCACCGGAACGCATATAGGTCAGGGTCCGCTGCATTCCGATGGCAAAACCGAGCATGATGACGATCGCCAGTGATTGGATCAGACTGTAGTCCATCTTACGCTCCTCGCTTTTTCATCACCCACCATTCGAACCATTTGTACAATTCTACCACTACAAAGAGCGGCACGGCCACGGCGAAGATCATTCCCCAGTCCTCGAGCCGCAGGGGAACGGTATGGAGTGCCTTCTGGAGGAAGGGCACATAGACCGCCGCCACCTGCAGCCCCACTGTCACCGTCCAGGCCCCCAGCACCCAGGGGTTGGAGAAGAAGCCGATCACCGGCATCGGGGCCCGGAGGCTCCGGTAGTTGAAGACGTTCATCTTCTCCAGAATGATGATGCCGGTGAACGCCACCGTCTGGGCCAGGGCCACCGCCTGCGCCTGGGGCAGTCCCGACGCGAGATAGTGGTGGAAGAGCCACAGCGTTCCGCCCCCGATCCAGCTCCCCAGCAGGATGATCATGATGATCCCCCGCAGCTGGAGGAAAGGAGCGTTGACCGAACGGGGCGGGCGCTCCATGATCCCCTTCTCCGCCGGTTCGAGCCCCAGGGCCACCGCCGTCATCCCGTCGGTCACCAGGTTCATCCACAGGATCTGCACCGGCAGCAGGATCAGCGGTCCCCCCAGAAGAATGTTGACGAAGATGGCGATCACCTCCCCGGTGTTGGAGGAGAGGAGATAGGTGACGAACTTTTTGATGTTGTCGTACTGACGCCGCCCTTCCCGTACCGCACCGATGATGGAGGCGAAATTGTCGTCCAGGAGGATCATGTCGGCGGCCCCTTTGGCCACGTCGGTTCCCCGCTGCCCCATGGCGATCCCGATATCGGCCCGTTTCAGCGCCGGGGCATCGTTGACTCCGTCTCCGGTCATGGCGGTCACGAGCCCTTCGTCCTGCAGGGCCTTGACGATCCGCAGTTTGTCCCGCGGGGTGGTCCGGGCGAAGATCACCCCCTCTTTGAGGGCGGTCCGCAGCGCCTCGTCGTCCATCCCCGCCAGTTCGTTACCGGTCACCGCCCGGGGGGCGTCCAGCCCCACTTGCCGGGCGATGGCTAATGCGGTCAGTGGCGCGTCGCCGGTGATCATGATCACCTGGATGCCGGCCCGGCGTGCCGTGGCGATCGCTTCGGGGACTTCGGGGCGCGGCGGATCGATGATCCCTACGACCCCGAGCAGCGTCAGGTCTTTCTCCACATCGTCCGGATCGAGCTTCGTCTCCTCGGGCAGGATCCGCTTGGCCAGGGCCAAAGTCCGCAGCCCCGACTTGGCCAGTGAAACATAGGCTGCTTCGAAGCGTTTGCGGGCCGCATCGTCCAGCGGCTTCTTCTCGGTTCCCTCCAAGTACCAGGCAGCCCGCTCCAGGAGTACTTCGGGCGCTCCCTTGACGTAGGCGACCTTCTGACCGTTCTCCTCTACCACCACGGTCATGCGCTTGCGCTGGGAGTTGAAAGAAAATTCGCTGATCACCTTCGGTTCTCCCGGGCTGAGCCACGCCTTGTACGCTGCGACGATCAACGCCGCCTCGGTGGGCTCGCCGGTGATCTTCCACCCTGCTTCCTCTTTGCTCAAAGAAGCGTGGTTGCACACCAGACCGGTTTTGAGCAGGAGCTGCAGATCTTTGCGGGCTTTGTAGTTGACCCGCTTTCCGTCCGCTTCGAAATGTCCCGCCGGATCGTAGCCGCTGCCGGTGACATCCACCGCTCCGCCGAAGAGCCAGATCTTCTGAACCGTCATCTGGTTCTGGGTCAGGGTCCCGGTCTTGTCGGTGCAAATGACGTTGGCGCTACCCAGATTCTCCGCCGCCTGGAGCCGCCGCAGCAGGGCGTGCTGGCGTACCATCGCCTTGACCCCCAGGGCCAGGGTGATCGTCACCACCGCCGGCAGCCCCTCGGGGACCACCGCCACCGCCAGAGAGATACCGGTCAGGAACATCTCCATCAGATCTTTGCCGAAGAGATAGCCCACGATCGCCACCAGTGCCGAGATGGCGATGGAGAGGATCCCCAGTTTCTTGCCCAGAACGGCTAGCTTTTTCTGCAGGGGGGTACGCGTCTGTTTCACTTCGCTGGTGAGGCGGGCGATCTTGCCGAACTCGGTCGCCATCCCCGTGGCCACCACCACGCCACGGGCGTAGCCGTTGGTGACGCTCGTTCCCATCCAGACCATGTCGCTCCGCTCCGCCAGCGGCGCCTCTTCGGGGACCGCCTTGAGACTCTTGGCCACCGGAACCGATTCGCCGGTGAGAGGCGATTCGTCCACTTTGAGGTTGACCGCCTGCACGAGCCGCAGATCGGCCGGCACCCGGTCGCCGATCTCCAGCAGGACGATATCCCCAGGGACCAGCTGCGTCGCCTCGATCTGGCGCTCCTTCCCTTCCCTGAGGACCCGGCACTGGGGAGAGAGCATCCGCTGGAGCGCCTCGATCGCCTTTTCGGCCTTGAACTCCTGAACGAAGCCCAGGATTCCGTTGAGGATGACGATGGCCAGGATCGTGAGGGCATCCCCCATCTCCCCGATGGCGAAGGAGATCCCCGCCGCCACCAGCAAAATCAGGATCAATACGTCGGTGAACTGCCGCAGCAGGATCCAGTACCACTTCTCCTTGTGGACCGCTTCGATCCGGTTGGGACCGTAGATCCCCAGCCGTTTCCGCGCCTCCTCGTCGTCGAGACTCTTTTTCGGATCGGTGTGCAGCAGTTCCAGCACCGCCTGGAGGGGTTTGGCGTGCCAGGGAATCTCCGCCTCTTCGGGTGTCTGCGGAGCGGCACCGGAGGCCGGAAACGCCACCGGTGCGGAGCGCATGAGATCTTCCCGCCACCGGACCACCAGAACCGAGAAAAGGAGCGGCACGACAATCGTGGAGACCGACGAGGCGGCCACCAGGGCGGTGAAAAGCTGGGTATCGATGAGCTTGGCATCCAGCAGAAGCTTGGCGACGATGATCTCGGTAGTGAGCCGGGCGTTGAGGCCGATCCCGATGGTCCAGGCCTCTTTGATGGTAAGCTTTTTCATGGGGACCATCAGGAAGATCCCGACCAGTTTCCCCACGAAGGCGGCCAGAAAGAGGAGGATCGCCAGCTCGGGTGCCTTGAGCATCCCCTCCAGATCGACGCTCATCCCCACCCAGAGGAAAAAGATCACCCCGAAAAAGCCGTAGGCCACTGCCCGGGTGGCCCGGTCGGCTCGCTCACCCGGCTCTCCCGCGGCGTCAAAGACCGGACGCATCAAAATCCCCGCCACGATGGCTCCCACCACGAGGCCCAGATCGGCATACTCGGCAAAGCCGCCGAAGAGGAAAAGGACCAGGATCATCATCATCACCAGGTTGGAGACTTTGACCTGGGTCCAGTGGGAGAGAGGCACCAGGACGAAGCGCCGGACAAACCAGGCAACGACGATGAAGATCGCCACATTCATGGCCACGGTCCATATCTCCCGGGTGTCGCTGGTGACCAGGCCGCTCTTTTCGCTGATCCAGATGGAGACGAAGGCGACCAGGAAAACTTCGATCACATCGTCGAGCACCCCGGCCCCGACGATGTAGTTGCCCACCTTGGTCCGCAGCAGCTTGAACTCGTCGAGGATCGGGACGATCACCGCTTCGGCCGTGGGCATACGGGTCACTCCAATGACGAAAGCCAGGGTCCAGCCGTACCCCAGCCAGAGCATCACTCCCATCCCCATCAAAAAAGGAACCGCCGTATTGAGCACCGTCGCCAGGACGATCTCGCCGCTTTGGGCGCGCATCTCCTTCATGTCGATCTGCAGGCCGATGAAAAAGAGGAGAAAAAGAACCCCCAGGTCGGCCAGCACTGTAAAGATCTCACCGTCGATCCCCCGGGTGAGCAGAGTACCCAGCGGCGTGTAGTGGACCCCCATCGCCACGAAGAGCGCCGCAAGGATTCCCGGGATTTTAAGCCGCTCCAGGAACCCGGCCAGAAAATAGCTCAGACCGAACATCAGTGAAAGCAGCAGCAGAAATTCACCCAATACCTGATCGTTCATCTTTTGGCTCCTTGCTCAATTATACTATTTGTCGCCAAATCCGGACCGAAGGAGCATTTCAAACGGACTTTTCGATTATTCTTCGATATTCCTGATGGAAAATGCAATGTTTTTTGAATTTTATTAAATAATTTAATCTTATTTTTATTTATATTCGGTTATCCTTCCGTACACTTAAATATATTTCAAGGAGAAAGAATGAAATTGAAGCAGCATTTCATGAAAAGCACCGTGATCCTCTCGATGGTCGCCTCGACAGCCCTCTACGCCACCAACGGCGACACCCTCATCGGCGTCGGTGCCAAAACCCGCTCTATGGGTGGCGCCGGTATCGCCTTCAGCCACGGAGCCGAATCCACCCTGGTCAACCCGGCCCTCATCACCCATGTTCAGGATACGGAGATCAGCTTCGGCGGTACGATCTTTATGCCGGATGTCAAAACAGACATCGGTCCTACCGGATCTTACGGAAAGAGTGATGCCGATATCAGTATGATCCCCGCCGTAGCTATCGTCAGCCATTTTGATAACGATATTTATATCGGTGCCGGTATGTACGGAACTGCCGGTATGGGAACCGATTTCCGTGGCAACCCTGGTCTCATGAATATGGAAACCACACTGCAGCTGATGCAGTTCGTCGTTCCTGTCGCCTACAAAACCGGTGGATTGAGTATCGGTATCGCGCCGATTCTGCAGTACGGCTCTCTGGATATCAACTATCTTCTGCCTCCGGCCTTTGGCGGTCCGAGAACTATAGGTGACGGTCAACATCAGGACTTCGGTTTCGGAGCCAATGTCGGTCTGACCTACGATTTCGGGAGCGGGATCACCGTCGGTGCCATGTACAAAAGCAAAATCAAAATGGATTACAAGGGTGCACTTACCACTGCCGTACAACCCTTCCTCGGACTCCCCGGCTTCCCCCAGGATATCGGAAGCCATCTCGATCAACCGGCTGAGTTCGGCATCGGTTTGGGATGGAGAAGCGGACCGCACGGCATCGCTATTGACTGGAAACGTATTCAGTGGAGCAATGCGGCAGGGTATAAACAGTTCGGTTGGGATGATCAGAATGTCTTTTCTGTAGGTTATCAGTATGATGCCGGTACCTGGTCTGCCAGAATCGGTTTCAACCATGCAAGCAACCCTATCAAAGAAGGCAATGGAGCAATCCCGGGTGAAGCAGCTCTGAATATGTTCAATCTTCTGGGCTTCCCCGCGACGGTCGAGAACCATATCACTGCCGGTGCCAGTTATCAGTTCAGCAAAAATTTCTCCGGTGACTTTACCGTTACCTATGCAACACAGAAAAAAACAAGCGGTGATATCTCCGCGCTGTTTGGACCTGGAGCACAAATCAAGAACAAACATAACCAGCTTGGTCTGACCGTCCAGCTCAACTACAAATTCTAAAATCCTTTTTGGCAGGTCGGGCTCACGCCCGACAACTTCCATCCCACCTCCATAATATAGCTCTTACAAAAACTCTCGCTATTTTCATTCCTCTCAACGTACCACAACCTCATCAGCGATAACTAGACGAACTTCCCCTGGAAATAAGCTGGAGTGAGAACGACCGGGAGAAGAAGATCCTGTAAAAGCCATGTTGATGATCAAACGCGGTTGCTATGCCTCTTGGGCAGAAAACACGACTTGCAGAGTAACGAGAAGTGTAGTATAGCTTTCGAATAAATCGAGCTCCGGCCTTTGACTCCGGTCCGTTATGGCGTAAAAGTGCGAGTCGGCCTCTCCGAAAATGCCGTCACCTACTCCAGCTCCCGTTCACGGTTCAGCAGATAGCGGGCGATCCCCTCGGCGATCCCTTTGGCCTCCAGGTCCTGATAGCGGGGATTGAAGAGACGCTTTTTCTCCCAGGGATGGGTGATGTAGCCTGTCTCCACCAGGATCGCCGGCATTTCGGCCCCCACCAGGACCCAGAAAGGTGCCGGCCGCACTCCGCCGTCCTCCACACCGCGATAGCGGCTTCGGAGATTGGCCAGAATGCTGCGCTGGACATCCAGGGCCAGCTTGTTGGAGAGAATGATCTTGGAGCGGGTCAGGGTCTTGAGGAAGGTGTTCATGCTGTTGCGGTAGTACCTGGTAAACCCGACGCTGTTCTCCTTGGCGGCGACGCGGCGGGCCCTGGCGCTACGGGCCGGCGAGAGGAAGTAGGTTTCGACCCCGTGGGCGACGCCGGCTCGGCTGAGATGCCCCACGGCATTGGCATGAACAGAAACGAAAATATCTCCATGCTTGATATTGGCATAGCGTGTGCGGCGATGGAGCTTGATGAAACGATCCGAACTTCGGGTCATCACCACATCGAAGCCCATCCGTTTGAGATGTTTGCGCAGTCGCAGGGCGATCTGCAGAACCGCATCCTTCTCCCGGTAGCGATGGGTAGGATCCAGTGCCCCGGTATCGTGACCGCCATGCCCCGGATCGACAATGATCCGATAGCGCCGGTGGGGAGAGAGAGGACGGTCCTTCATCAGGCGGCTCTTGGCAGGCTTTCGGGCGTCACTCTTGTGTTTGCCTCTTTTTTTATTGTGTTTGACGCTCCTGTGCTTCGGAGCTTTGTCCGTCTTGGAAGTGCTCTTCGAACCGATGGAAGCAAAAAGACCATGAATGCTCCCGTGGCCGCCGCCTGAACCTTTGGGCAGAACGATCAGGTAGGTATCGCTTTTGAGGGGATAGTGGGCGACAGCATAGGCCTCCGGAGTTTCGATGACCAGACGCACCGTATCACGACGATACTGGGCAATACGGATGGAACGGATCTGAGGGCCGTAGTGAAGATTTTTCGCAATACCTCGCGAGCCCAGACGTGTCTTTTTCAGATCGAAGACGTAGCGGAAGGATCCCTTGCCTTCGAGCACGAAATGGTGGACATTGCTTCGATCAAAAGGATGGTTGAAATGAAGCAGGAGACGGTCGTATCCCATCTCCAGGGATTGGAGCGTCACCGGAGAAGCCGCCGCGGCCGGCAGAAGGGCTCCGGCGATCAGCAGCAACCCGGCCACAAGCGGCCGCAGGAACGAAAGAGTTCTACTCTCCATGGATCAGCTTGTCCATCAGTTCCCGGACAGTAATGATCTCCTTGAGACGATAGCCGTTGGCACCGGTGAAGAAGAGACCCGTCTCCTTCTTGCCGTCGTAGGCGTCGCTGAGGCGGTCGGCGATACAGTATCCCACCGCTTTGGCCTCCTCGCCCCGGTGACAGGGAGCGACACAGTTGGAGATGCAGGCGATCTTGGGGGCGGTCCCCTCTTCGATTTTCCGGTGAAGCTCGGTCTTGACCCCTCGGGCGGGATAGCCGACCGGGGATTTGAAGAGTTTGATATCCTCCTCTTTCGCCTCGATGATGGTCCGCTTGAAGGTCTCGCTGGCGTCACACTCCTGCGTGCCGATGAAGCGGGTCCCCATCTGGACACCGTCAGCCCCCAGTTCCATCATCCGAACGATATCATCGTGATCCCAGACTCCGCCGGCGGCGATCACCGGAATCTCTCCCCACTTTTTGGCCTCCTCCACCACCGGGGGCAGGATCGCCTCCAGCTGGTTTTCGGGCTTGAAGCAGTCTTCGTACTTGAATCCCTGATGCCCGCCGCTGAGCGGTCCCTCGACGATCACCGCGTCCGGCAGCCGCCCGTGGGCCTTCTCCCAGCGGCGGCAGAGGATCCGCAGTGCCTTGGCCGTGGAGACAATAGGCACCAGGGCCACGTCGGGATAGTTTTTGGCCGCCTCGGGCATGGTCAGGGGCAGCCCGGCTCCGGTGATGATAATATCGGCCCCCGCTTCGCAGGAGTCACGGACTACCCGGTCGTAGTCGTTGATGGCATAGAGCACGTTGCTGGCCAGGGGCTTGTCACCGCAGAGTTTGCGGGCGTTCTCGAAGATCTTGAAGAGCGCCCGGCGGGAGTAGAAGTTCTCCACCTGATAGGGTCGTCCGTCAGCCATCAGCTTGTCGGCATAGGCCCGATTCTCGTAGATCCCGGTTCCGACGGAGCTGATGACCCCCAGGCCGCCTTCGCGGCTGACGCTGCCGGCCAGCCGGTCCCAGGAGATTCCGACCCCCATTCCCCCCTGGATGATGGGTTTTTCGATGAGATGCTTTCCGATCTTGAGAGGTTTGAATTCCATGATTATCCTACCTTAGCCCGTGCAAATTTCCGTTTGCCCACCTGGAGAATATACTCTCCGGGCTCCAGCGTGAGCTGATCGTCCTCGACTTTCTCCTGGTCGATCCGGACCGCCCCCTGCTTGATGTCCCGGCGCGCCTGGGAGTTGGAGGGCTCGAGTCCCGCCTCCACCAGCGCTTTGCAGATCCAGATCTCCGGTTCCAGATCCACCTCCGGAATATCCTCGGGGATCTGCCGCGCTTTGAAGAGGCTGTCAAAAGCCTCTTTGGCCTGCTGCGCCGCCGCTTCATCATGGAAGCGGGCCGTGATCTCCAACGCCAGCATCTCTTTGGCCCGTTTGGGGTGCAGCTCTCCGCTTTCGACCTGCCGTTTCATCTCGGTTATCTCTTCCAGGGAGAGGGTGCTGAGCAGCTCATAATAGCGCCACATCAGTTCGTCGGAGATCGACATCAGCTTGGCATAAATCTCCCTGGCAGGTTCGGAGATACCCACATAGTTGCCCAGGCTTTTGGACATCTTCTGTACGCCGTCGAGTCCTTCCAGGATTGGCATCATCAGCACCGCCTGCTCTTTGCCCACGTTGTAGGCCCGCTGCAGATGGCGTCCCATCAGGAGGTTGAACTTCTGGTCAGTCCCCCCCAATTCGATGTCACACTCCATGGCCACACTGTCGTACCCCTGCAGCAGCGGATAGAGAAACTCGCTGATAGCGATGCTCTGGCCGCTTTTGTAGCGTTTTTCGAAATCATCCCGCTCCAGCATCCGCGCTACGTTGTACTGAGTCGTCAGCTGGATCAGTCCGTCGGCCCCCAGGGCATCGAGCCAGGTGGAGTTGAACATCAATTCCGTCTTTTCGGGGTCGAGGATTTTGAAAGCCTGGTCCTGATAGGTCTGGGCATTTTTTCTGACGGTTTCCCGATCCAGAACCTTGCGGGTCTCGCTCTTGCCGGTGGGATCACCGATCATGGCGGTGAAATCCCCGATCAGAAGCTGCACGATGGCTCCGTGCTGCTGAAAGGCCGCCAGTTTCTGAAGGATGACGGTGTGACCGAGATGGAGATCGGGAGCGGTGGGGTCCAGCCCCAGCTTCACCCGGTAGGGCTCTCCCTTTTCGTAGTAGTTGCGCACCAGGGTTTCGATGCGCTCCCGATCGATGATCTCGGCAGTTCCCCGCTCGATCTCTCGCATGGCCTTGATAACGGGCATTCCTTCTCCTCGCAGAGTTTATTTGTGGTTGTAGGCATCGTCCAGTGCCGCGATCTCCACCAGTTTGAACTGGCGGGAGACCGCCTGGGCAATCGCTTTTTTGTCGGCCTGTTCCGATTCCACTTCGATCTGGCAGTACTCGGCGCTGTCACTGCTGTAGATCCCCAGCTCGATGCTGGTGACGTTGAGGCCGATCTGGGAGAGCTTTGTCAGGAGCTTCGCCAGGATTCCTTTCTGGTTCTGCAGCGCCACGATGAGCCGGTAGCGTGCCAGTTTGCTCCCCCGCCAGCGGACGAAGAGCATCGGTTCGCCAGCCTGGATCATTCCGTAGGCCTTACGGCAGAGTTTATGGTGAATAATAGCCCGGTTTTCCTTATAGAAGGCTACGATATCATCCCCCGCTTTGGGATGGCAGCAGAAGTCGAACTCCACCCGGTCCAGGGGCTTGTTGAGGAAAAAGCTCAAATGATCGATCTCCTTGATGAAGGGCTTCTTGTAGCCTCGTTTCAGAACCTCCCAGAAGCGCACCTCCCGGATCCTTGCCTGCCGGGAGATCCGATGGATCTTTTCCCTCAGCACATCCAGCTGCAGCGGAACCCGCTGGATCCCTCCCGCGGCATTGTCCTCCTCCAGGATCCGGCGGATCTCTTTCGGGGTCCGGTCGAAGATCGTCGCCAGAATGTTGTAGCCGGTCAGTTCGTTGACCTCCCGGGTCCGGGCACGGCATTTGGAGCGGATCCCCTCCTTGGCTTTGGAGGTCTTGACCGTATCGATCCAGGAGCAGTGCAGGATCGGCTCCTCCTGGGTAACGATGCGGACGATATCCCCGTTTTTGAGGATCGTCAGCAACGACGCCCGCTCTTTGTTGATGATGGCGGTGGTCGCCCGGTCCCCGATCTCCGAATGGACGGCATAGGCAAAGTCCAGCGCCACCGAATCTTTGGGGAGGGTGAAGTAGTCCCCTTTGGGGGAGAAGACCACGATATCCTCACTGAAGAGGTCGTTTTTGGCCAGTTCGTAGAACTCTTCGATGGAGTCGTCCTGATAGGGAAGGCTCTTGAGCCACTCCAGTTTCACACCGATCTCTTCAGTCGCCTCCTCTCCCTCTTTGTATTTCCAGTGAGCCGCAATCCCGTACTCTGCCAGATGATGCATCCGCTCGGTCCGGATCTGGGCTTCGACGATATTCTCGTCATCGAACAGGGTGGTATGGATCGTCTGGTAGCCGTTGTCCTTGGGGAGGGCGATATAGTCTTTGAAGCGGGAGATCAGCGGTGTGAAACTCAGGTGCAGGGCTCCCAGGGCCTTGTAGCATTCGATGGGCTGTTTCACGATCACCCGCACGGCCAACAGGTCCAGCACCTCATCGATGCCGATCCCTTTGCGATGCATCTTGAGGTAGATGGAGTAGTAGTGTTTGACCCGTCCGATCACCTCGAAATCATCCCGGTGGAACCCCTGCATACAGAGGGCGTTTTTGACCTTGCCGATGAAGGAGTTGAGCCGGATATGGAGGCTCTGATGGTTGGCTTTGATGTACTCGTCGATCCGTTGGTAATCTTTGGGGTAGATATAGCGGAAGCTCAGATCCTCCAGGAGGTTCTTGATCCGGGAGATCCCGAGTCGGTGGGCGATGGGGGCGTAAACTACCAGAGTCTCTTCGGAGATCCGCAGCTGCTTGGCCGGCGGAAGGGCATCGAGGGTGAGCATATTGTGGAGCCGGTCACAGAGCTTGATGATCAGCACCCGCACATCCTCGATGGAGGCGATCAGCATCTTGCGGAAAGTCAGGGCGGAGGTGATGAGCTTTTCATTGGAGTCGGAGGGGACCAGCTTCTCGTCCCGTATGGCGACGATCTTGGTCAGTCCCTCGACGATGTGGCGCACATCGGGGCCGAAGCGTTCGCCGATCTCTTCGATGGTGTGGGGGGTATCCTCCACCACATCGTGAAGGAGCGCGGAAATCACCATCGTTTCGTCACTGCTGATGGAGGCGGTGATGGCCGCCACAAGAATAGGATGGATCACATAGGGTTCGCCGCTTTTTCGCGTCTGCCCCTCATGGGCCCTGATCGCGAAGGCCAGAGCATCCCGGATCCGGTCGTTGAGCTCGATCTGTCGGCCAAGGAGTTCAGTGGCATCTTCGACAGACTTGAGTTTCTTGACCAGCTCCAGGAAATCGTTCAAAAGAGGCTCGCTTTCAAGCCTCTTTTTCGATGTGGAGCTTGCCCTCGGCGATCTCGTGGAGGGCGATATCGGTGGCTTTGTGCTTTTTGATATCCATGTCCACCAGCGGCGCCGCTCCTCGGCTGAGCTCTTCGGCACGTTTGCCGACAGCTTTGGTCAGAAGGTAGCGGTCGTGGTTGAGACGCTCCAGGGCTTTGGCGGTGATCTGTTCCAGTCTTTTCATACTATGGGTTCCTTTACTTGAGTTTGTCAGTGAACGATCGAACAGAGCGACGTGTCGCCCTCGATGATCCGTTTGAGATTGCCGGGTTCGAACATATTGCAGACGACGATGGGCAGCCGGTTCTCTTTGGCCAGGGCGATGGCGGTGTCGTCCATGACCCGGATATGGTCGCTGAGCGCCTTGTCGTAGCTGATCTCGTCCAGTTTGCGGGCGTCGGAGAACTTCATGGGATCCTTGTCGTAGACGCCGTCGACCTTGGTGGCTTTGATGAGCATATCCGCCTCGATCTCGCTGGCACGGAGTGTGGCGGCGGTGTCGGTGGTGAAATAGGGGTTGCCGGTTCCCCCGGCGAAGACCACGACCCGTCCCTTCTCCAGGTGACGTCGCGCCCGGCGGACGATGAAGCTCTCCCCGATCTCGTGCATATCGATGGCGCTCTGCAGCCGTGCCTCCAGGCCGATGCTCTCCAGGGCCTCCTGGATCGCCACCCCGTTGATGACCGTGGCCAGCATCCCCATGTAGTCGCCGCTGGTGCGCTTGATGATGCCGTCCTGGGCCGCCGTGACCCCCCGGATGATGTTGCCGCCGCCCACGACGATTGCCACTTCGATATCGGCATCGACCAGCTTTTTGATCTCGTCGGCAATGAATTTGAGGATCTTGGTATCGATCCCGTAGCCCTCTTCTCCGGCCAGTGCTTCGCCAGAAAATTTCACCAGTACCCGCTTGCGCTGCTTCATCACGCCCCCTAACAATTTTGTCGCGATTATAGCGAAAGATGCCTTTCAGGACGTTATCGGGAGCCCTCCGGCACCCTAAATGCGGATGAGCTGCACCGGATTGATCAGCTTCGAATGCTGGGTCGCCTGGAAGATCAGTTTGCGGCGGACCTTGCCTACGGCGGTTCCCCGGCGGATCCGGGTCCCGGTGCGGATGATCGGCGAGATTTTGGAGAGCCCGGCATAGACCGTATGCAGCCCGTTGCCGTGCTGGACGATCACCACCTTACCCAGAATGCTGTTCTCACCCACATAGACCACTTTGCCGTTGAGGACATTGCGAACGGGCGCATCGCTCTGGGGAGCTTTGAGGGTGATAGAGTCGTTGAAGATCTTGATCTTGTAGATGGGATCGACATAGTTGCCGAAGCGCTTCACCAGGCGGGCACCCCGGATCGGGGAGATGGTCCGCGGCCCCCGGTAGCGGGCTACCCGCTCCCGCTGATAGGAGCTGCCGTACTGCTTGACCTTGACATTCTCCTCTTCCGGAAGGCTGACAGCAGAGTAGTCCACCTCCCGTCCCTCGGCACGGGCCTGCTCACGCTCCTGCCTTTTTCGGGCCCGCATCGCCTCCAGTTCCCTGGCCCGACGCTCCAGCTGGGCTTTGCGCTCCGCCTCCCGCCGCTTCGCCTCTTCGATCTCCTCTTTTCTCAGAATGTTGAGTTTGGCCAGAGTCTGGCGCAGCGCGTTCTGACGGCTGATAATGGTGCGAAGTTTCTGACGGTAGAGTTTCTCTTCCGCCGCCAGTTTTTTCAGAAGCTTCTGGGATTTCTCTTTTTTGATCCTGTAGAGGTTTCGCAGCGCATCCAGTTTGGCGATGCTGCGCTTGAGTTTGGCCCGGGAGAGCATCAGCACCTGTTTCGATTTCCGGCTGCGGTCGATACTCTCCTTGAGACGTTTGAGCTCCCGATCGGTCGCCGCTTTGTAGCGTTGGAAGTACTCGTCGAGAATCACCCCCCGCTCACTGCGGCGGTTCATTTGACGCATGGCGACGATGGTGGCGAACTGATCGCTGAGCAGCCGCAGGAAGCGGTCGTGGCGGGTTTTGATGTCCCGATCGAGCTGTGCGATCTGTTTGTCGAGCCCTTTAATCCGCTCAAGCGCGTCGGCGTATCGGGCTTCTCCCTCTTGTTTCTGCCGGGCCAGGCGATCCAGCTTTTTCTGCACGGCCGCCAGCTCTTTTTCAGTACTTTTGATGGAGGCGGCCAGTTTGGAGAGCTGGCGGCTGGCCGCTTTTTTCTGGGCTTCGGTGCTGCGAAGGTTCTGTTGGGAGTCCTGGATCTTTTCGACAATCTTCGAGGCGTGCAGCCCCATCACCCCGATCAGGAGCAGCCACCAGAACTTTCGCATCACTCTCGGGGCCCCCGGCTCTTGACGGCGACGGTCAGCACCGCCGAAATCACGATGAACAGGGCGATCCCTCCCAGAATCGCTATATCCTTGAGTTCAAAAAGCAGTGCCTGACGATCGACCAGGATCTCGATCCCGCTGATGGGCGCATAGTAGTATCGCAGCAAAGCGAAAATACCCGCTGTAATCACCGTGGCCAGCAGTGCATCCACGATCCCCATACGGAAGAGCACGCCGCTGCGCAGCAACATCGGGGCTCCGAAGATCTCCATGATCTGCATCCGCTCCCGGTGGGCCATCTGCCACACCTCCATCTGCTTGACCACCAGGAAGATACTCACCAGTCCCATGAGCCCGACAAAGCTCCAGAAAATGATCTTGAGGAAGAGGAATAGGTTGTATTTGGCCCGGTGGTTCTCACCGAAGGTCTCCACTTTTTTGATTCCCTTCGCAGCCAGGAGCTTCTGCCGGATCTTCTCCACATCCTTCCGACTCAGATACCGGTCGAGATGGAGGTTGTAGAAATGCGGCAGTGCGGCCAGGATCTCCCGATCCGGGGTATTTTTCATTCCCCGGGCGATCTCTTTGGCGATCCTCGCTTTGGGGATGGGAGCCGCCTCGGCGATATGGGGATCGATCCGCCGGAAATCCTTCAGACTCATCGCTTTTTTGGAGACGACAAGGATCGAATAGGACTCGCGGAGCTTCTCCTCGGAGCTCTGTGTGACCCGGTTGAAGACCAGGAAAAACTCGACTCCCAGCAGGATCGCCAGGAGCGGCAGCAGGAACATCAGATGATCTCTAACGGACTTCATAGATCCCCTTGTTCTCGATGATGAAGTGGCGGTAGGGTATGTTGAAGATCGTCGGAATCCGGTGGGTTACCACCACCACGGTGGAGCCCAGCTGATCGCAGGCGTTCTCCATCAGATCCCAGATGACGTTGGAGGAGTATTCGTCCAGGTTTCCGGTGGGTTCGTCGGCCAGGATCAGGAAGGGGTTTTTCGACAGGGCCCGCGCCACCCCCACACGCTGCTGCTCTCCCCCACTGAGCTCCAGGGGGTAGCGGTCAGCCTGCTCGGTGAGTTTGACATGCCGCAGCAGCTTCTTGGCCTGGGTCTGCTGGATATCGGTGCTGTAGCCGGCGATGATCAACGGCAGAACCACATTCTTCTCCACCGTCCACTCGTTGATCAGTTTGTAATCCTGAAAAACGATCCCCAGATGGGTCCGCAGTTCCAGGAGCTTGCTCTGGCCGATTCGGCTCATATCGAGACCCCCGACAGTGAGTTTGCCCTCTTTGGGGCGCAGGGCCCCGTAGAAGGATTTCAGCAGCGTCGATTTGCCGCTTCCGCTGGGCCCGGTGATGAAGACGAACTCCCCTTTGCGGACCGAAAAGCTGGCATGCTTGATGATCTCTTTGCGTCCGCCGTCGTAGGCGAGAGTCAGCTTGGATGCGGTGATGACGTTAGCCATGGATCATTGCTCCTATCAATCGGTGTGCCCGGGCATTGGCGGCAGTCCGGACGGGCGAGTCGGGAAAATACTCTACCTTCCCCCACTCGTCGTAGCGCAGGTATTTGTGCTCCGGCCGGTCAAAACTGCCGAAGGAGCACTCGATCACGCCGCCCAGCCCGTCCGCCCGGCGATAGCGGGGGCCGAAATGGACGAAACACTCCTCGTCCACCACCGCCTTGCGCGGCAACTGTTCCACTCTTTCCGGATCCAGCGGTTTTTCGAATGTAAAATTATAGTCGTTTTTTCTTTCGGGGGAAAGCGCTTCGGCGGTGACCGTCAGGGTGTAGATATCTTTCTCCATCCGGCGCCATCTGGCCTCGTATTTGCTCACCACCGGCAGCTCCCGGTTCTTCTCCACCCGAAAGTCGATCTTGGGGGGCGAGCTGAAGACCTCCAGGGCATAACGGTAGTAGTTGTCACTGTCGGTACGCAGCTCCAGGATCCCTCCGGGACGCAGGGCCCGCAGCGACTCTTCCAGAAAGCGCTCGCTGATGACCCGGCGATGGGGCTTTTTGTCCCAGGGGACCGGGAAGTGGACATAGATCGCCTCCAGGCGGTTGGAAGGAAGCATCTCCAGCAGCAGCCGGGCGTCGTAGTTGACCACCCAGATATTCGTGAGCCCCTGGAGCTCGATCTGTTTGAGGACCTGCTGGGCCGAAGGGGTGTGGATCTCGATCCCGATGAAGAGGGTATCGGGATGGGCTTTGGCCTGCCAGAGCAGGTGCCGCCCGCTGCCGAATCCCACCTCCAGCGCCACCTTCTCCAGAGGAAAGTCCGGCGACTCGAAATCCCGGATCTTCTTGTCGTACTCGGCGGCGATGGGAGGTTTGGTGGGAGAGAGGGCGATGTTGGAATGGCGGATTGTCAGATCGGCGGCTTCCGCCAGCCGTTTCAATGCTCGTTTGATCCGGTTGCTGTCCAGGGGACGGGTGATCTTGTCGGCCCGGATGAGACAATCCTCTCCCCGGTCTTTGATCTCCAGGAAAAACTCCCCCTCTTCCCGAATCCCCAGCAGCTCAATGGGGCGATCTTCGGCCACGGCACGCAGGGTACAGAGCTCTCCCTCTTCTACCAGCTGATCGAGCCGTCCGCGGTCAAAGGGATCGACAATCAGATGAGGCATCCGGGCTCTCCTAGCGGATCGTGACGCTCAAAGCCCGGCTGGGGAGCGCCCGGATCTTGTCGGCACTGCGGGCGATCACCCGGTAGGCATAGGTGTGGCCTTTGGCCGGAGACATATCGATATATTCGGGGTTCAGACGCCCCTTGACGGTATCGAGATATTTCCACTCCTTGCCGTCCAGACGGCGCTGAACGAGATAGTCGACGATCCGTGGATCGCTGTGGGGGGTCCACAGAAGCTTCACCACCCCGGCATCGGGCTGATAGGCTTTGACCAGGTTGACTGCGGGAAGCGGCGGGGCGGTCTTGACCCGGATGATCTGGCCGGGCGCGGAACCGAAGAGCACTCCGAAAGTCTTGAAGGTATAGTCGTAAGTGGTGGCGGGGCGGATGGTGGTATCGACGAAATGGGTGGCGTAGCGGTTGGGGATCGTGGCGATCTTGAGATACTTCTCCTCTTTGCCGTCGGTGGCGAAGGCACGGTAGACATCGATCCCCTCGACCCGCTTATCGGTCACAGGCTTCCACTCGAAGCCCACACTGGTCCGGTCGACGATAGTCTTGACCCCTTCGATCTTCGGCATGGAGAGATCGGTCTTGACCGCGGTCAGGCTGGCGACATCGCCGATGGCTTTGCTGCAGCCGTCAAGTGCCAGGGAAGCGGCGAGCAAACTCGTCAGGCAGGCAATTCGGTAGATTCGTTTCATCGATGGTGCTCCTCGTATAGTGTTTGTGCAGATACTCCCGCATATCTTCCGGCAGCGGGGCGGCGATCTCCAGGCGCTCTTTGCGGACCGGATGGGTCAGATAGAGCAGCGCGGCATGGAGAAAGACCCGCGGGATCTTCCCCCGTTTCTGCTCCCGGTAGCCGTAGAGCGTGTCCCCCAGGATGTGGCGCCCAAGACTTGCCAGATGGACCCGGATCTGATGGGTCCGACCGGTATGGAGCCGCGCGGCGATCAGCTCACTCCCCTCTCTCCCCGTCTCGAGTTTGAGAAAATCGGTCCGGGCGTTGCGTCCCCCCTCCACGACCGCCATCTTGAGCCGGTTGGCGGGATTGCGGGCGATAGGGGCATCGACGCTGATATCCTCCCGCAGGGGATGGTCGATGAGCGCCAGGTAGTAGCGTCCCATCTCCCGACTCTTGAGCTCTTCGCTCAACGCCTGATGAACCGCGTTGGTCTTGGCGATGACCAGGGCGCCGCTGGTCTCCTTGTCCAGACGGTGGACAATGCCGTGGCGCTCCTCCCCCGCCAGAGTCGAGAGGGAGATGCCCCGGGAGATCAGCCAATCCACCAGGGTCGGCTCCCGTACCGAGGGAGCGGGATGGACAACTACTCCGGCGGGCTTGTTCAGCACCAGCAGATGCTCATCCTCGTAGAGCACCTCCACGTCAAATTCCACCGGCAGGCTCTCCCTTTTGGGCGCTTCCAGGATCCGGTAGCTGATCTCCTCGCCCGCTTCGACTTTGAAGCTGGGACGGGTGACGGGGGAACCTTCCACCGCGACGGCCCCGGCTTCGATGAGCTTGGCCACCTGATTGCGGCTGCGGTCCATCGCTGCAGCGAGCACCCGGTCCAGACGACCCGATTCCGGTGCTTTCACATGATGGATTTCCCCTGTCACCGCCGACTCCGCCTTTTACGATAATTTGACTCTAAAGATACCGAAAAAAGTTTAGAAGGATATTAAAAAATATAATTCAGGCGTTTTTTCCTCCACCCTGCTGAACCCACAAGCCCCCCAGGATCAAGGCCAGAGCGACCATCGTCGAGGTGTAGATCGGCTCTCCGACGAGGAGATGAATCAAAATCATCGAGAGAAAGGGGGAGAGATAGATTAGATTGGAGACGGTCGCGGTGCGAGGAGCGAGTTTGAGGGCTTTGAGCCAGAGGAGAAAGGTGATCCCCATCTCGAAAAGGCCGACATAGAGAGCCCCGGTCAATCCGGCCGGACCGGGAAATTCCACTCCCTCTTTGAAGACGAAGAGATAGAAACTCAACAGCAGCGTCCCGACCAAAAAGTTGAGAAAGAGCAGCGGCAGGGGCTCCGCTTTGATCCGGGTATTGTAGAGCCAGTAGAGTGCCCAGAGCAGCGTGCTGGCCAGGGCGTAGAGCACCCCGGAGAGGCTGTGGAAATGGAGCGAGAGCAGATCCCCCCGGGTGGCGATCACCAGCACTCCGGTATAACAGAACAGACCCCCCAACAGATCCCGGCGGCGCAGCTTCTGCCCCAGGATCGGCACCGAGAGCAGTGCCAGAAGGACCCCCCAGCTGTAGTTGATCGCCTGGGCCTCCTGGGCCGGAAGAAGATCGTAAGCGTGGAAAAGGGTCAGATAGTAGATGAACGGATTGATCGTCCCCAGGAGCAGAATACGCCCCGGATACCGGCGAAAGTGTTCCCAGACTTCGGCCAGTCTCCCCTGCCGCCACAGCAGCCATCCGAAGAGCGTCAGGGAGCTCAACGCGGCATAGAAGAGGAGTGATTCGGGCGAGAGATAACGCAAAGAGATCTTGAAAGCGGAGGCGACGGTGGACCAGAGCCCTACCGCCGCCAGGGCATAAAAAATCGCCTCTCTTTGACGGCTGTTTCGCATCAAAAAATCCCCTCTTCCCTCTGATGATTCCGCCGGAATGACGAGTATCTCAGCTCAGGTTTCGTGGGATAACAATCCCACGCTACGCCGTTTCGTACCCCTGCACAGCGAACCCTCAAATATCATTCAAACGACATCGTGCCCAATGGAGGCAGGGCTTCAGCCCTGCACTGCGGGACTAAAGTCCCGCCTCCCTTCATAGAAAGCGTTGCCAAGCAACGCCAACCAAAATTCCTAACTCCTAATTCCTCACTTTTCATTCCCCAGCACCCTCACCAGTTCCGCCTTGAGCTCGGCGGGGATCCGGTCGGCCTTGTCCCGCATCCACTCCAGGTAGTTCCGGTCTTCACCGACCACCTCTTCGGGGGTTCGGCCCTTGTGCTTGCCGAAACCGATGGTGACCCGCACCCGGTCCCGGGTCTGCTCCAGCCAATACTCGAAGGAGTATTTCAGGTCCATATCCAGATCGAAATTCTCCAGCATATAGAAGAGATCGTTGCGGTGCTCCAGGGCCACGGTTTCGATCCGCTTGCCCCGGTGACGTCCCATGGGCATGATCTCCAGGAGCATCGGTGCACTGCAGAGCTTGGCCATCTCTTCGGCGCTGTAGGACTCCAACAGATAGTCGTAGAGGTGCTTCAGCACGATCACATCCCCCAGGGCGTCATGGGCCCGCACCTGAACCCCCAGCTTTTCGATCAGCGCCGGTTCGTGCCGGTAGAGCCCCAGAGAGTAGCGTAGATACTGCTGACCGTGCTGCTTCTGCTCCGTCAGGAATTTACGGACGATCCGAAAGGTATCGACTAGCCGCATTCGGCTCTCGAAGCCCTCTTTGGCCAGCATCGCCAGATCGAAGGGGGCATTCTGGATCACCAGGAGATTCTCGGGAGTGTTGAGTTCCTGCAGACGGCGGAAGGCCTCGGTCTCGGTACAGGCGGGTTTGCCCTCCAGCATCTCGGGGGTGATGTGGTGGATGGCCATGGCGTCATATTTGACTGGCAGCGGCGGCGTGCAGAGTGCATCGTAGTGCTCCACCACCTCCCCCGATTCGTCCAGGACGAGATAGGCGAGCTGGCAGATCCGGTCTTCGGCCTCCGTGCCGGTAGTTTCAGTGTCGAGAATGATCGTGTACATAGATACCTTTTTTGAAAGATTGTAGCAGATTGGTCATCAGCCATTGGTCATTTTGTAAATCGAGTGCCACACCTCAAGTCAGCCTCACAATCCAAACAACCTTATCCACTCCCGATATTGAGGATGTGATAACGCCCGTCAGCCCCTTTGGCCACTTCGACGAAAAAGGTGGCTCTCCCTGTCGGGCCTACCCAATGGCCGGGCACAACCTCGAGTGACAGCGTGACACTGAATTCCCGGATTCCCAGGATGGTATGGGGATCACACCCTCTTTTCCGCGGGGGGATTTCCCGTACACTCAGGACCCGGACCCGGCGGATAGCGGAAGCCGTCATGCGTTTCCAGCGGGAAAAGTCGTCCCGAAGGCCGTATGCTTCTATCGCATTGCCCCGTCTTATGGAAAATCTGCAATGGGCCCACATTTCGTAGGCTTGCCGATATCGTTTCTGATCGATCAGACGGTAATAGCGGCGGATGAAAGCTTCGGCGGAACTCTTTTGGGGAAGGGAGGATGAAGGTCCATGACTGGGTGGCTTAAGTTGACCGGCACCCTTTCGTACAATCGTAAATTCGGGAGAGCGCACGAAACGGTCCGGCGCATCCGCCGGAGCAAATGCGAGCCAGGCATTTTCGGCCCTGTCGATGCCGAATTCGCTGACATATCCTTTCGGAATATGCCACAGGAAATGTCCGGACTGTGCATCGATATTGCAATCGTCAAGCCTGCCTCTTTCATGTCCCCCCAGCAACCCGGTAATGCAGAGTTTGCCTTTGAGATCCGTTTTCCAGCGGATACTATAGCTTTTCCCCTCTTCCAGAACGGAACCGGGTCGGGGAAAAACCACCTGCAGCATGTAGGCCGAAACCGTTTGCAGAATCACCAGAAGCAAAAACGATGACAAAAGATAACGCTTCATTCCCACTCCTTTTTTATTGTGTCTACGTTTACATTTTATTATAACCCATTGAAATAATCTTTTTTTCTCCGAAAAATCACTTTTTCTTTGAAGAGAGAAAAAAAAGAGAAACATCAAGATAGCCATTCTGCGCGGCAGCTGATATAAAATCAGAGGTTTTGTGCCCTCCACAGAGCCGCCACCTCCGCCACTCCGTCATCGATCGCCTCTTCGTCCAACCCCCCGAACCCCATCCGCAGCGCCTCCCACTCCTCTCCGTAGAAATCACTGGCCAGATAGAGGCGGATCCCCCGCTTTGCCGCGTCCTGGCGCAGATGCTTCAGGTCACATCCGTCGGTAGGCCGTACGAGGATCGCCAAGCCGCCGCCTTGAGTGAGAATCTCGATCCGATCCCCCAGCTCCCGCTTCAGCGCCGCGAGCATCCGGTCGTGTCGGCGGCGGTTGAGCGTCCGCACACGGCGAAGGTGCCGCTCCCAGTGCCCCTCGGCCATGAAAAGCTCCAGCGTCCGCTGGATCGGCAACGACACCCGGGCGAAATGGGCGTGGCTGCTGCGCCGGTAGCGCTCCATCATCGGCTCAGGTAGCACCAGATAGGCGACCCGGATCGCCGGAGAGAGGGATTTGGAGAAGGTTCCCAGATAGAGCACCCGCTCTCCCCCTTCCAGCCCCTGCATTGCCGGGATGGGGCGGTGGGTGTAATTGAGTTCGCTGTCGTAGTCGTCCTCGATGATCCAGCTCTTTTGGTGCCTGCCCCACTCCAGCAGCGCCTGGCGCCGGGTCACCGGGAGGGTCGCGCCGGTGGGATACTGGTGGGAGGGGGTCAGGTAGAGGCTCCCGGCCTCGGTCGCCGCCAGACGCTGCGGATCGACCCCCTGGGAATCCACGGGAAGATGGAGGGTCCGATAGCCGTGTTCCTCCATCACCCGCTCGGCCAGCCGGTATCCGGGCCACTCCATCGCAAAAGGGCGATCCCGCGCCTCCATCAGCTCCGCCGCCAGCCCCATCGCGTCGATGAAACCGGAGCAGACCACGATCCGATCCGCATGGCAGCGGGTCCCGCGGATCCGGTTGAGATAGGAGGCGATCTGCTCACGAAACCCCGCCTCCCCCTGCCCGTCGGGATAGGCGCCGAAGTCCAGATCCTCCTGCAGCACCCGCGCGCTGAGACGCCGCCAGGTTTTGACGGGGAAAATTTCGGGGCTCAGACGCGCCGGATAGAAGTCGTAGCGTACCCGCTCTGCCCCGATAAGACTTTTTTGGGCGTCGGGCTCTTTGTCGGGGATGTGGTCGACCGCCAGGAGATCCTCGGCGACGAAATAGCCCGACCGTGGGCGGCTCTCGATGTACCCTTCGGCATAAAGTTGGGAATAGGCGGCCTCCACCGTAGTGCGGCTGATGCGGTTTTCGGCTGCCAGCGCCCGGATGGAAGGGAGCCTGGCCCCCGGTTTCGCCTCGTGAAGGATCCACTCTTTCAAAGTGAGGTAGAGGCGTTCGGTGAGGGTCCCGCTCCCCTCCGGCAGTTTCAATATCACAACTGTCCCCCTCTTTTTTTCATTATTTGGCCCTTTTACTAAGGTCAGATCGGCGCTATCATAGCGTATCCACTTGAGAGGAAGCAGGATCATGAATGCGGAAACGATACAGAGAATTCTGGAGACGTCCCCCTACGCCAGTCTGGCATTGAGAGAAAAAGAGGGGGTGTCGGTCGTCCCCGTCAGTTTCGCCGGAGACAGGGAAGCGATCTATTTTCACGGCAAAAAGGGCGGCAGAAAAATGGAGGCGATCCGTCAAAGCTCACATGTCTTTGTCAGTATCGTCGAACTGGGGAGTCTGATCCCCTCCTACTTCAGCTCCGAGGAGGGGCTGGCCTGTCCGGCGACGCAGTTTTTTGCCTCTCTGGAGATCGAGGGATCTGCCCGGGAGCTCCACTCCTCAAATGAGAAGGCCCGGGCGCTGGAAAAACTGATGCGAAAATACCAACCGGAAGGCAATTACCTCCCTCTGGACAATGAACCCCGCTATGCCAAAGCCCTGGAGGCCACGGCGGTGGTGGAAATCGCCGTCGAGCAGATCCATACCAAAGTCAAATACGGGCAGAAGCTCCCTGCCGAACGTTGGGAGAGGATCCATCGTTTTCTCGCGGAGAGGGGGACAGCTCTGGATCTGGAGACTCTACGACGGATGGAACACTATCGCAAAAAGGAGAAGAGCAATGGAAATTCGTAACGCTACACCGGAAGATATCGACGCGATTTTGCGTCTGCACCGCTGCTATCAGGTCGATACGATCGCCGACGAGGATCGCTCCGACGGCTTCGTCACCACCGACTTCACCCCCGAGCTGCTGCGGGAGCTCATCGAGAGCGATGAGGGCTTTTTCATCGCCGCCCGTGAAGATGGAGAGATCGCCGGCTACGTGATGGCCGCTTCGTGGGGGTTCTGCTCCCGCTGGCCCATTTTCGCCCGGATGATCGAAGATCTGCCGACGCTGAGCTACCGGGGAATCCCACTCTCGACGGAAAACTCCTATCAGTACGGCCCCGTCTGCATCGACAAACCCTCCCGAGGGAGCGGACTGCTGGAAGAGATTTTCGAATTCGCCCGGGAAGCGATGCAGCCCAGCTATCCGGTGCTGGTGACCTTCGTCAACAAACAAAACCCCCGCTCCTACGCGGCCCACAGCCGAAAACTGGGGCTCGATACGATCACGGAGTTCGCTTTCAACGGCAACGAATACTACGAAATGGCCTGTTTGACCGGGGAGGATCTGGAAAGACGGCTGGAGAACCAAACTTTGGCAACGCGAATTCATTCGCGTCTATAGAGGAGGGAAGCCTTTTTGTGTCAACCCCTTTTCCGGGAATAAATTCCCGGTTCCGTAAAACGACATTGCGAAGCTACCCCAACCAAAGTTCCTAACTCCTCATTCCTAACTCCTAACTCTTCTTTAGAGGCTTCTGGGAAAAAAACTCCTCCACCTTCCGGCGCATCAGTGCCGGATCGGTGATGGTGTTGACATCGTTGCGAAAGGCAGCGGCACCGGGATAGCCCACCTTGGAGTAGGTATGCAGGTGCTTGCGGAAGAGAAAGATACCGTAGTCGCCGTAATGCTCGATCATCCGATCGAAATGCTCCAGCACCACCTCCCGGATCAGTTCGGGAGGCGGGGTGTCGATCCCCTCTTTGATCTGGGCGAAGATCCAGGGTTTGCCCACGGCGGCCCGGCCGATCATCACCCCGTCACATCCGGTATACTCCAACACCCAGCGGGCCTTTTCGGGGGAGTCGATGTCACCGTTGGCGATGACCGGGACGGAGACCGCCTCTTTGACCTCACGGATAGCATCGTAATCGACGGGAGCCTTGTAGCGCCCGGCCCGGGTGCGGCCGTGTACGGCGATGAAGTCGGCCCCGGCCTCCTCCATCACCTTGGCCAGCTCCACGTGGTTTTTCTCTTTGACCCCTAGTCGCATTTTGACGGAGGTGTAGGATTTGTCGGAGTATTTTTTGATGGTCTCGATGGCCCGTCCCAGGCCTTCGGGATCTCCCAGCAGTGCGCTTCCCTGGAGATTGTTGACGATCTTGGGGGCGGGGCAGCCGCAGTTGAGATCGATCCCGTCGATCCCCTCCCGCGCGTTGAGCACCTCCAGCGTCCGCTTGATGATCTCCGGATCACTGCCGGCGATCTGCACGCTGTAGGGACTCTCCAGCGGGGACTTCTCCAGCATCTTCTGGGTCTTTTTGCTCCCGTGGGCCAGGGCGTTGGAGCTGATCATCTCACTGACGGTCAGATCGACACCGAACTTTTTGACAACGGAGCGAAAAGGGAGATCGGTAAAGCCCGCCAGTGGAGCGAGCACATAGAGTGGTCGGGAAAAATCAGGCCTCATTGCAGGCGATATGAGCATCGATCAGGTCATCGATGCGGAAGTGGTGTTTCTCCCGTTTGAGGATCAAGAGGGCCCGGAAGGGCTTGAAATCATTCTCGCCATGTTCTTCCAGGAATTTCTCCGCATCGTCGATCATCTCATACTCGAACAAGAGATAGAGATAGGCGCTTTGGGCCGCCTCTTTCTCTTTGGCCAATTCTTTGAAGAGTGCCAGGTTCTGATCGGGATTGAAGTGACGTAATGCTGATTGAAGCAGACGAATATAATCGGGGCACTCCAGAGGGAAATGGACGGTAAAGATCTTGGCCATTTCAGGAGAGAATCCCAGATCTTCCTTTTTGCTATCGATACGTTCGAGGAGCCGGTAGAGATGTTTTTTATCCATCATGGGGAGGAAACGTTTGAGCTTGTAGAGATCTTCCCGTTCCACCATCGCCTCCAGCGCCCGCTCGACTACGGTAGGATCATAAGACTCTCTGGCCTGCAGGACATCTTCGGCAAAACGTTTTTCATGAGCGATACGGTTGATCTGATTTTGAACCACCAGCGGATTCTCTTTGGAGAGAAAACGCTCCACCTTTTTGGCCCGCAGATCCACATACTCACCGTTCTCAATCTTCTTGACCCACTCGATGGTCTGCATCAGCTTGTCGGAGAGTCCGTGGATGTTACCCACTACCTGGATCCGGGAGACGTTGAGCAGAGGCGCTCCCTCTTTCATCTTGGGGATGGAATAGTGATGCTCTTTAGGCTCCTGGAGCAGTGCCCAGTAGAGGGCGTCTTTGAGCTCTTCGGCATCCCGGACCCATTTGCGGCGCTGGAAATAGCCCCGGGTACCGTGATAGGTCATATGCAGAAGGGTCAGGAGAAAGAGGAGAAGAAGCGGGAGGGCTATCCAGACGGCAACCGGCAGATTGATCGTCACCCCCATAATCGTGAGGCTATGATACCCCGGATAGAAGAAATAGGTCACTCCTGTGGCGATGGCGATAAAGACAAGGCCCGAAAAGAAATAGGTCCCCAGACGCATGATTCACTCCTCCTCTGTTCTTTTTACGGTACCTTCAGTGCTCCCGCTCTACGATTTCACGACAGACGATGCAGTAACGTGCAAAGTTTTTAACCTTCAGCCGTTCAATACCGATGGGTTCTTCGCACATTTCACAGATACCGTAGGTTCCGGCTTTTATTTTACCCAAAGCGATTTCGATCTCGTTGAGTTCGGCCCGCTGTTGCCGGATGATCCGATCGTCGATATCGGTCTCGATAGCCAGGGCGGCGAAGTCACCTTCGTCCTTGGGCTCCTGGTTCTGCATCATTACAATTTTATTCTCTGCCTCTTCAAGGTTCTTGAGAATCTGAGCCTTGCGCTCAGTCAATTCCTTCTCGAACTCCTGCAGCTCTTTCTGTGTCAGCATGGCGACTCCTGCCAGTTTATTTGTGGTACGGATGGTTATGAAGGATCGAAAGACCCCGAAAGATCTGTTCCATCAAAACCACTTTGACCAGCTTGTGTGAAAGCGTAATTCTACCAAAGGAAACGGATTTGTTACTTGTGTCGACAAAAGGGCGTTCGAAGCCGTAGGCACCGCCGATGTAGAAGTTGACCACCGCCCGATCCTTAAGCAGATCTGCAAAATCGAAACTACTGATCGATTTCCCCTCCGGATCCAGGACCACATCGTAACCGCTCCCCCGATAACGTTCCAGGGCCTGGGTGTAGGATCGTTGCGCCGCCTCCGGGTTCTGCTCCTGGGCCCGGGCGATCTCTTTGGTAAAGATCTCATGTACTTCCACCTGTGCCCAGGGACGGCAAAGTTTTCGATAGTGCTCCACCAGGGGCTCGTAGAGCTCTTTTTTGCCTTTTTTGTCGATGATGTAGAGGTTGATTTTCATTGTTTTTCCAATTTCGTGCTACGTGTTATGTGCCAAGTGCTAAGTATTGAGTCGCAAGGTGACCAGTCATTGGTCACTGGTTATTGGGGCAGGGCTTTCGTCCTGCACTGCGGGAATGAATTCCCGCCTCCATTCCAATCGATAGCATTGCGTAGCAACGCAAACCGAAACTGCCAACTACTCACTCCTCACTCCTAATTCCTCACTCGTTTTTGCGATTCAACAGAATCGTAAAAACGCACCACTCTTTCATCCACTCGGATCGCCTGCTCCAGATAGCGTTCCAGATCTCCCCGGTTGAAGTCGATCTTGAGCCCTTTGGGGTCGGTGGCCCGGGAGATCGCCACGTAGAACTGGCTGGGGACGAAGAGGGTGTCGACATTGCAGACCAGCCGGTCGATGCTCATCCCCTGGGACTTGTGGATCGTCACCGCATAGGCGGGTTTGAGAGGAAACTGTTTCAGGATCGCCAGAGGACGCATCTCCACCCTGCCCTCGCCGTCCAGTGTCGGCTCCCCCAGAACAAACTCGTGAGGCTCCACCCGGACGAACTCGTTTGCCTTCTCCACGATCAGAAACTCCTCTTCCACCCCCCGGAGGATCCCCCGTTCTCCATTGACATAACGCCCCCATTTGTTGACGGTGAAGAGTACCGGTGCCCCCACCTTGAGCCGCAGCTGCTCCTGGACCGGCAGCATCTTTTTCCAGCTCTCCAGGCGCTTTTCGTGCAGGGCCTTCTCCTTCTCCAGCTCGGCAAAAAAGAGATACTCCTCCCCCTCCAGCCGATCCAGAGACTCCCGATTCATCCGCTCCACCTCCTGGTTGCGCCCAAAGAGCCAGGTGGGATCGAGGCCGTAGACCTCTTCGTTGTTGCAGAGCTTCAACAGATAGTCCGTCACCTCTCGGTCCCGGATCCCCTGTCGGATCTTTGAGAGGATCCGGGTAAACTCCGTATCCCGGGTCCGGTGCATCTGCTTCAGCTCCACCGTATGCGGAGCGAAGCTTTCCCAGGCCCCACTCTCGAAGGCGTAGACCGCTTCACCGAAAAGAGAATCGGAAGGTCGATCGCTGCGGACCACCGGCGGAAGCTGATAGAAATCCCCCACGAACATCACCCGCCCGCTATAGCCCAGGCTCTCCAGACGGTAGCGGATCATCTCCAGGGTCTCGACGCCGATCATGCTCACCTCATCGATGACGATGAGCTCCGTCGCCTTCAACAGCCGTTTCAGATCTGCCAGGCGTTTCTTGTTGCGCCGGTCATGTTCCCGCAGCACTTCGAAACTGTTGCAGATCCCCAGGACAAAAAAGCTGTGCAGAGTCACGCCCCCGATGTTGACGGCACTCACTCCGGTCGAACCCAGGGCCACGACCCCACGCTCCTGCTCCCGGTAGGCTTCGATGATTCGGTTGGTCATCCAGCTCTTGCCGGTCCCCGCCGCTCCGGTGAGAAAGAGATGGCCCTGCTCCAACATCTGCAAAAGATCATCAACGGTGGGATCGCTCACAGAGGGCTCCTTGGGGAAATTTTGGGGAGTATAGCATAGAGGCCAGGGAATGAGGAATTTTATCTGGTTGATAAAATCCGTCAAGCTGAGAGTTTTCGACTCGAAATCTGATCACCGCACAAACGACATGGCAGAAGCCCACACTCTCAGTGGGGTGTGATCGTGCAGTTGTTCTCCGTGCAGACCACATCCGCATCCAGGATAAAAGCCCGCTTCTGAATCGATTCGGGTAGAGAAAACCAGGCATCGCTTGAGATGCTGCCGTGTTTGCAGGTGAAGAGGATCGGGCCTTTGGGTGGGAGTTTGGAGAGATCCAGGGTCATGGCCTCTTCGTCGAAGGGGAGATTTTCCGCCCGCGGCAGGTGCCCTTTGGCGAATTGGGAGGCTTTGCGCACATCGATCAGATGCAGGCCGTTGGGGAAGGTCCCTTTGAGGAGCAGCGGAGCGATCCAGCGGGCGTCGATCCGGCTCTCGTCCTCCGGGTCCAGATAGAGCGCGGTCCCCTCCACCGCGACCGGATCGGCTTTGGGGCGGTAGTTGTCGCCGCAGTCACAGGGTTTCGGGGCTCCCATGACGGGGAGATTGTGGCGTTTCCATTCGGGGTAGCCCCCTGCATAGACCTTCACTTCGTGATATCCCGCCTTGACCAGGCGATCGGCCAGCTTGGGGGCCAGACCGCATTGGGGGCCGTCGCAGAAGAGCACCATCGGAGCCGCTTTGTCGGCGGGGAGCCATTTGAGCATCCGTTTGAAACGCCGGATCGGGACATTCACGGCACGCATGATCGTCCCCTCACGGTAACGCGGGAAACTCCGTGCATCGATAAACAGGGCAGAATAGGCATCGTAGCGCGCCTTGGCCTCTTTGAGGTCGATGCGCTTCCAGGCGGAAGCTGCAAGTCCGTAAGGCAGCAGCAGAGCGATCAGTATGAAGATCCGCCATCGCGTTCCAAACATAATTCCTCCGACAAGCAATATCGGTATATCCTATCATTTGGAAAGCGAATCGTTCTTGACCTTCCTCATTACTTCGGCGATCTTTTTCCGATCGGGAGCTTCTCCACCCCGGCCGTAGAGCCGTGCTTCCAGCTGCCTAAGATAGGGGCGAAGCTCGGGACGGTCGCTGTAGGGAAGCAGCATCTTGTAGAGAGTTGCATCATCGGGAGCTTTGAGGATCGCCCGGCTCAGTTCACTCTGCCGCTTACGGCGACTCAGAAATTTCGCCAGGAGCCAAACGAAGAATCCTCCCAATGCAAATCCCGCCGCGAAGATCGCCAGACGCAGCCGATTCTCCCGCTCCCAAGCGGGGTTTTTGACTTCGATAGCCAGCGGAGGGGTCTGAAGGACCTCCGGCAGCTCCGTCTGGAGGTTGAAATAGCGAAAACGAATGGAGGGAACGGTGTAGTCTTCATCCGCCAGAACCGTAAAGCGCTGGACGAACTCTGTGCGATACTTTCCCTCCCCCAACCAGCGGGTCATCACCTGCGGTTTGGAAGGGTAGACGATCGCACCGGGGATCTTCAGATCGAAGGGAGGGATATAGCGGGTATTGCCGATGCCGGCGATATGCAGTTCCAGATGAACGGGACGGTTGGCCAGGGTTCGATTCACATCGCTGACGAGTCGCATCCGGTAGTCTCCCACCACTTTGAGCGCCCCCGGCACCTCCCGCACCGTGATCTTCTCCGGATTCGTCCGATAGGTATGGGTGATGTAACGGTAGTTTTTTTTGTTCTGATAGGCCAATTCGATCTTTTGGGGAGGTATGGTGAGCGTTCCAGGCTTTGTCGGTGTCAGCAAGTAACGGAAGTTCTGCACCACCTCACCGTGCTTTTTCTTCGGGGCACTGACGTTGAGCTCTTCCACCTCGAAAGCCTCGAGCCCGGCAGGTTTGAAGTGAACGCTGTCCACCTTCATCGTCTGCGGATAGCTGAGGGTGAAGCGGGCCAAAACCGGCTCACCCAGCCAGGCCTTGTTTTGTGAAAGTTTCAACGAGAACCTGGCTCCCTCATCGGCATAGGATAAGGTGGTGACAAGGAGAAGAAGTGCCAGGAGTATTCCTATTGAGTGTTCTGAAAAACAACCGTCATTTCGGGTTTGACCCGAAATCCAGGGCTTTGAATTCCCATCAAACCGTGGATCCTGAATCGAGTTCAGGAAGACGAAACTATCATATTCTTCAGTAGGATGAATCAGAACAGAGTTACTAGTTACTCGTTCCTCGTTACTAGTTAAAAAAACGCTGCTCACTCCTCACTCCTCACTTTTCTTTGGCTCTGTCATCGGCACCAACAGGCTCTTGAGAGTTTTTTCCTGCAACTGCCGTCGATAGCGCATCTCTTCCAGACCGAAAGGATGCTCTTTTCCTTTCACGACAGTACGGTTCTCTTCCCGATTCCGGCGGCTTGCTTCTTTGCCGAGACCTCGTTTGCCGGTGGGGCGGGCCTGGTTGTTGCGCTTGAGCAGGGTTTCGCCGTAGCGGGCCTCTTTGAGGGTATCGTTGCCTTCGAAGTCGCTTAGGAACTCGATGCTCCCTTCGTAAAAGCCCCGCCGCACTCCCAGAGGCAGACGTTCCAGCTTGCAAACCTTTTTCTGCGCTTTTTGCCTGAGCTTCAAAAGCGACGCCTCCAGTTCCATCTGCCGAACTCTGGCTTCGGCCTTTTTCAGATTGTATCGCAGGTCGAAATCTTCGGGAGCGAATTTGAGCGCGGCCCGGTAGAAGCGCAGAGCCTTCTGCCAATTCCCCTTGATGGCGTAGCAGTTTCCCATATTGTAGAGTTTCCGTCCCTGCAGTGAAGGAGCCTCCACTGTCCTATAGAGTGCCAAAGCCTCGTCGAAACGCCCCAGACGATAGTAGAGATTGGCCATATTGTAGCGCTCAGCGTCACTCTTTCGCGGCAGCTTGCGATAGGTTTCCAACGCCTGAAGATAGTGGCCTTCCTGCTGCAGAACCTGGGCTTGATGAAGTCGGTACTCATCGAGCACTCCTGCCTGGAGCGAAAGCCCCCCAAGCAGAAAGAAACTCAAAATCGAAGCAATGTTTTTCACTCTTTTTCTCCCCACTTCCATGGCACGCGCAAAGTGACGTCAGTCCTTCGCGTTTTCTTTTTCTTTGCTTCGTTTCCTTTTTCTTTGTCGCGAAACAAAGAAAAAGAAATGAAGAGGGGGCGCCAGGGAAAAACAAAGATCATCAACGCCAACAGCAAGGGAATCCAATAGAGATTCTCTTCCCCGCTGACGGCAAGCTTCGTCGCCTTCCTCTCCCCTAGAGCCTCCTCCACCTCCCTGGCGATCTCCTTCAAATCACCGTCGTCGTTTCGGGCGACGAAAAAACGGCCGCCGCTCTGGCGGACCGCTTCGGCGAAACGGGGATCGAGACGAGTCACCACCACATCCCCGCGTTTGTCTCGGAGCAGCCCCTTTCCGTCGGGAATCGTCGCTCCCTTCTCTGTCGCCGTGCCGTAGCCGAAAAGCGTCAGATTCGCCTCCGAAGCCCGCCGTGCCAGAGCATAAGGATCCTCGATCCCCTCCCCATCACTGAAGATCAGCAACACCCGGCTTCGGTTCCCCTCTCCCAGTTGGGAGGCTGCCTTCACCAGGGCGTTCCAGTCGTTCCCTTTCCGCTCGATGCTTTCCAGATCGATACCGTCAAAAAGCCGCCTGAGGGCTTCATAATCCCCGGTAGGGGGAGCCAACAGCCAGGCGCGGCGGGTAAAGAGCAACACCCCAACCCTGGTTCGATGTAGCTCCGCCAAAAGCCCCTTGGCTTTGTGGAGGGCGAAACGGAAACGGTCGGGATAGAGGTCCTTCGCCTTCATGGAGCGGGAGGCATCCAGGGCGATGAGCAGATCGCCGCCGGATCGAGGTACTTGCCGCAAGCCCCTCTCGATGCCGGGACCGTAAAGGGCCAACAGACTCAGAAGCAGTGCCCCGCCTACAGGAAATACGCCCCGTCGTTGCCGGATTTTCAGCCAAAGCAGCAGCCCCAGCAATCCCACAGCCAGCGCGAGAGGAATTCGGTAGTAAGAACGCCGTTCGGTGCTGCGAAGGGTCTCGATAGAACTCTTCTCCAGTCGGTCGATACGGGCATAGATCGAGGTCAGCTCTTTGGGATCGGAAGCGTCGAAGAAGGCACCGCCGGTCTCCGTCGCAATGCGCTTCAGGACCCGGCGGCGGAAATCATCCCCCACGCCGATCGTATAGACCCGGACCCCTGCCTCTTTCACCCGGCGGATCGCCGTCTGGAGGGGAACGGAACCCACGGTGTCGATCCCGTCGGTCAGCAGAATCATCACCCGGTTGTTTTTCGGCTCCTTTTCGAAAAGATCCGCCCCGGCAAAAAGCGCTTCATAGAGCGCCGTATCCCGTCCGCCGGCCACGCCGGGATGCAGATGCTTCAGAATCGTCTGCAGGCCGCTTTTGTCGTAGCTCATGGGCGCGGCAAGGCGGGCCCGGTCGCCGAAAACCTCCAGGGCCATCCGATCGTAGGGCCGATGGAGGATGAAATCCGAAAGCACCCGTTTGGCCGTCTCGAATCGGTCCCCCTCCCGCATGCTGTAGCTGGCATCGAGCAGGAGCGCTACGGAATAGCCTTTGGCATTATGCAGCGTTCGTACCTTCTCGGTCACCGGATTAGCCAGGGCTGTCACCATCAAAATCACGATACCCCAGCGGATCCATCGCTCCCGGCTCCCCAGGCCTCCGGCGGCCCGGCGCAGAAACTGAACATTGGAGAGCCGCAGCGTCGGAAGGGCCGGAAAGCAGCGCCGCTCGCACCACCAGTAAAGCGGCAAAAGCGCAAAGACCCAGAGATGGGCGAAATGTATCATCCCTCTCTCCTGCTGAAATCGATGAGCTTTTTGACGGCATCCTCGTGGGTGTAGATCTTTTCCCAGGCAATACGGTGCCGCCGGAAGTTCTCCGCCAACTCCGCATCGTGTCGACGCACCAGCTCCCGGTAGCGGCGGCTCGTTCCCCGGTCGATCACCCAGGGCTCACGTCGGCCGCTTCGGGCATCCTCCACCGAAAACTCGCCGACAGGCAGCGCCTCATCCAGCGGATCCCGCAGCACCAGACACCTCAGCTCATGGCGGGAGGCCAAGGCGGCCAGCTCCGGCCGATCCATAAAATCTCCGACAAAAAAAATCAGCGATCGGCGCTTGAGCCGGCTCTGAAGCGTCTCCGTCAGGGCTGTGTAGTCCACCTGCCTCCCCAACGGATCGAGCCCTATCGCGGTTTCAAAATTGCGATCCACCTCGAGGCGGCGCAACGCAGGAGGATGCCAGGCCAGCAAGGTCTCGTCGAAAAAGAGCGCTCCGACCGGGTTCTCACCCTTGAGGGCGGCGAAGCTGAGGGCCGTGATGATCTCCACCGCCTGATCCTTCTTGCTGCGGGGAGAGCCCACCGCCAGGCCGCCGCTGTTGAGATAGACCGCCACCACCTGAATCTGACGGCTTTCGTTGAAGAGGTTCACCATCGGCTGGCGGCTTCGGGCCATGCTCTTCCAATTCAGATGGCGGATGTCGTCGTCCAGGGTATAGGGGCGCAGTTCCCGAAAATCGAGTCCTTCGCCGGCAAAAGGGCTGGGCTGCTGCCCCCGACGCCACAGCAACAGCTGTCGCCGGGTTCGCAGCAGAATCTCCTGCAGTCGCTTTTTCATCAGGGAGCGGGAATCGTCTCCAGGATTTTCCGAATCACTTTGTCGGCATCCAGATCCGCCGCCACGGCATGATAGTTCAGCAAAATCCTGTGCCGAAGGACCGGATAGGCCATGGCCGCCACATCGGCAGGAGTGACAAAGTCGCGCCCCTGAAGCCAGGCATGGGCTCGGGAAGCCTTGTAGAGATCGATGCTGCCCCGAGGACCCGCACCATAGTCGATGAAATCTTTCAGATCCTCCAGGCAGTAAGTCCCGGGATCCCTGGTCGCCGTGACGATGGAGAGGATATAGTGTTTGATCTCTTCGTCCAGGTGGATCGCCTTGAGTTGCTCCTTCTGTCGGGCGAAACTCTCCCCGTCCAGAACCTGCCGCACCGCCTCGTAAGCCCCGTCGGCGGCCCGCTCCATGATCGTCAGTTCCTCTTCGAAGTCGTTATACCCCACCCGAACCTTCATCATGAAGCGGTCCAGCGAGGCTTCGGGCAGCTCGTAGGTCCCCTCCTGCTCCACAGGGTTGGCCGTGGCCAGGACCATGAAAGGCTCGGGCAGCGGAAAGCTCTCCTCTCCGATGGTCACCTGCCGCTCCGCCATCGCCTCCAGGAGTGCCGACTGGACCTTGGGCCCTGCCCGGTTGATCTCGTCGGCCAGAAGCAGGTGGGTGAAAACGGGGCCGTGCTTGATCCGGAACTCGTTGGCTTTCAGGTCCAGGATCTCGTTGCCGATGATGTCACCGGGGAGCAGATCCGGCGTAAACTGCACCCGCTTGAAATCGAAGCCCAGACTCCGGGCCAGAGTGTTGACCGCCGTCGTCTTGGCCACGCCCGGCACCCCTTCGACCAACACATGGCCCCCGCTGAAAAGCGCGATAATCATACTGTCGATCAGCTCTTCGTGGCCGACGACGACTTTCTTGACCTCTTCTTTGACGCTACAGATCATTTCATTCACCCAATTTTCATAGTTAATTTAAGATTATAACGAAACCTTTTAACCAAATCCGATCCGCTCCTGCCCGATCCGATAGAGAGCAAAATCATATCGGACCGGATCGGCAGGATCGAAACGGCGAAGGGTATCGGTCAGCTCCAGGGCCGCCCGCATATCGTAGCTTTTGCGTTTCAGCAGCCCCAGACGCAAAGAGACGGCGTGGGTATGGGTATCGAGGGGAATGATCAGATGTGCCGGATCGATTCCTGCCCAGAGCCCCAGATCCAGGGCATCCCGACGCACCATCCAGCGGAAATACATCATATAGCGTTTGAAGGGGGCACAGCGATCGGGATCTTCGGGAACCCGCCCCACGAGAAAATCGTATCCCCGGCTCTCCCGAGGATAGGCTTCCCGGATCTTCCGGATCAAAGCCCAGAGTCCGTCACGGATCTCTCGGCGTTCTTCGTAGGCTTCCCGCACGATCTCCCCCGGGCTTTGCTCTTTGCCCAATCTCCGCAGAGCGATGAAGAGTGTCGCGATATCTTCGGAAGTCTGGAAACGATATTTGAATCTCTGAAGCTCCTCCGAGATACGCTCCTCGGGAGCTTCCAGCAAAGAAAAGTCGAGGCGATCCAGAAAGGCGACGATCTGCTTGGCGCTGCCGTAGCCGAAAAGCGCACAGATCAACGCGATCCGTTCGTCACGATGGCGGGAGGCTACCAGCAGAGGATCGGGACGTTCGTAGCTCAGCTCAGTGGTGTCGTTGCGCCGGGCGGCCTCCCGGTCCAGAAGGATTTTGAGTGCTTTTTTCTCCATAAAGGGGATTATACTCGGATTGCTACCCACGTCGCACACGAAAGGCTCGGAATGATGATATCGTTTCAAAAACCATGAAAAAGGAGTCAAAATGACCGAAAGCCTGAAAGAGACAGAAGTCTCCGTCAACAGCTTTATCAAAGCGCTGGACAAGACGGGGGAAAAAATCGAAAAGATTGAAGAGCAGCTCAAAAAGAGACGTGGTGAGCTGGAGGAACTGGAGAGCTGCGTTCTGGATCTCTCGAGCAAAATGAGAGAGACCGAGCGGCAGATCCACGAAAAACTCGCCAAGATCAAGCGTACCAACAAAAAGCTCCTCAAAGCCGAAACCGAGCGCCAGATCGAAACCCTCGACCGGGATCTGCGCCAACTCAACAAAGCGGTGGCGAAACTGGACAAAAAGTACGCTCAGCTCAAAGAGGAGTATGACAAGCTGATCCGCAAGGAGGAGAAGCTCCTGGACAAGGAGATGAAACTGGAAGAGGAGAAAGCCAGGCTCTATCACGAGCGGGAACTCCTGATGCAGCGAGCCGAACAGATCATGGGACGTCTCGGCAACCGGATCAACCGTATCCGGGCGCTCTGAGAATCCGAATAGCTATAGAGATCGAAGAGGCTTCCCGATGTGCCGAATAAAGATTGTTCCCTATTTTCCTCAATCTCCCGAGTGGATGGAAATACTCAGGGAGCATCTGGCGGAGATTTTCGCCCTCCCGGTAGAAATCGGAGAGCCCAGAGAACTGCCGAGAGGGAGTGAAAACGCTCAAAGAGGCCAAGTTCTTGCGTCAGCGGTGCTGGTGGATCTTTGCCGTGTGGAGCACACACCCGGGGATATCCTCCTGGGAATTACCGACAGGGATCTCTACGAAGAGGGTCTCAACTTCGTCTTCGGCCTGGCCACCCCGGTCCATCGCTGTGCCCTGGTGGCCACCCCGAGGCTCCATAACGCTTTCTACGGCCTGCCCGAGGAACGGGAACTTTTTCTCCGGCGGCTTCTGACTGAAGCGGTCCACGAGATCGGCCACACCCTGGGGCTGGAACACTGCCCCGACCCCCACTGTGTGATGCACTTCTCCAACACCCTCGCCGACACCGACCGCAAGGGCTACCGCTTCTGCCCCCGATGCCGCGCCAGGGTCGAGGAGGCTCTGGCCTCTTGTTAACAACATATAGGGAGAGGCTGATTTTTTACCTGTACCTTAAGTAGTCCCCTTTTTTATGGACGGTTTTCAACCCGTATGATTTTCAGCCTCCATCCCGATTTCGTTGGCTCAAGTTTGTAATAGAGCAATCGGTTCCCCCCCGAGGCACAACAATTGGAATCGTCTGCTTTAAAGACAGGAAAACGGCGTACCAATCTGTTCCCCACAATGAAAAACTCATCTTTCCCTCGATAGCCTCGAAGCAATCGAGAATTTTCATCCAATTCCCGATACTGGATAGGAACCAAATCACCTCCGGAAGTTACGGCATAGGCTCCCACACTTATGAGGCATACATAAATTTTTCAGATCAACCCGGATTTCGGAAAAATGAGAGAGGAGGGATGAGAACAAATCCTAGAGCAGATCATCCAGCTTCTCCTGGAGCTTCTCCATATTTTTCAGAGCGATCTTGCGCCGTCCGGCCTCGATGAGCCCTTCGCTCTTGAGCTGTTTGATGTGCCGGTCGACCACGTGGCGGACGGTGCCGATGAGTTTGGCGATCTCGGCATGGGAGAGGTTCTCCAGCATATTCTGTCCGGTGTGCCGACTCTTCTCCATATTCTGGACGATGAGTTTGATGAGGCGTTCTTTGGTATCCAGGAGTGTCAGGTCGGCCGCCAACTCCTCCATGTGACGCAGCTGACCCGCCACGTATTTCAGAACGATCTCCCCAAAGATGGGATAGTCGTACATCCACTCCCGCACCTTGCCGATGGGCACCTTCAGCGCTTCGCCCGCCTCCAGGATCTCACTCATCACCTCGTGGGGTTTACCGTCGAGCAGCGTCACCGTGTCGAACATATCTCCCCGTCCCATGAGATAGAGGGTCTGCTCTTTTCCGTTGTGGAAATTCATGTCAAAGATCTTTACCTTCCCGCTAAGGAAAATGAAAAAGTGTTCCAGGGTCTCATCCACATCGAAGAGGACATCGTGCTTATCGAAAGCGACGACCTTTCCTACCGCTTCAATCTCCCGGCGCAGCTGTTCGCTGATGGTATTGAAACTCTCCAGTTGAAATCGCACCGGGTCTCCTTTGTTTTTCATTTCAAGCCCATATTATGACAGAAGAGGATTACAGAATCTCGTCAATTTTGTTTTCGGGGCGGGCAACGACGGCCTTTTCTCCCCGGATTACAATGGGGCGTTCGATGAGTTTGGGATGCTCGGCCATCGCTTCGATGAGTTTCGCTTCATCGGTCACCTCTTTGAGCCCCAGCTCCCGGTAGATCGCCTCTTTGGTCCGCATCAGCTCCCTCGGGCTCATGCCCAGCTTTTTCAGCACTCTCTTGAGCTCCTCCACCGTGGGGGGCTCGTCCAGATAGCGGCGAATCTCGTATTCCACCCCTTTTTCATCCAGATATTTGATTCCGTTGCGGGACTTGCTGCAGCGGGGATTGTGCCAGACAACTATTTGCTCACTCATCGATACTCCTTCAAAATTTCGGGATCAGAAAAGGCCTGCGCTCTCAGGCTCTTCGATCCGCTCACACGCTTCGTTCAGTCTCTTATCGAGCGCTTCGGCACAGCTTTCACAGAGATAACGGTACTCCTGCATATCATAATAGAGGGTCTCTTTCTCCGCAAATTCCCGATAACACTCAGCGCAATAGCGGCTGACATTCTGCAGGATCCTTGGGGTCGCCTCCTGTCGGACGAAACATTGGCTGTTCATCGGCTCAACTCCTCGATCATTTTTTTTGCCGGTTCCAACTCCGGATCCAGTTCCAACGCTTTCCGGTACTCCGCCAGGGCCTCCTCCCGGCGTCCCAGTTCGTAGAGAGTGTTGGCGTAGTTATAGTGATGAGGCGCATAGGCCGGGTCGAGACGTATCGCCTCCCGGTGATGTTCTAGGGCTTTTTCCTCTTCTCCCAGCTTATGCAGAGCATTGGCCAGGGAACCGTGGGCCAGATCATCTGTCGGATCCTGAGCCAGCAGGGTCTCGTAAATTTCTCTGGCATCGCTATAGTCGTTCATGTTCATATAGACGACCCCCAGCCGTCGGAGGACCTCCGGATTCTTTTCATCCAGGATCAATGCGCTCTGCAGGGCCTTTTTCGCCTCAAGGTTGTCCCCTTTTTCCAGAGACTCGTCGGCGATTTCCAGAAGCTCCTCCAAACGGTCTTTGGAAGGGGTCTCTCTGGCGAAAGTTTTGTCGGGCCGGTTGACCCCCCCGAGGCGCTCATCAGGAACCTTCGCCTCGTAATCCACTCCGCGGCGGGGGTAGTCTCCGGAGAAGAGCTGCCGGAAAAAAAGGTAGAAAATCACGCCGGCGGCAATGAGAAGTATCAGTTGAAAAAGGGTCACGATTCAGCCTTCCGATCAATTTCGCGTATGGTATGATAACTGCACTTAATCTACCATATTTTGTAAATGAGGAGTCGTTCCATGCCGAAAATCGAAGCGAAAAGGGAGGAGCTGAAAAAGCGCCTGAGTCCCCTGGAGTATCATGTCTGCTGCGAGCAGGGAACCGAGCCTCCCTTCGCCAATGCCTACTGGGACAACAAACGCCCCGGCGTCTATCGCTGCAAATGCTGTCGGGCTCCTCTCTTCTCCGGTGAGGACAAATTCGACTCGGGAACCGGATGGCCCAGCTTCACCCGGTCGATCACGCCCAAGGCAGTCACCGCCCACCGGGACGACTCCCACGGGATGATCCGCACCGAGGTGCGCTGTGCCGAATGCGGCTGCCATCTGGGGCATCTCTTTCCGGATGGACCGGCACCGACCGGGGAACGGTACTGTATCAACAGTGCCTCGCTTGATTTTGAGCCCTCCGAGCCCGAAAAGGCGTTATAATCCCGATAACACAAGAAAGAAAGGAAGCAAGATGACACTCAAAGAACGAATCAAAAACGATCTCAAGGAGGCGATGCGGGCCAAGGATACCGCTCTGCGGGATACCCTGCGTAATCTCAGCGCCGCTATCAAACAGATCGAAGTGGACGAACGCCGCGAACTGAGTGACGCCGACGTAGAAGGCGTGTTGATGAAATATCTCAAACAGCGTGAAGACGCCATCGCCCAGTTCAAAGAGGCAGGACGCGACGATCTAGTGGCCAAAGACCAGGCGGAGGTCGAAGTGGTCAAAAAGTATCTCCCCGAACCCATGGAAGATCATGAACTGGAAGCGACCCTTAAAGCGATCATCGAGGAGGTCGGAGCCCAAAGCATGAAGGAGATGGGCAAGGTCATGGGCAGAGCCAAAGCGGTCATCGGCAGCCGGGCCGACGGAGGCCGGATCAGCCAGATGGTCAAAAAACTGCTGGGATAATGCGTTTTTCAACCCTGCGTCACTGCTTTTAAGTTTCGCGAAAGAGAGACGTTGATACTATAAAGACCACCAAAAAATCATCATCGCAAGGAGAAAAGATGAAAAGAACACTGAGTATTGTCGCCGCAGCGGCACTGATGAGCGGTATCGCCATGGCCAAGGACGTCGTCGTCGGCGTCGTCCTCCCCCTGACCGGACCCATCGCGGCCTTCGGTCAAACCAGCAAGGGCGGTCTGGATATCGCCTATGAGCAGAACCACAAGCTCAAAAACGGCGACAACGTCAAACTGGTCGTTCTCGATGACCGGGGCGACAAGGTCGAAGCGGCCACTGCCGTCAAACGTCTGCTGGACAAAAACCATGCGACGGTCATCCTCGGCGAGGTCGCTTCCGGCAACTCAATGGCCATGGCACCCATCGCCGAAAAAGCCAAGACTCCCATGATCACCCATGCCTCCACCAACCCGAGAGTCACCAAGGGCAAAAAGTATGTCACCCGTGCCTGTTTCATCGACCCCTTCCAGGGAGCTGTCATGGCCAAATACGCTCTGGATAACGGCATGAAAAACGCCGTCGTCGTCACCGACGCCAAGCAGGACTACTCCGTGGGTCTGTCCAAAGCCTTCAAAAAGGCCTTCACCGCCGGCGGCGGCAAGATCCTCAAGACCGTCCTGATCAACTCCGGAGACAAGGACTTCAACGCCCAGGTCTCCACCATCAAAGCGGCTCATCCTGACATCATCGCTTTCACCGGCTACTATCCCGAAGCGGCTCTGATGGTCAAGCAGGCCCGTGCCATGGGTGTCAACACTCCCTTCATCGGCGCCGACGGCGTCGGATTCCCCGAGCTGGTCAAGATCGGCGGCAAAGCAGCCGAGGGCTTCATGTATACCGACCACTTCAACGAAGCGGCGGCCACCTCTCCCGAAGCCAAAGCCTATGTCGAAGCCTTCCACAAGAAATACAACAAACCTGCCGACTCCATGGGGGCTCTGGCGGCTGATGCCTATGGCATGATCCTCAATGCCATGAACCAGTGCATCGACGAGGGCAAAGCTCCCACCGACAAAGAGTGCGTCAACGACAAACTCCGCCATACCAAAGGGTACAAAGGTGTCACCGGTGTCATCACCATCAACGAAAACGGTGACGCTGTCAAATCCGCCGTCATCAACGAGGTCAAAAACGGCAAATTCGCCTACAAAACGACCGTCAATCCCTAATCGTCACATTCATCGGGACAGAGTCCGGAAGCCTTTCGCTTCCGGGACCGTCCGTTCTGTCAAAGCTCTGCCGGCAGAGTTTTGGCGGGGCCATAAAACAGATTTTCGCAAGCTCGGCGCGTGACAGGTGACCGGAGCTTCTCCGGTCTGATCAATATTCGATCCCGACGGTAAAAGATGGCGCCACGCCTTCTTTTTATATGCCGGGTATCCAGGTTTCAAAAGAGGGTCTTGATGGATTTTGCCACCTTTTTGCAACAGTTGGTCAACGGGGCGAGCCTGGGAAGTATGTATGCCCTGATCGCCATCGGTTATACCATGGTCTACGGCGTTCTTCGCCTGATCAACTTCGCCCACGGCGATATCATGATGGTGGGAGCCTTTCTCACCTATATGGCGACGGCGGCGGGGCTGCCCTTCTCTCTGGCGGTCCTTATCGGTATCCTCGGCTCGGTGATCGTCGGGGTTCTCACCGACAAGATCGCCTACAAGCCGCTGCGTAACGCTCCCAAGATCTCCCTGCTCATCACGGCGATCGGTATCAGCTTCTTTCTGGAGAATCTTTTCAACGTCATCTTCGGCGGCGTCCCCAAAGCCTTCAGCGCTCCCGACTACCTCACCAAGGTCCTGCACCTGGGAGAGATCTATCTGCCGGTGACGGTCATCATCATTCCCGTCGTGACCGTGCTGATCCTGGGCGGTGTGCTCTGGGTCCTCTACCGGACCAAATACGGCATGGCCATCCGGGCCCTGGCCTTCGACATTCCCACGGTCAAACTGATGGGAGTCGATGCGGATCGGATTATCTCCATCGTCTTCGCCCTGGGTTCCGCTCTGGCAGCGGTCGGGGGGGTCTTCTACGCCGTCAGCTACCCCTCCATCGATCCCCTCATGGGCGTCATCGTGGGGCTCAAAGCCTTTGCCGCGGCGGTTCTGGGCGGGATCGGTTCGGTGACCGGAGCGGTGATCGGCGGGTTCATCCTGGGCTTTACCGAGATCTTCGTCGTAGCCCTCTTTCCCGAACTGGGCGGCTACAAAGATGCTTTCGCTTTCTTCTTCCTCATTCTGGTTCTGCTCTTTAGGCCCACCGGAATCATGGGTGAAGATCTCGAACGAAGCCGATTCTAGGAGAAGAGTATGAAAAATGCCATCATCAAACTGCTGCTGATTCTCCTGACTCTCGGAGTAATTGCCTGGGCCAATCAGACCCTCGACTCCTATACCCTGAGTATCCTCAACAACATCGGGATCTTCGCCATCCTGGCGCTCAGTTACAACCTGATCAACGGGGTCACCGGACAGTTCTCCCTCGAACCCAACGGCTTCGTAGCCATCGGGGCCTATATGACCGCTCTTTTCCTGATCCCCGCAGCCGACAAGATCGACATGTTCGCTCTCGTCGATCCCGCCCCCGTCGTGCTGCAGATGAAGGCGAACTTCCTCCCGGCCGTCCTCGCCGGAGGAATCGCGGCGACTTTGGTGGCCCTGCTCCTGAGCTTTCCGGTCTTCCGGGTCCGGGGAGACTATCTGGCTATCGTCACCCTGGGCTTCGGATTTATTATCCGGATCTTCGCTCTCAACGAACCCGCCTACACCAACGGTGCCATGGGACTCAACGACATTCCCGGAATCGCCAACTTCATGTGGATCGGCTCCTTCGCCCTCGTCACCCTCATTGTGATGCTCCATATCGTCTACTCCAAATTCGGACGGGCGATGAAAGCGGTCAGGGATGATGAGGATGCCGCCACCGCCATGGGGATCAATACCTTCCGGATCAAAACCACCGCTTTCATGACCAGCGCCTTTTTCGAAGGGATCGGCGGCGGACTGCTCGCTTCGTTCCTGACAACCATCACGCCGGATCAGTTCAGCTTCCTGCTGACCTTCCAGCTTCTGATCATCATTGTCCTGGGAGGCCTGGGCAGTATGACCGGCTCCCTGGTGGCAACGATTCTGGTCATGGGAAGCATGGAGTGGCTGCGCTTCCTGGATGACGATATGGTGATCTTCGGCATGCATACGGGTGCCCATCCCGGAATGCGGATGGTGGTCTTCGCCATTTTGCTGATCGTCATGATGCTCTTCGCCCGTCGGGGACTCTTCGGTGATCGGGAGCTACCCGAGATCTTTCGGAAAAAATTCGGGAAAAGGATGAGGCATGAGTGAAGCGCTGCTGGAGGTCCGCAACGTCACGATGAAATTCGGGGGCGTCACCGCCATCGACGACCTCTCTTTCAAAGTCCCCGGCGGGAGTACCTACGGTCTCATCGGTCCCAACGGAGCGGGAAAGACCACCATCTTCAATATCATCACCGGCAACTACTTTCCCACCGAAGGGAGCATCCTCTTCGACGGGGAGGACATCACCGGGACCAAACCCGACAAAGTCGTCGCCAAAGGGATCGCCCGGACCTTTCAGAACATCCGCCTCTTCAAAAGCATGAGTGTTCTGCAGAATGTCCTGATCGGCTTTCATGACCAGATCCCCTACACCTATTTTGAAGCGATTCTCCGCCTGCCCCGTTACCACGCCCACGAAAAGCGTGTCCGCGTGGAGGCGATGGGGATTCTGGAGGAGTTCGGCATCGCACGCTATGCCGAGGAGGATGCCACCTCGCTCAGCTACGGCAACCAGCGAAAAGTCGAGATCGCCCGGGCCCTGGCTACCAAGCCCAAACTTCTGCTGCTGGATGAGCCGGCAGCGGGCATGAACCCCAAAGAGACCGAAGAGCTCTCCGAGATCATCCACAAGATCAAAAAGGACTACGATCTAACGATTCTGCTCATCGAACATGACATGAAATTTGTCAACGCCATGTGCGATCAGGTGACGGTCCTGGATTACGGAGAGAAGATTTTTGAAGGCAAACCCGCCGATGCCATCGTCGATCCCAAGGTCGTTGCAGCCTACTTAGGAGATTTCACCCATGCTTGACGTCAAGAACCTACAGGTCTACTACGGAGTCATCGCCGCGGTCCGGAGGATCGACATGCATATCGATCCCAACACCATCGTCACGCTGATCGGCTCCAACGGCGCCGGCAAGACCTCCACCCTCAACGCCATCGTCAATGCGGTCAAGAAAAAAGGTCAGGTCGTTTTCGACGGGAGAGACATCAGCCGCCATCCTACCCACCGGATCGTCAAGGAGGGGCTCTCACTGGTCCCCGAAGGACGGCGGGTCTTCATCAATCTTACGGTGGATGAGAACCTGAGGATGGGGGCTTTCAACAACGACGAAAATTTCGAGCGTCTGCGGGGGGAGATGTATGAACTCTTCCCCCGTCTGGCGGGGAAAAAGCAGCAGCTCGCCGGGACCCTCTCCGGCGGCGAACAGCAGATGCTGGCCATCGCCCGGGCCCTCATGAGCGAACCGAAGATGCTGATGCTCGATGAACCGAGTCTCGGACTGGCTCCCAAGATCGTCGGCGAAGTTTTCGAGATCATCACCGAACTCAAAAAACGCATCACGATCCTGCTGATCGAGCAGAACGCCTTCGCCGCACTCAAAATCGCCGACTACGGCTACGTGCTGGAGAACGGTTCCATCTCTCTTGAGGACAAAGCCTCCGCCCTGCTGGGCAACGACGACGTCCGCAAAAAGTATCTCGGCGGCTGAGCCGTGCCCTCCGCCAGGCTCACCGGCCACCTCTTCACCTTCATCACCATCGCGATCTGGAGTGTCGCTTTTGTCGGCAACAAGGTCCTGCTGGCCCACCTGACCCCCATCGAGATCATGCTCTACCGTTTCCTCCTCGCCTGGGGCCTACTGCTTGCGCTCTATCCCCAATGGCGGACCGTGCGCTCCTGGCGGGACGAGGCCTATTTCTTTCTCCTGGGCTTTCTGGGGATTTTTCTCTACTTCCTTCTGGAAAATTTCGCGCTGCGCTTCACCCAGGCCGGCAACGTAGGCCTCTATATGGGGGCGATCCCGGTCCTGACGGCTCTGCTGGCCCATTTTTTCATCCGGGGTGAGCATTTCAGCACCGCGCTGCTGCTGGGCTTTCTCATCGCCCTGGCGGGAATGGGATTGATTCTCTTTTCCGAACTCCATTTTACCCTGAGACTTCGGGGAGACCTCCTGGCCCTCGCCGGAGCCGCCACCTTCGCCCTATACTCCGTCGCGCTGAAAAAGGCTCCGCAGGATTACCACTTTCTCCTCATCGCCCGCAAGAGCTTTTTCTACGGCATATTACTGATGCTTCTCTATCTCGTTTTGGCCCACGAGCCGCTCCATCTGCCGGCACTGAAGCTGCCGGTCGTCTGGCTCAACCTCCTCTTTCTGGGGCTCTTCTCCTCCGGCCTGGCCTTCATCCTCTGGCAGCAGGGGATCGACCGCATCGGCCCGGTGGCGGCAGGCAACTACATCTATCTGGTTCCGCTGCTGACGGCTCTGACCGGCGTCATCGTCCTGGATGAGAAGATCACCCCCGCCATGCTGACCGGCGGCGCCCTCATCCTCCTGGGACTCTTCGTCGCCCAGCGACGCCCCATTCCGGACAATCAGGACGTGAGATAACGTTCTGAAAATCTCGTTTGGTATGAACCGTGGGATAGCAATCCCACGCTACTACTCTCTCCCACCAACATCAAAAGTGATTTACGACAAAACCCACGAATTGAAAGATTTATAGATGTCTCTCAAGAAAACTCAATTCTGTTTGGCACATTTGAAGTGACGTCAGTCCTTCGCGTTTTCTTTTTTCTTTGCTTCGTTTCTCTTTATCACCTCACCAGGCAACTACCTCAATTTTTGAGAGAGCGAGACGGGGTGAGATGTGTGCAAAAAAAATCCGAAGGACTCCCCGTAGGGAATTCGAGGATTTTTTTGTGCGCAGATCGCCGTGTATCGCTCTCCCCCGGAGGGGTGCGGCACTTTTGCCCATATGCTGTGTTGGACTTTCTTGAATTAGCCTCCGGCTAGTCCTGCGAAAATCCGCCTTGCCTATGAACAAAATTGCCGCATCAAAAGTTTGAGGTAGTTACCTGGTGCGGTGATATCTATGTCGCGAAACAAAGAAAAAAGAAATGAAGAAGAAACCATCTATTATCGCTTCAGATACCGATCGAGAAAAGCCTTGATATACCCGCCGGCCGACGGCAGCGTATAGGAGCCGTGCCCCTGCCCCGGAACAACGATCAACGTAGGCAACTGGGCTTTGGAAGCATAGAGCTCGGCACTCTTTCGGGCGAAATCCCGCTGGGAACTGACGATCAGCCAGGGAGAGTTGCTCTCCTCCACCGACTCCATCACCTCTTTTTTATTGAAATTTTTCGGCGAAGCCGGAGAGAGGGTCACCACCGCCTTGGGCTCATAGTCGAGCATCAAAGGGATCACCGCTCCGCCTCCCAGGGAAGAGCCGAAAAAGACCGGCTCTTCGATCTCGATATCTTTGCGGGTCTCCATCCGATCCATCCAGGCCCGCAGATCGTCGGGAATCCGGGCAAAGCCGATCCGTTTCGCATCCGCGGAAAAGTGCCCCGGTTTGACGCGGACCTTTTTTCCGTGACGTCGATCGGAAGCCCCGTGCCCCCGCAGATCGACCGCCAAGGTGGCATAGCCCCGTCGGCGCATCTGTGCTGCCAGCGCTTTCCACATCGAATGGTCGGAACCGTACTCGTGGGCCATCAGTGCCAGAGGATAGGGAGCTTTGCCCTGAGACGGCAGATCGAGCCATCCTTTGAGGAGAAAGCCGTCTTTGCTTTGAAGGGTGAGAATTTCAGATGCCGAAAGGCTCCAAAGAGAGATTCCCAGAAATATCAGGGCGATTCTCTTCCACATGGACTCTCCTTTTATAAGTTTTTTTAATTGTAACACAGTTGACGGATTCCCACTATCACCGATAGTGCTATAATTCCCAATCTGTCACAAACCATACAAAAGAGTCAATCGATGAAAAAACACCTACTGTTTCTTGGAATCCTTTTGGCCTTCGCCACAACACTCCAGGCCCGTTACAGTGCCCAAGCCGTGGAGAGCTGCCAAGCCTACAACGATCTTCGCCACAGCAGAAACAGCCATCATTTGACGCTGAAGCCCGGGAGTAGCTATACGGTTTTGCAGCACCACAAAGGACAGTATCTCGTCAAATTGGAGCACCCTTTCGCTACCCAGCGCTGGGTCGATGAGCGCTGTCTTCAGTCCCGAAAATCACGGCATGCTCCAAAGGAGATGCCCGCACCCAAGCCCCTGCCGAAGGTCCAAAGCGATCTGAACGCTCTGCTGGTCCTGAGCTGGCAAAACAGCTTCTGCCGGACCCACTCCAACCGCAAAGAGTGCCGACCCCTCTTCAACCGTGCGGCCAACAGGCTGGTCCTTCATGGCCTCTGGCCCCAGCCCAGAAATCGGGTCTACTGTAACGTCCCCTCCCGGCTCAGAAACGCCGATCGCGACCACCGCTGGCGCTCCCTGCCGCCGCTAAAATTCTCCTCCGATCTGCAGCAGGCGATGCAGCGCTACTTCCCCGGCGCTCTCTCGGGGCTCGACCGGCACGAGTGGATCAAACACGGCAGCTGCTATGATCCCGACCCTGGCCGTTATTTCGGCGATGCCCTCAGCCTCACTGCCCAGGTGGATCGGTCTTCGGTGGGCGAATATCTTCGCAGCCATATCGGCCGTCTGGTCACACTCGCGCAGTTGCGACGAGTGTTTGAAAAGGATTTCGGACGAGGCAGCGGCAACAAACTGGCCCTACGCTGCCACCGGGGGAAAATCAGTGAAATCTCCATCAGTCTGCACGGGAAAGGCGATAAACTCTCTTCCCTTCTGCAAGGGGCCAGAACCCTGCACAGCCGCTGCACACAGGGGATCGTGGAGGCGCCGTAAACTCCTCCGACTCTTCCAAAAAATCTTGCCTCTGTGATAAGCGTCGTCGCTACTCCATATCCTTCTCTTCAATCTCCCGGTAGACCTTGCCCAGGTGTTTACCCATCTGATGATCGAAAGCGTCCCATTGGGCAAGATCCCCCATCTCCCGGATCGCCTCTTTTTTATAGGCATAATACTCCTCGTCGTTGTCGTAGGCTTTCTGCGCCCATTTCTTCAACAGCCTCAGATAGTGGAGATAGGAGCCGACCGTCTCCTCTTTCCCGCCGGAAGGACCGTGCCCGGGAACGTAGAGCCTGTAGTTCCCGTTTTTCATGATCCCTTCCAACAGCTCAATGTTGCCGAGGATACTCGAGCTGGCATCGAAGCCACCCAGACGGTTTTTCATTACATTATCTCCCAGGAAGAGGGTCTTGCTCTCCTCGTGCTCGATCAGGATGTCGGTGTCGGTATGGGCCTTTTGGGGGTGATAGATGACGAAATGTTGACCGTCAATGGCGATCTGCTGTCCGTCACGCAACTCAAAAGCGGGAAAGGTAAAGGGTTTCGTCCCCTCCAGGTTGTGGCTGAGCCGCTCCAGGATACCGTACCACTTCTCCGCCTCTCCGGCCTTCGCCTCCCGAATCATATTGGGATGGGCATAGATCTTTACCTTGGGGTACTTCTCGGCGACAGCGCCGTTGGCGAACCAGTGATCCCCATGTTTGTGGGTATTGAAGACGGCCAGAATCGGTTTGTGACTCACCTTTTCGATCTCTTCGAGCACCTTTTTGCCCACCCGGTAGTTCCCGCCGGGATCGATGACGATCAGGCCGTGCTCTCCCTCGATAAAAGCGGGGTTGTTCATGAATCCCTTGTTCTCAACATTGGGTTCCATGGCCGGGCCGTGCATAATCCAGACATTGGAATCCCCCATTCTCTCGAACCGGAAATCACCGTATTTTCCCAGATGCCAGGCAGAGAGCGTACTCAGAAAGCCCAGCAGAATTCCCAGAGAAAGAATTATCTTTTTCATTATCTGTCCTTATTATTTAAAATTATATTTATATTATACAAAATTGTATCGGTTGGAGATGAATGGAAGAAGAAGAGTGTCCGGGACCACGCCCCGGAAAGAGAGAAATCAGACCCGAAGGGCCGAAGTCTATTTGACAGAGTGTTTGAGGGCTTTTTCGATAGCGCCGGGAGTATTGGAGATCTTCATGAACTGTCCCATACTGAGACGGGGATAGGAGATCGCCAGATAATATTTGGGTGCCAGCATCAGCGCTTCACCCTTTTCGATCAGTACGGTATAGGGAAGCACCAGAGCCTTGTCCTCACCGATCTTGCTCACAAAACTCTCGACGCTTTTGGGCATCCTCACTCCGACAAGCTTGCTGCCGTTGGGAAGGCTCAGCGTGAAGACCCGGCTGGCCACGGAGAGCTTGTTTCCTTTTTTCAGAACTGTCATATCCTCATAATAGGGCATCCCGAACATAAAATGATATTTGGCCAGTTTGCCGCTGCTCAGAGCATCCTGGGTCGGCTGAAGTTTGCCCAGGGATTTGATAAGCGCCCGCTTGACCGGTCCTTCGCTGCCCGGTTTGTAATCCTTTTGCAAAAAGGCCCGGAGCCAATACTCCGGATTGGTCGCCAAAACCGTCTTGGTTTTGCTGTTGACCAGGACACGCTGCACTGCGGCAAATCCACGCTTGGGTTTTGCCGCGAGATGCTTGAGGGTACCGCTGGTATAGAGAATGACGTTCAGATAACCTTTGCCGGCCGGATGGTAGACGGCGAGAAGATGCAGACCCGATTTCTGCAGGGATTTTTTGACTGTTGCCGTATCGTGATAGGGCGCCGAGAAGTAGGCGGGAACGTTTTTGGCCTCGAGAGCCGCTGCCGTCAGCAGACTCAGTGCCAGAAGGGCGAAGTATTGTCGCAGGATTCGTGACATATCTGTCCTTTGAAAAAGAGATTATCCGAAAAGGATTGCGACAATGATATCAGATAATAAATTACTTCTAATTTAATTTATTTATTATATTGTACTTGTTATATCAATTTTTATTATACTTTACCCTCTTTCAACTCCCGTAACGCCCCGGTGATATCCTCCTGACGCATGAAGTGCTCTCCCACCAGGAACGCGTCGGCGCCGATTTTGGAGAGCTCCACGACGGTTTCGTGATCGTTGATTCCGCTTTCGGCAACGATGATCTTGGAGTTGGGGATCAGAGGGATGAGTTTTTCGCTCAGGCTCATATCCATCTCGAAGGTCTCCAGGTTGCGATGGTTGATCCCGATGATGTCGGCCCCGGCGAAGATCGCCTTGACCAGATCGGCCTTGTCGTGGATCTCCACCAGCGCCTCCATCCCCAGATGGCGGGTATACTCCAGGAGCTCCTTGAGCTCCTTGCGGCTGAGGGCCTTGGCGATGAGCAGAACGAAGTCGGCCCCGTAGGCCACTGCCTCCACCAGCTGATACTGATCGATGATGAAATCCTTGCGCAGCAGCGGGATCCCTACGTAACGGCGGATCATCCCCAGATATTCGATGTTGCCTTTGAACCAGTGGGGTTCGGTCAGGACCGAAAGAGCGCTGGCGCCGCCTTTCTCATAGGCCTGGGCAATCACCAGCGGGTCAAAATCCTCCCGGATGATCCCTTTGGAGGGGCTCGCCTTTTTCACTTCGGCGATGATGCGATAGGGATCCTCGGGTGTGGAACGCAAAAAGGGGTGGACATCCCTGGGAACAAAAGGATTGAAAGAGAGAGAACGCCCCAGCCACTCCAGGGGATACTCCTTCTTTTTCCGCTCCAGATCCTCGCGGGTCTTACGTATGATCTCATCCAAAATATCGGCCATTGCGGCGGTGCTCCTTCATGTTATGATTTTGTGGTCTCCGGGGAAGGTATCAAAAGGCTTTGTCCTTCTCCATACATTTACGGATACTCTCCCAGTGCATCTTGATCTCCGGCTCCCGGATCCCTTCATCAGCAATCACCTTCTCCATCACCCGGTAGGCCTGATCGCAATGCCCCAGCTTGTAGAGACCCCAGGCCAGCGAGTCGAGATAGTAGCTGTTGTCGGGCTGCTGCCTGAGGGCCCGGCGCACCAGGGAAATTCCCCGTTCGATATCCAGATCATGGTCGATGAGGGTATAGCCGTAATAATTGAGATAGAGGCTGTCGTCCAACCCTTTTTTCAAAGCCTCGTCGAAGAGACGGCGGAAGGTTTTCAGGACCTGGGGTGTGATCTTCTTTTTGGCCCGGGCCGCTTCGTAGCGCAGGATCGCCTCTTCCGCCAGCCATTTGGGCTTGCCGGTCTCTTCATAGCGTCGATGGGCCAGAGCGATCGCCTTGTCGTAATGTTTTGTCTCTTTGTAGAGACGATAGAGGAGCTCCTCGTTTCCCCGTGAGTGCTTCTCCAGCAGCGCGATCAAGCCATCCAGATCGTGGGTATAGAGGGAGAGTTTGACAATCTTCTGCAGGAAATACTGCTGGGGGTCCTTTTCGTAAAGCTTTTTATAAAGTTCCAGAACCTTGTCGAGGCGATTCTCCTTGGCATAGAGTTCGATCAGTTTGAAATAGACCGCCACCGAAGCGTCGGGTCGCAGGCGCAGATGGGTCTCCAGAAGGCGAATCGCCTCCTGCCGGTCCTTCAGCTGCTTCTCCAACAGGGAAACCTCCTGCAGCAGCGTGCGCTCGTCGGGAGAGTTGGCATAGGCCTTTCTGAGCAGTCCCAGCGCCTCTTTGTATTTCCCCAGATCGTTTTTGAGCGTCGCCGCCAGTTTCAGATCGACGGGACGGTCACTCTGGGCGAGCCATTTGTCTGCTAGAGGTTCGGCCAGATCCAGACGTCTCGATTTGGCATAGAGCGCCACCAGCATCCGTACCGGACGGGTATCGCGGCTTTGGGCTTCGTGTCGGCTGATCCACGCTTTGAGAAGCGGAATCACCTTCGCGGGATCTCCACCGGGCAGCATCGCCTCTTTGGCCGCCTGGACCAGATATTCACTCCGGCCGGTCAGGCGATAGAGCTTCACAAAAAGCGCTTCGGCCTGATCGAAGCGGTGATTTTCGTCCTGGAAAATCGCCTCGACGATCAGACGATCTTCCTGGGCAGGACCTTTAGCCGAACCGGCCCAGAGGAGTCCGCCGCCCAACAGTGACAACAAAATCGGTTTCACAAAATTCCCGGACACTCTCGTCTCACTTCCTCTTCATCGTTTTTGAAACTCTCCCAAAAGGGAAAGGTACGGCACTGTCTGGGACGCACGGGATAGACGCTGCAGCGCTTCTTCGTCTCGTCGAAGAAGATGCAGGCGTAATCCCCTTCTCCCAGCTGCTTCTCGACCAGCGAGTAGCGGTGGCCCACCTTACGCAGGTAGATTTTAGCGAAATCTTCCAAACCGAGACCCAGATACTCCGCCATCGCCTCGATCTCGGGATATTTCATCCAGATATACCCGCTCTCCCCCCGGCAGCACGCCCCTTCGCAAGCGGCACAGGCATTGGGATCAAAGGCATAGCCGTACCCCGCTTCCCGCATGATCGGAAGAGTATCCTCTGCTTCCTTATTTTCACTCACAGCTTCATTTTCCACTTCATTCTCTCTCATAAGTTGGCCCTTTTTACTTTGAAAAAAGCGTTGCACAGCAACGCATACCAGAATTCCTCACTCCTCACTCTCCCATCGTTCCGCTTTGACCGAGTGAGTCCCGGCCCGGACAAAGGCCTCCGCCGCCTCCGGCGTGTACTCCCCCTCCGCATCGAAGGTGATCAGCGGCGGCAGGACCCGACACATCGAACGCGATCCCGCCCGGGCCTGAACCATGACGATCTTGGCCTCCCGGTCGATTTTGGGATGGACAAAACGGAGCGTCTCCGGCGTCAGTTTGTGAGCCCGGAGTGCCGCCAGCAGCCGGTCGCTCTGCTTGGCATCGTAGCAGAGGATGACATGGCCCCTCGGTTTGAGCAGGTGCCTAACCCGGTCGATGAAAGGCTCCATGGGCAGATGCTGGGCATAACGGGCGATATTGAGGCTCTCTTCCCGGCTCTGGGTCACCCGGGGATCGTAAAAGGGGGGATTGGAGACGATGAAGTCGAAGCGCTCCCCGATCTCCGCCTCCAGGAAATCTCCCGCGTATCCCCGAAATCCGATGCCGTTGATGGCGAAATTGTGCCGCGCATAAGCCAGCATCCGGGGCTGCTTCTCCACCCCGTGCACCTCCACCGGGAAATCGCGCCCGAGCAGCAGTGAGATGATCCCCACGCCGCACCCCACATCCAGCAGCTTCCCCCGGGGCCGGAAACGCCGGATGAAGTCCACGAGGAAGATCGAATCGCTGTTGTAACGGTAGCCGTTTGGGGGCTGATAGAGAAACATTGCACTCCCGGATTTTTGTCAAATTTTACCCTATTTTTTTGCTACAATCGGGCCATGAAGCAACACAACGACGACCGCCTCCACCCCGAGTCCACCGATTTCTGTATGCTGGACTACGACTGTGCCTATCTCCCCGGCAAAAAGACCCGGATGTACTACCGCTATATCCGGGAGGCCTCCCCCGAATTCGTCTCGGCAGTGATCACGCGGGGGTGGCGGCGTTTCGGCAACTACTTCTTCCATCCCATCTGCCAGGGCTGTGACGCCTGCAAGAGCCTGCGGATCGACGTGGAGAGTTTCCGCCCTTCCCGCTCCCAGAAAAGGGCCATCAAACGCAACCGCGAGACTCGGATCCTGGTCCAGCCTCCCAGTCTCACCCCGGGCCATATCGAGCTCTACAACCGCTACCACGCCTGGAAAGCCCAAAAAGACGGCTGGAAACACCGGGATATCAGTGAACGTGAGTATTATGAAAACTTCGTCGAAGGCGCCCACGAGTTCGGCTACGAAGTCCTCTATATCCGGGACGATCGGCTGGTGGGAGTGGACCTCATCGACGTGGTCGAGGACGGCATCAGCGCCATCTATTTCTTTCACGATCCCGACTACGCCCATCTCTCCCTGGGCACCTACAGCCTCCTCTATCAGATCGGCCTGGCCCGCCGCCTGGGGAAACGGTGGATCTACCTGGGCTACTGGGTCGACGGCTGCAAAGCCTTCGCCTACAAGACGAGATTCCAACCCGAAGAGCTCCTCGACGGCTTCCCCGGGGTCGAAAAGAAAGCGGAGTGGAAACCGTTTGCGAAAGCGGAGCTTTCGAATGGAAAATTGAAGATGGATGATTGAGAATCGTCAGAATTTGGACCTCTTCCTCTTTGATGGCACTTACTATAAATCTTCCATCTTCCATCCTCCATCTTCCATCACACCCCGTCTTCCCGCTTACACCGACTCGGATCCAAAAAGGTATCGTCGTGAATGTGCTTGAATGAGGCTTTGATCCGTTTAAAAAGATCCTCGTGTTCCCCTTCCATCTGCCGCAGCCACTCCTTGGTAGCGGCCCGGGCATAAGGCGCTTTGACGGCAATGCGCATGGCGGGGCAGGCTTCGTCCCCGATGGTAGCGAAGCCGTTCTCTTCGGCGAAGGCACGTAGCTGGGCCTCTCTGGCTTCGATCAGGGGACGGATGACGTGGAAATTTCGTTCGGCTTTGTAGATTGGAGCCAGGGAGCGCATGACACCGTTGTAGAACATGTTCATGAAAAAGCTCTCCACCGCATCATCGAAATGGTGTCCCAGAGCGATCTTGTTATAGCCGTGCTCCTCGGCATAAGTGGCCAGGGCACCCCGTCGCATCCGGGAGAAGTAGCTGCAAAAGGAGCTTCCCTCCCGGATCGTCTCCTGAGAGATTTCGTAGATCCGGGTCTCGTAGACGACGTGAGGAATGCCGTAGGCTTCACAGTGGGCATGCAGGGCCGAGTAATCCTCACCTTCCATTCCGTAGCTGACGGTACAGGTGAGAAACTCGAAGTCGAAGGGAGCATGCCGCTGCATATTGCGCAGCAGATGGACCAGACTCAGAGAGTCCTTGCCCCCACTGAGCCCCACCAGCACCCGGTCCCCTCCTTTTATCAGGCGATACTCGGCGTTGGTTTTGCCGAAGACCCGCAGGAGCCTCTTTGAGATCTTCGCCCGTTTGATGCCCTTGTCTTTCTCTGTTTGTTCAGAATTCTTTGTAGTCATACTGTTCAAAAATTTTCATCTCCATCTTTTCGTGTCTCATTGAAAAAGTCATTAGAGACAGGGCTTTAGCCCTGCATGCGGGATTGAAGTCCCACCTCCAACCGATCGAATAGACAGCCTACTCGTCCGCAAAACCTCTTCGCATTGGCACCCCCTAAGTGACGCCAGTCCCTCGCGTTTTCTTTTTCTTTGCCCCGAAACAAAGAAAAAGAAATGAAGGGGAGAGTCCTCAAAAACTTCCGTCTCTTGTTCGTGGGATAGTAATCCCACGCTACGAAACTTGGTTCCTCGGTTACTAGTTACTAGTTGCTAGTTACTAATTTTCCAACCGTTATTGATCTTCTCCAGCATCGCGATGATGAAGCTGCTGCTGACCTTGGCGGAGTGCTTGAGAAATTCGTCGAAGTCAAAGGTCGCCTCCATATCCGCCGCGTCACTGATGGCCCGCAGGACGAAGAAAGGGACATTCATGGCATCGCAGACCACCGCGACAGCGGCCCCCTCCATCTCGATGGCGTCGGCGTCGAAGGTTTGGGCGATCCAGGCTTTCCGCTCGGGATCGGCGATGAACTGGTCCCCGGTGGCGATGACCCCGCCCTTGAGATCGATGCCCTTCTCCTCGGCCACCTCTTTGGCGATATGGAGCAGCCGGCGGTCAGGCTCGATATAGACTTTGCCCTCAGGGACATAACCGTGGGGATGACCGAAGGCGGTGATATCCAGATCGTGCTGGCAGAGCTGGGTCGCGGCGATGAGATCCCCGATCTTCAGCTCGGGATCCACGGCACCGGCCACCCCGGTAAAGAGCAGCATCTCGCAGCCGAAATGCTCCAGCATCGTCGCCGCCGTCAGTGCCGAAAAGACCTTGCCGATTTTGGAATAGGCCAGGACGATCTCCAGATCTTTGTATTTTGCCAGATGATAGGTATTGCCGGCATAGACCTCATCGTCGTGTTTTTTGAAATACTCCAGCAGCGGCTCGTGCTCTCCGACGGAGAGAAAGGGATCCACCTCCTCGACCATTGCCCCCATGACTGCGATTCTCATGCCAACTCCTCCACACCGCGGATCGCCGCTTCGAGAGAGGCCATGTCAGAGATATTGAAATGGGGCTTCTTGGTGGCCCGGCGGTTGAGTCCCTTGAGCACGGCCCCGTGGCCGAACTCGATGTAGCAGTCCACTTCATCATCGAATTTGGCGATGGACTGCTTGTAAAGCACCGGACTCACCAGCTGTTTGGGCAGAAGCTCCAGCGCCGTAGCTTTGTCGCTGTACTTCTCGGCGGTGACGTTGGAGATCACCGGGGCGGCAAATTCGTCCCGCAGGGTATTCTCCAGGGCTTGTGCCAGCAGCTCCACCGCCGACTCCAGCAGCGGGCAGTGGCTGGCCACGGACATATTCAGCAGCATCGCCCGGCGGGCTCCCGCCTCTTTGAGGATCGGCTCCAGGGTCCGAAGATCCTCTTTGATCCCGGCGACGACGATCTGTCCTTCGGCGTTGTAGTTGACGGGCCAGACTTTGCGGCCTTGAGCGCGCTGCTCTTCACAGAGCTTTTCGACGGTAGCGTCGTCGAGCCCCAGGCTCACCAGCATTCCCACGTCTTGGTCGGCACAGGCATCAGCCATCAACCTGCCCCGCAGGTTCACCAGCTCCACCGCATCCACCAGATCCAACGCTCCCACACTCTCCAGAGCGGAAAACTCCCCCAGGGAGTGCCCCAGGGCAAAAACCGGCTTGATGGGCAGCTCGTTCTCAAAGAGCTTGTGAGCTACCGCACTCACCAGCAGAATCGCCGGCTGGGTATATTCGGTCTGCTCCAGACGCTCGTTCTCGGTAAAGAGGAGCTCGGCGAAATCGATCCCCGTCCGTTTGGAAGCGGCGTCGAAAATCTCCCGCACCGTTTCGCTGTTGTCGAAGAAATCTTTTCCCATCCCTACGGCCTGGGACCCCTGCCCCGGAAAGAGAAAGGCGCATTTGACTGACATGGACAATCCTTTGGTAGAAGTTACATAATCCCAAACCATGCAGTAGAAAGTGCGCCAGATGTGCCAATGCTCGGTTTGCTGGGGTGTTCGACCGAAACGCAGGCGCACCCGGAGGTTGCGTCGAGGCTTTGGACGAATCGCCCATGTCACCGATGATTGGTGCAGATGGCGTGCTGACTAATGCATGATTTGGGATAATTCTATCGTAGATGGGGTAAAAGCCCCTAGGCTTGCAGCAGTCCGGGAAGCTCGGCCACCGAGTCGATCACCGCATCGGGGAAGATGGCTCCTTCCAGATCCTGGGGACGGAATTTGCCCGTGCGTACCAGGACCGCCCGAATCCCGGCCCGCTGGGCACCGGCGATGTCGCTCTCGATATCATCCCCCACCATGATCGCCTCCTCGGGTTTGACTCCCATGGAGTGGAGTGCCTGATGAAAAAACTCGGGGCTGGGTTTGCCCACCACTGTCGCCTCCACCCCCGCGGCATACTCCAGCGCCCGAACGAAGCCCCCCGCATCCATAGAGAGTTCTCCGTCGGCATCCTTGAAGTAGCGGTTCTCCGCCGCCGCGATGAGCCTTGCGCCGTGGATCAGGGTCCGAAAGGCCCGGTTGAGCCGGGGATAGTTGAAGTTCTCCCCCGCATCCCCCACTACCACGAAGGGCGACGAGGTGTCGATGCAGTGCAGCTCCCCGAAATACTTCTCCGCCTCTTCGGTGAGGATCGTCACCGCCCGTCCGCCGGCCTCCTCCACGATCTGCCGCGCCGCCCCCAAGGCACTAAAGAGTTGTTCCGTACGAATCGAAAAGCCCATCCGGGTCAGCTTCTGCCGAATCGTCTCGGGGGGTCGTCGGGTGGAGTTGGTCACGAAGCGCATCTTGTAGCGCCCCTGCAGCGCCTCGATCGCCTCCACTGCACCGGGGACAGGGCTCTCCCCCACATAGAGCACCCCACCGATATCCAGGAGAATCCCTTTGACGTTTTTCATTATCCACCTCCTGATATAAGAATATCTCATTTCATTATATCATCCGTTCCGATACCCCTGCGGGCATTCACCCACTGCAAAAGCCCCACAGCCCCAACTGCCAGGAGTAACGCCGCGACCGTGCGAACCACCACGACCACCCGCCAGTCAGCACCGAAAAGAACGAAGAGCATTGTATCCTCGATAATGGCATGACAAATCATTAGAAAAGTCCCGATAAAGAGCAAATCCTTACGCCCCAGTGCCCCCTGCTCCCGCTCCCGAATCAAGATCCCAGCGCCGTAAGTAATTCCCAGAATCACTCCAACTGTCAGGGTAAATCCACGGCCAAGATGGCGTGTCTCCCGCAAAAAGGGAAGCGCTTTGATTCCGTCCATCAGTAAAATCAGCAGACTCACAAGAAGAGCAATCTTTAACGCCAAAGAGAGAGCATGGGAGAGCGAAGCACCGAGCATCTCCCTCCAACTCACATAGTGAGGAAGCTCCGGTATAGCAGTCTTGCCTACTGCCGTTCCCCCGGCAAGCCCTGAATGAGCCACGATCGCCGCTATCCCCAGTCCCGCCCCCAGTCGCAAGATGTACGAGTAGCGCATCGAAATCCCCAGTCGCTTCATCACCGCATTTTCCACCGGGAGGGAGTGACAGATCCCCAGAAAGATCGCCAAGACGGTCCACTGCTCCGGGCTCATACTCAAAGGAGCGGCAAAAGCCACCGCCGCGTAGAGGTTGAGCCAGACACCCGCCAGGATCGAGAGGGCTGCTTCGGGGGGCAATCCCAGAATCGCAGTGAAAGGTTCGAAGAAAAAAGCTGCCTTCGCCAACCATCCGCTATACTGCAATACATCGGCTAGGATGGAGATGGGGATCACAAGCTTGATGACGATCCATACACTGGAGAGGGCACTTCGCAGACTTTGACGCAGCATGGTACAATCCTCCTGAGAGCCAACCCTTGTCATGGGGCCGAATTTTAATTCAAAGTATAGGAGGATTACCTCGTCGTGTCTTGTAAAAAACCGACCATTTGCAGACTGTCAGACAAGGACGGCAAGATCTACGGCGAGCTCAAGTACAACCGGGAGGATTTCCGCCGCTTTGGCTTCCACTCCCACCCCACCTTCAGCCTCTCGGCCATCGATGCGGGAGCGATCGAAGTCTCTTTTCACAACGAAGCTTCCCGGGTTCTCCGTCCCGGGAGCGTGGCATTCTACCCACCCGATAGGGTCCATCACACCGTACTTTCGGGATCCTTGCACCCCGGATATTACAACCTCCATCTCGATCCTACATATTGCTTGCAACGATGGAGAGTGTATGAACCGGATTTGACAGATTTCCGAGCGTTTTGGCAGATGCCTGTTTTGGAAGATCGGGACTTTTACGAGCATATGCTCCTACTATGCCGCCTTATCCTCGAAAGCGAAGCTCAAAAGAAAATCCAATCGCTCGTAGGAGCACTTTTGGACGACCTTTTCGACCGCGTCCCTATCATAAAGCAAGATAGCGAATCGGCGGATCCTCTCACCGACTCCGTCGCCCGTTTCCTCGATGAACGACTCGACGATCCCCCGGGGCTCGAGGAGCTCTCCCGGCACTTCGGTTACCACCCTGACGCCCTCAACCGACGATTTAAACGCCGCTTCGGCCTGAGTCTGCGAGCCTACCTCATCGACCGCCGCCTCCACCGGGCCAAAGCCTTGCTGCTCGAAGGCAGGCACTCCATCGCCCAGGTCGCCGCCGAAACGGGTTTTTACGATCAGAGCCATTTCGTCAAAGCCTTCAAAAAAGCCTATTCTCTGCCGCCGAAGGAATATCGGTAAGTTTTCCTACGCCAAACGTTTCACCATCTGACGCATCATCCTCTGCTCTCCCGCAACCCACTCCCGCACCATCCCAGTCTCGACGAAGCCCACGCTTCGATAGAGCCGGTAGGCCACATCGTGATCCCGGCGAACCAGGAGCATCAACTCGTCGATACCCAAGCACAGGGCTTCGCGCAAAGCCAAGAGTGTGATCCGTTTTCCCAACCCCTGGCCCAACTCTTCCGGATGGACCAGAATTCGATACTCCCACCTCCTATCGTTCCGCTCGATGAGAAAAAAGACCCCGACGATCCGAGACTCCGCCTCGACGCTATAGATCCGATCCTTTGGAAAGGCATCCAGCCATCCCCCGGCTTCCAGAGCGTAATTGAAGGAGGCATAGGCACCTTCGTATCGCCAGGTCCGGATCTGCTCCCGCTCCTTTGCACCGGCTCTTTTATACCTCAGACGCATCGAGTGATCCCGCATCACACACCGTGGCGAACTTCCCATCCAGCGCCGCCATAAAGGCCGCATGCACCTCCCCGGCCGGGAGGCGCTTTCCGCCAGACTCCAGATCTTTCGTCGCGCAGGCGTCATGGGCCAGGGTGATGGCGTAGCCCAGATCGTACCCCGCCCGCACCGTGGTGTCGATGCACATGTGGCTCATGGCCCCGCAGACGGCTAAACGCCGTGCCCCCAAAGCTTCCAGACGTTTCTGCAGCGGCGTATCTCGGAAGCTGTTGGGATGGTGTTTGACGATCACTTCTCCCGCCTCCAGGGACAGATCGGGATGCAATTCACTCCCTTTACTTCCCTCGGCGAAAAAGGGTGCCCCCTGGGGGGCGATATGTCGGATGAAAAAGATCGGCTTGCCGGCATCGGCGGCCAGGCGAATCAGCCCCAACGCCTTGCGGTGGGCCGCTTCGATCCCTTTCAATTCCATCTCCCCTCCGGGGTAGTAGTCGTTTTGCAGATCGATGACGATCAGTGCGTCGTGTTGTTGCATCGGTAACTCCTTTGTTTGTTATGCGAACGGATCGTAACAATTTGGTATACTTCTGTCAAGAACTAACAAAAATGAAATATACATACCAAAAGGATACTATTGAAGAGCCGATGCAATTATGAATGCCCCTTCGAGTACGCGCTGGAGATCGTCAGCGGCAAATGGAAAGGGCTGGTGATCTTCTATCTGGGGCGGGAGGGGACGCTTCGCTTTTCCCAGCTGCGCCGTCTCCTCCCCGGCGTGACCCAGAAGATGCTCACTCAGACCCTGCGTTTCCTCGAAGCCGAAGGGATCCTCCACCGGGAAGTCTATCCCGTCGTCCCGCCCAAGGTGGAATACTCCCTCACCGACAAAGGCAAAGAACTTCTGCCGATTTTAGATAGCTTACAGGAGTGGGGACGACGCAATTTGCCCAAAGAGTGAAAAGCCCGACCAGTGTATCGGCTCACCCGGAAGAATCGACGATTGCGGGATCGTTCCGATACGACTCCCAAAACTGTCGGGCAGTCCGTCCGCTCCGCGCAGCCCGTTCTCTGGCGAAATCAAGAGCCGCCTTACGCAGTGTCTCTTTGTCGACGTTCTCCTCTCTGAAGTAGTGTTCGACGATTTGCAGATATGCCCTTTCGTCCGGGGAGTAAAAGGAGAGCCAGAGGCCGAAGCGATCCGCCAGGGCGATCTTCTCCTCTACCGCATCGGAGTAGTGGATCTCCCCAACCTCCCCTATTCGTGTCCCCGCATTCTCCCACTGATATTCTGGGACCAGATGGCGGCGATTGGAGGTGGCGTAGACCCGCAGATTCTCCGGCGGCGCTTCGATGGAGCCTTCCATGGCGCTTTTGAGATAGCTGTAGGTATTCTCCTCCTCGGCGAAAGTCAGATCATCCAGAAAGAGAATGAAACGCCACGGCTCCCCCCGGATCTCGTCGAGAAACTCCGGCAGGTGGCGCAGATCCTCCTTGTAAAACTCCACAATCCGCAGCCCCTGGGAGGCGTAGGCATTAAGCAGCGCCTTGACCAGGGAGGATTTGCCTGTGCCCCTGCTCCCCCACAGCAGTACATTCTGCGCCCCTTTGCCTGCCAAAAAGGCTTCGGTGTTCTCCACCAGTCGCCGCTTCTGCTCCTCGATGCCCACCAGATCATCCAGAAGGATCGGATCGAGGGCGTCGATCCCTTTGAGCCGCTCGGTAGAGGCTCGAAACACTGCTGCGTTATAACGGTTCCAATCGATCATTTTCCCCTCCATCTCTTCTACCTGAACTTCGTAGTGTTTCAGTCTAACGAAAACGGCTGAAATATCTGCGAATCAGGCTAAAACAGAGTAGATTGATGGAACAATGATATCGGTAAAAGAGGGTTATTGAATAAAGATGAAAGAGTGAAGTAAAAGGGTGAGGAGGCGGATCTTACCGCTTCTCCAGGGGCTTAGTGGCCGCAGCCGCAGCTGCCGTCGGCACAGCCGCCGCCGACCTGACCGGTCGCCGCTTCCTCTTCGGTAGCAGGGCGGGCCTGGGTGACGGTGACGTCGAAGACCAGGTCTTTGCCGGCGAGAGGGTGGTTGAAGTCGATGGTGACCTCTTTGTCGTTGAAGTCCACAACGGTGACCTGGACCGTCTGACCCCCTTCGCCCTGGCCGTAGAGACTCATGCCCTTCTGCAGGTCGATCCCTTCGAACTGCTCCCGGGGCAGAGTCTGCTGCGCTTCGGGGTTGACCTCGCCGTAGGCGTCAGCCGCTTTGACGGTGATGGTCTTGCTCTCGCCTTCGTTCATACCCACCAGCTCTTTTTCCAGACCGGGAATGATCTGGCCCTTTCCGGTGACGAATTCCAGAGGCTGTGCCCCTTTGTTGCTGTCGATGACGGTATCGGTACCGGCCTCTTTGACTTCGTACTCAATGCCGACAACGCTGTTTTCGTTTTCAATTGCCATAAATAGATTCCTTTGTTGAGATTTTTGCCATTGTAGCCAAGGAAAGTTAATCGGAGCTGGGGACTCCTATTTACGATCGGTCTATTTGAGGTGTTTTTTCGCGATCTTTGCACTGACGGTACCGGGATAGCCGTCGACAATCGCCTGGAAGAAACTTCTCGCCTGGGCTTTGTCCCCGCTCTTCTCCAGGGAGATCCCGGTATGCAGCAGCAGCCGGTCCATATAGGCGGCATTTTCATTGAGCTCCGCACTCTTCTGGTAGTAGCGGATCGCGTCGTCATACTTGCCGGTACGGTAAGCGATCTCTCCCAGATAGAAATTGGTGGCGGCAGGTTTGTACTTGCGGGCTTCCAGGATGTCGAAACGTTTCTTCGCTTCGGAATACTTCTTCTGATTGACCAAACGGACTCCCCGGCTGAAAAGTTTGGAAGAGGCAGCCTTTTTCAGCCGATTGTCAAGTTTGGAGACGGTGGTGGTTCCGGTTGTCCGACTGCCGCTTTTGGAGGCTGCCGTGGCAGTACTTTTGGAAGGACCGGTCCGCTTTACCGCCGGAGCGGCAGGACGTTTCTCCAGTTTGGCGATCCTGGCCTCCAGGGATTCCAGCTGCCGGGAGAGCGCCGTATCCTGTCCGCCGGATTTCTGCTGGGAGAGGCGTCCGATCTGCTGACTGAGACTCTGGACAATGCTTTTGAGCCCCTCCACCTCTTCCTGGAGACGGTTGACCTGCTGGCGCAGAGAGAAGATCATCTTTTTGTTCTGGGCGGACTGGGAGCCGCCGCCGTAGCCCCCGCCGTAGACGGAGGGTTCGGCCCACAGCAGCGACAGGCCCAGGAGCGGTATCAGGATCAGAAATCGGTTTCGGGTCACGTCGGATCTCCTCGTATTGGGATCTTACCAGTCGATGGACTGGATCTTGTGCTCTCCCAGGGGGAAAAGCATACTCTGGTTGGTGGTCAGGCCGATATAGCCGATAGAATTGCCCTGCTCGCTGCGCTTGATATAGAGGACGGTGTTGCCGTCGTTGGAAAAGCGGGGAAACTGATTGATCCCCCCGCTGGTCAGGGGCCGGGTATAGCTGCCGTCGGTCGTTGTCAGATAAAGGTTGAAGGCTTTGCCGCCGAAGCTGTTGTCGTTCTCCCGGCTGGAGTAGACCACTTTGCTGCCGAAAGCGTCACAGGAGTCGTTGTTGGTCCCGTGAAAGACCAGCTGGGTGATGGGACCACCGGCGAGGGGTTTTTTGAAGATGTTGGCATAGCCCAGCCGGTTGGAGACGAAAACCAGGGTCCGTTCGTCATCGGCGTATTTCCCCCCCACATCAATCCCGCTGAAGGTGGTCAGTTGCCGCGTCTGGCCGGTGGCCACATTGTACTCATAGATATCGGGCTGTCCCTGAGGGGCCATGGTCAGAAGCAGGCGTTTACCGTCTTTGCTCACATCAGAGCAGACCAACATCCCCTGGGAGTCGAGAATCCTGGTCCGCTGTCCGGTGGTGAGATCGAGCCGATAGAGCGTCGGCAGCTTGCCTGTATAGTCGGTGTAGTAGATGGTATGCTGCTGAGGATCTCCCCAAACCGGGAAGATATTGAGCCCTCCCCGGATGATCGGTTTGATGTAGTTGAAGGTGTAATCCGCCAGCACCACTTCGCTCTGGCGACGGCCCGTGTAGCGGGAGAAGAGCACATAGCGATTGATCCATGCTACCGAAGCAAAGCCCAGGCGAGCATTGAGATCGGTCACCGCCCGGTGGATAAGAAAGGGATAACGGCTACGGGAGGCGATGGTATATTTCCGTTGAAAAACCGGAGAAGAGTCACTCCCTTTGAGAACTTTCATCTGCAAGGTGACCCCTCCCTGCCCTTCAATGATCCGGTATTTGAGAACATACTCCATTCCCCGGAGTGCCGGATCGAAGATTCCTCCCTGGTAGTTCCCCTCCCGATAGGTGCCCTCGGGGAGGAAATGGCCGGTAATCCTGAGATCAGCCTGCAGAATCCTGTAGGTCTTCTGCCCCAGGGGGGACTGGGGGCCGCTTCCGTCCAGGATCGCCACTTTGGCCCGCTGATCCACATCCTTTTCGATCTTCAGAGTGGCATCCACGGCAAAGAGATAGACAGAGAGAATCATCAGTAGGAGATAGCGCATAGAGACCTTTCGTTGAAATCCACGTTTTTGTTCTGATTGTATCAGGGATGGACTGAAATGCATATTAAATAGTATGACTGTGGAGAAATCGTGGATTGTTCTCAGGATAGCGCTTCACAGTCTCTTCACGATTAGATTTTATGATGGGAATTGAAAATCAGACAAAGGAGTCAAAAATGAAAAATCGACTGTCACTCATCATCCTGACGATCCTCGGTACCTGGAGCCTCCAGGCGGCAAACCTGGGCGGCACCTGGGTCAATGAAACATCTTCTCCCCGCGGTATCAGGCAGTTGACGATCTCGCCACAGAGTCATACGATCCGGGTGCTCCGACGCTGCCGCCGGGGGCTCTGTGACTGGGGCAGCGTCAACTACACTTCCACTTCACGCGGCCTCCTGGCGAGCTGGTCCCGTCCGCGTGCCTACCGAGTGATCCTGGCCGAAAGAGTGGGAGCCCGTCGGCTGAGGGTCATCGTAAAACGCCTCCCGTATTTCAGAGGCGGCGTACGTACCCGGATCCTCTATTTCAGAAAAGCGGGAAATCCCTATCCTCGACAGCGCCGGTTTCAGGCGTTTACGGGTCGATGGGTCCCCCTGGGGTACTTCCATCGGCGGAGCCTGAGGCGTCTGCGAATCTCGATGGAGGGAGGCATGCCCAGAGTTCGGGCCGAAGGACGCTGCCATCACGGCCTCTGTGAATGGGGAAGTTCCCGCGTCGAATACCGACACGGGAGAATGGTTGTCTACTGGTATCAAAGGGGTATCGAGCGGATGGCCACCTTCCGGGGTTTCGGCCGGGATCGCCACGGTCATTACCGTCGCCTGAAAGCGGAGATCCTGACCCGTCTGCCGCGCGGCAGGGAGTTTCGGGAAGTACTCTACTTGACTCGGGAGCGATGATCCTGTCTGATAAAAGTTTTGGAGATACAGAGAATGGAGAGATCCCTCCCCATCCGGAGAGGATATCTTCATATCAGGAGTGGTAATTCGGACTCTCTTTGGTGATGGTGACATCGTGGACGTGGGACTCTTTGAGTCCGGCGCTGGTGATCTCCACAAACTCGGCCCGTTCCCAGAAAGTGGGGATATCTTTGGCACCGCAGTAGCCCATGGAGGAGCGGAGCCCTCCGGTCATCTGATGGATGACGTCGGCGATCTTACCGCGATAAGGCACACGCCCTTCGATCCCTTCGGGGACCAGTTTGTCGGCGGCGGTGCCCTCCTGGAAATAGCGGTCGGTGCTTCCTTTGGTCATGGCACCGATGGAGCCCATCCCGCGATACTCTTTGAATTGGCGGCCGTTGTAGATGATCATCTCGCCGGGGGCTTCGTAGGTCCCCGCCAGGGCGGAGCCCAGCATCACGGAGCTGGCCCCTACCGCCAGGGCTTTGGCGATATCACCGGAGTATTTGATCCCCCCGTCGGCGATGACGGGGACCCCCATGGGGTTGGCCACCTGGGCCACCTCGTCGATGGCGCTGATCTGGGGCACCCCGACCCCGGCGACGATCCGGGTGGTACAGATGGAACCGGGCCCGATGCCCACTTTGACCGCATCAGCTCCCGCCTCGATCAAATCCGCTGCCGCCGCTCCGGTGGCGATATTTCCCGCAATCACATCCACATCCAGCTCGGCTTTGATCGCTTTGAGCGTATCGATGATCCCCTGGGAATGGCCGTGAGCCGAATCGAGGACGATCACATCGACCCCGGCTTCCACCAGAGCCTTCGCCCGGTCCATCTGCCCGACGCCGATGGCGGCTCCCACACGCAGACGGCCGAACTCGTCCTTGTTGGCGTTGGGGTACTGCTCCCGCTTCTCGATATCCTTGATGGTGATGAGGCCGGTCAATACGCCGTTTTCATCCACGATGGGGAGTTTTTCGATCTTGTGCTCCTGCAGGACCTTTGCCGCTTCGTCCAGAGAGGTGCCCTTTTTGGCGGTCACCAGGGGCATAGGGGTCATGACATCCCTCACCAGCAGGCTCTTGTCGGTAATGAAACGCATATCCCGGTTGGTGATGATCCCCAGGAGTTTGCGGTTTTCGTCCACCACCGGGACCCCGGAGATCCGGTATTCGGCCATCATGGCATCCGCATCGGCCACGGTGGCATCAGGCCCGATGAAGATGGGGTCGATGATGATGCCGCTCTCACTCTTTTTGACCTTTTTGACCTCGAAGGCCTGGGTGGCAATATCCATGTTTTTGTGGATGATGCCGATCCCTCCGAGCCGCGCCATAGCGATGGCCGCCTTGTGCTCGGTGACGGTATCCATGGCGGCGGAGACGATGGGGACATTGAGCCCGACGCGCCGGGTAAGGCGGCTCTTGAGAGAAACCTCTTTGGGGAGGACGGTGGAGTGCTGGGGGACCAGCAGGACATCTTCGAAAGTCAGGGCACGCATTTTGATTCGCATAGGGATCTCCTTGGGTTAATGGCTGTAGTTGACCGCACGCTCCAGGCTGGCGGCACCGTCAAAGAGGGTCTTTTCGTCAAAGGCTTTGGCCAGAAGCTGCAGCCCCACGGGCATACCGCTCTCGGCATCTTTCAGAATGGGTAGGCTGAGACCCGGCAGGCCGATCAGGTTGGCAGCGATAGTGTACATATCGCTTTTGTACATCTCCAGCGGGTCGGCCAGCGCTCCGAGCTTCGGGGCGACAGAGGGAGCCACGGGCGAGAGGATCAGATCCGCTTCGGCAAAGACCTTGTTGAACTCGTCACGGATCAGGTGGCGCACCTTCTGGGCCTTGAGGTAGTAGGCATCGTAGTAACCGGAGCTCAGGACGAAGTTCCCCAGCAGAATCCGACGCTTGACCTCCTCGCCGAAGCCTTCGCTGCGGGTCCGGAAGTAGAGATCCTCCAGGTTCTTCGGATCGTCGCAGCGCCGGCCGTAGCGCACACCGTCGTAGCGGGCCAGGTTGGTCGCCGCTTCGGCAGTGGCGACGATGTAGTAGGTGGCGATATCGTACTTGGTATTGGAGAGCTCTTTGTGGACGATGGTGTGCCCCTCGGCCTCCAACGCTTTGACCGCCTCTTCGTGGGCTTTCTGCACCGCGGGAGAGGCTTCGGAGATATAGTTGTCGATGACGGCGACGGTCAGCTTGCGATCAGGGTCGATCTGCCCGTAAATGGGCTCTTTCTCGAACTCGGCACTGGTGGAGTCTTTGGGATCGTGGCCCTTGATGGCATCGTAGAGGATTGCCGCGTCTTCGACGTTTTGGGTGATGGGGCCGATCTGATCCAGGCTGGAAGCGTAGGCCGCCAGGCCATAACGGCTCACCCGTCCGTAGGTGGGTTTGAAACCCACGACTCCGCAGTAGGCGGCGGGCTGACGGATCGAACCGCCGGTATCACTCCCCAGAGCCGCGATCGCCTCGCCGGCAGCCACCGCCGCGGCGGAACCGCCCGAGGAGCCGCCGGGGACCCGGCTTTTGTCGTGAGGGTTGAGGGTGGGACCGTAACAGCTGCTCTCGGTGGTGGATCCCATGGCAAACTCATCCATATTGGCCCGACCGAAAGGAGCCATCCCCGCCGCCAGCAGGTTCTCGATCACCGTGGCATTGTAGGGGGCGATGTAGCCCTGCAGGATCTTCGAAGCGCCGGTGACGCTCCAGCCTTTGACCTGGATATTGTCCTTGACGAGGATGGGTATCCCCTCCCCCGCCTCGTCAAAAGCGATAGTGGCGTTCAGACCGTTGCGCTCGGCCCGCTGCCTGAGTTCCTGTCTGATCTCCGCCAACTCCTGGGGTGATTTGGAAAGTGCTTCTTTGAGGGTTATCACGTGGCTGTCCTGATCGGATGATGTAGTCGTGGATTATATCCAAAAAGAGGTTTGGCGAGGTTTGGGATTTCGAATAACGATGCAAGAGAGGCAAAGCCAAGAGGCAAGAGGATGGCAGAGAAAAGACCGCCTCACGGCATACCGGCAGGCAGATAGGGAATGGGCGGCATGACTTTGGCGGAGCGGCGGGCCCGTTCATCGATCCGGGGGACCGGACCGCCGTGTCCGTAAGCAACCAGATGCGGTGTTCCCGAAGGATCTCCTACCAAACCGAAAGGAACCTCGACACTGACAATAATGCTGCCGCCGGTCGTATGATCGATAATCTTCGCTCCGTTGACGATTTGCCCCCCATCGAGGCGATACCCGGTCACGGGAAGCACTTCGGTTTCATGGGAGCAATCGAGTGTTTCGTCGATCGAAGCCGGTGTCAGAATGACACTCAGCGGCTGCATCCGTGCCTATGCCAACTGCAAGATCGGCCCGTCGATCCGCATCAAGCCCCCGCCCGGTCCGCCCCGGACATAGAGCAGGCGGGGGTCGAGGGTGCGCATCGTCACGGGGCCGATAGGGGTCTGGAACTGTTTGTCGACGATTGTGTACCAGACCTGCGCCACCGGCATTTTCGACCCGGCAAATTCGATCCCGTACAATGCTCCGTCGGGCGTCTTGTCTTTTCCCAGATACAAGGCAACAGTCCCGTCGTTGTAGCGTGCCCAGGCCCCTACGGGGAGTCGTTCGAAACTTTGGGTGACGATCCGGTTTTGCAGATCGAGCAGCTTTTTGGCCTCCTTTTTGCACCGTGCCTGCGACCAGCCCGCCGAGAGTGAAGCGATCAAGACAAAGGTCAACAGTACGATACGTTTCATTTTTTTCTCCTTTTATTTCACGAATTCGATATGAGGGCAGCGGTTGCTATCAAAATCCAGTCTCGCACTCATGGAGAGGGCATGCCAGCCGGGCTTGGCGATCTCTTGAACCCGTCGCGGCGAGGGGGGGCTGATCGTGATGGCGGATTCGCAACCGCGGGGTACATAAAAGACCTCCTTGTACACTGCTGCCAATCGCCCGATCGTCTTGAGATCAGCTTTCGTCAAACCCAACAGATAGCCCTCTTTTTGCAACATACGAAGCAGTTCCACCATTTTTTTACCGATCTTTTTGGGAGGCGGAAGCATGCGGTGATTTTCATAATAGACCTCGAATTCACTGCGTCCCTCTCCGAAATCTTCGGGAAAGCGGGCGCCAGGGAGCACCTTGTTCAAGAGGGTGTTGATGCGATGGAGTGCCTCTTTCGCCTCGTCGACCGTACGAAACCCGCCGGGAGATCCTATCTCCGCATCCAAAGTGATAAAATAAGGCGCATCCCACCGCAACGTCCATCCGGGAGCGTCGGGATTTTTACACCACTCCAATGCATCTTTCGATCCGTTTCTCATTTTTTGCGATGTATTGCCCCGCTCCTTCCCGCTCTTTCCCTCCTCGTCGTCGCAACACTCCTCGTCCTGGCAGATCACCTTGGCTACGAACTCCCGATCGAGTTTGATATACAACTTCTCATCGGCAGGGTTTTTTCCCTCTTTGAGGCACTGGTGAAACCGATCCCAGCTCTTCACACATGATTTTTCCTTGAACCAGGGGCGCAGATCGACGGCGGTGCCGATTTTGTCGACGACTTGTTTGAGTGGGAAACGGAACGTAACCCTTTTCCCCGCCGCTTCGATGCTTTCTGCCCCAAACTCTTTGGCGGCTTTTTCGAGCCGTGCCGAAGGAACCGCTTTTAGAACGACACCTTTTTTATTCAGTATCACCAATGCCATGGGAGTGAGCGGCATGCAGGCAAAAAGGGCACTGCCGACCGCCGCCGTCAACAAAAAAGCGATAGAGATCCGTTTCATTTGATGAGCCGGATCTCCACGCGGCGGTTTTTGGCCCGGCCCTCCTCGGTGGCGTTGTCGGCGATGGGATCGGCTTTGCCCCGACCGACGATTTTGAAGCGTTCCGCCGGCACCTTGCCGCAATCCATCAGATAGTCGGCCACCGACTGGGCCCTTTGCAGGGAGAGTTTGAAGTTATACGCGTCGGTGCCGATATTGTCGGTGTATCCGGTGACGACGATCTTTTGGGCCGGATGGGTGCGGATGTAGCGGGCCACCGCGTCCAGGGCCTTCCGCGCTTCGGGTTTGAGGGTGAATTTGTTGAAATCGAAAAGGACTTTCTCCGGTACCGTCAGCTTGGACCCTTCAGCGGTCTTCTCCACCCGTATGCCCAGTTGCTCAGGGGTCGGCTTGGCCTCCTGCGTGGTGTATTTGGCGATCTTGATGTCAGAGAGCAAGGTATCGTATGGTTTAGGGGAAAGTGAGAATCGACGACGTCCCCAGGCAAATCCGATAATCGGTTTATCGATTTTGAAAGGGATGGAAGCGATTCTTTCACCGTTTCTATAGACACGAAGCTGATGGCGCCTTGCCTGAATAGCGATATGAAAAGGTTTGTTATGACAGGCTTTGCTGTCACGTAATCCTCCGACCCCGCTCAAAGAAATATGGCATCCCATCGGTTCAAAGTACATTTCCAATGTTTTCCATGCTTTTACACGGGGTTTGATCGGATCTTCCAGATAGAGATCGAAGAAAAACTTGACATCTCTGTATTTGTAAGGAATCACAGTAAAATCTATCGAAAAATCATCGGTACCTACCTCTTCTTTCCGGATGAGACGGAATCCGTTTGTGTTGCTTGGAGCTACCCAGATATGGTCATTATATTTGACGCACTCCACCACCCCCTCGATCTTGTCGAAGCCTTCCGGGATCTCCCCTACCGGACAGTTGCGGAAATCGGCCGTCCAGAGGACTTTGTCCCCCGGCTGATAGCCCCGGGAGACACCGGTTACCAGACCGCCCGCAGATAGAGAAAACAAAAATGCCAGAATCAAAACGAAGAGCCGTTTGACCTCACTCATTATCTTTTCCTCCTTTTCTTTGGCTATTCTTTAGTTATATATCTATTATAACAAATGAAGTTTTCTTCTCGAGAACAGCGGCTATATTCTCCTAATACCCTTAAAAGGAGTGGGAGAATGATTTTGGGGTATGATTAGCTTTATGAAACCGATCAGAGGATCGATGAAGGATAAGAAGATGAACAAAACAACGATCAGGATTACAGCCCTTTCGCTCATCGCCGGTGCGGGGTTGCTCTGGGCCCGCCCCATCAGCGCCCCTCTGGCAGTCTTCGAATCGACCAAACTGCCTCATCGTACGCTCAAAGAGGGTCCCAGTATCTTCGGTACGCTCCCCTTCTTCAACGAAGCCAACGCCACCCCCGAAGAGAAAGCACAGTACAAAAAGATGGTCCAGGAGCTTAAACAGCGGGAGAAAGAGAATGAGAAATATCGCCACAGCAAGGCGATGCAGGTCTTCGAATCGACCAAGATCCATCGCGATCCCAAGGCCGGCCCCAGTCCGGTACGCAAAATGTTCTCAGAAGTCTTCTCTGCCGTCGGTCTGGGATCGGAGAGTTCCGATACATCAGAGAAGAAAAAGCCTGAAGAGAAAAAGTAAGGAGTGCCGAGCTCCTTTTGTGACTATCTGCCCGTCATAAACATCCTGGAGGGGGCTATTCTCCCTCTCTTTTCCGATAATAAGCCACAACCGCCAGCCCCGCCCCCACGCAAAGCGCGATGAAGACGATGGAGCCGATGATGACTCCGGGGGTGACGGGCTGAGAGAGATCAGGCATTCAGAACCTCGGCGCAGCGCTCGCACAACGCGCCCTCTTCCTCGGCGGTGTAGCGCCAGCAGCGGGGGCATTTGTGGGCGGTGGCGCGGTGGATGGTGAAGCGCAGGTCGTCCACGCTGAAGCTGCCCAGCTCTTCGCCTTCGCTTTCACTCTTCAGAGCGCTGACGACGAACCAATCCTCCAGATCCTTGGGATCCTTCATGGGGAGCATCTCCACCGGGCCGGCGATCTCCAGCTCCAGGGTCGATTTGATGAGCTTCTCTTTTTTGAGCCGGTCCACCTCTTCGGAGAAGGCTTCACGGGCGGCACCCAACAGCGCATCGTCGAAGGGCATCGCCACCTCGGGCAGGGGCTCGTAGAGCATCTCGAAGACATCGCCCCACTCTCCTTTGACCACGGCAGGCGCATAGTCGAGCACCTCGTCGGCGGTATAGGTGAGCGTGGGAGCCACCAGGGCCAGCATGTTGCGGGCGATCATCGCCATGGCCGTCTGGGCACCCCGGCGGGTGGGAGCGTCGGGAGCGTCGCAGTAAAGGCGATCCTTGCAAATATCCATGTAGATGCCGCTGAGCTCATTGGTGAGGAAGTGGTTGAGCCGGGCGAAACCGCGGGCGAACTCATAGTCGTCGAAAGAGGCTTTCACTGAAGCGAAGACCTCTCCCGCCTCGGCCAGGATCCAGCGGTCCAGCTCGCCCAGCTCCTCCAGAGGCCGCAGGGCCTCCAGATCGTTGACGTTGGCCAGGAGGAAGCGGAAGGTGTTGCGGATCTTGCGGTACTGCTCCGCCGTCTGCTTGAGGATGCCGTCGCTGATCTTCAGATCGCTCTGATAGTCGCTCAGCGCCACCCAGAGGCGCAGGATCTCCGAACCGAACTGCTGGGTGACCTTCTGGGGAGCGACCACGTTGCCGCGGGATTTGGACATCTTCTCCCCCTTCTCGTCGACGGTGAAACCGTGGGTGAGGATGGAGCGGTAGGGGGGATGGAAGTTGATGGCGGAGCTGAGCAGCAGGGAGCTCTGGAACCATCCCCGGTGCTGGTCACTTCCCTCCAGATACATATCAGCGGGGAACTCTCCGGCGTCGTAGTTGCGGGATTTGAGAACCGCGTTCCATGTCGAGCCGCTGTCGAACCAGACGTCGAGGATATCATTGACCTTCTCCAGCTCTTCGGGCTTGTAACCGCTGCCGGGGTAGAGAAGTTCGGCGATGGGACGGTCGTACCAGGCGTCACACCCCTCGTGCTCGAAGATGGCGGCGACGAAGTTGAGGACCTTCTCGTCCAGGATCACCTCTTTGGTCTTTTTGACCCGGAAAAAGGCGATGGGCACCCCCCAGGTGCGCTGCCGGGAGATACACCAGTCGGGACGCCCCTCCACCATGGAGCGCAGGCGGTTGCGGCCCCAGTCGGGGTAGAAGGTGGTCTCGTTGATCCCCTTCAGCGCCAGGCCCCGCAGCGTCTCTTCGGCCGCCTCGGGTTTTTCGTCCACGGCGATGAACCACTGCTTGGTCGCCCGGTAGATCACCGGTTTTTTGGTCCGCCAGCAGTGGGGATAGGAGTGGGTGAAGCGGCTGACTTTGAGGAGGGAATCCCCCAGGAGTTTCAGAATCTCTTCGTTGGCCTCGAAGACATGCATCCCCACGAAGCGCTCCGGCTCGGGCAGGAGCTGATGGCCGATGACGCTCTCGTCGTAGCGCCCTTTGTCGTCGACGGGCATCAGGACTTCCAGACCGTATCGGAGCGCGGCAAAGTAGTCCTCTTCTCCGTGGCCGGGGGCGGTATGCACCGCCCCGGTTCCGCCGTCGAGCTCGACGTGCTCTCCCAGGATGATATGGGAGCTGCGGCCGTTGAGGGGATTGATGGCCAGTTTGTTCTCCAGCTCCTTGGCGGCGAATTTACGTACCGCATGGCCCGAAACCACCCCCTCCTCGATCAGGGCGTCGTAGCGGCTCTCGGCCACGATATAGCCGTCGTCGGTGAGGACATAGGTCTCGTCGGGGTTAAGGGCGATACCGGTGTTGGCCGGCAGGGTCCAGGGGGTGGTGGTCCAGATGACGATCGCCGCTTTGCCGTGAAGATCCAGCTCCTCCTTGGCCTTGTCGGAGAGTTCGAAGGCGACATAGATGGAGTAGTCCTCTTTGTCCTGATACTCCACTTCGGCATCCGCCAGAGCACTCTCGGCGGCCCAGGACCAGTAGACCGGTTTGTTCCGCTCTACCAGCAATCCCTTTTTGGCCACCTCGCAGAGGGTCCGGTAGATATTGGCTTCGAATTTGAAGTCCATGGTCACATAGGGGTTCTCCCAGTCGCCGATGACCCCCAGGGACTGAAAGCCCTCTTTCTGGATGGCGATGTACTTACTCGCATGCTCCCGGCAGAGCGCCCGGAACTCGCTGACGGGCATGGCGTCTTTTTTCGCCTTGCCGATGCGCTCCTCGACCTTCTGCTCGATGGGCAGGCCGTGGCAGTCCCAGCCCGGCGTGTAGCGGACCGCTTTGCCCTGAAAGTAGTGGTGTTTGACGATGATGTCTTTGAGGATCTTGTTGAGAGCATGACCGATGTGGATCTCACCGTTGGCGTAGGGAGGGCCGTCATGGAGGGTGAACATCTCACAGCCCCGGCGCTGGGCCTTCATCCGCTCGTAGGCCCCCTGGCTGAACCATTTCCGGTAGCGCTCAGGCTCATTCTTGGGCAGATTCCCCCGCATCGGGAAATCGGTCTTGGGCAGTAGCAGCGTCTCTTTGTAATCCATCTGAATCCGTCCTTCGCGATAGTGGAAATTGGGGGGATTATATCTTAAAGAGGGTTATGGATTCGTTATAATCATCTTATAGCCCTCATTACTCGAAGGAGTTGGCGATGACTCAATCACTGGAACTGATCTGCCTGGGTGTCGAAAGCTATGCACATCCCGTTCTCACTCCCTATCTGCTGCGGGAGATCGGGAAACTGGGCCGACGGATCGCTTCGATACAGCGGCTCCATACCCTCGATCCGGAGATTCCGATCCGGCTTCGGCAACTGCTGGAAGAGGGTTCCGGCCCCTGTCTGATAGCCGCGGACCGGGACCATTTCCCCCTGGTCGGACGAATTCTCGCTACCCTCAAAGGCGAAGCGATGATCCTTTCGGAGACGGGAACGCTCATTCCTGCTGATGCGAGAGAGGCTCGCCGGGACAGCTATCTTTTTCGCTTCGGAGAGCGGCTGATCAATGTTATCCGTGTCGAACCCGGTCGCAAGCTTCCCGAACTCCTCCTGGACCCGGAATCCCGGAAAACCTGGCAGATCTTTCCGGAAACGCCCGAGGAGCTCGAAGCGCTCCGGCGTCTGGAGCTGGAGATAGCCGATTCGCTGGATCTGACGGAGATCCTCCCCGGCTGGATACGAGTCACAAGCTACCGCAGTACCTCCCCCACATCACTCACGTCGGAGAGACTGCGTCAGGTGACACCACGGATCATTCCCGGCGACTCCCTCGTCGAATTCCTCATCGGTTACCTGGCGGCCGTCGGGAAACATATTACCTTCGCCGAAAGCTGCACCGGAGGGCTCCTGGCCGCCACCTTTACCTCCCAGCCGGGTGCCTCAGACATCTTGGAGGGATCCTACGTCACTTATGCCAACCGGATCAAGTCGGGCTGGCTCGGCGTGCGGGAGGAGACACTGCGAGAATATGGAGCGGTCAGCCGGGAGTGCGTCCTGGAGATGGCCGCCGGGGCCCAACGCAATCTCCCCGCCGATATCGCCATCGCTGTCAGCGGCATCGCCGGTCCCACCGGGGCAGTGCCGGGCAAGCCTGTCGGCACCGTCTATCTCTGCCTGCGCAACGGCGATTCGGTACGAACGGAGCGTCTGCAGCTCCACGGAGACCGCAATGCCGTCCAGAAACAGACCGTCCTCTACGCCCTCAAATTCCTGGTCGAAAGTGAAAAAGAGAAAATTTTCAAATTTTTCTCGGAAAACTCTTGACAGGGCTTTTTTTCTGGGCTATAATTCTGCCCACTTAAAGCCACAGAGGCTTTTTGTTGCCGACCCGTTAGCTCAGTTGGTAGAGCAACTCCCTTTTAAGGAGTGGGCCCTTGGTTCGAATCCAAGACGGGTCACCACCAGATAGGTAATTTTTTTGATGACTGTTTGGACTAGATGACCCTTTCATCTAGTGGCCAAGGATGCTGTGTTTTCCGCACAGACACAGAGGTTCAAATCCTCTAAGGGTCGCCAAATTCGATAAGTTGCCTGTCGGTCGCTTAGCTCAGTTGGTAGAGCGCCACCCTTACAAGGTGGATGCCAGTGGTTCGAGCCCACTAGCGACCACCACGGAAATCATGCGGCGGTAGTTCAGTCGGTTAGAATACCTGCCTGTCACGCAGGGGGTCGCGAGTTCGAGTCTCGTCCGCCGCGCCACGATTCATTTTTCTCCTTTTGATTGATTTATTTTATAGTGATTCCTCCTCCTTTATGTCGAACTATAAAATAGTTTAGGGGCCTCTACCTAGGCCCCGCTTTCCCTCCAATTCGCTATAATCCCTTTCATCATTCATAATTAAACCCTCTGAAAAACATGCAAGAGAGGTTTTACTCGATGGCGACAAAGGAGCGCTCAACCCGTGAAACGGGCGCTTGCGTTCGCGACTGCCAGAGCTATCGAGTAAAACCGACATTTTCTCAGAGAAGTCAATATATCTATTGCAAGGATACGCTATGAAACTGCGTTTCGTTTTTTTCTCACTCCTATTGATACTCTTGCAAGCCCAGGCGAAACTCAATATCATTGTCAGCATTCCCCCCGAAAAATATTTTGTAGAACAGATCGCAAAAGATCATGCCCAAGTCACCGTCATGGTCCCACCAGGCAGTTCCCCCCATACCTATGAGCCCAAAGCCTCCCAGATGCGTGCCGTCGGCGATGCTGATCTCTATTTTGCGATCGGAGTAGAGTTCGAGCGGGCCTGGCTGCCGCGCTTTCGTTCCCAAAATCCGAACCTGACTATCGTAGATCTCTCCCGGGCCGTCCAAAAAATCCCCATGACGGGAGGGCACGAGAAACACGGAGAGCAACATACATCCGGGGATGAACATGGTCATGAAGAGCATGGACTCGATCCCCATATCTGGCTCTCGGTACGCAATGTGCGGAAGATGGCTCCCTTGATCGAAAAGACCCTGGAGTCCAAAGATCCCGCCCACGCGGCGGAGTACCGGAAAAATCTGGCCGATTTCGACAAGAGCCTCCAGACGCTAGATCAGCAGATTCAAAAGATACTCTCTCCCCTTCCCAAAGGAAGTGCTTTTATGGTAATGCACCCCTCCTGGGGCTATTTCGCCCGGGACTACGGCCTGCGGCAGATGCCGGTGGAGATCGAGGGCAAAGCCCCTAAACCGCGACAGCTTATGCAGCTCATTGACGCAGCTAAAAAGGCGAAAATCCGGGCGATCTTCGTCCAGCCGGAGTTTTCCGACAAAAGTGCCCGGCTGCTGGCGGAAGAGCTGAGAGTTCCCGTGCTGAAAATCTCTCCCCTGGCGGAGAACTGGAGCGACACCCTGCTCCGTCTCAGCCGTGCACTGGCAGGAGAGCAACGTCCGTGAATGTTCTGCGTGTCGAAAACCTCCGCTTTGCCTACGATCGGGAGCCGGTCCTGCAGGGCGTCAATCTCGAGGTCGATGAGCACGAATTTGTCGCAGTCATCGGCCCCAACGGCGGCGGTAAATCGACGCTGCTGAAGCTCATTATGGGTGAGCTTCTCCCCGACGAAGGCACGATCACCGTCCTGGGGAAATCCCCCCGACAGGCGCGCGAAGAGATCGGTTACGTTCCGCAAAATACCAATGTCAATCTCGATTTTCCCATCCGCGTCCTGGACGTGGTGATGATGGGCAACCCCAAACAGCACCTGGAAGCCGCCAACTGGTGGGAACGTCTCTTTCCCGTGCGTTACAACAGCCTCGAGAAACGCTGCGCCTACACCACCCTGCAAAAAGTAGGGATGGAGGCTTATCTGGATCGACGCATCGGTGAGCTCTCGGGAGGACAGCGGCAGCGGGTGATGATCGCCCGGGCCCTCTGTGCCCACCCCAGGCTCCTGATCCTGGACGAACCCACCTCCAGCATCGACGTTGAGGGCCAGAAACAGATCTACGCCCTGCTCAAGGAGCTGAGCCGGGATCTGACGGTCCTGGTGGTCAGCCACGATCTCTCGGTCATCACCGAATATGCCGACAAAGCGGTCTATGTCAACCGCAGCAGCTACACCCACGACCTGCGCCGCTCCCCCATTCACCTACAGCAACCCGAAGGAGAACATTTCTGCGAAATCGAACTGATGCAGATGCTGGCAGAGAAGACCTGCGACTGTGAACATCACGCCGGCAAGAAGGAGGAGTCATAATGGAGATCCTGCACTACACCTTTATGCAGAACGCCCTCATCGCCGGAATCCTGGTAAGTCTGGCCGCCGGGATCATCGGTTCGCTGATCGTGGTCAACCGTCTGGTCTTTCTCACCGGCGGGGTGGCCCACAGCTCCTACGGCGGCATCGGAATGGCGATCTACTTCGGACTTCCCATCTTTCTGGGAGCTTCCCTCTTTACCGTAGCGACCGCCCTGCTGCTAGCCTGGCTCACCTTCAAAAAACGCCACCTGAGTGATACCTACATCGGTCTGATCTGGGCCGTAGGCATGGCGATCGGGGTGATCTTCGTCGATCTGACACCGGGGTACAATACCGATCTGATGAGCTATCTCTTCGGCTCGATCCTGGCGGTACAGCACAGTGATCTCTGGTTTATGGGGGCGTTGCTGGCGATGGTGCTTTTTGCGGTTCACCACTGGTACCGGGAGTTTCTGGCCATCAGCTACGACAGCGACTACGCCGCTTTGCGGGGAATCCCCACCGGGCGCTTTTATACCCTGCTGCTGATCCTCTCGGCCCTGACCGTGGTCATCGCCATCAAGGTCGTGGGGCTTATCCTCGTGCTCGCCCTGATGACCATCCCGACCCATATCGCCTCCCACCGCAGCAGCACTCTCTACGGGATGATGATGCTCTCGGCCCTCCTGGCGGCACTCTTCACTCTCATCGGTCTCTGGCTCAGCTACCGCTACGACCTTACCTCCGGTGCCTGCATCATCTTGGCCGCCGCTACGGGGCTGATTATGGAGAGCCTCTGGCGATGGCTCCGCAGCCGACAGATCCGCAACTGAGACAGATCAAGACCGGGAAGACCGGAATGTGCTACACTTTCCACCGAAACATCATCCGTAAAACCGATCGAGCCCTGTCAAAGCCTGAAAGTCGGTGCTGCATCATTCTGAACGTGATGAGGATCCAGAGATTGAGTAGTGTATGAAACCCTAGACCCCGGATCAGGTCCGGGGTGACGAAACCCCAGTCATCCTGAGCTTGACTCAGGATCCACGGTATCAAAGGTCTTCAAACCCCTGGATTCCAAATCAGGTCCGGTACGATATAAAGCATTAATTGAAAACAAGTCCAAATTTGAAGGAGTCTTTATGTCCCAAACATCCGATCCCGTTCCCGGCGGCAGTCTGCTGACCATCAGCGCCGAGATCGTCTCACTCGAACCCGAGGGGTTTATCATCAAAGTCCACAACGACGAAACAAACGAGACCTTTGAAGCTCAAAGCGTCCGGGAGTACGCCGAATATCTGGTCCAGAGCGTCAACCGCTCCGCCCGGGACAATTTCGTCGCCCAGTGGCTCCCCTCCCCCAACGCCCGCCGCTACGATATCGACCTCATCGGCATGCAACTGGGGATGATGCAGGAGTGGATGGAGAAGGAACTGGCGGAGGTGGAGGATGACGGCGGCCTCGCCGAAGCGATGCAGGCCCAGAAGGAAGAGAAGGCCTAAGCCCCAAGCTCCTCCCGAACCAGGCCCGTCCAGTAACAGACGCCGATTTCGATCAGGTCATCGTTGAAATCGTAACGGGAAGAGTGCAGCGGCACCGTATCCGCCTCGGGATCGACCTTGCTGCCGAGCCAGACATAAGCCCCCGGAACCCGTTGGAGATAAAAACTGAAATCCTCCGAACCCATACTGGAAGGGAAAGTGCTTTTGATCTTTGCTTCACCTACACAGGCGACGGCAGCACGGTAGGACGCTTCGATATGGGTATTGACCGTCGGAGGATAGCGGTATTGATACTCCACCGCCGCTTCCGCTCCGAATCCCTGCGCCATAGCGGCAGAGAGCTCACGGATCCTGCGCTCCACTGTCTCCTGAACCTCCCGGCTGAAAGCGCGGACCGATCCTCCGATTTTGCAGGTTTCGGGAATGACGTTGAAGGCTACCCCGCCCTCGATGGTCGCTACGGTGATGACATGGGCGTGGGCCGGATCGATGGAGGTCGCGGAGATCTCCTTGATTCCCTGAACCAGATGGGAAGCCACCAGGATCGGATTGACGGCGTGGTGAGGCTGGGAACTGTGACCGGAACGTCCCTGCACAATCACTTCCCAGGTATCGACCGACGTCATCACCGGCCCCTCTTTAATGAGAAAGGTTCCGAAAGGTTCGCTTGGGCGGGTATGGAGCCCGTAGATCCGCTCCATGGGAAAGCGATCGAAGAGCCCGTCGTCGATCATCGCTTTGGCTCCCGCTCCCCCCTCTTCCGCCGGCTGAAAAACCAGCACTACTCTACCGTCGAAGGCCACCGAATCTTTCAAAACTTTCGCCGCCGCCAGCAACATGGTCACATGACCGTCGTGGCCGCAGGCGTGCATCACCCCTTCGTTGCGTGAAGCGTAGGGAAGCCCCGTCTCTTCGGGGATGGGCAGAGCATCCATATCCGCCCGGAGGCCGATACTCCGTCCGGCACTTCCTTTGTCGATCCAGGCGACGATCCCGGTCCCGCCGATTCCTTTTTCATAGGGAATCCCGTACCGCTCCAGCTCCCGACAGATCCGCGCCGCTGTCCGGTGCTCCTGATACCCCAGCTCCGGCATGCTGTGGAGTTCGTGCCGCAAGGCTTTGTAGTAGTCCAGATCCAGATCGATCTTTTGGGTCATCTTCACCTCATTTTTCATTGATTCTCTCCGCCCAAGTTATGGTGATCATCAAAAGAGGGTTCCACTGTCACCGCCCACCTCCGCAGGAGGTTTTTGGGGTGGGTGGAGAGGATCGGTGATCTCCTGCCCGCTCTCCCCTTCGATGGTTCCCGTAGCCCCGGAATCTCCATCCAGAGGAATCATCTCTACCCCGCCGGCTTCCGACGAGTTTCCTGTGGAATCAAGATTGGGACGGGTGGTGGCATTGTTCGAATTGCTCTGGCTCTTTTGACCGACAGGATGGGCCGGCTGAGGAATGAATCCTTCGTCAAGGAAATCGCCGCTCTGGGGTTTGGGCAGAGGAGAGATACGGGTATAGAACTCTTTATGCCCATCGACTTCTCCTACGAAAACACCGTCCGGTACCCGAAAGGTCCTCGGCATATTGGGATCGAGTTTCAGCAGCTTTCGGTAGAAATAGGCAAAAGCCGGCGCCGCCACGGAGCCGCCGGTGGCATGGCGCCCGATGGGGCGGTTATTGTCCCTCCCGTACCAGGTGATAGTGGTCACCGAGGGAGAGTAACCGCAAAACCAGGCATCGACCCCGTCGTTGGTGGTCCCGGTCTTGCCCGCCAGTTCGATCCCCTTGACCGCCGCCTTTCGTCCGGTTCCCCGTTTGATGACATCCTCCAGGATGCTGGTCATCAGATAGGCCTGCTCCGGGCGGGTAAAGTCGGCAATCTCCTTGGGCTTGGTTTCGTAAATCACCGCTCCCTCCTTGGAGACGATCTTGCTCACCAGGCGCGGTTCGATGATATGGCCGTAATTGGAGAAGACTGTGTAGATCTGGGCCATTTTCTGGGGGCTGATCGCCAGGTTCCCCAGGGCGATGGAGAGATCGTGGGGAATATTTTTTACATCCAGTAGCGCCAGACGTTTGCGGATGGTCTCCACCCCGATATCATAGACCAGATTGATCGTCGCCAGGTTTCGGGAGTGAACCAGGGCTTCGCGCAGGGTGATGAAGCCTTTGAAATTGCGTTCATAGTTTTTTGGAGCCCAGATTTTGCGCTTTCCGTTTTTGTAGTACTGAAAAGTCCTCGCCAGATCGGTGAGCTTGCTGGCGGGGTTGTACCCCATATCCAGGGCGGTCTGATAAATAAAGGGTTTAAAGGCCGATCCGGGCTGGCGCCGTGACATGGTCACCCGGTTGAAGGCGCTTTTTTTGTAATCGACCCCCCCCACCATGGCCAGGATATCCCCGGTGCGGTTCTCTACAGCGATCAGTGCACCGTTGAGTTTGGTATTTTTGGGATTCTCTTTGTAACGTTTGACCAGGCGGTCGAAACCGTATTTGACCGCCTCCCGTGCCGCCTTCTGCATCTGAAGATTGATGGTCGTGTAGATCTTGTAGCCGCCGGTACGCAGATCCCCCAGCTTTCCTTTGAATCGACGGAGCACCTCATCGACGACATAAGGCGCCACATTCTGGGTCAGGGAGGTGCGGTAGATCTTGGGAACCTCTTTGATCGCCTTTCGGTACTCCCTTTCGGTGATCCACCCCAGGCTCTTCATCCGGTAGAGAATGGCATTGGCCCGGTTGAGGGCCCGTTTATAGTGTCGGCGGGGGTTGTAGTAGCTCGGTGCATTGGGCAGCCCCACCAAAATGGCGATCTCTTTGAGGGTCAGATCTTTTAGGGGTTTGTGGAAATAGCCCTGGGCGGCGGTCTTGACTCCGTAGTAGTTGTTGCCGTAGGCGATCTCGTTGAGATAGCGCTCGATGATCTGCTCTTTGCTCAGGACATTCTCGATCTTGATGGCCAGGATCGCCTCTTTGATCTTCCGGGCCAGTTTCTTCTGACTGGAGAGAAGTTTGTTCTTGACCAGCTGCTGGGTCAGCGTGGAACCGCCTTCTACAAAATGGCCCGCCTTGATATCGGCGATAAAAGCACGGATAATCGCATCGGGGTTGATGCCGTGGTGTTCGAAGAAGCGGGTATCCTCCGTGGCGATCAGCGCCTCCACCAGCTGGGGCGGGAGTTCGTCAAACGTGGCGTAGAGGCGGTGGCGTTTCTTGAAGACATAGGCCAGGTGCCGCCCATGCCGGTCCAGAATCTCACTGGAGAGCTGGGGGCGATAGTCGATGATCTGCTTGGCATCGAGCTTCACCTCCTGATAGGCGTAGACAAAAGCCCCCACCAACGCCACAAAAAAGAGAATGGCCAGAAGGATGGAGCCTTTGACAAAGCGATTGATCATGTACGGAACTCCCTGTTGGCGAAACTCGCCTCCACCAGACGGCGGGTATAGTCGCTTTTCGGATGGCGCAGTACGGAAGCGCTGGGCCCGCTCTCGACGGCTTTTCCTTCCCGGATCACCAGCATCTCACGACAAATCTTTGCCGCCAGGTTGATATCGTGGGTGACAAAGAGCATCCCAAAAGCGAAGCGTTCCTGTAATTCTACCAGAATGCGGGCCATCTCCTCCCGCAGTTTCGGGTCCAGAGCCGTGGTGGGTTCGTCCAGGAGAATCAGTTTCGGATCGCTGCTCAGAGCGATGGCGAAGATGATCCGCTGCAGCTGACCTCCGCTGAGCTGGGGCGGATAGCAGTCGAAGAGACTCCACTCCAGGCCCAGGAGGTCAAAAAGCTCCCGCGCCCGCTTTTGGGAAGCGAACCACTGCTTACGTATTTTGGTCATAGGAGAGAGGGCCGTAAAGGGGTTCTGGGGGACGAAGGAGAGGGTCTCGCCCCGGATCAGATCGAAAGGAGCTTCGATCTCCAGTTCCGAGCGCAGATTGCCCGGCAGCATCCCCAGCAGCGCTTTGAGAGTGAGGGATTTGCCGCTGCCGCTCTGCCCCACCAGGGCCAGAGAGTGCTCGATGGAGAAGCTCAGATCCACCAGTTGGCGATCGCCTTCGGTGATGCGCAGCCTTTGCACCCGGATCACAGGAGCCTCTCCAGTGCTTCGAACATCGTTTTGAGCTCCTTTTTGGAGGCTCCCAACCGCGGAATGATCCGCAGTATCGGCCGCTGCACCGTCGGCTGGCGAATGGCGCCGACCAGCCAGCCCCGCTCCTGCAATGCCTGCTGCAGACGCAGGGCTTCGGCGTTGGAATCGACTTCGATAGGAAGAATCTGGGAAACCATGTCGATCCCGGTCAGATCCCGGACGATGCGGCGGCGTTTTTCCAGACGGCGGCGCAGGCGGGAAGCGTGCTTGCGGATATATTCCAGATTCTCCAACGCCAGGGCGGTATCGATCACCGAGGGGGCGGTGGAGTAGATGATCGGCTTGCTCCGGTTTTCCAGATAGGAGAGGAGGGAGCGGGAGGCCAGGATGTAGGCGCCGTAGCTGCCGTAGGCCTTGCCCAAAGTCCCCATCTTGATATGCCAGGGCTGCGGAGCGATGCCGTAGGCTTCGAAGATCCCCAGCAGATGCTCCCCCAGCACGCCGGAGCTGTGGGCTTCATCGACAATTATCAGCGCTCCCTCCTCCTCGACCACGTCAAAAATCTCCTTCGCTACCCGGTCGCCCCCCATGGAGTAGACCCCCTCCACGGCGACAATCCGACGCTCCGAATCATCAGAACGAAGGAGTCGGCGCAGTTCTTCGGCATCGTTATGGCGAAAGCGGGTCACCCGATCTTCCAGCAATCCCGTAGCCATCATTCCGCTGGCATGATACTCCTCGTCGATGAAGAGACGGTCCTTTTTGCGCACCAGTGCTTCGATGAGCCCCAGGTTGGCCAGGAAACCGCTGCCCACGACCATCCCCGCTTCGAAACCGTTGAGTTCCGCGATCCGATGCTCGAAGAGCTGGTGGATGGGGTGGTAGCCGTTGACCAGCATACTGGCCTTGGGACCGTGATCGGGAAACTCTTTGAGCCGTTTGACTGCCCGCTTGAGCTGCTGGCGCTTGCCGGCCAATCCCAGATAGTCGTTGGAGGCGAAATCGACAAGCGTCGGATCATAGAGCTTTCGTCGACGGAAACGTCCCGCCTTTTCCAGTGCTCTGAGTTCCCGACTGTAGGGCATCGTCGCTACGCCTCCAACCAGGGGCGGAGAATCTCCACCTGCAGGCCCATGGCGGTACTCTCCAGGCCCCGGACCTCCCGAATGTAGGGTTTGCAGAAGCCTTCCACCATACAGGCGCCCGCCTTGCCCTGCCACTCACCGCTCTCCAAGTAACGCTGCAGATCCTCCTCGTCGAAGGGGGCAAAGCGGTAATGGGTGGCGGAGAGATCGAGGAAGTAACGCCGGGACGATTTGAGATGGGCACAGCTGACGATAGCGATCTCGCTACCGCTCTGGAGCCGAAGGATCCGTTCGGCATCGGCCCGATCCTTCGCTTTGCGCAGAATCTCTCCGGGAGGGCCGGCTACCACCGTATCGGCCACCAGCAGCGGGATCTCCAGGCCAAAAGCCGCTTCCGCCGCCTCCAGCTTCCCTTTGGAGGCATGGTAGACGAACTTGCGGGCATCGTCGATCTGCAGAGACTCTTCGTCAAACTCCACAGGAGACTGGATGAAATCGATGCCGAAGTCCCGCAGCAGCTTCGCACGGCTCTCGGAGGTGGAACAGAGACGAATCATGAGAAACTCCTCTGGAGTTTCTCAAGTGAGGAGTGAGGAGTGAAGAGTGAAGAGTTTTTGTAGCGTGGGATTGCTATCCCACGAAATGGTGAATGGTGAATGGTGAATGGTGAATGGTTTTGATGGGCTTTGCTTCGCAAAGCCATATTTATGGAATCGTCGCCTTTGGCGACCCCTTCATCCAACATCATCAAAAGCCTCTCAGCGTAATCCCCAGCCAGACCGCGGCCATCCCCAGAACGATGTTGACGGGCAGCAACAGATTGGGGATATTGGCCACCAGAGCTTTGGCACCTCCCAGGTCTCCGGCATTGAAACGGCGCTGGGCCCGGATCCGTTTGATATACATATAGGTGTAGTTCAGAGCCATCACGGTCCAGATGATCTCTTTGAAGATGAAGATCGCTTTGTCGGGACCCTGATGGCCCCCCAGAGCAATGGCCATAATGAGGCCGGTCACAACGATAAGGATGACAAAAATCATCACCAGATTGAAGAGGCGCGCGGTAATCTCCAGAGTCTTCCCCAGTTTGATCCGGGGATCCTCGATGCTCTGCATCACCGGATGGACTGCCACCCGCACAGCGATCATCCCGCCGATCCAGACGATGGCTCCCAAAACATGGATGAAAACAATGAGATGTGCGTAGTTTTGAAAGAGGCTCTGCATGACAACTCCTTTAATTCCGAGTAAATTTATCAGAAATATACCGGAAATTCATTAACCGTCTCGCCCTGTGGGATGGCAATCCCACGCTACACCTTCCGTTACTTGTTACCAGTTCTCACAGATCCAAAATCCGGAACTGTTCATCCAGATAGGCTTTGGCCGCTTTCATCGCCTCGGGCAGCTTCTCGGGGAGTTTCCCGCCGGCCTGGGCGAAGTCGGGGCGCCCTCCCCCGCCGCCGCCCAGAATCGGAGCGATCTGTTTGATCCAGTCGCCGGCTTTGACAGGAGTATTCTTGCTTCCGGCGGCCAGGAGGACTTTGTCTCCCTTTTTCTGGAAGAGCATCACCGCCACCTTCTCGTGACGGTTCTTGATCTCATCAATGAGCTTTTTGATGTCGCCGGCTCCCACTTCGTCGACGATGACGGTGATGTCGCCGATCTTCTCCTCCGCCAGCTCCTTGGCCCCGCCGGCCAGGGCGGCATCCAGCTCGCTCTTGAGGGTTTTGATCTGCTCTTTGAGCTTGCGTACTCCTGTGAGAGGATCTGGGTTTTTGAGCTCTTCGCTGAGCTCGCTCCGCTCCCGGCGCAGCAGCTCCACCTGCCGAAGCGCCTCCCGGCCGCAGACCGCTTCGATCCGCCGCACTCCGGCGCTGACGCCCGACTCTTTGGTGATGAGGAAGAGGCCGATCTCGGCGGTATTGTGGACGTGGGTGCCACCGCAGAGTTCGATGGAGGCATCGCCCATTTTGACCACCCGCACCTCGTCGCCGTATTTTTCGCCAAAGAGCGCCATCGCCCCCGCCTTTTTCGCCTCATCGATGGACATCACCTCGGTTCGGGCGGGGATCGCCCGGTCGATCTTGTCGTTGACCCAGGCTTCCACGGAGCGGATCTCCTCACGGCTCAGGGCCTTGGGATGGCTAAAGTCGAAACGCAGGCGCTCAGCCTCCACCAGAGAGCCCGCCTGGGTCACATGCTCGCCGAGAATATCGCGCAGTGCAGCGTGCAGCAGGTGGGTGGCACTGTGATGCTTGGCGATCTGGCGGCGGGAGTCGTCCACCACCGCTTCGACCTTCTCTCCGACCCGCAGGACGTTCCCTTCGGTATCCACCAGGGAGAGATTGAGAGCGTTGAATTTGCGGGTATCGAGGACTTTGATATTGGGGCCGCCGTCCCAGACGATCAGCTCCCCCCGGTCGCCGACCTGACCGCCCGATTCGGCGTAGAAGGGGGTGGGATCGAGCATCACCCAGCCCATGCCGCTGAGTTCCTCGACCTCCTGATAGCTCTCGTCCAACAAAGCGACCACCCGGCTCTCCATATCGGTCACTTCGTAGCCCACGAAGCGGTTGACGCCGTGCTTCTCTTCCAGGGCTTTGAAGTCGCCGCTGACGGCCGCGTCGCCGCTCCCCTTCCAGGCGGCTCGCGACTTGGCTTTCTGCTCCGCCATCTTGGCCTCGAAGCCCTCCAGATCCAGCTCGATCCCCTTCTCCCGCAGCATATCCTGGGTCAGATCCAGAGGGAAGCCGAAGGTGTCATAGAGTTTGAAGGCCACTTCGCCGCTGAAGACATCCTTGGTCCGCTCCAGCTCTTCGGCGAAGAGCCTGATCCCCGCTTCGATGGTCTCGAAGAAACGCTCCTCCTCCAGCTTCATGGCCGTCTTGACCGCTTCGGCCCGCTTGGGGAGGTAGTCGTAGTGCTCTCCCATCTGCTCGACGAGGGTATCGACCAGACGATGCATAAAGGGCTCCCGCATCCCCAGGAGGTATCCGTGGCGGATCGCCCGGCGCATGATCCGCCGCAGGACATAGCCTCGCCCCTCTTTGTCAAAATTGACCCCCTGGGCCAGCAGGAAGGTGGTGGAGCGCAGGTGATCGGCGATGACCCGGTAGCTGGCGATGGTATCCTCGGTAGGCTCCCGGCCCACGATCTCGGTGATCTTCTCGATCAGCGGGCGGAAAAGAGAGGAGTCGTAGTTGTTGAAGACCCCCTCTTTGATCGCCACGACCCGCTCCAGACCCATCCCGGTGTCGATGGAGGGTTTGGGCAGGGGATGGAGCACCCCTTCGCTGTCGCGCTCATACTGCATGAAGACCAGGTTCCAGATCTCCAGGAAGCGATCCCCGTCGCCCCCCATATGATCTTCGGGCCCGTGGAAATGCTCTTCGCCCTGATCGTAGAAGATCTCGCTGCAGGGGCCGCAGGGGCCGGTGTCGCCCATCTGCCAGAAGTTGTCCTTGTCCCCGAAACGCATAATGCGATCTTCGCTGATGTGCTCTTTCCAGAGATCGTAGGCTTCGTCGTCGCTCTCGTGGACCGTCACCCAGATCTTCTCGATCGGCAGCGCCAGATACTCCGGTCCCGTGACGAACTCCCAGGCGTAGGCGATGGCCTCTTTTTTGAAGTAGTCCCCGAAGCTGAAGTTCCCCAGCATCTCGAAGAAGGTGTGGTGCCGGGCGGTGTAGCCCACGTTGTCCAGGTCGTTGTGCTTGCCGCCGGCGCGGATGCAGGTCTGGGAGCTGGTGGCCCGGGGCGGCTCGGGGATGGGAGCCTCCCCGGTGAAGATGCTCTTGAACTGCACCATTCCGGCGTTGGTGAAGAGCAGCGTCGGATCGTCGGGCACCAGCGGGGAGCTGGGAACGACCTTGTGGCCTTTGGAGGCGAAATAATCGAGAAACTGCTTGCGGATATCCATAATCTTTCCTCATCGTCGAGTAAATGAGTGATATTTTAGCGAAAAGGGCTTTATTATGGAGTATTTATTCCTTCGATTACCCCCACAAAATCGGAACGGATCAGTCGAAGCAGAACTATCTCAGGTGGGACCGCAACAACGCCGCAATCTGGGCGCTTCCATCGGGAGAGACCTCCGCCATCAGGCCCCGGCTTACCCGTTCCAGATCCTCGTCGAAAAGTTCCAGGACCTCAGCGGGTTGCAGATCACCTTCCCTCCGAACCCAGGCCAGGCCTTTTTCTACCAAAAAGCGGGCGTTGTGGTATTGGTGATCGCCGACGGCGTAGGGATAGGGGACAAAAAGCGTCGGCAGGCCGTTGGCGGCCAGTTCCCACAGCGTCGAAGCTCCGGCTCTGGCGACGGCGAAATCGGCAGCGGCCATCAGCTCCGGGATCCGGTCACTGAAACCGAAGACCTCCGCCTCGATCCCCAGCTCCTCATAGGCTTTGCGGACTTCATCCACATTGCGCTCTCCCGCCTGATGGCTGATGGCGATGCCCCGCCGTTGCAGTTCGGGCGCCAGAGCCAGGGCCAGCTTGTTGATGGCCACGGCCCCCTGGGAGCCTCCCAGGAAAAAGACCCGTTGGACCTCATGCCGCACCTTTGCCTTTTGGAAAAAGACCGATTTGACCGGATAGGCGTGGATCGGGCTGGCGGAATCATAGGAGGAGATGAAGGCTTTGGCGAAAGGACGCAGAAGCCGATTAAGGCTGCCGGAAACGGCGTTTTGCTCATGGATCACCAGGGGAACCCCCGAAAGAACCGCGGCGATGGCCGCCGGAGCGGCGGAGTAGCCTCCCACGGAAAAGACCACTCCCGCTTTCTCTTCGCGGAGAATACGCCGAGCCCGGGCAATCTCACGTGTCAGCTGTCCCAGGGAACGCACCTTGCCCAGCGCCCCCTGATTGACCACCCCCCGGCTCTCGAGAAAATAGCGCGCCGCAAACGCCTCATCTTCGGCAAACCAACGCCGATCCTGTCCGCCGGTAGAGCCCACATAGACCAGGCGCTGATCCCCCAGCTCCTCTTTGACCGCCTTGACGATCGCCAGATGTCCGCCGGTCCCTCCCCCGGTCATTACGATACTAGGCATTTTTTTTCCTCTTCGCTTTCTGTTCGATCTTTTTGGAGACCATCAGCACCATACCGATAGCCACGGAGCCGGCCAGGATCTGGGAACCTCCGTAGCTGAGAAAGGGAACGGCGATTCCCTTGACGGGCGTGATCCCGGCGATCCCGTAACTGTTGACCACAAAAGCAAAAAGAATCAGCAACGCCACCCCGACGGTATAGAGATAGTAAGCCGGCTGCTGAAGCCGTGACGCGATCTGCAGCAGGCGGAAAATGATGAAGATTATCAGCCCCGCCACCGCTGCCAGGGTCACGAAGCCCAGCTCTTCGCTCAGCCCCGCTAAGACGAAGTCGGTATGGACCTCACTCAGATATCCCAGCTTGAACTGGCCGTTCCCCAGCCCCTGCCCCCACCAACCGCCGTTGTAGATAGCGTTGAGAGAGTTGGAGATCTGATAGGGTTCGCTCGCTTCAGGCACCCGGAGCTTGGCGACCATCTCCTGGGGAAAGAAGCTTAGAAAGTGATCCTGGACTGTGGACCACCAGCTCTTGATCCGGCGCATCCGGTGAGGTGCAATGAGAATCAGCAGTACGACACCCATCAGCCCCAGAAAGAGCGAGGTGAAGAAAAACTTGAGACTCCGGCCTGCCATAATCGTCAGGATGAGCATCGTCGCCGCCAGAACCACCACCTGCCCTAGGTCCTTCTGGAAAATCGCGATGAGAACCACCGCCAGAGCAAAAACCAGAAGATAGGGCAGTAACACCATAAACTCCCTCAGCAATGAGAGCCTGCCGTGATGGATCACCTTGCGGGAGAAGCTCCAGGCGATGAAAAAGACAAAGCCCACTTTGAAGAACTCCACCGGCGCCAGCGAGAGAGGACCCAGGCGAATCCAACGTTTTGCTCCGAGAACCTCTTTGACCAGCGAAGAGGGGAGAAAAGGCATCAGCAGCATCGCTAGAAGCGAAAGAAGAAAGAGGGCGAACCCCAGCCGGACGAACCAGCGATCGGGGTCGAGCCAGCTGAGCCCCACCATGATGGCGATTCCCAGCAGCACCGAAATGAGCTGCCGGACGAAAAAATGGAAATCGCCGTATCCGTAATAGTGGACGGTAAAGGTGGAGAGGGAATAGGTCAGGACAAGGGAGAGGGTAAAAAGTGCACATACGGCATAAAAGAGCGCTTTGTCCGACATCGGGCTTCCCGTTTTTTTATTAAATAGTATCAATCCATGGAATTATAGTCAATCTGAAGAGAGTTTTCACTAAAATATCGAAATCTTTACATCGGTTAAACAGTTAAAACCGGCAAAAAATCACCAATTCGGACAGCTATGGGCAGCAAACATTTTCTGGATACCCGGAGTGTCAAACTCCTCTTTCTTTTCTTCCTGGTCATCGTCCTGGTCTCCGGATTCCTCAGTGCCGTCTTCCATACCATCGAATCGAATCGCAAGCTCCCGCCTCATACTTCGGTCATCCACGACCGGGCCCTTCGAGGGGCTATTGTCTCCAGGGACGGATACACCATCAGCCGCTCCAACAAAACCTACGAAGCCACCGTCCATGCCCGCAGCATCGATCCCGATAAAAAAGATCTCTTCATTCGTCTTTTTGCCATCTATAGCGGTATGGGGGAGAAGGAGGTTCGAGCAGCCTTTGTGGACAAGAAAGGGCACCCAAAAAAAGGCTTTGTCACCCTGAGCAAGACCCTCGATGCCGCCACCGCCATCCAGCTCAAACATCTGGCCTACCAGCTGCGACGGATGCATGTCTTCCGTTCTTTCGTCAATTCCCGCGGCATCCAGACCCTCTACGGCCTGGATATACTGGAAAACGGGGAGGAGCGTGAATTCCAGCTGGGAGACACCCTCACTCCCGTTCTTGGTTACGTTCGCAGCAGGAATCTGGGACGCTACCGCAAGATCTACGGAGTCAAAGGGTTGGAGAGACGCTACGAAAAGTACCTCAACAAAAGCCGAGACGGGCTGGTAAGAGGAATGCGGGATGTCATCGGTACCATCATCCGGACCAAAAGCAGTATCCGAGTCTCCCGTCGTGACGGCTACAGCCTCCATCTCAACATCCCCCTGGACCTGCAGAAATATGTGGAAGCTACCCTCGATCAGATGAAAGAAAAGACCGGGGCCAAAGAGATCATCGCCGCTGTCATGGAGAGCCGGACCGGCCGGATCCTGGCTCTGGCCAGCAGTGAGCGCTACGATCCGTCCCATATCACCCAGGAAGATATCCCCAAACTCAATTCAAAATTCACCGAATATCCCTATGAACCGGGCTCAGTCATCAAACCACTGACTCTGGCCATCGCTCTCGATCACGGGAAGGTCACTCCCGAGACCTGGTTCAAAACCTATAACGGCGGCCCTTTCCCTATCAGCAAATACCAGAAAATCCACGATGACGAACCCTTCGACTCTCTCACTGCCACCGACATCATCGTCCACTCCTCCAACATCGGAATTTCCCAGATCGCCTGGCGGCTGACAGGAACAGAGTTTCACAACGGGCTCGTCGCCTTTGGTCTGGGACGCAAAAGCGGAATCGACCTCTCCAGAGAACTTCCGGGCCGAATCAAGCCGGCCCGGCTGCTGGCACGCAAACCTCACGAGGCCAACCAGGCCTACGGCTACGGAATGCAGGCAACCTTCGCTCAGCTTCTCAAGGCCCACAATGTCTTCAACAATGACGGGGTGATCGTTACCCCCCGTATCGTCGATTATCTGGAAGATTCCCAGGGACACCGTTTCCGCCTCGATCCCCGACGTTTCCCCTCTCACCGTATCATCAGTACCAAAACGGCCCACGAGATGCACAGGATTCTGCAAAAGGTCGTCCGGGAAGGAACGGGAGTGGCCGCCCAGTATCCGGGCCTGGATATCGGCGGCAAGACCGGGACGGCTCATATTGCGGCCCATGGCCACTATGTCAAACGCTACAACAGCTCATTTTACGGATTTGCCAACGATGACAAAGGGCATCGATACGAGATTGGCGTGTTGGTAATCGAAGCGAGCAAATATCACAAATACTTCGCCTCCCAGTCCGCCGTTCCCACCTTCAAAGCGATCGTGGATGATCTGGTGGAGCTTGGATATCTCCATCCCAACCTCACCCCCGAACAGCGGGCCGAGATGCTGGCCAAAGAGAAAAAACGCCGGGAGGCTGCCCGACGGATCCAGCAGGAGCGTACCCGACGGGTCAAAGAGCTGCTTCGGCAGCAGCGGGAGCAGATGCGCCGCCGGGAACAGAAAACAACTCCACGTCCCCGTACGCATACTTACAAACCATCTCCCCGACAAGCCCCGAGATATCAGGCCCCTATTCCCAAACGCTCCCCGACCCCCCACGAGGCATTGCCGGATATGTTTTAAAGTCGGCAGTTTTCAGTCGGCAGTCGGCAGTGGAAGCGCCTCCGGCGCAGTCTTGGAAGAAGTAAGATTCCAACATTATCAATTGAACCCTCTGAATAACCGAAACAATCTCTTCTCGTCATCCCGAACTTGATTCGGGATCCACGGCACAATGGGTTTTTAGACCCCTCAATTTAAATCGGTTTCTAGTTACTCGTTACTAGTTACTAGTTTCTCAATCCCGGTTCCTTTAACTCACATCGTAAAAAGACACCCGAAAACTCCTCACTCCTCACTCCTCATTCCTCATCACACCCACAGATTGTCGATCAGCCTTGTCTCCCCCACTTTGGCGGCGACCAGAATGATCGTATTGCCCAATTCCACCTCTTCGAGGGGGCGGAAATTCCGATCCACGATCGCCACATAGTCCAGCTCTGTCACCTCCGGTTCCAGGATTCCCGTCATTACGGCCCGGATCACCTCGCTTTTACGTTCACCGCTCTGAACCAACTTGGCGGCCCGTTTGAGGGAACGTGAGAGACTCAGGGCCCGACGACGCTCCTCCGGACTGAGATAGACATTGCGGCTGCTGAGTGCCAGGCCATCGGCATCCCGAACGATCTCACAGGGAACGATCTGTACTTTCATGAAATAGTTGCGGACCATCTGCTGGATCAACACCAACTGCTGGGCATCCTTTTTACCGAAATAGGCCCGATCGGCCCGGCTGAGGTTGAGGAGCTTCATCACCACCTGGAGCATCCCGTCGAAATGGCCTGGACGAGAGGCCCCCTCCAGGATATACCCCCGGATCTTCGGCGCGCTGATGGAGAGTTCGTCCTCTTCATAGATCTGATCGATGCTCGGCAGGTAGAGCAGATCCACCCCCGCCAATTCGCAGATCTTCCGGTCCGCCTCTTCCCGTCGGGGATATTTGTCCAGATCCTCCCCCTCGAGGAACTGGGTCGGATTGACGAAGATCGAGACGATGACATGATCGTTCTCCTCCCTCGCGCGACGGATCAGAGAGAGATGTCCTTCGTGCAACGCTCCCATCGTCGGCACGAAACCGATGGATCCCCCGAAGCTGTCCCGAGCTTCGGCAAAGCTTGCATACTCCCGTGTGATGATCATCTCCCCCACCTTCTGTGAAATTTTGCTAAAATCTTACCCCAAAACTGTGGAATTAGGAGTTAGGAATTAGGAAGTAGGAATTGAAGGATTTTGAAAAACGGTGAGACATATAGACTCTTCACTCCTAATTGAGTCCGCTGAAAATTCCTGTCGTTCCGAACTCGATCCGGAATCCAGGGCTCGAAATATCCATTGTGCCGTGGATCCTGAATCAAGTTTAGAATGATGGATTGATATCCAATCAATTTTTAGAGGTTCCATCCGATTCCTAATTTCTAACTTCTAATTCCTAATTTGAAAAGGAACTTTTCAATGGATGCCTACGAATACGGCGAACTGCTCAAAAGCCTGAGCACCAAGATGGAGAATATCACCAACATCGTCAAACCCGACGAAATCCGTGCCCGACTGGACGAGATCGAGACGATGCAGCAGAATCCCGAGTTTTGGAGCGATGCCGACAAGGCGGCCAAGATCTCCCAGGAGAAGACCCGTCTGGAGCGGACACTGAACAAATACGACGAGGCCAAAGCGGCCCTGGAGGACGCCAAAGAGTACTTCGAGCTGGCCAAGAGCGAGGGAGACGAAGAGACCCTGGAGATGCTCTACGAAGATGCCGAGAGCCTCAAAGAGCATATCCAGCAGCTGGAGATCGCCATCATGCTCAGCGGCGAGCACGACAGCGCCAATGCCATCGTCACCATCCATCCCGGCGCCGGCGGAACCGAAAGCCAGGACTGGGCCAGTATGCTCTACCGGATGTATCTGCGCTGGGCGGAACGCCACGGTTTCAAAGTCGAAGTCCTCGACTACCAGCCCGGCGAGGAAGCGGGGATCAAGGATGTGAGTTTCATCATCAAAGGGGAGAACGCCTACGGCTACCTCAAGGTCGAAAACGGCATCCACCGTCTGGTGCGTATCAGCCCCTTCGACTCCAACGCCAAGCGCCACACCTCCTTCACCTCGGTGATGGTCTCTCCCGAGATCGACGACGACATCGAAATCGAAATCGAGGACAAGGACATCCGTATCGATACCTACCGGGCCAGCGGGGCAGGCGGCCAGCACGTCAACAAGACCGAATCGGCCATCCGGATCACCCATGAGCCCACGGGTATCGTCGTCCAGTGCCAAAACGACCGTTCCCAGCACAAAAACAAAGCCGCGGCCATGAAGATGCTCAAATCGCGCCTCTATGAATACGAAATGGCCAAGAAACAGGCGGAGATCGACGGGATCGAAAAGAGCGATATCGGCTGGGGACATCAGATCCGCAGCTACGTCCTCCAACCCTATCAGCAGGTCAAGGACAGCCGCAGCGGCCAGGCCTTCAGCAATGTCGATGCCATCCTTGACGGTGACATCGACAAGATGCTTGAGGGAGTTCTGATCGCCCAGGCGAGCCAGGGGGGAAATGGAGGAGAGAAAGAGTAGGAGAATCTGCGCTTAGCGGAACTCCAGCAGAAGATTCTCTTTGTCCACTTTCACCGACTGGAGTGCTTTGGCAGGGAAGGTGTCTTCCATCCGATAGACCGGGATACTCTCCAATGCCTGAGCCACCAGCGGAGGAAGTCCGCGCCGAGCCGCCGCTGAAACATACTCCTGCAGAGAGGGGTTGCCTCCGAAGGTCAAACTGCTCGCCTGCAGATTGGTGAAATAGAGTGTTTTTGTGGACGGATCGTAGCGCAGCGTTCCCCTGTACCGTACCAATCCCTCGATCCCCTCGGGGATCTCGAAACTGGTCATGACGAAACGGGCGGTCACACTCAGAGGATTGGTCTCGTCGCCGCTCTGGGTCACTACCGCCAGGATTTTGACCTGGCCGAAATTGCTTTTGAGGGTAAGCGGCAACGCGCTTTTACACCCTTCATCCAGATCGCTCAGAGTCAGCTGCTTCTGCTGACTGCCAAAAAGCGAAGGTCCCTGCAGCGCACATCCGCTCATAAAAAAAATCATTCCGAAAATCAACCAAAATCTTTTCATGCTCTTCCTGTCATCGGACTTTTGTTATCGAATTATAACCTCTTTCCTACCGACTCTTCATAAGGTTTGAGCCGCTGCTCCTCCAGCAGGTAGACACGGTCGCACTTCCCGGCCACTTCAGGATCGTGAGTCACCATAAAAAGCGCCGCTTTCTGCTCAGCAACATAATTCAGAAGCACTTTCATGACCAGATCGGAAGTCTCGAGGTCCAGATTGCCGGTCGGCTCGTCGGCGAAAATCACCTGAGGCTTTTTGCTAAGAACCCTGGCCAAAGAGACCCGCTGCTGCTGGCCGCCGGAGAGTTCGCTCACTTTCTGATCGATAACCGTATCGATCTCCAGAACTTCAAAGAGAGTCTCGTCGATCTCCTGACGGGCAAGCATGGCCGCGATCTCGACATTTTCCCGTCCCGTCATACCTTTGAAGAGATAATGCTGCTGAAAAACGATTCCTGTTCGGTTTCGCCGCAGCATCTCTTTCTCCGATTCGCTGATTCGATAGAGATCCCGCCCCAGAAGCTCCACTTTTCCTTCCAAAGGTGCGATAAGCCCGGCCAAGGTATGCAGGAGTGTCGATTTGCCGCTGCCGCTGCGTCCCATGACCGCGACACTCTCCGAAGGACGGATCGCGAGAGAGACCTCCCGATAGAGCGGATAATCGAAAGCATGGGCCAGTTTCGTTGCGGCGAGACAGGGGTGGGACATCGGTTACCTTGAAGGAAAAGTTATGGTGCGGATTATAACACAGGTGGAAAAATCGGAAAGGAGAGAAGCGTGCATCCGGCACGAAAAGCCGGACGAAAAAAAATGAAAAACCCGAAGGTTATTTGGCCATCTGCTTGGCCACTTCGGCAGCGAAGTCCTCTTCGACCTTCTCGACGCCTTCACCGAGCTCGAAGCGGATGTAATCCACCAGTTTGGCGGTACCGCCGGCCTCTTTGGCCGCTTTGGCCAGGTATTCGCCGACGGTGATCTTGTCGTCCATAACGAATTTCTGATTCTCCAGGGTGTTGTCCTGGAGGAAGCGCTTGATCTTGCCGGGGAGGATCTTCTCGAGGATGTTCTCGGGCTTGCCCTCTTTGAGGAGTTGCTCTCTGGCGATTTCCTTCTCTTTCTCGATCACTTCGGCGGGAACGGCCGCTTCGTTGAGATAGGAGGGGTTCATCGCCGCGGCGTGCATGGCGATGTTTTTGAGTGCCTCTTTGACGGCGGGGCAGGTCTCGGGCTTGTCACACTCGGCGGCGACGAGGACACCGACACGGCCGCCGGCATGGACATAGCCGTTGACGGCGACATTGTCGGCTCCCTCGATCCGGGCCACGCGACGGACCACCAGGTTCTCACCGATGGTCGCGATCTGCAGGGCCAGATACTCTTTGAAGTTCTGGCCGTCGATCTCGCTCTCGAGAATCTCTTCGGCACTGGCCAGGCCCTTGGCGAAAGCATGCTCGACCACCTCACCGGCGAATTTCTGGAACTTTTCGTTCTTGGCGACGAAGTCGGTCTGGGAGTTGATCTCGACCATCAATCCGGCATGATCTTCGATCTTGATAGTGATAGCACCTTCGGCGGCTACTTTGTCCGCTTTTTTGGCGGCGGCACCCAGGCCTTTTTTACGGAGCCACTCGACCGCAGCTTCCATATCACCGTCGGTGGCGGTGAGGGCCTGCTTGCAGTCCATCATACCGGCATCGGTCATCTCTCTCAGTTTTTTCACATCTTTGGGTCCGAAGTTTGCCATTATTTAGCCTCCGCGAGTTCTTTTGCGTGTGCGACAGACTCTTTGAAGTCACCTTTGAAGCTGTACTTCTCTTCCATCATCTGAACCTGCTCATCGGTCATGTTGGCCACATCTTCGAAAGTATAGAAACCTTCGTTGTTGAGCTTCTCCTGATAGGCTTTGCCGATCCCTTTGATTTTGGTCAGGTCGTCTTTGGCCTTTTCGGCGTCGGCTTTGGCCTCTTCGACGATCTCTTTGACTTCTTTTTCACTCACGCCGGCAGCGGCAGCAGCCTCTTCGTTGATGGCGGCGGGGGCTTCACCCTCCCCTTCGCCTTCGGCGGCACCGTGCTCCTCCTCGTAGATCGCCTTTCCTTCGAGGATCGCATCGGCGATCTCACGGCAGAAGAGGTTGATAGAACGGATAGCGTCGTCGTTGCCGGGGATGGGGTAGTCGATCAGATCGGGATCACAGTTGGTATCCAGAGGGGCGATGACCTTCATACCCATCCGGCGCGCTTCGTTGACGGCAATGTGCTCTTTGACCGCGTCGATGACGAACATCATATCGGGCAGTTTTTTCATGTTCCGATACCCCTCGAGGTAGTTGAGGAGTTTCTCTTTTTTGCGGCGCAGCATCAGGGCCTCTTTTTTAGTCAGGAGATTGATCTGTCCGTTCTCTTCCATCTGTTCGATAATTTCGAGCTTGCGGATCGATTTTTTGATGGTGGGATAGTTGGTCAGCATTCCGCCCAGCCAACGGGTGGCGACGAAAGGCATCCCGGCACGCTGGGCATGCTCTTTGACGGCGCTGCGGGCTTGCTTTTTGGTTCCGACGAAGAGGATAGTCTGTCCTTCGGCGGCGGCGTCACGGACGACATTGTAGGTGTACTTGAAATAGCGCAGGGTCTTCTGCAGGTCGATGATGTAAATGTTTTTCCGCTCACCGAAGATGAATTTCTTCATTTTGGGGTTCCAGCGGCGTGTCTGGTGTCCGAAGTGTACTCCGCACTCCAGCAGGTCTTTCATGGTTACCATAAGTTTGCTCCTTGGTTTATCGCAAATCGTTTCGGATCGTCAGCCGATCACCTCAGGTTTGAACCTCTGCAGCCCTTAATGCCTGACGGCACAACCTGTTCAAGGAATAACTGCATGAGAATTTCGCCTACCCACAGAGATAGGAAGCGCGATTTTACCCAATGATCGCTTAAAAATGTCTCATCGAGAAAATACTACCGTGCTTTATGCATCACATCTAAGGTTTCAAATAGGTATCCAATCTGTAGAACCATCCTTTTTTGAAGCGCCAAAGCCGTCGTTCGGGCGGAGCGATGCGGATCAAACGGGTCAAGACTTTTTTGGCAGCAAGGGCAAAGGCGTGATGGGGGTCCGGATCTTTGGGATCCATCCGGGTCAGGACCTGATAGAGGCCCCAGCCTTTGCCCTGGTAACGTTCGCTTTTGTTGATCCCGTCCCCTTTGAAGTTGATGTAGTCGATGAGAATGTAGGCTCCCTGAGGATCGACGCTGCCCTCTTTGCGGTAGAGCAGCCGCCGGTAGTTGCTCTCGACAATCCGGCCCTGACCGTGCGCTTTGGCGTAGGCCAGGATTTTGGGATAGGCATTGTTGAGACGCTGCAGCATGAAGCGTGCCTGCAGTCCCTTGGTCCGGTCCAGAAACTCGGTCAGCTCCCGCATCCGTTTTGTCCGCCTTTCTTTCGCTCGCTTCCACTCCTTGTAGCTTTTCCAAATACAGTGGGTTTGAGGGGTCAGCCATTCCGGCGGTTTGGCCCCGTGGGCAATGAGAAAACGCAGCATCGGGGGAAAGGACTCCCGGAACCTCATCGGCTGCTGCGGGGTGTACCAGATGAAATGCCCGATGCCGCAGGAGGCGAACTCTTCGCCCTTGTTCCACCAGACCAGCTGGCGGCGCTGGCCCGAACCTTCGTTGAGCCAGATACGTTGAGCGATCCGATTGGCCTCTGTGTCGCTCAGTTTCAGTTCCGAGGCTCCAAGGAGTGTATGAAATGAAAGGAGAAGAATGAAGAGAATGGGGAGATTTTTAATGAGGAATGAGGAATGAGGAATGAGGAATTTTGGTATGCGTTGCTTGGCAACGCTTTTTTTTAAAAGACGAGGTAGGACAAAGCACCGTTCAGATGCCAATGGGTCCTTTGTGATGAGAAACGAGGTAACCTTTTTCGGTTCCTCATTTCTCATTCCTCGTTCCTCATTCACCCACAAGCTCTCTAAGCGTGTTCAAAACCTCTTCGACGTGACCCTTTACCTTGACCTTTTCCCATTTGGCGCGGATGATGCCGTCGGGATCGATAATGAAGGTGGAGCGAACGACTCCCATGTACTCCCGGCCGTAGTTCTTTTTGAGTTGCCAGACGCCGTAGGCTTGGCAGACTGTTTTTTCCTCATCGGCCAGGAGCGTCACTTTGAGCTCCTTTTTGGCGATGAAGTTCTGGTGTTTGCGCACGCTGTCGGGACTCACTCCCAGCACCGTGGCTCCCAGGGCCTGAAACTCTTCCAGATGGGCGGTGAAATCCAGGGCTTCGGTGGTACAGCCGGGAGTATTGTCCTTGGGGTAGAAATAGAGAACGACCCAGCTTCCCTGCAGGTCCCGCAGGCAGACCTCTTCGCTGTCCTGATTGGGCAGGCAGAAATCGGGGGCTTTTTCACCGATATTGGGCATAATAACTCCTTGAAAAGATAGTTGGCGAAGTATAACAAAAGTGAGGCAATGATGGATGAACATAGCAAAGAGGAACTCTTGGCCGAAATCGAAGCGCTGATGGCTTACGGGCGGAAAGATCCCACGATCGATCCTTCCCTGCTGACCTATCTCGATTTACCTTCCCTGATCTCCATCCGGGATCGTCTGAAGGAACGCAGTTCCACCCTCAAAGAGGAGGACAAAGAGTGGCTCAAACAGTTCAAAAAAGAGGAGTAGCAGGAGGCAGGGTCAGCTCCCCCGGATGGGCGGAGCGGGATGGGCAGCCAGGTAATCTTCCGCATCCCAGGTTTCGATCCCCCGCCTTTTGGCTTCGGCAGCCATGAGTCCGGTCGCTTCGGAACTCAGAAGCTGTTTCTTGCGGTTATAAAGCCTTGCACTGCAGACGCCGCAACTGGGGCTGCGATCCTTGCCGATAAAGAGATCGATCTCGGGATGCTCGTCGAAGAAACGTCGGGCATAGGCTTGCACCGGTGGAGTGAGATCGGCCCCGGTGAGGTTGGAGATCGCTTTGATCCCCTCCTCCGTCTCTACCAGATCCATCGTCGGCCTCGGTGTTCCGAAGCAGAAATCCTCCGGGCAAAAAGGCACCAGCTCATACTCTGCCAGTTTTCCCAGCAGTTTCGGATCTCTGTTATCAGTGCCGTCATAGCGGCAGCGCTCCCCCAGCAGGCAGGCACTGATGGCGGCTTTGGGGCGGGCCATCAGCCGCGTCCGAACATCTTGCCCAGCATCCCCAGGGCTCCTTCGACACCCCCGACCTGATCCAGAAGATTGGAGAGCATATCACTGCCGGCAGGCGTCGCTTTGTCCACAAGCGCCGGCAGGGCATCCGCCAGAGCCTGACGGGCACTCTCGGTGCTGAGACCCAGCTCCTGGGCGAAGGCCTGGACTTTCTCACTCCCCAGTACCGATTCGACGGCTTCGGGATCCACCGGGGCGTTCTCCCCCTCTCCCAGCCAGCTTTGGACCAGATCTCCCAGACCTCCGCCGGCAAAACGCTCCACCAGCCCCGCCAGATCCAGCTCGCCGTTTTCACCTCCAAGAATATTGGAGAGTGCGCTGCTGATTGTATCGGTGTCGAGACCGGTCGTGGCATCGTCACTGTTGTTTTGGATCATGGAGGCTCCCAGTTGAAGCAGATCGTTGAGATTCATCATAGACTCCTTTAGAAATTAGAAGAGAAAGAGGAGCAGGTAGACCCAGACTCCCGTCAGCGAGGTGAGAAAGATCCCCCAGGCAGTACGCCATCCGTTGCGGATATGCCGGAGGGAGTATCCCCCCGGCAGATTGCGGGATCGCCAATTGCGCTCCGCCTGCAGAAGAGTTCTGACCCACCAGTAGAGGGTCAGAACCGCGATGATGACATGCAGAACCAGAAAACCGATCAGCAACCAGGCAGGCAGATCCGCCAGCCGGGCATACCGGGAGAATCCCCCTCCCGCCCGGACACCGTATTCGAACCATCCCACCACCACCACAGCCACACCAAACAGCAACCACTGATACCACCGGTGGAGATCATAAAGTCCCTTTCGGGCCCAGATAATCCCCAGATAGAGGGCGAAAGGAAGCAACGCGATCACCAGGATCATCAGATCCATGAAAAAAGGGGCCCGGGTTCCGAAAAAGCCCGGTGCAAACATATATTCCATCACTCAGATACCTTGCCTTTCATCAGAAGATCACCACCGACTGGATCTCCGTAAATTCTTCCAGGGCAAATCGGGGGCCCTCCCGTCCTACCCCGGAGAGTTTGACACCGCCATAGGGTTGCACATCGAAACGGACGGTGGGAATATCATTGACAACGACCCCGCCTGCTTCGGCGGCATCGATAAAGGTTCGGGCCGCCTGGATGGAGTCGGTGAAGATCGAATACTGCAGGCCGTAGGGGGAGCTGTTGATCTTCTCGATCGCCGTTTCCATATCCGGGACCGCTACCAGAGAGACCACCGGGGCGAAGACCTCCTCACAGACAATCTTCATCTCGTCGGTGACGTCGGTGACGACCGTGGGCGGGAAGATCCCGTCGACCTCTTCGCCGCCGACCAGAATCGTCGCCCCCTCGTCCCGGGCACTGGCGACCCAGCTTTTGGCCCGGTGCCGGGCATCCTCGTCGATCAGTGGCCCCATGAAGGTCTCCTCCTCATAGGGTGAGCCCACTTTGAGCAGTCTGGTCTCTTTGGCCATCAGCTCGGCGAACTCCTCATAGACCGCCTCGTGAACATAAATCCGCTGCAGGGAGATACAGACCTGTCCGCTGTTGTAGAAGGAACCGAAGGCACACTTGGCTGCTGCATCAGCCAGATTGGCGTGGCAGTCGATATAAGTAGCGGCATTGCCCCCCAGCTCCAGGGAGACCTTCTTGATACCGGCCTCGGAACTGATAATCTTGCCGACGGGAACCGATCCGGTGAAGCTGATGACTCTGGGAATGGGACTTTTGACCAAGGCCGACCCCACTTCCGCATCTCCGTAGACCAGACTCAGGGCATCGGAAACCGCATGCTCGGACTCTACAAAGAGTTTCGCCAGTTTGTAGGCGGTCAGAGGGGCCTCGGGGGTCGGTTTGAGTACGACGGCGTTCCCCGCTCCCAGGGCGGGGGCGATCTTGTGGGCAATAAGATTGAGAGGAAAGTTGAACGGGGTGATGCAGACCGCCACTCCCGCCGGAACCCTCCGCCAATAAGCCGTCGCAGGCCGGCCGCTGGGAGCTGCATCGGTCGGAATCGTCTCCCCGCCGAAACTCACCAGCTCTTTGGCCGTCAGTTCAATGGTCTCGGCACAGCGGCGTACCTCGATCCGGGCAAAGTGGATCGGCTTAGCGATCTCGTCAACGATCAGCCGGGCAAAATCCTCTTCGTTCTCCCGGATCTTTTTGGCCACATCCTCCAGCCAGGCGATCCGCTGATGCAAGGGGGCTTTGGCCGCCGCTTTGGAGGCGACTTTGGCGATCTCAATCGCCCGCTTGGCATCTTCGGGACCGCAGACGGGATAGCGGCTGACCACTTTCCCGTCATAAGGGTTTTTTCTCTCGACCAGTGTCTCCCGGCTCTCTTCGCTGGAACCGAAAAGAATCTTCGCCGTCCGATCCTCTTCTTCGCCTCCGAAGAGTTTGAACAATGCCATCAGCTCTCCTCCCTTTCTTCCGTTTTGGAATTTATTCTGATCAATTGTATCAAAACTTCTCCCCTTTTTGCGGCTTGTCACGTCCGCAACTTCCCTCCTCGCAGTAGCTCTTTTTCAGGATGAACTTCCAGACAAAATCCTTGATAGCCAGGGCAACACAATAGAGCCACAAAGCATCCAGAACCCACCACCGGGGATAATCCAGTCCAAAGACCAGTGCAGGATATCCCAGAATCATGATCCATTTGAAATAGTAGAAGAAGAGGATCCCCGCTCCATAGACTTCACGCCAGAGTTTTTGCATAATTTTTCGCTTTCAGCTCAAAAGAGCTTTTGTAGAAATTCCCCCACCGGACTGTTGCCGCGGATCTCTTTGGGGATGACTTTCTCGATCTTCTTTTCGATCTTTTTGTTTTTGATCACCTTTTGGAGTTTGTGCTGCAATGCCCGGGTCAGGACCGGAACGATCCTGGGTCTGCTCAGGGGGCCGACGATCTTCAGTTTGTAGAGTTTGCCCCGATCGTCGATGGTGAGCATCGCATCGATGCGTTTCCCGACACGATCGATCTTCCCCCGGTTGATGGCCAGTTTGAACCGGGAAGAGGCGGCATGAAAATCGAAAAGCATCGTCTTCCGCTCCATCTGGGCACTCAGAACTGCCTGGGTAAAGATCTCCCGGCTCAAATCCCGGCGCAGGAGCAGGGAAGCCGCCTGCGTCAAAGGACTCTGCACCAGACGGATGCGATCCGATTCCACTTTCAGCGTCCCCTGATCCGTCGTCAGGTTGTAGCGCAGATCACTCCGTGCCTGCCCCTCCAACAGGGGTGAGAGGTCAAGAGCGCGCATAATCTTCTGCAGATCGATCTGTTCGGTTTTGAGCCGCAGCAGCGATCCCTCCACCGCATAGGCGATCCGGCCGCCCCACTCCCGGCCGCCGCCGTTGAGGTGCAGTTTTCCGTCCCAGCGCACTTTGCCCGCCAGAGCCAGGGGCCCGCGGTAGGTCCGTCCGGTCAGGGCTTTGAGCCGACTCAGTTCGGGAATCTTCAGCTGATAATCAGCCGAAAAAACTCCTGCCGGAATCCGGTAGAGCGCTTTTTGCAGGAAGAGATCTCCCCACCCGGTCTGAAGCGACGCTTTGGCCGCAATCTCTTCGCCCCGAATTTTTCCGCTGCTTTTGAGCTGAAGAGGGAGGGAGTGCCCCGGATCGATCTTGTAGAGCCGCCGCATCGCCTGACGGTCCAGTGATCCTTTGAGTGCCAGGAGGAAAGTTCCCCGACGATGCTCCAGATCACTGAGTTTCAACGATCCGTTCAGGGTTGTAGCTGCCAATAGAGGCGGCGCCCCCAGCAATCCTGCCAAGCGTCCGGCATCGGTCCCCTTGGCATCCAACGTCAGCCGGTTCCCGCCGTAGGTCCACTGAACGGTTCCACCGAACGAGCGGGTGCTTCCTGTCACTTTGAGCATCTTTTTGATCGGGAGATAGCCCAGCTCTCCTTTCAACTCCGCCGGGTAGCGTCCCCTCGCTTTGGCAAAGAGCCGGAGGCGATGCAGATCCGGAATCTTGACGAGATACTTTCCTTCCAACGCTCCACTGATCCACTCATACTTGAGCTGCTTGAGGTAAAGCGTCAGCAGACGGCTTTTGTAGCTGGCATCCGCCGTCAACAGACTCTTTTTGAGTCGGCCGCTGCTTTGCACAGAGAATGCCGAATCTTCGCCCGGATCGGTTCCGGTGAGTTTGAGGATCTCCTGACGATTCCAAACCCCTTGGGCACGTAAAGTATACTCCCCGTTCAAACGGGTCAGATCTTTGAGACGGAGCGTTCCGTCCAGACGGCCTGACGTCGCCAGCGGTGCCTGACCCGTCATCGCCAGAATCGAAGGAATTCCCACCCGGCGCAGCTTCAGTTCCAGGGTGCCACGATCATAGAAAAAGGCGGTTTTCCCCTCCAGGCTGGGACTTGTTCCTTTGACCTGCAGCTCTTTTTTCGGTCGATTCCAGTAGAACTCTCCCTGCATCTTCCAGGGACCGTAGAGGGTCTGTTTCGTCAGTCTCTTCAGACGTGAAAGTTCGGGAATCTCCAGACGGTAACCGCTCTTGAAAATCCGAAAAGCTTGATCACACCTGAATTGCACAAGCGTCAGATTCACCAGGCTGCTGTGCAGCGCCGCTTCCCCTTTGAGGAGCTTTTTCTCCAGACGGAATCTCCCGTCGAATGTGTAGCCTTTGACGGGAGGGACATCGAGATGAAAATCCCGTTTCAGCACCTTTGGATCGATCTGCCCATTACGGACAGTGAAGGTGACACCTCCCTCGGGATTGGCGGCATCAAATCTCGGGATATCCACACTCAGATCCAGGCGTCCCGAGGCGTAGGGAGGACGACCGGCCAGGGCCAGGAGCTGCGCCACCTGGGCTCCGGCCGCCCGGGCACGGATTCCCAGAAGCTGCCCCTTCTCGACCCGAAAGGCGTAGGAAAGCGCGGCATCGAAACCGTTCCCTTTCCCACTCACATCGAATCGGGAAGGCGTTCCCTTGAGAACTCCTTTGAGATCCAGATGCACCGGATAGCGACGGCCGTCCAGTTCTACCGCTTTGGCCCAGACCCTGTAGGGCAGATCAAAATGCATTCCAAACCATTTGACGGGTCCCCGGGCTTCAAAGTACAGGCTGTCATCTATCCGGCCGCTCACACCGAGAGATGCAGGTCCCGGTTCCAGGCGTTCCAGCACCACATGATGCGTAGGAACCTTATAGCGCAGATAAAAATTGGCAACAGGAAGAAGCAGATAATTTCGCCCCGGCGGCGTAAAGAGGATCACGGCGAACAGAGCGATCACCGTCAGGAGAAGCAACAGCGTTTTTTTCATCCGAACCCCGCAAATTGGATTGGGAACATTATAGCAAAGCTGCCGGGAAGATTAGAAAATATTATGGATAATCCTCACTACAACCGGGGCCCCTATATCAGAGAGCCCCCAGAGCCTTTTTGACATTGTCATCGGCCATAGAGACATTCCACTCCGGCTCCCAAACCACCTCGATTTCCACATTTTTCACGCCGGGAACACGCATCTCCACCGCATCCTTGACCCATTGGGTCAGCATCTGGTGCAGCGGACATCCACGGGTCGAGAGGGTCATGACCACTTTGACATTGCAATCGTCATCGATGACCACGTCATAAATCAGCCCCATCTCCACCAGGTTGAACCCCACTTCGGGATCGACAACATTTCGGATCGCATCGTAAACCTGCTCTTTGGTAATTTCACACATTTTTGCACCTCGTGACTCAGACAATTACTAAAAGCGTTGCCAAGCAACGCAAACCAAAATCATTCACCATTCATCATTCACCATTCACCTTCCAAAAGAGAGCATCCATTTCACACTGACCAACATGAAACCGGCTCCTACGATCAGGAGCGCGACACCGCCATAGTAGAGATCATTGTATTTCAGCAAAATCCCTATCCCGGCAGCCACCACACCCGCCGCACTCAGCATAAACTCCCAGTCCGCCATCTTTTTGGGATACATCTCGTTGAGCATCGGTACCTTCTGCTTGCCTACCAGGGGACTGTAGCGTTCGAACCAGACCAGAAAAGGAATGATCTTGTAAAGGTGGCCGGTGATCAAAAAGGTGACGAATCCCATAATCAGGAACCAGGCCGATGCCAGGATCACATTTTCCCAATCACCGAAGAGCGAAACGACGGCCAGGAGCGCGGCAAGCACCAGCGACCCGTAGCCGAAAAACATCGAACGGGCCCAGATGTCGTTCTCTTTGCGGGCACGGACTTTGTAGATCAGCCAAACCTGCCGCAGATAGAAACCGATAGCTACCAGCATGATGAGCATCGCCAGGAAACGTCCGGCGGAGAAACCGATCAGGGTTGAGACAAGATGCAGAATCACCCCGCCCACCATCAGATTGAAGGCCCGGTTGATCGGCCCCTCGTCAAAACCGTGGGCCAGACCGAACATCGGCAGCAGGATCAGCGAGAGTCCCATGATGGTCAGGACTACATAACCGCCCAGGACCAGTACCGCATGGGTTCCCAGCCACCAGGAGACATCCACCTTGATTCCGGCACCGATGGCCAGGGTCATCACAAAGCCCACGACAATCCCGGTGGTGAGAAAAAGATTGGCCGCCACGGCGGTCTTGACCGTGAGGGTGATATTCTCCGCCTTTTTGAGAGTCATCAGCGTGTCATAGAGGTAGATCAGCATCGCGGTCAGCACCAGCAGCCCCCCATAGGGCAGCACCGCCGGAGCGATCCAGAAGCCCGTCACCATGGTCAACGTCCCGATCAGCAGCAGCGGCCAGATCACATGGTAGAGATCGACCGAATGGTGCCCGACCTCCACGACGACGGGAATCAGCTGCGCCATCGCCCCGAAGATGATCATCATCACGAAACCCAACAGAAACCAGTGGGCCCATCCGGCGATCATCGGATCGAAGTGACCGTGCAGAGGATCCAGGAAGAGCAGTAAAACGGTCCCGACAAAGAAAAAAATCGTCCCGATAATAAAAAAGGGAGCGATCATCCCAAAAGGCGGGGCGTAGTCTCTGGAGACAGAAAACATCGCTGCCTCAGCCCTCGCAGTGGCTGTCGTCCAGCTTGGCCGATTCGCTGGCGCCGGGTTTGTAGCTGAAGATCAGTTTGACCCGGCCGTCAGGCAGACTCTCCTCGGCGATCTCATAGTTCTCACCCACTTTGTTGAGCAAACCCATCGGTTTCTTGTGGTTGATCATCACCAGCTTTTTATCCGGACCGTCGATGAGCTTGAGCCCGGCCATGGCGTTGACCATGGGTTCCGGAGGGCCGCATTTGGAAGTATCGAACTCATAGACCTGAGTCTCCCCCTCTTTGTAGGTGAAAAAGGGAACGGTCGCTCCGGGAATTTCGATGGGTTCTTTGGTTATATCTGACATATTTACTCCTAATTAAAAGATAGTGCATTATAGAGCGGGATAGATTTATGTTACTTGATTTTGATCAAGAGATGGTGAAAAAAAGTGAAATAAAACTATTTATAACGTCGGGGAAAATTTCTCTCGATAAATTCCTTCGCCATCGCATCGAACTTTTGCATCCTCTCCCGGCCCTTGGGAAGTTCTTTGCGTAGGCGTTTCATCCGACTGAGAAACTCCTCCACTCCTTCGGGCAGTATCCCCTCGAACCAACGGCGGATATGTTTGGCAAAAGCGGGAGAACTCCCCGAGGTGGAAAAGGCGACGGTCAGATCCCCCTGCTTCACATAGGAGGGGAAGATGAAGTCGCAGTAGCGGGTATCGTCGACACTGTTGACCAGTACCCGGCTATTGCGGGTCTCTTCGAAGATCTGTCGATGCAGCTCCACCGTATCGGTCGCCACGATCACCAGATCGTACTCCAGAGCCTCTTTTGCACGGTAGGGACGCACCAGAAGATTCAGACAGTGTTCCCGGGCCATGCCGGCCACCGATTCGGAGACCTCCCGGGCCACCACGGTAATCTCTTTGGTGAAGTCAAGCAGCTTCTCCAGTTTTTCCGCAGCGATGGCACCGCCGCCCACCAGCAAAATCCGTTGGCCCTCCAACTGCAAAAAGGCGGGGAAATAGGCCATCAGAGCTTTTTCTTCAGATCTCCGTGATAGACGACCGTGGAGGGATCGATCTCCTCTTCGGTGCAGCGTTCCAGAAGGTCCGGGACATCCGGAGCGGCATCGAGCTCCTTGATGGCTGCATCCAGGTCTTCCTGATAGGTCATCATCATCTCGGCGGAGATAACGTGGGGAGCCCGTTGGATCTCCATGATCCGGGCAATCTCTTCGTTGACATCCTCTGCTTCGATGGTAACGATGATCTTGCCGCTGCTCTGGTCCCCGAAATGGTACTCGCAGATGCCGCTCTCATCGCACCAGGTTTTGACGGTGTCGTAGTGCTCCGGCGTACACCGGATGACGATACTGGATATATTCATTTTACGCTCCTGTTATTTGAGTTTCCACATCATCACCATCGGATCGTGACTGGCGCTGAAAAGGGTCTGTTCATCGGCAAAAAGTATCCGGGTCAGAATGCTCTTTTGCCCTTTGAGCAGATAGCGCGGTGTTTTACTCTCAAGATCGTAGACAGTGATGGAATTGTCGTCGTGCATCGCGTAGGCGGCGTAACGGGCCGAAGGACTCAGTGCCGTCGCATAGACGAGAAAATCACTTTTGAAATATCCATGCTCTCCGGTGGAAAGGTTGGCATAGGAGGCCCGGCGATCCTGACCGCCGGCCACGATCCAATCCTTGCGGATATCGACACTGAAGATATTGTCGACGTGGAGATTCTCAAGGGTCTTGAGGGTCTTGCCGCTGGCGGTATCGATAACCGTCAACACTCCACTCTCGCCGCCGAAAACCGCCCGTTTCCTGGTAGCGTCCAAAGAAAAATCGGAGAACTTCGACTCATTGAGCTGACGGCGGTAGAGCTCTTTTTTCGCGGCAATGTCGTAGAGGACGGCCTCGTTACCCAAGGTCGCGAAGAGAATGTGGTTTTTGTCGATAAAACGGGCTTTGACAATATTTTGGCGATCCGAGGCCCCCAGGATTTGGGTCACGTTCCCATCTTCCATAATCCGCAGATCGCTAAAGCCCCCCTGCCCGCTGTCGCTGAGGATCAGAAAACGACCGTCGATCTCATCGATGCTGAAAACCTTGTCGTCGATGGGATCGCCCATGAAATCTTTGACCTGTGGCAGATGCAGAAGGGTCGTCACTTTGAAACTCTGCAGGTCGACCTGCTGGAGGCTTCCGTGATCGGTTCCCATCAGCAGCGATCCATGGGCCAGGACGATATCGTTGACAGCGCCGTCGGCTTCGATCTGCCGCACCGGGGCAAGCGTGGGGAGCCCGGCCGTCAGCCCGGTCGCAACCATCAGAATCGTAAGGAGGATCCGCTTCATACCGTTTCCTCACGTCGGACTCCGGCCAGGGATTCAAGCACCTCCATCACCTTCCGGGCGATGGATTCCTCCTCCAGGTCGCACTGCACGCCGTAGAGGTCCTCCTCCGCATCAAAAAAATCTTCGAACTCCTCGACTTTTTCCAGCTCCCGGGGAATTTGGGTAAAGAGCTCTTCTCCAAAAGCTTCTCGGATCCGCTCAGGCAGGAAAACCATCCAGTTGTACTCCGTCGGATCGATTGCCTCCGCTTCGTCGGCCTCCTCTTCCACATTGGGATCGACCACGACAAAATAGCGCCGTTCATCCAGATCCTCATCCTCGAACAGTGCCATCAGATTGGGATAACGTTCCAACAATTCTTCTCGTTCACTCATCCCACGACCTCCTTGATTATAGCTTGCGGCAATTTCACCATATTTTAGCGAACCGGGTTCCAAAAGCGTTGACCCGGATCAGGCCGTGATCTCGTAGCTGATCGCCCGGGTGGGACAACGTCCCATACAGAAGCCGCAACCGGTACAGCGATCTTCGTCGATCACAGGGTTGAACATCCCGTTGAAAAGTATGGCATCGTCAATACAAGGTTCCCGGCAGGCGAAGCAGATCGTCCCGTGATGCGCGATGCAGGAACCGGGATCGATACGAAAAAGAGCGTTGACCCGTTCCGTCCCAACTTCCAATGACAGTACGCCCGTTTCACATGCCTTGGCACAGGCTTCGCAGAAGGTACATCCGCGTTCATTCAGATTCAGTGTCGGGGTTTTATCCCCTCGAATAATGATGATCTCCTCTTCGCAGGCAGCGGCGCAGGCGTGAGTTTCACACGCCGGACACTGACTCGGAAAAAGAGACAGATCTTTGGCATAAGGCGGCCGAAGAATCGCCGGCTGATTTTCTTCCTGCGGCGCGAAGGCCGGACGAACCAGCGAACGGAAAAAGGCCCGCCGATCCTCCATCCTTACTTGACCCCTTCGTCGATAACCTGCAGCAGGTTGGAGTGTTCCATCTGCTTCTTGTTTTTGAAGTCGGGTTTGAAGGTATTGCCCACCAGAGGTTTGACATTGGCCTGAGGCACGTGACATTGGGTACAGTTGTAACGGGCCGGGTTGAGTTTCTTGAGCTTTTTGAATTTGGCGATTTTGATATCCGTGGCGTTGGCGACAATCTTGCCGTCTTTGACGACGTTTCCGTTTTTATCCAGTTTGGTATCGGGACGGAAATCGGTAAAGTGTGATTCGGGAATCGGCGTCGCTCCTACACCTTTGGCGACGTTGGGCATATGGCAGCCCAGACACTGGTTGCTCTTGGCCGTAATGGGCACCAGTCCTTGGATGCTGTGGGGAATCAGCGGCGGCGCATTGACGTAGGAACGTTCGAACCTTGGAGCTGCTCCCGGAGCGGGCCGGTCATATTTGACCTCCGGCACATCGAAAGCCCCATTGAGGCCGCTATGACGGTATCCAAGATCCGTTTCATCAACGACCTTTTTGGCCCCCAGATCCTGTTTTTTGATCAGATCGGGGCTGTTAACCCCTTTGTTGATATTGACATAGTCCCCGGCGAAGAGCACCGCGCTCGCCGCGACGGCACTGATGAGGGCTACTTTGATGCTTCGTTTCATTATTGTTTTCCTCCCGTATTGGTTTCTAAAAAATTACGCAGCTGGAATCCCAGGGCATCGTCATCACAGACATCGACACAGCGACCGCAGTTGGTACACTCACGGCCGGCGACGAACTCACTGCGTTTACCGATCATCCCCAGGACTTCCACCTCCGGACAGACCGTTTTGCACTTCATACAGAGTGTGCAGTTTTCACTGTTGTGCTTGACCCGAAAAAGGTTGTAGCTTCCGATAAGGGCATGGACACCGCCCAGGGGACAGACATGGCCGCACCAGCCGTTTTTGACCGCAAAGAGATCAAAAAGAAAGATCGCCAGCAGCAAACCAATGCCGGCACCAAAACCGAAGATGACGCCTCGATTGAGGATCGTGATGGGGCTGAGCACCTCGAAGGCTGCCAGCCCGGTCACGGCCGAAACGATCAAGGCCAGAACGATCATGTAATAGCGGACGTTCCGGGAGATCCAGACCTTCCGCTCGATCCGATCGATCAGCAGTTTTCGACGCAGCCAGGCCGCCAGGTCGGTCACCATATTGACGGGGCAGACCCAGCTGCAGAAAGCCCGACCGCCGATGATGCCGTAAAAGAGCGCAATCACCGCCGCACCGATCAACACGTTGACTCCGACGATAGCTCCCGTGGCAAAGATCTGCAGCACGGCAAACGGATCGGCCAGCGGTACCTTCTGAAAGAGCATCGAGGCTGAGAGATCACCGGTGAGAATCTTCCATCCGTAGGCATTGCCCATGAAGTAGAGGAAGAGCAGCCCGAGCTGAACGATCCGGCGCAGGACGAGATATTTGATGTTACTCCATTTCATCTCAGTACTCCACCCCTTTGTTCAGATAATCCTCGGGCTTCTTCGCACTCCGGACATCGTGGGTCGTGACATCTTTGCCGACACGCTCCTGAACCCGCTGCTGATCTTTCTTGTCCCAGCCTTTGACGTAGTGGGCACCCGGTTTCCCCAGGGCGATCTCTCTGGGCAGGACGAAGATCGCCGGCTTCTCGGTAACACAGGCCTTTTCACAAAGTCCGCAGCCGGTACAGTGGTTCATATCGACCACCGGTTTGAGAAAGGCATGTTTCCCGGTCCGCTCGTTCTTGTCATACTCGAGGCGGATCGCTTTATCCATCAAGGGACAGGCACGGTAACAGGCATCACACTGCAAGCCCCAGAAGGCGATGCAGGAGTTGCTATCCACCACGGCCAGCCCCATCTCCATCATCGTATAGTCCAGTTCTCCCGTTTTGGGGTTGGTCACTTTGGCCACATCCAGGGCTCCGGTCGGGCAGGCTGTGACACAGGGGATGTCGTCACACATATAGCAGGGAACCTCCCTCGGTTTGAAGAAGGGGGTCCCGATCGTGACGTCGTCCTGAGCTTTGGCCATCTTGAGGGTACCCGGTCGCGGACGGCCGGTGTCGCGGTCGATATTGCTGGGGCGGTTGACACAGGCTTCGGCACAGAGACCGCATTTGATGCAGGTCTTGAGGAAGTCCGGTTCCGCCAGAGCCGCCGGCGGACGCAGCGTCAGGGGAGAGCTCTTGGCTTTTTCGGTATATCCCGTCCAGAGCAGGCCTCCCATGATCCCCAGTCCCGTCGCATAGGCCAGGTCGGTAAAAAACCGCCTCCGGGAACTGATCTGCGTCTTTTTCGCCTTGGTGTCCACTGCTTATCCTTCCTTTCGTTTAGGCCTTGTAGATCTTGACGGCACACTTCTTGTAGTCGGTCTGCTTGGACATCGGACAGGTCGCATCCAGCGTGACCTTGTTGATAAGAACACGCTCATCGAACCAGGGCACGAAGACCAGGCCGCGGGGAGGCCGGTTCCGTCCGCGGGTTTCGATGCGGACCTTGACCTTGCCGCGTCGGGATTCGACATAGACCAGGTCGCCGTTTTTGAGGCCGCGCTTCTTGGCATCTTTGGGGTTCATGTAGCAGAGCGCCTCGGGGACGGCCCGGAAGAGCTCGGGAACCCGCATGGTCATGGTACCGCTGTGCCAGTGTTCCAGAACCCGTCCGGTACAGAGCCAGGTGTCGTACTCTTTGTCCGGCATTTCCGGGGGATCCATGTAGGGGCGGGCGAAGATCTTGGCTTTGTTGGCCAGCGACTTCTTGGTCTTGTCCTTGACCCCTTTGAGGTCTCCGCTGGGCAGTTTCTTGGCCAGGGGACCGTAGAAGGCAAAGTCTTTGAGTCCAGCCTCTTTGGCGTGTTTGGCGGCATAGGGATCGTATTTGACGTTGAAGCGCCAGAAGGTCTCCTTGCCGTTGACGACGGGCCATTTGAGTCCGCGAACCTTGTGATAGGTGACGAAGTCGGCCAGGTCGTGTCCGTGGCCCCGTCCGAAGCTGGCATACTCCTCCCACAGATACTGATGGAGCATGAAGCCGTAGCCTTTGAAGACTTTGCCGTCGCTTCCTTTGACGTTGCGGCTATCACCCAGACATTCGCTGTTGTCGAAGCCCTTCTGGGGAAACTTGTTCAGATCGATGGGGTAGTTTTTCTTGGCCCGCTCATTGGCATAGAGGATCTCATACATCGTCGTATCGGGCTTGTAGCCCATCTTCTCGGCCGCTTTACGCACATCGGGAAGCTTCTTGCCGTTGCGCAGGGTATAGGGACCCCAGAGATCGTCGACGGTGAAGCGCTTGGAGAGCTCGACCCACTGCCAGGTATCGCTCATCGCCTCACCGACAGGCAGCACCTGCTGACGCCAGTGCTGAGTCCGGCGCTCGGCGTTTCCGTAAGCCCCCCACTTCTCGTAGATCATGGCGCTGGGAAGCACCAGGTCGGAGACCATCGCAGAAATGCCGGGATAACCGTCGGAGGTGACGATGAAGTTGTCCATCTCCCGAGCGGCTTTGATCCAGTGGCGGGCGTTGGCGCTGTCCTGATAGGGGTTGGCGACGTTGACCCAGGCAAACTTGACCACACCGTCCTCGATATCCCGGTGGATCTTCATGATGTGCTGATTGCCCACGGGGTTGAGGGTTCCTTCGGGAATGTGCCAGATCTTTTCGGCGATCTTGCGGTGTTTGGGGTTTTTGACCATCAGGTCCGCCGGCAGACGGTGGGCGAAGGTTCCCACCTCGCGGGCGGTACCGCAAGCCGAGGGCTGACCGGTGAGCGAATAGGCGCCGCTACCGGGTTTGGCCTGTTTGTTGAGGAGGAAGTGGACGTTGTAGCTGAGGGTGTTGTCCCAGCTTCCCCGTGTATGCTGATTCATCCCCATCGTCCAGAAAGAGACCACTTTGCGATCCTTCTCGATGTAAAGATCGGCCAGCATTTTGAGCTTCTTCTTGAAGGCCTCCAGATCCTCGTCGGGATCCCCTTTGGAGATCTTGGCGACGTAGTCGAGAGTATAGGGCTCCAGCGACTTCTTGTACTCGTCGAAACTGATCATCCAGTGTTTGAGGGTTCCCGGAGTGTTTTTCATCTCTTCCCCAGCTTTGTAGCCGTAGGGTGCCAGCGCGGGAGCTTCCAGCTCACCGACCTTTTTGGCCATCTCTTTCTTGATGATCTCCATCTCTTTGGCACTGTATTTACCTGCCGAACCGTCAGGGCGGACAGGGGTCAGAGACTTCTCACCCTTGCGGCGCATTCCGTAACCGATGTTGACGGGGCCGACGGCGAAGACGATATGCTGCTTGACGAAATCCCAATCGATCGCTTCGGGATGGTTGTAGACGATCTCCCGGGCGACATAGTTCCAGATCGCCACGTCGGTCTGGGGACGGAAGATGATCTCGAAATCCGCCAGATCGGAGCTCCGGGTCCGGTAGGTGGTCATGTTGACGACCTTGACCCGATCGGGGTCGGAAAGCTTTCGGTCGGAGACCCGGGACCAGAGGATGGGGTGCATCTCTGCCATGTTGGATCCCCAGCTGATGATGGTATCGGTCAGCTCGATGTCATCGTAACAGCCGGAAGGCTCATCGATGCCAAACGTCTGGTAAAAGCCGACGACCGCCGAGGCCATACAGTGGCGGGCGTTGGGGTCGATGGCGTTGGAGCGGAAGCCCGCTTTCATCATCTTCTGGGCGGCGTACCCCTCCATAATGGTGTACTGACCCGATCCGAAGACCGCCACCCCTTCGGGGCCGCTGGCCTTGAGCGCCTTGCGGATATGTTTTTCCATCTCATCGAAGGCACGTTTCCAGCTCACGGGGCGGAACTTGCCGTGTTTGTCGAACTCCCCTTTCTCGTTCATACGCAGCAGCGGAGTCTTCAGACGGTCGGCACCATACATGATTTTGGCCGTGAAGTATCCCTTGATACAGTTTAGGCCCCGGTTGACCGGTGCGGCGGGGTCCCCTTTGACGGCAACGATCTTGCCCCCTTTGGTGGCGACCATGATGCCGCAGCCGGTTCCACAGAAGCGGCAGACCGCCTTGTCCCAGCGCCAGCCCTCTTCACCTTTCGCCGCAGCAGCCTGCACCTCGGAGGGAACAGTGATGCCTACGGCACTCGCGGCGGCTGCGGCCGCCGAACTTTTCAAGAAATCTCGTCGATTCATTCCCATTATAACCTCCTGTATGTTTACGGGATAGCCACATTTTAACGCTTTGGTTCAACAGAATTGTTGACGCGAATCAATTGGAGTGAAAATAACAAAAATGTAACCATTGCGGCTCAACTGTTGATGCCTGTCAAGAGAAAAAAATTTTCGATCCAGTACAATCGGGGTATCTTGAGTTGGAAGGAGTGATCCTAATGCGGGAAGAACTGCTATATCGGATGCAAAATGCCTTTCCGTTGACAGCGAAACCCTTCGAGGCGCTGGGTCGTGAGCTTGGTCGAAGCGAAGAAGAAATCCTCGAAGAGGTCCGCCGTCTGAAAGAGGAAGGTATCATTCGCCAGACCTCCGCGATTTTCGATACCAAAAAGCTGGGATATCACTCCTCCCTGGTCGCCTTCAGGGTTCCGGAAGAGCGGATCGAAAACGCCGCGGAGGCGATCAATGCCCATCCGGGCGTCAGCCACAACTATCTGCGAAATCACGATTTCAATATCTGGTTCACCCTGGCGGTACCTCCCGATTCAAAACTGGGTCTGACCGGAACCGTGGAACGGCTCAAAGCGATAGGCGGAGCCGAGGAGGCGATCATCCTGCCGACGCTGAAAATGTTCAAAATTTCCGTCAAACTCGATACCACAGGAAAACAGAGCAAAAAAGAGAAGGTCCACCGCAAAGAGCACAAAGCCCTCAAGATGCGGGCACGCCACTTCGCGGTGATCCGGGAGCTGCAAAGAGACATCCCCGTTATCTCCGAACCTTTTGCCGAAACAGCCGAACGACTCAATATGGAGTATGACGAGCTCTTCGACCTGGCACAGCAACTCAAAGAGGCGGGTGTGATGCGACGCTTCGCTACGATCCTCAATCACCGCAAAGCCGGCTTCACCGCCAACGCCATGAGCGTCTGGGAGGTCCCCGAGGAGGAAGCGGAAGAACTGGGCAGAAAAATCGCCGAGTTCCGGGCCGTCAGCCACTGCTATCTACGTCCCAAATATCCCAACTGGCCCTACAATCTCTTCGCCATGGTCCATGCCACCAGTCAGGAGGCCTGCGACGAGATCATTCGGGAAATCGCCGAAGAGACCGGTCTGGAGAAATACGGCAAACTCTACTCGACCCGGGAGTTCAAAAAACAGCGCCTGGTCTATTTCGATCCTGCTTTCGGAGAGTGGGAAAGGAAGTATGGGAGCTAAGGCGAAAGCTCTGCATTCTCAATTCTCAATCTTCAATCCCCAGTTGTTTCTTGAAATCTGCAAGACAGTTGCTGCAGGTTTTGATTTTGTTGTTCTCGATGACCTGTTCCAGAGCTACGGGGTCAATCACACTGACCTCATGACTTTTGTTCACTTCAATCAACCCCTCTTTTTTCATTTTGTTGAAAATCCGTGAGAGCGTTTCGGGTGTGAGGTTGAGGATCGACGCCACTTCGTTGTACTTGAGCTTTGTAAAAATCTCGCTGTTTTCCAACAGCATCTTTGCCACCTTTGCCTCGGAGGAGAAGATCGTCTCCTTGTGAATCAGGGCCGAAAGGACCATCACTTTGGAAGTGAGGGATTTGATGATCTCCAGGGAAAAGTCACTGTTGGAGAGATTTTTGTAGATATAGTCGTAAGGAATCAGTGCCATCTTGCCGTCGGTGACAAATTCGCAGGTGGCCGGGAAGGGCATCCGCTCGAAACAGGCATATTCTCCCACCACTGCCGGAGCGTCGAAACGGTTGATCTGGATCTGCGTTCCTTTGGGGGAGGTTTTGTAGAGTTTGACGGTCCCCTCGATCACCACATAGAGATATTCCCCCCGGTCCCCTCCGTAGAAGACGATCCCCTCTTTGCCGAATTGACGGATCACAGCATGCTCTTTGATCTCGGCAACATGCCTGTCCGACAGCTTGGAAAAGAGTTGTATCTCTCTCAGATCATACATTTGTCACCACCCTGTTTAATGAGGAGCTATTGTAACAAAGATTCCTGACCCTCCCTTGAAAGCGAAGGAAAAACTCCGATCTCATCCTGCCGATTCCGACAGGCAGCACCGAATTGACCCTTTTTACTCTTTTTCGAACCAGCTGAGCTGTTCGTGAAGCTCCACGACTCTTCCAACGACGATCAATGCTGGAGTGGGAAGGTCTTTTGCCCGTTCGTAGATATCCTCCAGTGTCCCGATGACCGTCTTCTCATCCGGCCAGGTTCCTTTGCTGATGACGGCGATGGGGAAATCTTTGGGTTTACCGATCTCGATAAGTTTCTCGACGATGTATCGGAGACGATGGAGCCCCATGAGAAAGATAATCGTATCATCACTTTTATAGTTTTCCCAGGGGATCTGACTCTTTTCTTTAGCCGCTTCATGTCCGGTCACGACCCGGAAACTGACGGTGATCCCCCGGTGAGTAACGGGAATGCCCGCATACTCGGGCACGGCAATAGCGGAGGTAACGCCGGGAATAAACTCAAACTTGATCCCGCGTTCTCTGAGGTAGATCCCCTCTTCTCCACCCCGACCAAAAACCAGTGGATCCCCTCCCTTGAGACGGACAACGGTTTCGTGTTCCAGAGCCGCCTGATAGATCACTTCATTGATCTCTTCCTGGGGCAGTGTATGGTGGCTGTCAGCCTTGCCGACGTAGATGAACTCACAGCCGTCTTTCGCTTCGGCAAGGATCTCGGGATTGGCCAGCCGGTCATAGATGATTACATCGGCTCGACGGATGACGCGCAGCGCCTTGACCGTCAGCAGATCGAGGGCGCCGGGACCGGCTCCGGTGAGATAGACCATTCATGCTCCTTGGTATGAAACTAGTAACGAGCAACTAGTAACTAGTAATTTTGAGATTGGCTCTGTTCCATTCTAGAATTCTCCATCCTCAATTCTCAATTCTCAATTTTTCACTCTTCACTTGCAATCTCAGCTTCGCTGAGATAGCACGACGGGTCTTCCGCCCAGAGGTCGCCGTGGATCGCCCAGGCACGGCTGCGGCTGCCGCCGTTGCAGATGTCGATGAGACTGCAGTCGGCACATTTTCCCGAAAGTTTCCGGGGGTGCTCCCGGAGCCGGGTGAGCAATTCGTTTCTCTCATCCAACCAGATCTCGCTGAAAGGTTTTTCGGTCATGTTCCCGATGACGAAAGGGAAAAAGGGATCGGGTTTGACGTTGCCTTTCCAGTCGATATTGACCAGTTTGCGGCCTGCACTGTTGCCACCCCAGTTTCGCAGCCGCCGCTGCATCTCATCCCGGAGCTCGGGGTAGCGCTCGCCGAACTTCTCCAGGAAAAGGATCGCATCCATCTCCATATTCCCGGTGACGATGTCGATCTTGCGCCCCTCCTCATGATACTGGAAGGCTTTGTCGATGATAAACTCGACAAATTTCCGCCGCTCCTCTTTGGAGATATCGATCTTGAGGTTATCCAACCCACGGCCGCTGTAGACCAGGTGGGAGATGTAGATCTTGTCGACGCCGATCTCTTCGGCCAGATCGAAAATATCGTAGAAGCTCCCCTTGGTCTCTTCGGTGATCGTAAAACGGATTCCCGCATTGCCACCGTGCTGCTGAATCAGCGCGATGGCATCGAGACTGCGGCGATAGGCCCCTTCCAGCCCCCGAAAGGCGTCATGGACCGCTTCGATCCCGTCGATACTGATTCCGATATAGTTGAAAGTCTCGATGATCCGGTCGACGTTCTTCTCGTTGACATAGAGGCCGTTGGTGGAGAGGTAGGTGACAATCCCCGCCTCCCTCATCGCCTCGGCGATCTCGAAGATATCTTTGCGGATCAGAGGCTCGCCGCCGCTGAAAATCACAAAACGGACCCCCGCCTTGAGAAGCTCGGGGAGAGAGTCCAGGATAAAGTCGGTGCTCAGAAAATCTTCACTGTTGGGATCGGCGTAGCTGTAGCAGTGGCGACAGGCCAGATTGCAGCGGTTGGTGAAGTTCCAGATGGCGATGGAGCCGTCAAGAGAGCGTTCGGGTCTTCCCGCCGTCACCGCGTCGATGAGATTGGAGAGACGAAACACTTAGCGACTCACTTTACGGATCTTGGGGGCAGGCTCATCCGGCGCTTCAAAGAGGAAGATCCCCGACGGTTTGGGAACCGGCCACATAAAATGTTTCCACCATTTTTTAGGATCGGGATCGGAGACCCGGTAGGCCAATACCTCGTTTTTGGTATTGACACTGAAGTAGAGATGGGGGGTATCTTTGGACCAGCGCAGATGCAGGATCCATCCCGGGAAGTGGAAAGTTCGGGCGATTTGGAAGGTTTTGGTATCGATGATCTGCACATAGGGGAAGTCTTTGCCGCTGAAAGAGACAGCCAGCCACTTTTTGTCGGGGCTGATGGTCGTAAAGACGGGGTTACCCTTGACGGCAATGGCCGTGACCGGCTTGAAATCGTGATCGAAGACAAAGACTTTGCGTGCCCCCACAGCAGGGACGAAGAAGTAGCGATCCGAAATACTCCAGAATCCGAAATGGGGCACTTTGAGGATCCGATCCTTTTTGCCCAGATTGAGGGGGATCTTTTTGTATTGCATCGTATCGAGATTGAGCAGTCCGACATCGGGAGAGTTGAAGAGCCCCGCGACATAGAGATTCTTGTGAATCATCGCGTCAAAGGGGACTTTGCCGATATTTTCAAACTTTTTGTAGAGAACGAAATGGGGTTTGCCCTTACCGGCATTCTCATCCTTCATCACCCAGATCTGATCGGCATCCATCAGTTCGAAAATGAGGTAGTTTTTGTAGTTCTTGATTCCCACGTTGCGGCTGCCGGTTTTGATGGTCTGGATCGGGTTGAGATCCCGATCGAGCACTTCGACGGTTTTGTTGTCATAGTTGGCCACCGCCAGATAGTTGGCCCCGATAATGAAACCGATAGCGCTTTTGGAAGTTTTGTACTCCTTGAGCTTTTTATTGTGAATGGGGTCGAACTTGATTACATAGCCGTCCCGGGTGATCACATAGCCGTCGTTGTCCCGGAACTTGACGACAGCGTGGTTGAAGTTGTGCATGTTTTTGATCTCATCGACAAGGAGGTTATGGTCGATCACCGCCAGGGCGGAGTTTTCCCGCTCGACAACAAAGATCTTTTCCCGAGCGCTTAGAGAAGTGAGGATTCCCGTCAGGGCAATCAGCGCAATCAGTGTTCGTTTCATTTTTTATCCTTGAATGAGAGAATGAAGTCGGTCAGCGCCTTGATTTCGGTCGCGTTGAGGTCGTTGAAGGCGGGCATGGAGTTGCGCCGGTACCCCAGGGTTTTGGAGACGCGCTCGGGATCGACGATCTGGGCCATGATCTGCTCGGGAGTGCGTTTGTTGGCGATGGTGCGGAAGGAGGGGCCGAAGGCTTCAGCCGTCTGGTGGTGGCATCCCCAGCAGTAGGCTTTGAAGAGTCGGGAACCCGCCTCTTCATTATCAGCATTCCCGGCGTGGAGAATCCATGGCAGTAGCAACACACCGGACAGTCGAATCAAAAAGACTCTCATCGCACACTCCTTTTGGGAGGTATCATATCAAGTGTTTCGTTACCGTCAGTTGAGGGAAGTCAATACCGGGAACTTCTCATCCGGAAAGCGCTACAATTACCTCTATGAGGAAACCCAACAAAATTGAACGGCTCAAAGCCGAGCTCTCCCCGGCGGAGTTTCGGATAGGGAGTGAGAGTGTTGACTGGGGACATCCTACCGAAGCTGATCGTTTCTACCTCAAAAACTTCGGCCTCTACAACAGCAAACTCCGACCCGACACCTGGATGATCCGTCTACGCTTCGACGGCGGAATCCTCAAGACGGGACAACTGGAGACCGTTGCCAGAATCGCTGAACGGGAAAATCTGAGGGTTCTCCTGACCGCCCGCTCCCAGATGGAACTACATGATCTGAAACCAGGGCGGGTCTATCCCCTCTGGCAGGAGCTCAGAGCAGCGGGGCTGACGAGCACGCAGGTACTGACGGACAATCTCCGGGGAATCCTGTTGGATCCGCTGGATCAGTATGCCCCTGACAGGCAGATCGAATGCACCCCCATCATGGAGCGTCTGCATCGAAGGTTCGTCGGCAATCCCCAATGGATCGGCACCCTCCCCAGAAAGTTCAACGCCGCCATCATCGGAAGAGAAACCCCCTCCTTCAACCCCTGGGGACAGGATCTGCTGATGGCCCTCGCCCAAAAAGAGGGCGTCTGGGGGTTCAACCTCTACCTGGGCGGCAAGAACAGTGAAACAGCCAAAAATGCCGATATCTTCTGCACCCCCGAAGAGGCAGAGACCCTCTTCGAAGCAGTTCTGGTGACCTATCGGAAGTACGGTCCGCGAGGGAGCCGGGCCAAAACCCGTCTCTATCACCTCATCGAAAATGCGGGAATGGAGCAGCTACGTACCCGGATCGAAGAGGCCTATGGCCGAAAGCTGCAAAGTGCCGGAGAACTCCGAATGCGAAGCAGCACTGAAAACATGGATCATCTCCTGCCGATCCAACGCCTCGGCCGTCACGGCGAAATCGATGCTGAAACCCTGCTGCAAGCAGCCCAGAAAGTCCGCAACCGAAATCTCACCCTCCGCCTCACTCCCCATCAGGAACTATGGCTCTTTAACCCCAAAAAAATCCAAAATCCCCGGCACTCAACACTTAACACTCAAAATCTTCCATCTTCCATCCTCCATCTTCCATCCGCTCCCAAAGGGAGCGTCACCGCCTGCGCCGGAGCCCGCTACTGCCCCCTCTCCCTCTGGGAGATCAAAAACGACACGGAACGCCTCCCCCTTTCGATCCTCACTGAGAAAGGGATTAGCGTGGGATTCAGCGGCTGCCTCAAAGGGTGCGGCCGCCACCACCACAGCGATCTGGGTCTGGTGGGGCTGCGCAGCAACGCCTTCGGCCCGACGGAACGGGCACTGCGCATCTTTCTGGGGGCTCTCCAGGCTCCCGACCCCGCCCCGGCCCGGCTGCTCTTCTACGCCGTACCGGAACGGGCTATCGCCCGGCTCTTTGAGGTGATCGCGGAAGATTTCGACCACTCCGGCTATCCGAAATTCGAGGATTTCAGCCGCCACGTTCTGAGCCGATACAGTGAAGAGACTCTGATGCTCTGGTATCTGCTGCGACAACTGGATGAGACAACGGAAGTGACGGGAAAGCTATTTTTCGCCGGTGAGGAGAAAGCGCTTAGAGAAGCACTGAAAACCCTGCCCAGCTATCCCAAAGAGCGTTTGGGAACTCAGGAAGTTATTTCGGCCCTTAGTCATCAGCTATGGGACAAAACAGTGAGGAGTGAGGAGTGAGGAGTGAGGAGTGAGGAGTTTAAACTACCTCACAATCTTTGTCAAGCTTTAAATCCAAAATTCTCCATCCTCAATTCTCAATTCGAAAGCTTCGCTTTCGCTAGTATCCGTAATCGACGATCTTCCCGCTCAGACTCTTGAGAAAAGCCACTGTGTCGTTGATCTCGCTGGGAGTAAACTCCCTGCCGAGCTGATATTTGCTCATGATCCGTACCGCTTCGTGCAGATCCTCGACCGCCCCGTTATGAAAATAAGGAGCGGTGCGGGCGACGTTACGCAAGACCGGAACCCGGAAGAAGTCTTGCCCACCGCGTCCGTGGAAATCCCCTACATTGTCGAAGGGGAATTCGCTGCGCTTCCAGTGAAATTTCGGACTGAGAGAAAACCCCAGATAGTCGTCGAGATAGCGCCGCAGCGGGAAGCGTTTGACAAACTGTCCGCCTACACTCATGCCGGTATGGCACCCTTTGCATCCCCGTTGGATAAAGAGCGCCAACCCCCGCTTGGCGGCAGGCGAGAGAGCGCTATCGTTTCCTTCGAGGAAGGCATCGAAGGGACCGCGGGTCAGTAAAGTCCGCTCGTAGGCGCCGATAGCCTGGCGTATTTTTGTGAAGGTGATATTCTCATCCCCGAAAACCCGGCGAAAAGCTGCCCGATATCCCGAATCGTCCCGAAGACGCTCCACCGCCTCTTTGGGGGTGAGATTCATCTCGAAAGGCGCCTGGATCGGCCCACCTGCCTGCTCCTCCACCGTATGGACCCGCCCATCCCAGAACTCGAACTTCTCCAACGCCGCGTTGAGGACCGTGGGAGAGTTGAGGTGATGGGGATTGACCCGTCCTTTGTAGCCGACGGCGGCGGGTCGGTTGTCATCTCCCCCTTCCGACAGAATGTGGCAGCTGGCACAGCTGACCGTGCGGTCCCGGGAGAGAATCGGATCGAAAAAGAGCCGTTTCCCCAGAGCGATCTTTTCGGGCGTTAGCGGATTTTGGGGCGTATTGACCACATGAAGCAATCCTTCCCGGGTCGTAGGAACCGGTTTGAGATTCCCCTCCAGCGCCTCTTTTCTCAGGGTCTTGTCATCAGGATATTTCATCGGTTTTTGGGGAATGAAATAAGGGAGTATCAAAATACCCGTCACCACCGCCAAGGTAATCAATAAAGGTTTCATCTTCTCCTCCTAGCGACAGAACTCTCTGAAAAGCGAATAGAGCGTAACCCCGTTTTTCAGAGAATACAATCATTATAGAGGAGTTGGAGAGATCGATCAATGCCTTTTGATCACAAACAGGATCATTTTTCGTCATAAGAGGGATTTTTTGCCGCCACCGCCGCGGGATAGATACCGTAGTGCTGATAGAAGAGTCGGCTGAAGTACCCCTGATGGCGATAGCCCACGCTTGCAGCAACCTCACCGACACTCAGGTCTCCGTCCCTGAGCAGACGGTTGGCCGCCTCGAGGCGCAAACGCTTTACGTAGTTGTGGATCGTCGTACCGTAACGCTTTTTGAAAGCCCGTTTGAGCCGAAAATCGTTGGTACTGCAAAGCCGGGCCAGTTCCGGAATCGTGGGGGGATCGGCATATCGCCGAATCAGAAGATCTCTCGCCAGTGCCGTAATCCGTCTCTCTTCATCGGTAAGTGTGACACGATCGTTTTCAAAAGAGAGAAGATCAAGACGATGGAGAAAAAGCTCCACCACCCGATGCTCCGTCGCCAGCCGACTCATGGTTTTTCGGCGGCTGGATCGAAGGACTCTCTCCAAGAGATAGTCGCCGTAGGCGTCCATCGGATGGGTCGCAAGAGGGGTAAACCCTTTGGCGCATTCCAAAAGCGTGTGGAGTCGATCGATCGGGTCGTTGGCCTCTCCCTGACGATACCGCGCCAGAAAAAAATCGGCGACAAAAAGCAAAAAGAGATGAGCCGGGCCGTCGATCCTCTCGAGATGGAACCTACCCGGACCGGCGAGGATCAAACTCCCTGTTCCTTCACTCCATCGCTGAAGCGCCTCGTCCTCTCCCCGAAAACGAAACTCTCCCTGCATCAACAACGGCAACACGATCATGCGGTCCCAGTTCTTCCCTGCTCTCGGCGGAAGACTCTGTCCTTTTTCGACCCGGATTTCCAAAAGCACCAGGCCGTTGGAGACATCCATCCGCAGGATCGAAGCTCCCGCAGGTGCCGGAAGCGACGTCACCACACATCGGTTCTCTCCGGCGTTGAAGAAGAGGCTTTTCATTCCGCTGGGATCCCGTAATACTCCATGACACGACGTTCGTACTCTTTGTCGCTCAATTCACGGCGCATCGTCAGAAACCTCCTCGCCATCTCCCCTACCGCCACGCGAACCGGTGCGTCAGGATCTTCGACAATCTGCAGGATCGCTTCGGCCACCAGGCGAGGGTCGTTGCCTTCGTTGATCTGCCGGATCACCCGGGGAGCCAGGGTTTCGGTCAAACGGGCATAGGGGGATCCGGGATCCCGGATCGCCGCATTGACCCGGAGATTTTTTCGGGCGAACTGGGTATCGAAAAACCCGGGCATCACCGAGTGGACCTGGATGTTCCAATCCGCCAGCTCCAGACGCAGAGAATCGGTCATCCCCTCCACGGCATACTTGCTGGCATTGTAGAAGCTCAAAAGCGGCAACCCCACCCGTCCAAGGAAGGAGCTGATATTGACGATGATCCCGGATCGTTTTTCCCGCATAGCGGGAAGCACTTCCTGCGTCATACGAACCAGGCCGAAGAGGTTGATCTGGAACTGATCGATCATCTCCTCCTCTGTGACCTCTTCGAGGGTGGAGACGAGACCGTAGCCGGCATTGTTGACCAGGATGTCGATCGTCCCGGCTTTGTCCAGAACGGTTGCGACAACTTCACGGGCCGAAGCGTGGGAGTGAAGGTCCGCCGGCAGAACCTCGACCCCCTCGATGCCTTCTGCTGAGAGTTTCTCTTGCAGCTGTCCAGGATCACGGGTGGTGGCGAAGACCCGGTATCCTTTTTCGGCAAAGAGCCGCACCGTCTCGTAGCCCATCCCGGTGGAGGCGCCGCTGATCAGAATATTTGCCCCCATCAACGTCCTTCCGCTCCGGGATATTCATCCGTCGATGCAAAAAGAAGTTTCTTTCGGAGACAAACGAGGCTTGCGTTTCCGATACAGGGAGACCCCAGGGGAATCTCCCGTTTCGCATCCACCAGAAAAATCGTCGGATATTTCGTCGTATAGTAGAGTTCGATCGGGTAACGCGCCTTGGCATCAGCGATGACGATAACGGCCACGGTGTTTTGGGATATTTTCCGGCTCAAGTCGGCTTCTTTTCCGATCGCGGCAAGAACTTTTCGCCCGTTCTCGGAGTTTTTGACCAGTAGAAGCAGAAGCTTCTTTCTCGTTTGCACCGCCTCGCCTCGGGCGGCTTCGTAATCGCCGCGCCAATGGACGAACGCTCCTGCTCCCAGCACCTGAAGAATGATGAGTAGAAACAGCAACAATCTCACGGCACGACCCATTGGAGCCTCTTGATAATCATCGGTGTCGTGAAACTTTTATTTTCCAGCGTGATCGCTTTGAGACACTCCTCTTTGGCCAGGCGGGCATAGAGCGTCACGCTCACCCTGTCTCCCTTTTTGAGCCCGGGAATTTTGTAGTGAAGGATTCTACTCTCCTTGCCCGGCAGATTGTTCACCTTTGCCGAAGTGGCCGGGGTCGGAATGACGATGGGCTTCCCCTCCTTGAAAAAACGGTAAGCGAAATAGCTCCGGGCATGAGCCGAGCGGCTGTACTCTTCGTAGATGGTTTCGTGGCACTCTTTGCATTTTCTGTTGGAAATGTAGGGACGGGCTATGCCCAGCAATGTGAGAGATACCGTTTCTGCAGAACATTTGAGAAGATGATGCATTGATATTTCCTCGGAAACTTCAAGGCATCACCCTCCAAAGGAGAGTGACACTCCGGATTAAGCGCCGGGAACTTCTTCGCGGTGCTCGACGGAGTAGGTGAAGGTCGGAGTCGTCATGTTGTAGATATACTTGACGAATTCGCCCGTTTTGGAGTTATAGACACCGATACGACCGGTCGTCCACTCGGAGATGAAGGTCCACTTGCCATGATTGGCGGGCTCTGCGTGAAGCAGTCGGGGCTGAACAGGGTTCTTGACCTTGGGACCGTGCTTGGCGGTATAGGTGACCAACGTCTCTTTGGAGATTTTGGAGGAAACCTCTTTGCCTTTGACCGTCTGATACTGGGTCGCATCCCACTCCTGCAGAATCTTGCCGGTATGGGCGTCGATCAGGTGACCTTTGGTCTTGCCGACTTCGATAATCCGATCGGTCTGCAGGGTCTGCTTGTTGATCAGATAGACCTTGTTGTAGTTGGCAGGACCGCCCAGGACACAGTCGGACCAGATATAGGGAGTGTCCTTGCTGGTCCCGACAAAGAGCCCGCCGCCGGCGGTCGGCACATTGGCAACGACTTCGTTGTCCATGTTCCAGATAACCACGTCTCCGACGTTCATGCTGTTGGCGGCGTTGAGCTGACCGTAGCGTTTGTTGTACCAGGAGCTTCCCTGTCCGGGGTGGGGCTTGGTACCGGGGCCGGTATAGATCTTGGCAGCCAGCTTTTTGGTCTTGAGATCGACAACCCCCATCAGGTCGCTACCCTGCGACGCGACATAGACAAAACGCCCTTCGTCGGTTCCTTCATTTTCGAAAGCGTCGTGTAGGACTTTCCCGATATTGGGAATGTCACCCACGACCGGAAAGTTGGGTTTGCTGTAGTCGACGATATAGACATGACCGGCATCTTTGAGTGCAAAACTGAAATAAGGACGATACGGAGTGTCGGCGATATAGGCGACACGGCTGGGCCCAATATTGCCGTCAGGATCGATGACGCTGGCAGTGGGATAGACTTTTAGCGGTTTCAGCGTCATAGCATCACAGAGAACGGCACCGCCGGGGTTGTAGTCTCCAGCCATCACATATTTTCCGTCAGGCGAGACCGCCAGACCGCGGGACTCCTGTCCAACCTGGACACTGGCGATAGCCGGCTGGCCGGGCGCGTTGAGATCGAACATGGTCAGACGGCCGGAGCGGCTGATGGAATAGGCATAGCGGGGCATCCGCTTGTTGGTCACCGTGACGTGAACCGCAAAGCCCGCTTTGTGGCGGGAAAGGACCTTGCCGGTGGTTCCGTCGATGAAATCCACCAGTGAAGCGTCACGCTCAGTGGCGAAGACGATATCCTTGACACTTTTGACATCGGTAGGCTTGGGATACTTTTTGAAAAGTGCTTCCCGATCTGCCAACTTTTTCCAGCTTTTTTTGATCTTGTCCAGATCCAGCTTTAGCTCGACGGTGTTTTTCCAGTTCATCAGCCAGTCGACCATTCCCGCCGCGTCGTCCCGGCTGAACTTGGACTTCCAGGATGGCATCGCCGTACCGGGTCTTCCCTCCAGGATCGTATCGACAAGCATCTGCTTGTTTTTCTTTTTCAGGGCTTTGGGCCGCAGGTCGGCTCCCACGCCTCCCTGGTGGATCGGCCCGTGGCACCCCTGGCACTCTTTTTCGTACATTTTGGCAAAATTCATCTTGGATGTACCGGCCTGGGCCATCGTGACAGCCAACGATACTGCGGCGACATAGCTCAATGCTGTTCCAAATTTCATTTCTCCTCCTTTATGGCGAATGAAATAAACGGGCCGGCACTGCCGGCAGACTCCAGTCCATTGGATATATTCTATTGAAACGGCTCATCGGAAAAAATGATCTTGGTCAACCGATCACTTCTCCAGACGCTTTTTTTCACTGAAATAGATCCAGATCATCGGAAGGATGATAAACGTATGCAGGGCAATCGTCAGAGTCAGAGGCCCTTGATTGAGCCAGGCAAAGATACTGTTGCAGGAGATATCCGTGCAGCTTTCGAACATATGAAAATTCATATTTCAACTCCTTTCATCATAAATAGGGGCGAAGCCGGGGCTTCGATGGCGAACTCATGCTTGAGCCGCCTCTTTCTTGCCGATGGTCAAGAGATCAATAAGCAGATAGACGAAACCGATGAAGGTAACGACCCCCATGATCTCACGCCAGGTCTGCGCCTGGATATACCAGGGGAGGTTCTGGGCGGTGAAGAAGGCTTGCCATCCGGCACCCAGTTCGGCCCGCTCCACCAACACCTGCTCGTAACCGGCAATGGTCAGTGCCACGGTCATTCCCAGAACACCGAAAGTGATCAGGAAGATCGCCATCTTGGAGTTGAAGGTCGCCTTCATCCGCTTGACGCCGTAACTATCCTGAATGCCAAGATACATCATTCCGATCAGGATCGTCGCATAGGCCCCGAAGAAGGCCAGGTGACCGTGAGCCGCCGTAAACTGCGAGCCGTGGGTATAGATATTGACCTGAGGCAGGGTATGGAAGAATCCCCAGACACCGGCTCCCAGAAAGTTTCCAAAGGCGTTGACGGAGATCCAGGCCATAGCGGGACCGTTTTTGATCGCCGTCCGCCCTCCCTGCGCCTGGGTCTGCCCCTGCTCTTTTCCCCAGTCATAGAGGACATGGACAAACATCGCGACCAGAGGAACAGGCTCCAGAGCACTGAAGAGCGCTCCGATCTCCCACCAGTATTCGGGGGTACCGATCCAGAAGTAGTGGTGGCCAAGTCCCAGAATTCCGGAACCGAAAAGCATCAGCACTTCGATCCAGAGCCACATCTCGACGACTTCACGTTTGGCATTGATGACCCGGATCAGTCCATAGGCCGCCAGCGCTCCGACGAAGACCTCCCAGGTCGCTTCGACCCAGAGGTGGATGACCCACCACCACCAGTACTGATCCATGGAGATGTTGTCGGTAAAGAACATCCCCGCCAGATAGAGGCCGGCCAGCGCCATCAGGTCTGCCACCAGGACGGTCATGATGCCGGTCTTTTTCCCTTTCATATAGGTAAAGAAAACGTTGGCATAGAAGATCAGGACCACCACCACGATGCCGATATCGGCCCAGCGGGGTGCTTCGAGATATTCACGGCCTTCGTTGATGAACCAGATACTGCTCTCTTTCCCGGGTCCGACCTGGATAAAGATGAAGACCAGGACGACGACGGTAACCGCCAGAGTCAGTACCCAAAAGGCCAGTTTGCCCAGGCCGATGGCCACAGGATGCTCGATGCCCGTCTCATCGGGCAGCATCAGATAGACCGACCCGATCATCGCATAGAGCATCCAGACCACCAGAGCGTTGATGTGAATCATCCTTGCGACATTGAAATCGAAGATACCGTAGAGGAAGCTGGGATAGAGGAACTGCAGTCCCGCAATCAATCCCATCAGCAACTGGGCGCCAAAGAGCACGATCGCCACCCGGAAATAGTTCATCGCCAGCTGTTTGGAAGGCGACAGATGTGCGGTTTTATTTAGCATAGGTCCCTCCTGTCTCGTATTCTTTTATCGTTTTGGAGAAGCCCCTCGGGAAGCCGTTGGTGTCGATGGAAGACATATGCTTCAAAAACGCCACGATCCCTTTGGCCTCCTGCTCGGTGATTCCCAGATTAGGCATCATCCTCGCGTGGGTGGGATAGCGCTCAGGATGCATCAAAAACGCCACCATCGCCTCCTCTTTGGTCTTTTTACCCGTCATGGCGGGCATGGTCTTCTCCCACATGGGGTCAAGCCAGGCTTTGGTCAGATCCGGGGCATAATAGGCTCCGTTCCCCAGCAGCGTATGGCAGTCCATGCAGTTCTTGGCCTGAACCGTTAACTTGCCCAGATGCAAAAGCGCACGGGCCTCTTTGGGACTGAGCTCCTTGCCGAAGAGCGGCTGCTTCTCCGGACCGATCACGGGAGCTTCCAATCCCCGTTTCTCGTCATATTTGTAACCGATCTTGTAGTTGATGACCGTGGGAGCGGGAATCCGCCGCTTGATCCCTTTGGCCAGCTCCTCATCGGTTCCCATTCGGATCTGTCCCATGGTGTCAAAGGTCAGCCAGATCAGCAGAATCGTCGCAAAACCGGTGACCCAGGCTGCCGAACGCCGCCAGAAACGGATACTCGTCCAGACGGATGGTTTTTTCTCAGCCATTTCTCCTCCTTTATTGGTTTGAGTCGTTGTGATCGTTCTCGTACCGCTTATCCGCTTCATCGACCAGATAGAAGTAGAGATGCGGCACAAAGAGATACGCCACCATCGTCACCACCAGCACCTTGGTCGTGTAGTGGTTGCTGTGGATCAGTATGGCCAGCTCATACAGACAGAAGGTCTGCAATCCCCAGAACAGATAGCCGACCGGCATCCATTTTTTGGAAAAAAACCCCATCTTGGCCAGCGTGATGATCGCCGCGTATCCCGCACCGAAGACCAGCACCAGCGTCGCCACGATAAAGATCGGGAGAAACTGATCCGGAGCGATCGTCGGCCAACCTGTGAAATTTTCCATTCTATGGACTCCTTTCGGCTATATGCTTATTCAAGCATAGGGCATTATGGCAATTTTTACGTCGAGAGGGATTGACATCGGTCAAGCGATTGAAGGTTTTTTCGTAAATTGTTTTCACAAATAACCGATAAGCTGTGGATTCAACTACGATCTCGATCGCCTCCGGTATATCGGAATGTCTTTCAGGGGGTTCCCTCGCGGGAAGTGGGAATATGGGAAGAAAAGAAAAACGGAAGAGCCTACTTCACGATACAGCGGGCAATATGAAAAGGACGGGTGTACTCGGGGGAGACGAAATTGTCCCCTTCGATCCTCCACTGACTGGCCGTTCCTTTGCGGATCTCAACCGACTGGGCCATTTTGCGTAGCATCCTGCTCTCGCAAAGAACCGGTTTCCCGGCATTGAAGGCTGCCTTGACCGTAGCGATCCGCGAGGTGGTGATCCAGAAGTGAATGCCGATAAAAAGGGCGAGAACAATTGCCACAACTGTCATCCCTTTGCGGGGGGCGGCAGGGGACATAAAAGGCCGGGTCGTCACAAACAGCGTGATCAGCAGGATGATTCCCGCCAGGATCAGGTAAGCCCCTTCCAGATAGAAAAAATCTCTCAACATCTTCTCCCAACCTCCTTCGATTTGAAAGACAAGTGTATCGCATCCCCCTGCTCTCTTCCCTTGATATCTGTCAACAGCCTCTAACCGAGGAGTCCCTATACTATCTCCAAACAATCATCCGCACGAAGGATTTTTTGATATGTTCAGCAAAAAACTCGGATTCGCCCTGGGAGCCGTCATGATCTTCCTGGCAATAGTAGCCTTTATTCTCGGGCGTCCGCCCCATCGCGACGCCCGTCTCTATCCATTGATTCGGCAGTACACTCCCTTTGTCGTCGAAAAGAATCTGGGAGGGCTTGTCATCCGGCGAAAAGACAACCCCAAGTTCAAAGTGGAGCCCGATGCCGTCAATTTCTATCCACAGCTACAGGAACTGGAGCGAAATTGGGCCGCCAAACATCTCAGTTTGAAGGGTGATACGCTGACAATACTCGACGATCAGGGCAAGCCGGTGAAGAGTATTCAACTACGGAATGAGAAAGAAAAACGCTTCATCCGCGATTACTACCAGGTGAAACCCCAATGATCAACTTTGTCCTGACTCTTGTTTATACCAGTGTTCTGCTCCTTTTTTTCGCCTATCCAGCAATGCGGATTTCCGAATGGCTGAGCGAACGCTATGGGATCGATCCCAAATGGCACCGACCCATGACCATCGGCCTGACGATTCTCATTTCATTGATCGTAGCCGCTTATCTGCAGTTTGGATAGGAAGGGAAGGATGATTCGGATCGGTACCGATATCGTAGTCATCGAACGCATCGCGAAGAGTCGCGTGCGTTTCGGGGAGCGTTTTCTTCGGCGCTATCTACACCCTGAGGAATATACATCGGCAAGCAGCGACGCCACTCTGGCAGGCCTCTGGGCGGCCAAGGAAGCGGTGGCCAAGGCACTGGGCTGCGGCATCGGATCGGAACTCTCCTTTGAAGAGATCACGATACGAAAAGACAAGAAGGGAGCCCCGCAGCTTCAGCTTGCTCCTGAGGCCCTGAAGCGCTTTCCGGTCCGGGAGAGTTCTCTCTCCATCAGCCATGACGGGGGCTTCGCCATCGCTGTCGTCATCCTGGAACTGGAGAAGCCGTGAGCTTAGCCGCAGTGTCCTCCTCCACAGCATCCGCCTGCGGGACGATTCTCCTCCACCCTGATCGTGAAGTGTTCTCCTGTTTCGACCACGGTAAAGTTGTGTTTTTGGCAAAACTCCTCATTCATCTTCTGCGCCATTTTCTGCGCCTGCATCAACGCTTCGTCCTTGCTCTCGAAGATTTGTGAGTTTTTCATATCGCTTTTGCGGAAACATCCGCACTCTTTTTCTACATTGACAGTAAACATTCTCTATCCTTTGTTGGGGTAATAAACCCAAATTATGCATTAGCCAGCACGCCTTCTGCATCGATCATCGGCGGCATGGGCGACATATCCAAAGCCTCGACGCACCCTCCGGGTGCGCCTACGTTTTGGCTGTGCACCCCTACACACCGAGCATCAACACATCTGACGCACTTTCTACTGCATAGTTTGGGATAAACGCAGCCATCCTATCGCAAAAGATTTGAAATGGCTGTTATATCTGATAAATATACTCTGAATTAAAAGAAGTGTTAAGTCAGCGGAGTCCCTGGGGAATCCCGCCTCAAAAACGTCTCCAGAAGGAGAGGCTCAAAAGCACATAGACCGTGTAGCATTCCAAACGACCGATGATCATCCCGATCGAGAGAATAATCTTGTCAAAATCGGTGAAGAAGCCGAAGTTCTCCGCCGGGCCCACCTTGGCGAAGCCGGGTCCGATATTGCCGACGATAGCCAGCGCCCCGGAGATTGAGGTCATCGCATCGAAACCCCTCCCATAGAGGTAGAGGGAGAGCAGCACGTTGGTGAAAATATAGAGGACAAAAAAGCCGAAGGTAGAGGCCAGGACATTCTCTTTCAGTTTATTGCCGTCCACATAGACAGCGATCAAAGCCTTGGGATGTAAAATCCTTTTCATTTCGGCAAAAAGCGTTTTGATGATGACCACGTAGCGGATTACTTTGACCCCTCCGGCAGTTGAGCCTGCGTTGCCCCCTACCAGCATCGCCAGAAAAATCAGCGCGATGGCAGCATGTCCCCAGACCCCGTAATCGGTCGAAGCGAAACCGGTGGTGGTCATCACCGAAGCCACGGTAAAAAAGGAGTGGGTGACCGAGAAACTCAAGGTCGCGGTATCGACAATTTCATGCGTCAGCGTCAGAGCGACGGAGAGGACAAAAAAGACGATCAGATACCAGCGTACCTCTTCGCTCCAGTAGCCGCTGGGATCCCGGTAGAGCAGGCGCAGGTGCGCCAGGAAGTTGATCCCCGCCAGGATCATAAAGATCGTCGTCACCCAGAGAATCGCCGGCGAAGCGACCCAGTACCCCATGGAGGCGTTTTTGGTCGAAAACCCACCCGTCGAGAGGGTCGAAAAGGCGTGGTTGACGGCATCGAACCAGCTCATGCCGAAGACCTTTAGCAGGATCGCGTCGATGATCGTCAGGGCCAGATAGATCCCCCAGAGACTCAAGGCGGTATCTTTGATCTTGGGACGGAGCTTTTCGATCTGGATCCCGGTCGATTCGGCCTTGAAGAGGCTGAGGCTTCCCGAGGGGTTGATCATCGAGAGCAGTCCCACCCCCAGGACGATAATC
>JALVUD010000045.1 GCA_027035765.1 Campylobacteraceae bacterium
AGATTCATCTCAAGGAATGCGAGTTCCGCTGGAGGAAGTCCAACGAAACCATGTATAATATCCTCAATCAGAGGCTAAAGAAGTATCTCAAATGAAAGGGCTGCTAGTCTAGAGCCCTCCTAATAGAGAGACATGAAAAATCGTCGGTTTCACTCGATAGCTCTGGCAGTCGCGAACGCAAGCGCCCGTTTCACGGGTTGAGCGCTCCTTTGTCGCCATCGAATGAAACCTTTCTTACACGTTTTTCAGAGGGTTCAATAGAGGCCGTACTTGCCGTCGGCACGCTTGTACATGACCCGCAGGCGCCCTTCGTTGTCGTTGAAGACGATAAACTGGCGTTTGGGGTCGGAAGCCAGGATCTCACGGGCCTCCTCGAAATCGAGGGGTTTGTGGAGTTCCAGATCCATGGGGACGATGTCATCATCAATGTCGTTGACGAAGTCGAGCTGCTCCTCGGCCTCTTCGATCTCGCTTTCAATCTCCCGCAGGCTCAGATTGCCGCTTTTGTCCTTGATTCTGTCGGCGTAGCGGCGCAGGCTCTTTTTCATCCGTTCCAGGGCCAGGTCGATGGCGGCGTAGACATCTTTGTCGCGCTGGGTGATGACGACGGTGTTTTTATCTTTGAGATTGACGACGAACTCGACGCTGTAGCCTTTTTTTCCGTTTTTCGTATCTCCGGAGACGATACAGTGGACGGAGATAATCTCCAGATTGTACTTTTCCAGGCTATCGATAGCGCTCTCGATATAGTTTTTGATGGGCTCGGTCAGTTCGAAATGTCGACCCGCGATGTGTTTGTTCATCTAACGATCCTTTTAGGTTTCTTAATTGTAATTTAATTATATCAGAACCTGGATCAAAGGGAGATAAGCCCCTGTTCCATGGAGAAACAAGAGTGGAGGATGTTTAAATTTTTTGCAGGGTACGACGATGATAGGTGATCCAGGGAGCGGTAGCCGGGTTGGTGGCATCCGGGTCTTTGTAACGTACAAAGACGTCGATAATCACGGCAGCAACAGATCCATTGGCAGAGGCATTTCCATCAGTATAATCGGTGGTAATATTATTTGTGTTAACGATTCGTGTTCCACTGCAGGGAAGGCCGTTGCCGATATAATAGACACGGGTTTGAACATCGTATCCTCCCCCATTGGCCGTAGTGGCTCCGGCGGCAGCGGCGCTGCTTTCCGGATCGATGTTGTTGACGACACCGTTGACGTTTTCGATACAGTTGCCGCTGATGTTGCGGTCGTAGTTTATGATACTCATAATGGCAAGTTCCGTATAGCTGTGAGCCAGCAATGCGGCCTGCTCCTCCCGGTAGTTGACGACACTGGACTTGAGCATTCGTCCGGACAGATTGAGCACCAAAACGGAGAGAATAGCAACGATGACAACTGTGGCGATTGCCATGAGCATGGAAAATGCAGGTCTCATCGGATTACCGCCTTTTCTTTACAGATTGTGACGTTGTAGTCACCGCCGTAACTCTCCTGTGCACAGAGTTTGAATCGGAAAACGTTTCCGGCTTCGGCAAATTTGAAAACTGTTACGTTCCGGATCAGTACCGCCTTTTGTCCAGTGGAAAAATTGCAATGATTGGTGCCGGCAGCACCAGCTGCGGGAGTTAAACGATCTCCTTCCCAGGGTTGATAATTGTAATAGAGAATCAGATCGTAATGACCATCAGTCCTCAGTTTCGGGCAGATGGAATAGGCGCTTCGGGCCAGTTTGTAGTGTTCGGCGATCACCTTGTGGAGTCGGGTACTCGCAGGTGGGCGAAATTTCAGCTGCGTTGTGCTGCCTGCAACTCTCTCGACGGTGGAAATACAACTGGTGTTGTTATCAATCATTCCCATACAGGTCAGTGCATCATAAGGGATGCGATTTCCGGTGATCGGATCGTTTTGATAGAAGTTGTTTCGGAAAAATATGGCGGGATGCCGCAAAGAGCCATTGTTGAGCCCCACACGACCACCCGATAGGTTGTTCATGATCGTATGAGCGAAAGCGAGGTTGGATCCCGGTGTATTGATAATAGTCGCACTGGAGGAGTTGACGTCGCAGAAACCGCTCCACCCGGGTTTTCCGGCCGCACCGATCCTTGCCGTGAAGCTCTCCTCATCATAGGCAATCCATTCCAACAGAGAGTGGTTGTTGTCGTTGGGGACGGTGGGATCCGAAACATGAAGGTTGTCGTTCAGATTGTTGGGATTGCGTGCAAGGGTGGTCCCTGGAATGCGGTTGGCCAGGAGGTTACTGATTTGCTGGGCGGCGATCTCTGTCTTGAGTACAGCTTTGTGGGTCGTATTCTGAAGCAGATAGTTCTTGTAGCTGTCGGCAATCATGGAGGAACCGATAGAGGCGACAATGCCCAAAATAACGATCACCATGATTACTTCAATCAGGGTAAGGGCTTTCCGCATCATGATAAACTCTTTCTTTCTCATCAATAGGCCTTCCAGACAATCTCTTTTGGAGCACCGATATTGCACATGAAAGCTCCCATCGTAATATTTTTGTCCTGAAGTTCCTGGGCAGTATTGGCGGTCGTGAGTCTGACGCGGATCAGTTTGATATTACGTGTGGTTCCATTAGTGACGCGCGTGTCGAATGGGTTGGAAAAAGTGGTTGTGGGTCCATACACCCCTTGAGCACCTGCAGCATTACGGGGATAGTCCTGGCCATACCAGACTCGCGTTTTCAGTGAAACATTGATATCGATATAGTTCCCCTGCCACGTCTGAATATTTTCACCGGCGTAGACGGTAACGTTCGTCTCCATATTGTTGAAGTCATCTACGTCGTTGTAACCGGTGGCATCACCGGCTCCATCGGGACCGAGTATCGCGGAGGCGTTGTAGTAGTTTCCATCCATCGCGCGACAGTAGCGTCCTTCGTTGTCGCTGACACCGGGAGGAAACGGGGTGCTGCAGGAAGGAATGTCGGGGCTATTGGTTCGCAACACGGGGCTGCCGATTGTACTGTTGGTATCCCGCTGGTCCCACTGCATTGTCAACAAAGTTGCCAGATGGGAAGAGATCATTGTTACGGCCTCCTGCTGGATAGCCACATAGGTACTTTTACTGCTGGTGGAAATGAGCATCGGTACGCTCATGAGAGTAATGCCGATCACCGCAATGGCAAAGATCAGCTCGATCATGGCGATCCCTGGGCGTTTGGCGCGCATGTAAAACGTCTTGAACGGCTTCACCAGTTGATCCTTTGGTTCTGTATCGTACTGGGCTCAGTCTGGATGACGTTACCGGTTTTCCCTTCCCCTTTCCATTTCAGCCCCCAGTTCTGGAAGAAGATGGAGAAACTGGGTTCTCCATAGTGGGGATCGGCAGGGTTGACAATGGCAGGATTGTATTTGAGCCACTCCTGGGGAGTGATCCATATTTTTACCTCTTCAGGCCGCGGTGAGACCCCGATCGGAGGATAATGGATCGTTATGGCGGGTGAACTGCCGTTGTTATCCAGGGGTATATTGTTGAAGGGATTGACTGTGGCGCCGTTGGTGACGGCATTGTTGAAATTGTCGATGCTTAATTGGGTTACATTCCCGTCGGACTGGGTGTGGGCTGAGATACGATACCATTTACCTGTACCGGAGATGTCATCCTCCTCTTTGGGTTGGACCAGACCGGGTAGAGTTGAACAGATGGGGTTGGTTGCATTGTCATCGCAATAGACGTCGACGCGCAAGCGTGTCTGGTAGTTTTCATAGAATTCGTTGTGTCCATCGGCACCGATCAGCGGGGCTACTTTGGCAAAGTAGAAATATTTGTTTACTCCGATAGTTTTGTTGCCGTCGGGCCGGTAATTGGAGATCTGGTTGGTATACGAGAGGTCGTTGACCCCATAGATATGAGCGATCGTAAAATTGATATCGGCGACGTTGACAGGTGTGTCATAGGGTTTTTTCAGGTTGAGCAGCAGTGTCACTCCGGCGCTTCCGTTCTGGTCTCCACTTCGGAAATTCCATTTTGTCAGAGTCAGATTCTGGTCGGCGTCGATGACAGCTGAATAGTTCTCTGTGGCCGCTGAGCTTATATATTGATAGAGGGTTTGTTCCAACGGCACGGTGGCATTGTTTTCATCAAGAACCGGGTCGGGTATGCTGTTGGTGCCCATATGAAGATCGAGATCTCTGGCTTCGCATCCTGCGGTATAGTTGGTGAGTACCGTATCGTCAGCTCCCAGGGCTGTGATATTGCCTTCCACAGTGACAGCCATGGTTTTACTCCGGTTCAGGTCATTCATGTAGATCCAGGGGTTGGCGTCGTGCGGACGTGTATGGAGATTCAGCCCGTTGAGTGAGAATTTGTAGGGCCGGAACGAAAGGTTGAGGTCGGTGTAGTTGCCGCTGCCCGAGTCGATCTTGGACCCGAAGGAGCATCCTACTTTGCCGTTGCCATTTTCTGTATCGCTCGTACTACCCAGCACACAGTCGTTGCACAGCGCTGAATTGCTGCCGGCACAGGAACTGTTGAAAAGCGTTTTGTGAGGGTTATTATAGGCTCGGTCGACGAAAGTCCAGTTGCTGTCCCAGAGTTCGATCCTGTATTGCCCTGCATTTTCATTTTTGAGTTGGATAGATGCCAGGCCATTATTGAACGTAATTCCGAGGGAACGGTTGGAATCTTCTGCACAGCTTCCAGGGGTCGTGAACTCTTCCAAGGCGATACTGCCGTCTTTTTTGGCAGGGATGGCAGTCAGTGGATCTGCTGCTTTATAGACGTTGGTATAGTAACCGACTGAGAGCGTGTCGTCGTCTTTGACGGTCGTCAGATCCATCGCATAAGGATATCCTGCAGACAGGGCACGATCGTTATTGGGATGGGTATCGTTTTTGGCAACGTTCACAGTAGAAAGGTTCGCGTCAGGGCCGCGGTCTCCAACACTCAGCCGGATCGCCTTGGGACGGATGGCGAAGTTGTCGCGGGCGCAGTAGGGTTGGGCGAAATAGTCCCGGAGACAGGCGTAGCAACCTACAGCGGAGGGATCCTTGGATGCCCGGGGGCTGGTATAGGAGTAGGGAGGCTGGCAGGCTGTAAGACAGAGGTTGGCGGTATCCTGGTTTTTGAAGTAGGTGTTGTAAACCTGTTCAAAATAGGCATTGTCGGTTTTGTCATGGAACTGTGTAGGATCTGAAACGATCGTTCCGTTTTCATCGATCAGGAGCCACATTCGGAAGGTGGCACTGCGAATGGCGTAGGTATTGGTCAGGTCATTCGCATCCATGATGTTTTTCCGATTTTGGCCGTTGGTGAAATAGACGAACGTTCCCGGTTTCACGATGATCGTCGGGTCGGGGTTGCTACATTTGAAGTAAGATCCGTTGTCGTCAAAGGCGTCGATGTTGATCATCTCCACATTCACCGTGACCCCATCTGCGGGAGCAGGCAGAGTATATCGATCGTTATCCTGGGGATTTTTGATATAGGAGGCGATGGAATAGTTGAAGTCTTTTCCGGCGATGCGGGTAGGAAGCGAATAGTGCTGCGTGGGATCGGAGGGTACTGAACCGGTAAAAGGCTTCTCGGCATTAAAACGGTACCAGACCGGATTGTAGGTGAGGTTCTGTGCACAGCGGTCGATCCGGAGAATCTGCCAGAAGTCCCCCGAACCGAAGTTCATCGTCGCATTCACCTCGATATTGAAATGGCCGGCGACACGGGATTGTCCCGGTTGGTTGTTGGCCGTCTTGTAGTCGTAGTAGAATTTGGTGAAGTAGCGCTCCTGGGGACTGAGGATTCCCCCTCTGTCTTTTGTCCGTCCCTTACCGATGGTGATGACGGGGCGTTCCGGCAGTCGGCTCATATCCGCCAGAGGTGTGGAGAGCAGTGTGTTGGAGTTGGTGACGGAGTAATAGGCTTTGGTGCTGTTGGCGGTGAGGTTGCCGTCATCCTGTGCCAGCGTTACGGCGACAGAAGTGTTGCGGAGCTGCATGTCTCCTTCCATACTCCGAATGGCGACAGTGAAGCTGATCTCATCATTGTTGGAGATGGTGCTATTGTATTCTCTCCCCTCTGAGGGGATGAGGAATTCATTGCGTTTTACAACATAGTCGTAGCAGACTTCAGGCTGATAGAGCTGGGCCGAGAATGCCATCATTCCGGGAGTGACATAGTCGTTGTTGGAATAGGTCTTGATAAAGACCCGATTGATATTGGGGTTGTCACTTCGATAATCTGTCATCAGCTGGGAGACGTCGAAGGTGTCCACATCGATACCCACATTGTTGACCGACTGGTCGTTGAACATATTTTGACCGTTTTTTACTATGTGGGGGCGTTCGATGCCGGTGAGTATCGCATCGAAGAGGTTGTCGCGGTTGGGACGATGGTCGCCGGCGGGAACCCCAGGCAGGTAGTCGTAGTCACCATCGTGATCACTGATCTTCATCCAGTCAGCCGAGGAATGATTATATGGATTGCGCCCATACCTGAATTCTCCTTCGCCGGAAAAGACGGAAAGCGAAGCGTTAACTGGACCATTGGTGGGGAGTTTGAATCCGGAGATCTCGATAGGGGTGTCGTGAGTGCCGATAGAAATAAAACCATTGTAGATAGAGATATTTCTGGCTTTGCCCTGTGTGTAATCTTCGGCATAGATAACTACCAGAGACCAGCCTCCGTAAGCACCCGGTGAATTTTCTCGCCCTTCCATGGTGAGGAGATTGGCAACAGTGAAGGTGTGATTGCCGTCATTCTGAATAGCACTTTGGACAATGGGTGTCACATCAGCATAGGCATCGTAAGTCTTACCATTGCTGCTTTGATAGACATGGAGCGTATTAGCATCGGCATCCTGGTAGGCTCCATTGTCCACTTTGAGGAGGATATGGCCGGCACCGATCCCTGCCATATCGATATCATCGATATCGGCATTACTATTCTCTCCGATTTCGACAAAGTGGTAACCGCTGCCGTTACTGTTGGGTACAGCGTAATGGATGGGGTGATTTTTGTCGGTACTGAGACGTCCCTGCCAGAAGAGTCCGGCCCAAAGGACCCCTCCCAGCCTGTTGAAGGTTGAAGGGAAGCGGATGATGGAAGAGGTGGAGTTCCAGGTGTTGTTGTCGTCGTCAATATCCAGATATTTGCTTACGTGCATGTTGCTGGTAATCAGCTCATAGTCCGGATTGTCTCCCTGACACGTTCCCCCGTAGCCGTCAGTTTTTCCGGTGAGACAAAGCATGGTGTTACCGGCGATTTTGTAATTTCCGACTATGTTGCGGGTCCGGATGGGGTTGATGAGGTAGAAAGGCAGGAAATTTCCGGAAGTCTGGACCGTTCCTGTGATCGTGATGACGACAGTGGCGCTGTCGGGAAGTCCTGTATCGCCCTGAATGGTGTAGGTGAAAGAGTCATCCCCGGCTTTGTTCGGATCCGGGGTATAGGTGAAACTGCCGTCCGCATTGAGGGTAAGTGTTCCCTTGGAAGGATCGGTATGGGAGATGATATGGATTCCGGATCCTGTATCGTTGTTCATTACGTTACCGGAAATGGTATGTCCTGTCTCCACGCTGTAGGAGTCGTCGACCGCTTCGACCTGGTTGCTGTCCACAGCATTGACGGTAATAGACACATGGGCGGTATCGGTGGCATTGTTGATGTCGGTAACGGTATAGTCAAAGCCATCACTGCCCGCATAGCCCGGATCTGGAGTGTAGGAGAACCCGCCATCGGCATTGATACTCAGGGTTCCATGAGCCGGATCGGTATGTGATGTGACCTGCAAAGTATTTCCGCTGTCGTTTTGGAGGAGACCGGGTGCCGAGACGCTTAAAGTGCTTCCCGCATTGACGGCATAACTGTCATCCAGTGCGTTGGGTCCGGTATTCTGATCAGTAAACAGATAATCGCTTGGGATGATGGTCTGGTTCGGGATATTGTGATCGTTGCGCCAGGCCAGACGGGCGGTGGCATCTCCCGGCCCTTCGACCAGTTCCACGCGGATGGTGTGACAACCGGGAGTCAAATGCAAGGAATTGGTATCCACGAAGTTGTTTTCACCTCCGGTCCAATTGGGGCCGTCGTAGATCTTGTTCCCATCGATGTAAAGGCGCAGAGAATCATCGTGTGCCACCGAAAAGATATAGTTGGCGTCTTCAGGGACGAGCAGATCTCCTGTCCAGACCACGCTGAAATCATCCTGCTGAACTCCCGCACCGGGACTGGAAGTACCCCAGGCGAAATCAAGGTTGGGATCGATTCGTTGCAAGGCAACAGGGGGAGAGAAATTGGTATTGTTGAAATATTTCCCATCGAGTCCGTGATTGCTTCCGCAGGTCAGAGCATTGACGGTGATTGTCACGGTCGCAGTAGCCGTCCCGCCGTGGCCGTCGCTGATGGTATAGTCGAAACTGTCGCTTCCGGTGTAGCCGAAGTCCGGCGTGTAGGTGATGGTGTTGTCTCCGTTGACGGTGACGCTTCCATGGGCGGGGCCGTTGGATGTACCGGTGACGGTGAGAGAATCTCCGTCGGGATCGCTGTCATTGTGCAGGACATCGATGGAGACGGCGGTACCCTGATTGGTCGAGGTGGCGTCATTCTGGGCGACAGGAAGGCCGTTGACGGTGATGGTCACGGTGGCAGTGTTGGAGACCGCACCGTGGCTGTCGATGGCCTCGTAAGTAAAGGTGTCTGTCCCGTAATAGCCTGCATCCGGTGTATAGGTAATGTCTGGCTCGGCTCCGCTGAGTGTTCCGTGTGAAGGGCCTGTAACAATGGGATAAGACTGGATTGAATCACCCACATCGGGATCTGAAGCATCGAGATGGATGGTCACCGGCGTATCGGTATTGGTTTGAGCAGAGACATCGTTGGCTGTAGGAGGAGTATTGGGAGGGACAATGGTGACCTGGGCTGATGCAAGATTATTCTCTACATTGGTATCAAAAAGTTTTCGTGTCCAATTATTGCTATTATCCTTATTGATATATACGGTGTTTGTGAGGGTCCCCTGGACGGAATTGGCCACTGTTGCATTGAGGGTGATTGTCCTTTCAACTCCACTGTTTAGCCATTTACTACAATCAATCCCGTTCTCGTTTTTATTACAGCCTGAGACAGACAGGAAATGTAAACCGGTAGGTAAGGTATCGGTGATACGTACTTTCCCATTTTTGGGACCGTTGTTGCGTACCACGATTGTATAGGTTACGGTGTCACCGGGAGATTTGATAGATGAATCAGCGCTTTTGGTCACCTGAAAATCGACCAGTTTTGTCAAATGCGCCCGAACTTTGTATTCTGCATTGTCTTTGTTGGATCGTGAGACACGCAAATAGTAGGTATTTGAAGCTAATGTTAATGTCTTGTGTGATGTTTTATTGTCCACATCCCAACCTGCATTTGTGCTACAGTCTGAGTTATAGAGTTGAACCCTTGTTTTTTTATTGTTTCTTTTATTTCGGTCAAAACGAACTTCTGCGGGTTGGAGTAAAACGATTTTATACCAATCTTCATCATTATTGTCCGTAACTGTCCCATTAACCCATCCTGAGTCAGTTCCATTCATTGTGTCAAGCAACATGTTGGCTTGTGAACAGCTGTTGTTGGGCTCCGTTTCAGCAAATACGGGTGTGCTAAAGGCAAGCAAAGCGACAATAGAGGTTGTTTGGAATAGAAGAATATGATGACGATGGCCCACACTTCTTTTAAAAAGACAGCGAGTTAGAAAAGTCAGTGGAAAAAATAAAAAACCGATCAATAACCTTATATTAAATTGCTCCATAATTCTCTTCCTTCTTCTTTATGATTTGATTGAGGAAGATTCACTCTTCTCAATCTCTCCAGATTCGTATCGGTGACAGCAGCGTGTTTTTAACAATCTCCATCTCCTCGCTTCCCTCACCTCAGGCGAACCTAATACACATTTATCCATTATCAAGATATCACAGGTAGGGTTAAGTTAATCTGAATTGGGACTTTCATATGAACAGCTGAAATGGCTTGTATGGAGGTGTTGAGCAATGCAGTGTGACTATCTGCGGACAGGGGTCGAATATTCTGGGGCTGGTCAGGAGTGTGAAAATTAATGTGATACAATAGACCTCATGGAAAAGAGTAGAGAAAAATCGAGAGCTTTTACAATGCTGGAGTTGATCTTTGTGATCATCGTAGTGGGAATCCTGGCCGCCCTGGCGATTCCCAGGCTCAAGAGAGATACACAGCAGGAGGCGGTGACGAACATCCTGTCGGCGATCCGATTTGCCCGTTATATGGCGATGAACGACAATGTAATCCAGCCGACAAAAAACAAATGGCAGCGGGCTTTCTGGAGGATTGGTTTCGAGAAATGCAGTGACAACGGAATGTTTTACTATATCGCTTCCGACAAAGACCTGCAGGGGGATATCGATGCCAATGAGACGGTCAATGATCCGGCCAACGGGAAACCGATGATGGGGAACAACGCTCTGCCGTGTGCCACCCAGATACAAAACGGCAGTTCCCCCAATATCTTCATAACCCGTCACTATAAGATCTCGGATCCCAACGGGATCACTTTCGCCGCAGATTGCGGTGGAGCGGCAGGAAAATATATCGGCTTCGACCATCTCGGACGTCCGTATCGTGGTTTCGCAGGAAATACCGGCAGTGCTACTCCCGACTACTCCACGCTCTTGACACAAGATTGTCATATAGTCATCCATTTCGATGACAACAGTATCTCCGATACCAATATAACAATCGAAAAAGCCACCGGTCACGCCTACTGGACGGAACACCCTGAGGCATGACTGGGGCAGGGACCTTTCATCCCAAATTCGCTATCATAAGCATTGAAATTGATGAAGAAGGATTGATGCCGTGAAACGATATCTGAAGATGAGTGTGGCAGTATTGTTGGCGGTGGGGCTCACCGGTTGTTTCGGGAGCAAAGAGGAGAAGAATTACGGCAAGACGGCGCAGGGATGGTATGATGCGATCCAGTACTCCATCGCTCATGATGAGCTGGAGAAGGCCGACAAGCAGTATCTCTCGCTGCGCAGCGAGCACATGGATTCGGCCCTGCTGCCCACGGCGATGCTGGCTTTGGCCCAGGCGCATATGGCGGATGAAGAGTATCTGCTGGCCAATTACTATCTGGACGAGTTTCTCAAGAAGTACGCTTTCGGCGGCTGGGCCGAATATGCCCGCTTTCTCAAACTCAAAGCCTCTTTCCTGGGGATCCACGACATCAACAAGGATCAGAAACTGGTCGCCGACACCCTGGCACGCTGTCAGAGCTTCTACGCTTCCCACCGCGGGAGCCGCTACGCTCCGCTGGTGCAGACGATGATTGTCCGGCTCCAGATGGCCCAGTATCTACTCGATGCCGATATCGCTCGCCTCTACGATCATATCGGCAAGAAAGAGGCCGCAAAAATCTATCGGGAAAAGACCAAGAAATTTCTCTACAAGCCCGAACAGATCGAAGGTCCCGAAGGAGGGTTCCTCTCTTCGCTCAACCCTTTCGATTGATTTGAAAACTCCCGTCATTCCGGACTCGATCCGGAATCCAGGGCCTGGAACGCCAGCAAATCTGTGGATCCTGAATCGAGTTCAGGATGACGGAACGGCACAGGCACCGAGCTTTTTCTATCAGTGTTTCCCCTTGACAAAATTCCCCTTTTGCAGTATATTCTTAAAGAAAATTTAAGACTTTATAAGCAAAGACTCAAAAGGATTTAACAATGCAGCTCAGTGATTATGACAAATTTCCGACCGTCCTCCCCATCGTCGCGGAAGACGAACTCTTTTTCTACCCCTTTATGATCAGCCCCATCTTTCTCAGCTCCCAGCCCGACATCGATGCGGCCACGGCGGCTATGGAGAACAACTCCCTCCTCTTCGTCGCGACCACCCGGCCTGGGCATGAAGGGGAGCGCAGTATCGAGGCAATCTACCCCGTGGGGGTCGTCGGCAGCATCATGCGCAAGGTCCACATGCCCGACGGGCGGGTCAAGATCCTCTTCCAGGGACTGGCAAGAGGACGTATCCTGGAGCCCGTGGAAGGCGAACCCCTCCAGGCGAAGATCGGTATCGTCGAGAACGACAGCTACAACCGTCTCAAAGTCGACGCCATGCTCAATATGCTCCGGGAGAAGATCCGGCAACTCAGCCAGCTCAACAGCTCCATCCCCGCCGACCTGGTCAAGACTATCGAAGAGAACGACGAGCCTCACCGCATCGCCGACCTGGTCTCCTCCATGCTCCCGCTCAAGAAGGAGAAGGCCTACGAGCTCTATACCATGGAGAATATAGAACAGCGGCTTCTGGGGATCATCGATATCATCGTCGGACAGATCGAAGCCCTGAAGGTCCAGCGGGAGATCAGTTCCAAAGTGCACAACAAGATCGAGCAAACCAATAAGGAGTATTTCCTCAAAGAGCAGCTCAAAGAGATCCAGAAGGAGCTGGGGGTTGATACTCAGCGTGAGGAGGAGATCGCTGCATTCCGGGAGAAGCTCGAAGAGATCAAACCCTATCTCGAAGAGGACGCCTACAAGGAGATCAAGAAGCAGCTCGACCGCCTGGCGAGGATGCATCCCGACAGTGCCGACGCGGTGGTGCTGCAGAACTATCTGGAGTGGGTCTTCGAGATGCCCTTCGGGAAGTTCTCCAAAGGCCATCTGGACGTGAAGAAGGTCGCCGAAGAACTCGACAAGGACCACTACTCTCTCGAAAAGCCCAAAGAGCGGATCGTGGAGTACTTCTCGGTCAAGGAGCTGGCCCAGCTGCGGGGCAAGAAGGAGACCGAGAGCAAAGGGGTGATCCTCTGCTTCGCCGGACCTCCGGGTGTGGGAAAGACCTCCCTGGCCAACTCCATCGCCAAAGCGCTGGACCGGCCGCTGGTGAGGATCGCCCTGGGAGGTCTGGAGGATGTGAACGAACTGCGGGGTCACCGCCGCACCTATGTCGGCGCCATGCCCGGACGGATCGTCCAGGGGCTCATCGAGGCCAAGACCATGGATCCGGTGATGGTTCTGGACGAGATCGACAAGGTCGGGCGGACCCATCGGGGGGATCCCACCTCGGCGCTGCTGGAGATCCTGGACCCTGAGCAGAACACCCACTACCGGGACTACTATCTCAACTTCCATATCGATCTGAGCAAAGTGGTCTTTATCGCTACGGCCAACGAGCTGGGCTACATCCCCGCTCCGCTGCGGGACCGGATGGAGATCATCATCGTTAACAGCTACACACCCGAAGAGAAGTTCGAGATCGCCCGGCGCTACCTGATCCCCCAGGAGCTCAAAAAGCACGCCCTGCGCCCCGATGAGTTCAGCATCTCCAAAAAGGCGCTGCGGCTGCTCATCGACGAATATACCCGGGAGCCGGGAGTCCGGAACCTGCGCCGCAAGATCGCGACCCTGATGCGCAAAGCCGCCCGAATGATTCTGGAGGATCCCAAGATCGACCATATCCGCATCAATGCCAAGAACCTGCCAAAATTTGCCGGGAAGAAGGTCTTCGAATTCTCCGTCATCGACGAAGCCCCACAGGTCGGGGTGGTCAACGGACTCGCCTGGACGGCTGTCGGCGGGGATGTCCTGACCGTGGAGGCGATCAAGATCAAAGGCAAAGGGATGATGCAGCTCACCGGCAGCCTGGGCGACGTGATGAAGGAGTCGGCCCGGATCGCTCACAGTGTCGTGAAAATCCTTATCGACGAAGGCAAGGTGAAGGTCCCCCGTCAGATCATCCCCCAAACTGCCAAGGAGAAGGAGGAGGGGCGCTTGCCTGATGCCAGTGAGATCTACAAACGCTATGATCTGCACCTGCACGTTCCCGAAGGCGCCACGCCCAAAGACGGTCCCAGCGCCGGAATTACCATGGCCACCGCCATTGCCTCAATCTACAGTGAGCGCAAAGTGGACAACAAAGTGGCCATGACCGGCGAGCTGACCCTGACGGGCAAAGTCCTTCCTATTGGGGGGCTCAAAGAGAAGCTTATCGCCGCTTACAAAGCGGGCGTCACCAAAGCACTGATCCCGGAAAAGAACTATGAAAGGGATCTGGAAGATCTCCCCAAAGAGGTCCTGGACCATGTCAAAATTTTGCCGGTGAGTTCCATCGAAGAGGTGCTCAAAGAGGCGCTGCTCTGACGAGCTGTGTTGATGGCGGGTGGGGCGGAAACCCCACATAAAAGCGTTGCAGATGAGTGAAACAGATCAGGAGTCGAGGGTCTGGGTCCAGTAACGGATCCGGTTGATGAGATCCTCTTCGGCGATGGGTTTGATGATAAAGTCCTCGGCACCCAGGTCGAAAACGGTACTCTTCTGCGTATCATCGGTGGAGAGGACGATCACGGGGATCTTGCTGTTTTCCGGATCGGAACGGAAAATCTTGAGAAACTCTTTGCCGTCGAGAACCGGCATGAGGATATCCAGGAGGATCAGATCGATATCGGGATTTTCCCTGACAGCTTGAAGGGCATCGGAACCGTTCTCGGCCTCGACGACCTGGGAGATCAGATCGGGATGCCGTTTCAGAAGAGCCTGGATCAGTTTACGATTGATGAAGTCGTCGTCGACGACCAGTACTTTCAGAGCCATTATCTACCTCTCTCTTGGATGAATTTCTTGAAATTCTCTCGGGTCATCTTTTCGGTATAGACGACATAGTTGACTCCTGCAAGCTGTTCCGGATGTTCGGGGGTACTGGTAAAGACAACGAGGGTACCGGCATCTCTGACCGCTTGCAGCAACGGCCCGTCGAGTACCTTTTCATCGGCGAAGATCATCGAGATCTTGTGGCTCTTCAGGAACTCCAGGGCTTCCTGGGGCGTGCCGGCCACCTGATAGGCGTAGCCCAGAGAATCGAGGAGTTTGGCCAGGAGTTTGCGGCTGAAAGGCAGATTCTTGGCGACCAGGATCTCTCCGGGTTCTTCGGTAGTCGGTTCTTTTCCCGAGATTGCGGCGGTTTCGGGAGCCTGGGGTACCGATTTGCCGGCAGCTGCTGCGGGGGAAAACGGTGCTTCCTCGTTGTCTGTCACGATGACCGCTTTGTCCCGGAGAAATTTGTTGAGGATGTAGATCAATTCGGAGATCTCGATGGGTTTGGAGATATATTCGTCCATCCCTTCCGAAAGAAAGCGCTCTCGGTCTCCTTTGAGCGCATTGGCGGTCAGGGCGACAATGGGAACATGGGGCAGTTCCTCATCCTCTTCGTACTCCAGAATCTCGTGGGTCGCCTCCACGCCGTCCATGACCGGCATCTGGATATCCATGAAGATGAGGTCGTAATCGTTGCTGCGTCGCATCTCAAAGGCTTCCAGGCCGTTGTTGGCGATCTCCACCTCAAGCCCCAGTCCTTCCAGGATATTTTTGACCAGTTTCTGATTGATGATGTTGTCTTCGACTACCAGAACGCGTCCGTGGTAGCGGGTGTGGACTCTGGGAGCGGTCCCTCCCTTCTGTTCTGCAGTTTCATGACGGGCGACGGTTCGGAGCATCCCCAGCACTTTGGTAAATGTAGCAGGTTTGAAGATAATATTTTCGTTGGGAAGTTGATACTGCTCCAGCTCATTGCGGGAGGTGACACGTGCGATAAGGTAAAGATCCTCTTCGGGGAGATGGTCCAGGGCCTCCCGGATCTTCTCAGGTACCCGGTCGTAGTCGAGGAGAATCGCCTGACATTCGGCCTCTTTGAGCATCTCCTGTAGATGAGTAACGGAGTCGAAGTCGAGGAACTTCATGCCGAAGTAGGCAGCGTAGCGATCGAGATAGCCGTTGAGCCGGGCAACGCGCTCATCCTGGTACCGACAGATAGTGACGTTGTTGAAGGCGTTGCGGTAATCCTCTTCCTCCTCCTCGATCTCTTCCAGCGGGAGGGTGAAAGAGAAGGTGCTTCCGACCCCCTCTTCGCTTTCGACATTGAGTTTGCCTCCCATGATCTCCACATACTCTTTGGTGATGGTGAGTCCCAACCCGGTGCCGCCGTACTTGCGGGTGATGGAGCTGTCGGCCTGGGTGAAGGGTTCGAAGATTTTCTTCAACTGGGTCTGAGACATTCCGATCCCGGTATCACTGACCCTGAACTCGATAAGACTGCGATCACCCTGGGTCGCGGCGAGCTTCTGGATCTCGACACTGATCTCTCCGCCGGGTTCGGTGAATTTGACGGCGTTGTTGAGGAGATTGGTGAGGATCTCCTTGATCTTGGTCGGATCCCCTTTGAGGCGGGGACTGATCTCCGGATCGATAAAGTAGTAGAGCTCGATATCTTTCTCGGCGGTGATCACTCCGAAATTGTCTACGGTGTTGTCGAACTCGTGGTGGGTATCGAAGGCGATATGTTCTACCTCGACTTTGTTACTCTCTATCTTAGAGAGGTCGAGAATGTTATTGATGATTCCCAGAAGGTTCTGGGAGCTCTTTTCAATGATATTGGTAAATTCCCGCTGCTCGTCGTTGAGGTCGGTACTCTTGAGAAGCTCGGTAAAACCGATAATCCCGTTCATCGGGGTGCGGATTTCGTGGGACATATTGGCCAGAAAGAGAGATTTGGCCTCGTTCTCTTCGATAGCGGTGAGACGATCCTGCCGTGCCTGCTGGATCAGGGCTTCCAGGAGCCGGTAGCCTTTTTCTATTCCTTCCCGGGTGGCGAAGTCGACCCCCTGGAACTCTTGGAGGATCTTTTCATACTCCTCCCCACCGCTGGCAAACTCCTCCGCAGCGTTCTGAAGGCTGTGCTCCAGACCCCGGAGGTTGGTCTCTACGTCCCGCAGCGCATGATAGCCCACGGAAAGGAGGATCAGTGCCAGGAGGATAAAGAGGGCGGCCAGTCCCATCAGGAGGTACTGACGCTGCAGATAGGCCGCCGTGTGTTCCTGGCCGATTTGGGCATACCGCCCGGCCAGAGCTTGATAGAGGGCAATGCGTTCAGTCTGAAGTGTGAACCATTTGGCCGCATCGACATTGTAGTTCCCGGTGGAGCTTTTGGCCAGGATGGCAGCAGCAAGGGTTTGCACCTCTTGCAGGATCTTTTTCGCTTTGGGAGCGTCAAAGAGTTTTTCCGCCTCTTTTTTGAGACGACTATCGGTGGCCAGTTCAGGCTGAAAACGGGCAGCTCCGCCACGGTATTCTTCCCAGAGCTGGAGAACTTGGGCGCTCATGGGTTTGTGAGCCTGAAGATGATAGGCGGCCAGATCCCGGCTCAGACCGGTGTCTTCTTCGCTGCCATAAACCTGGCGAAGCAGCAGGGAGAGTGAAGCGAGGGAGGTGTCGGGAGCATGGGATGTCACCTGGGAGAGTCCGGAGAGGATCGGAGTATCCAGCTCTTTGCGGAAACGTTCCAGGAGATCTATGGCCGTGATCTCCTCCTGCTTGTCGACCTCTTTGCGCAAAGCATCGAGCTTTTTGAAGCTCTCATGGATTTGCCGGTATCGAGTACTGTCGAGAGAGCCTGCTTTCGTGGCACCGGGCAGGAAGCTGAGCAGAACTTGGTGTTGGGGGACCAGACGGAGCGCGACAGTTTCGAGGGCTTTATCCGTGGCACTGCGCTGCTTCTGAAGAAGCTGATGGTACCGCTTGTCTTTGGAAGCGAGGAAAAGGAGACTGAGTCCCCGCTCTTTCCCGGTTTCGATCAGAGCTTTTTCCAGATAGCTGTTATTGCTGAGAGCGGTTCGATAGGCTCCCGCTTTTTCAACATTCAGATAAAACGTATAGAGGAAATAGAGAGATGCCAGCAGGAGAACCGCGGAAGGGACGATTCCGATCAGCTTCAGTTTATTGGTGATTTTCATGGATTCTGTGCTCCTTTAGCCATTGAGCTGTTTGAGAAAGTTGTCCAGGCTCATCAGCTGTCCGGCGAATTTCCGAATCCGCTCGGGAGCCCGCTCGATATCATTGTCGAACTGCAATTCATAGAGATTCTCTACCATTGCTTCGACCCGGAGGTTGCTGGCAGCCCCTTTGAGCATGTGGGCTGTCTTCTGCAACTGGTCCAGATCCTTCTTTTCATAGGCGTCGATCAGAACCGGCAGGTATTCGTGCCCCTGGTTGGCAAAGTCGTTGATGAATTCCAAAACCAGATCTTCGGGAAGGTTGAGCTCTTCGGCGGCGATCTGAAGGCTGAATTCGATGGGAACGGGTTTGACCCCTTTCAGGAAGGATTCAGTGGAGACTTCCGGTTGAACGGCCGGTGTAGTCTCCGCTTTCTCTTCTGCTGCAACGGGCGTTTCCATCTCCGCCTGTTCAGGAGCGGCGGTAGGTTTCTCCGCTTCCCGGGCCGTTTCGACGGCAGAGGGACCGGTGCTTGTCGCCTCCGGTTGTTCAAGGCGTCCCAACATCCGATCCAGGGTGTCGACGATTTCGGTGCGCTCTTCCGGGGAAGCAGATTCGATCATATCCAGAAGGCGGTCGATGGGGCTGAGCTGGAGCAGGGTGACGGCATCTTTCAGGACCGAAGCCGCTTCCCGACGTGCCGTTGCATCACCCTCCAGGAGCTCCCCACGCATTTGACGGCAATCATGGACAAAATCGCTCACCAACGCAGTATACTCTTTCGTACCAAGATCCAGGTTGACTGCATTGGTCTGGAGGTCGGGTTTGAAGGCGGCTTCGAGTTTCAGCCACGCCTTTTCTTCTGCTTCCGGCAGGGGGATGAGCGGTCCCTCATTCTCCGCTGCCTCGAGAGCAGGGGCCGCTTCCTCCTCCTCTTCCAGAACGAGGGGTGCTTCCTCCTCGGCAGGCTCTTCCTCTCTGAGGGTGAGCGGAGCCTCCTCTTCCGGGGCGGGGGCAGCCTCGACGGGCTCTTCCGCAAGGAGTTGGAGCATCTCCTCCTCTTCCTCCGGAATTTCGGGAATCGGGAGTTCCTCCTTCGCTTCGGGAGCCGGAACGGAGGGAGTCACCTCCTCCTCTTCTTCGGTCATGAGGGAGAGCGGTGCCTCCTCTTCGGCCGCTTCGATCGGCGCCTCTTCCTCTTCGGGCAGGAGCTTCAGCAGTGCCTCCAGTTCCGCCTCGGCCTCCCGGGTCTGCTCCTCGGTGATCGCGGAAGGGGCAGCCTCCGCTTGGGCCTCTTCCTGGGATTCGGGCAGCAGCTGCATGAGCTCCTCCTCTGGTTCAGTGGAGGGGGTCGTCGTTTCGGTCGGTGCCTCTTCGACGGCCTCCTCCCGCACAGGGTGGCATAGGTACCAGGCCCCCAGAAGAGAGTCGAGTGTTTCGACTTTGCAGGTCAGAGAGTTGTCATCCGGTAGAAGCAGGATCCCCACCTCTTTTTCGAACCGCAGGCTTCCCTCTCGAAAGGCCCGGACGGCATCGAGGATATCGGAGAAACCCCATCGCTCCAGATCGGCAGTATCCGCGGCAATGAGGTGATTGTTCTGATCGATGATAAACATGGGTTATTTCCTCGCTTTCTCTTGAATGGATTTGGCTTTGAACTCCAGCTCTTTTTCGACGATTTCATCGGGAGCGGCCGGGCGTCCGATATAGGCAAAACCGACAGCTTCTTCCCCCTCCGTCAGCGGTGAGACCTGGGTATAGGCCCAGAAAAGCCGGCCGTCCTTGCGTTGGTAACGCAGGAGTCCTTCCCACATCTTCCCACCCAAAACACGATCCCGGATCCGGTCCCGAATCTCTCTGGGGGTGGTGGAGAGCAGAATCCTCTCGCACTTCTTTCCGAGAAGTTCGGACTTTTCATAGCCGGAATTGCGGCAGAGCCGATGGTTGACATAGGTCACTTTTCCCTCCAGATCGGTTTCGCAGTGGATCATCCCCTCTGTGAAGCGGTAAAGTCCTTCCCGCTCCTTGAGATCAGTGGGCCCTATCATTTATTCCCTTTTTCAACCGAGATGTTGCATATTGTATAATATTAAAGTTTAAAGAAGTTGAGAAAAACAGGGTTTTAAGCCTCTTTTTCCCGAAAATGTGATCAATTCTCTTCAGAGCGCAGCTTGCCGATTGCTTCGGCGGCGCGTCTGCCGGCGACTCCGGAGAGTGATGAAGCCTCTGCCGTCATGATCGCCTCGAAGGTTCCGAAATAGTCCAGAAGTTTTTTCAAGGTGGCCGGCCCGATCCCCTCCTGTTCGAGAAGAAGAGTGCGGCGATCCTGGCGGCGTTTTTTGTTTCGATGGTAGGTGATGGCGAAGCGGTGAGCTTCGTCCCTGAGGCGTTGGAGCCATTGGAGTCTGGCATCCCTCGGGTCGAGACGGAGTTCCCCGGCCGGCCCGTGGAGCAGGTCCCGGGCCGCTCCTTTGGCCCGGTGGGCCTTGGCATCGAGTTTCTCCTTGGCGATGGCCAGCACCGGGAGGTTCACCCCCGCTCTCCGGAGGAGATCTTCCGCCAGGCGGCGGAGGGTTTCGCCACCGTCGATCAGCCAGAGGTCCGGCGGCGGTTCTTTGTCGAAATCTCCAATGCGCCGCTCGAGCATCTCCATCATTTGGTGATATTCGTCCTTGGCCTCGAGCCGGTAGCGACGATAAGAGCTTTTCTCCCAGGCTCCTTCGTCCCAGACTACCATGGCGCCGACTGCGGCCTCCCCCATCATATGGGAGTTGTCAAAGGTTTCGACCCGCCAGGGGATTCGCTCCAGATTGAAAAGCTCCGCGACACTCTTTTCAACGGGGATCTCTTGTGGCTGCCGCCTATCGCGCCGCAGGAGCTCGGCGGCATTGCTCAATGCCAGACGGGTCAGCTGGGCCTTGGGGCCCCGGCGGGGGGTCAGGACCCTGAGACGTCGGCCTGACCGCTGACTGAGCAGCCCTGCAACCTCGTCGCTCTGCTCCAAATCGTGGGCCAGGAGGATCGTCGAAGCGGTGCCGGGGGTCTCTTCCCGGTAAAAGTCGAGCAGTGCCTGCCGGTAGGCTTCGTCGGGATCATAAAGCTCGGTATGCCGGAAATAGCTGTAGCTGGAGGCGGTGATCCTCCCCCCGCGCATAAAGAGCCGGACCACCACACCCCGGTCGCTCCCCGGATCGATGGCGAAGATATCGTAATCCTCCTGACGGGCCAGATCGATCTCGGAGTGGATCTCCAGCCCACGGATCGCCTCGATCTGGTCTCGGACCTTGGCAGCCTCCTCGAAGCGCTCCTGTTCGGCCAGCTCCGTCATCCGCTTCTCCAGGCGCCGGAGGATCAGGGGGAGGTTGTGAATGGCGGCTTTGGCCTCTTCGACGGTGCGTCGATACTCCTCGGAAGTGATTTTTCCTTCACAGGGGGCGGGGCAGCGGCCGATCTGGTGGAAGAGACAGGCTTTTTTGCCCTGGAGACATCCCGCCTTCTGCACGAGAGGAAAGAGAAAATAGAGGGCCTCAAGCAATGCCCGCCCACCGCTGGGGAAGGGGCCGTAGTAGCGGACCTTTTTGCCCCGGACCACTTTGCGGGTCAGTTCGAAACGGGGGAAGGGAGCTGCTTCGTCCAGATAGAGATAGGGATAGGTCTTGTCGTCTCGTAAAAGAATATTGTATTTGGGTTTGAGCTGCTTGATCAGAGAGTTCTCCAGGATCAGGGCGTCGGCTTCGCTCTCGACGACCAGATACTCCAGAGAACGGGCTTCGTGCAGCATTTTCAGAATGCGGGGGCTCTGATCGGGGTTGGGGCGCAGTGAAGGGGTGAAGCGCCAATAGCTGCGGACCCGGTTTCGGAGGTTTTTGGCCTTGCCCACATAGAGGAGCCGCCCCTCCCCGTCGAAATACTGGTAGACCCCCGGGGAGGCGGGAAGATCGGCCAGGGTTTCGGCCAGCGTCACCTGTGCTCCTCCCGGTTGCGTAGGATCAGCTGGCGAATCTTTTGGAAGGACTCCCGGAGCCGGGGATCGGTGTCGGGCAGGCGAAACTCTCCGAGGGCGGCCTCCGCATATCGGGGGATGGTTTCATCTGCGCGCTCTTCGTCGGGCATCGAATGGTATTTGGAGGCAAAGATGACAACACGGTCCGCCGCCATAAAGGCGCATTCGGGAGATTGCGCTATCAGGCTGCTTAATAGGCTTTTTAACAGATCTTGATTATAATTGAGCTCCATTTTATAGCCGGGATGGGAGAGGGCGACCATCAGCTGCCGGTTTTTGACAGTGACGAAGGCGATCGCCTCCCGGAAACGGGGCGGCAGCAGCTCCAGAAATTTACGATAGCAGCGATGCTGGGAAAGAGGACGGAACCGATGGGTATTGACAAGGGAAGCAAGAAGCGATTGCGCGGTTTTCATGCCGCCATTATAGCATCCCTGCTGCTGGGGCTGGCCCTGGCGGGCTGCGGATACAAGACCGATCCGGTCTACGTCTCTCCCCTGGATCACAATCGGACGGAAGGATCCCGTTGAAACGCTACGACGTCATCATTGTCGGAGCAGGAATTGCCGGTCTCTATGCGGCGATGCATCTGCCCGAATCGATGAAAGTTCTGGTTGTCTGCAAGGACATCCCCTGGGAATGCAATACCTTTTATGCCCAGGGAGGGATCGTTACCGCTCTGAATGAAGAGGATGTCCCCCATCATATCGAGGACACGCTGGCCGCGGGAGCCTACCACAACGTCCGGGAGGCGGTGGAGATCCTCTCCCGGGAATCTCTGGAGCTCCGGGAGGATCTGCTGCGGCGGGGAATGCCTTTCGATCGGAGCGAAGCGGGGAACCTTCTCTATACCAAGGAAGCGGCCCACTCCGCCAGCCGGATTCTCCATGCCGGCGGGGATGCCACGGGTCGCTATATGCACTATTTTATGATGACCCGCAATCCCCACCTGCTGCAGCGCAATACCCTGGTCTACGACCTGCTGATCGAGAACGGACGCTGCTACGGTGTCCGGGCGATGGTCAACTACCGGCCTACGACCCTCTATGCGGATCATATTCTTATCGCCAGCGGTGGGATCGGTTCGCTCTATGCCTACAATACCAACTCCCGGACCGTCAGTGCCGATATTCATGGCATCTGTGTGGAGAAGGGGATCGCCCTGGCGGATATGGAATTTATGCAGTTTCACCCGACGGTTTTCGTCAAGACTCCCTTCGCACGGAAACTGCTGCTCACAGAGGCGCTGCGGGGCGAAGGAGCCCATATCGTCGATGAGGATGGGAAACGTTTCCTCTTCGACTATGATCCGAGGGGCGAACTGGCCAGCCGGGATATCGTCTCCCGGGCGATCTTCGACTATAAACGCAAAACCGGCAAAGAGGTCTATCTGGACTTCTCCATGTTCGAGGAGGAGTGGTTCCACCGGCGTTTCCCCAATATCACCAAGACCTTCGAGGCGATCGGCTACCACCTCCCCAAAGACAGAGTTCCCATCTCCCCGGCCTTCCACTATGCCAACGGCGGGATCGCCTGCGACACCTACGGTCGTATTCCGGGGATGAAGGGACTTTACGTTGCCGGAGAGGCGGCCCGAACCGGGGTGCATGGTGCCAACCGTCTCGCCTCCAACTCCCTGCTGGAAGCGGCTATTTTCGCCCGGCGGGCGGTGGAGGCGATTCTCGGCTCTCCCATTCATGACGGTCCGGTACCGCGCTTTGAAAAAGACTACGATACCCAACTCCACAAAGAGCACGACAAAAGCTACAAACACCAGCTGAGGCAGATCATGTGGAAAGATGTGGGGATTATCCGAACCGAAGCGGGACTGCACGAGGCCAAGAACTTCATCTACGATACCAAAAACCGGGAGATCGGCCGTCTGCTGGAGCTGCGCCTCAATACCGCGGCGGCCATCGTCGAAGCGGCCCTGGCACGCAAAGAGCCTCTGGGCTCCCACTACATCGAAAGCGAGGAGACCTGATGGAAGGGATGGATCTGACAACCACCTGGGTCGGCTTCCTGGACCTGGCGGTCTTCGTTATCGCCTACCTCCTGGTCGCTACCGAGGAGAAATACGAGATCAACAAGGCCAAGCCGGCGCTCTTTGCCGGAACCTTTATGTTTATGATGATCGGGGTCTATTATGCCCTCAATCATCTCAATCCTGCCCCGCTGCACGAGGAGATGACCAAACTGATCGAGGAGATCGCCGAGATCTACTTCTTCCTCTTTGTGGCCATGACCTATATCGAAACCCTGATCGAACGGGGGGTCTTCGATGCATTGAAGTACAAGCTGGTCTCCCGGGGCTTCAGCTACAAAAAGCTCTTCTGGCTGACGGGGCTGCTGGCCTTTTTCATCTCGCCCGTCGCCGACAACCTGACCACGGCTCTGATCCTCTCGACCGTGCTCTTCACTATCGACAAGACCAACCGTCCCTTCCTTATCGCCGGGGCGATCAATATCGTCGTCGCCGCCAACGCCGGGGGGGCCTGGAGCCCCTTCGGGGATATCACGACGCTGATGGCCTGGACGGCGGGCAAAGGGGAGTTTGTCGATTTCCTCTATCTTTTTCTCCCCTCTATCGCCGGCTGGGTCTTGACCGCCTGGCTCCTCAGTTTCTATGTTCCCGAAGGTGAACCCCATTTCAACGCCGCCACTACCGAGGTTCCTGTCATCAAGGACGGGGGAATGGCGGTGGTCTGGCTGGGGGCCTTTACGATCTTTATCGCCGTGGTGGGGCATCAGTTTTTCCACTTCCCTGCCATGTGGGGAATGATGTTCGGCCTCTCGCTGCTCAAGCTCTACTCCTATTCACTGGCCAAACGGAAGAACCGTATCGGTTTCGATGTCTTTGTCAACATGAAAAAGGTGGAGAACGATACACTGCTCTTCTTCTTTGGGATTCTCTCCGCCGTCGGAGCGCTCCACTACCTGGGCTACCTGCACTACATCCATCACCTCTATGATCTGGTGGGACCCACGGCAGCCAATATCGGTGTAGGATTCATTTCGGCGATTATCGACAACGTCCCAGTCATGAGCGCGATCCTGAAATCCTCTCCCTCGATGGGAACCGATCAGTGGATGCTGGTAACATTGACAGCGGGTATCGGCGGTTCACTGATCTCTTTCGGTTCCGCCGCCGGTGTGGGCGTGATGGGGCGTATGCGGGGGATCTATACCTTCGGCAGCCATCTGCGCCTGGGCTGGACGGTTCTGGCCGGATACATTCTCTCTCTGGTTCTCTGGTATATTCAATTTGAGATATTGGGACTCTATTAATTCAGTGAGGAGTGAAGAGTGAGGAGTTGAAGTATGCGTTGCTTGGCAACGCTTATTTTAAGAAATACAAACCAAAAATTTCTAGTTACTAGTTACTAGTTATTTTGTAAAGGATAAAAGTGAAAGAAGTACCTATCGTCGTTTTGGATTTCGGTTCGCAGTATACGCAGCTCATCGCCCGCAAGCTTCGTGAGAGTGGGGTCTATACCGAGGTGGTTCCCTACCGGGAGGATCTGGAGGCGATCAAGGCCCGCCGACCCAAGGGGATCATTCTCTCCGGCGGTCCGGCCTCGGTCTATGCCGAAGATGCCTATCACCCCGACAAAGGGATCTGGGAGCTGGGGTTGCCGATTCTGGGGATCTGCTACGGGATGCAGCTCATCGCCCAGCACTTCGGCGGCGAGGTGATCCCTGCCGATCATCACGAATACGGCAAGGCCAAACTTCATATCACCAAACCCGAGACCCCGATCTTCCGGGAGGTTCCCGATAACAGCATTGTCTGGATGAGCCATGGGGATCGGGTGGAGAAGCTGCCCGAAGGCTTCGAGACCATCGCCGTGAGTGATAATTCCCCCCACGCTGCTATCGCCGATGAGGCGCGGCGGATCTATGCCTTCCAGTTCCATCCCGAAGTGCACCACAGTGAGCAGGGGACCAAAATGCTCAAAAACTTCGCCAAATATATCTGCGGCTGTGAGAGCACCTGGAACATGGGCTCCTTCGCCAAAGAGAAGATCGCCGAGATCCGCAAACAGGTGGGGGACAAAAAGGTCCTCTGTGGTGTCAGCGGCGGGGTGGACAGCTCCGTCGTGGCGGCGCTGCTGCACGAGGCGATCGGGGATCAGCTCATTGCTGTCTTTGTCGATACGGGGCTGCTGCGCAAAAACGAAGCGCAGCAGGTGCAGGATATGTTCAAAGGGCTGGGAATCGATCTGATCACCGTGGATGCCTCCGAGCGTTTCCTCTCCCGTCTCAAAGGGGTCACTGATCCGGAGCGCAAGCGCAAGATCATCGGCGAAACCTTCATCGAAGTCTTCGACGAAGAGGCCAAGAAGCATGCCGACGAAGTGAGCTTCCTGGCCCAGGGAACCCTCTATACCGATGTCATCGAATCCGTCAGCGTCAAAGGCCCCTCCAAGACCATCAAATCCCACCACAATGTCGGCGGCCTCCCCGACTGGATGACTTTCGAACTCGTCGAGCCCCTGAGGGAAATCTTCAAAGATGAGGTGCGCAAACTGGGCCTGGAACTGGGGCTTCCCAAGCATATGATCGGCCGTCACCCCTTCCCGGGGCCCGGTCTGGCGATCCGGGTCATGGGGGAAGTCAACGAAGAGGCCCTGCGCCTGCTGCGTGACAGCGACGAGATCATGCAGGAGGAGCTGCGGGCCAGCGGCTACTACGACAAGGTCTGGCAGGCCTTTACCGTGCTCCTCAACGTCAGCAGTGTCGGGGTCATGGGGGACAACCGCACCTATGACAATACGGTCTGTGTCCGGATGGTGGAGTCCGTCGACGGCATGACCGCCACCTTTGCCCATGTTCCCCACGACATCCTGGAGAATATCAGCCGCCGGATCATCAACGAGATCGACGGGATCAACCGGGTGGTCTATGATATCTCCTCCAAGCCCCCTGCGACAATTGAGTGGGAATAAAAACGTCGTGGACGTTTTAGTCGCTGGTCATTTGTCATTGGTCATTGGAAAAAGATTGAACGATTTCCCAATGACCAGTAACCGATAACCAATTACCCGGCCGGAGACCGCCATGACCAACAAACCCAGATTCAACCTCTTCAAAAACGTCTCCTATGCTCTGGCAGGCATGCGGGAAGTGCTGCGGAGCGAACGCTCCTTTCGCACGCAGCTTCTGGTCATCGCCTTGATCGCTGTGGGGCTCTTCTTTGCTCCTCTTTCGCCGCTTTCCAAATGGATCCTCTTCGCCTCCACCTGGCTGGTGCTCATCGCCGAAGCCTTCAACAGCGCCGTCGAGCGGGTGGTGGACCTGGTGACCCGGGAACATCATCCCCTGGCGGGACAGGCCAAAGATATCGGAGCCTTCGGGGTATTGCTGGCCTTTTGCCTCGTGGCGATGATCTGGGGGATCGTCCTTTTTTATGAATTAGGAATGAGGAATTAGGAATGAGGAGTTGTGGATTGCGCTGCTTCGCAACGCTTTCTTACAATTGATTGTGCCATAGGCGCATAAACACCTGATGCCCGATGCCGATCCGCAAAGCGGCTCTCCATACCATCGCCAAGAGCGACCATTCTGCCGACTGAACTCTGACGGCGAAAAGGGCGAAGCCCGTTCAAACCACAAACGACTTATCTTCTGATATAATCTTTTCAAATCACTCAAGGAACGATCTATGAAAGAGAAGACACTTGCTATTCACGCCGGATACGAAGGAAACGAACAGGGGACAATGGCGGTCCCGATCTACCAGACCACTGCCTATGCCTTCGAGAGCGCAGAACATGCTGCCAACCTTTTCGAGCTTAAGGAGCTGGGCAACATCTATACCCGATTGATGAATCCCACGACCGATGTTTTTGAAAAGCGTTTTGCAGCGCTGGAGGGTGGCGCGGCGGCGATCGCGACATCTAGCGGTGCCTCGGCAGTTTTTTATGCTTTTGCCAATGTGGCCGAAGCTGGGGACAACATCGTCGTGGCCAAACAGGCCTACGGCGGGACCCTGACTCTGGCGGCCCACACTCTGCGACGTTTCGGGATTGAAGCCCGCTTCTTCGATGTGCGGCACCCCGAGGAGCTGGAGGGGATGATTGATGAGCGGACCAAGATGATCTTTTTCGAAGTGATCCCCAATCCTTCGCTGGTCATGGCGGATATTGCCGCACTCTCGCAGATCGCACGACGCCACGGGGTGATGCTCTGCGCCGACAACACCGTCGCCACGGCGGCATTGTGCCATCCGTTGGAGCACGGAGCCGATATCGTGGTCCACAGTACCAGCAAGTACACCACCGGCCAGGGGTTGGCCCTGGGAGGGATCATCGTGGAGCGGGAGGGGCTGGCGGAGCTCATCAAAGGCAATGACCGTTACGCCCATTTCAACGAGCCCGACGAGAGTTATCACGGTCTGGTCTATACCGATCTGCCGCTACCGCCCTTTACCCTGCGGACCCGCCTGGCACTGCTGCGGGATCTGGGGGGAACGCCCAGTCCCTTCAACAGCTGGCTCCATATCCAGGGGCTGGAGACCCTGCCCATCCGGATGGAGCAGCATTCCCGCTCCGCTCTGGCGGTGGCGGAATTTCTGGCGGAGCATCCCAGAGTCCGGAAAGTCAACTACCCCGGACTCCCCTCCGATCCCAGCTATCCTATGGCCCGGAAATATCTCAAAAACGGCATGGCCAGCGGTCTACTCAGTTTCGAGCTCTCCAGCAAAGAGGAGGCACAGCGCGTCGCCGACAGCACCAAGATCTTCCAGATCGTTGTCAATATCGGTGACAGCAAATCGATCATCACCCATCCGGCCAGCACCACCCATCAACAGCTCAGCCCCGAGGAGCTGGAGGCCGCCGGCGTCCCCGAAGGGCTGATCCGTCTCAGCATCGGATTGGAGGATCCCGAAGATCTCATCGAGGATCTGCGGCAAGCGTTGGATCAATAAGGCTTTGGCCTCATTGTTGGATGGAGAATTGGGAATGGGGAATTTTGCTTTGCGTTGCATGGTAACGCTTCTTTATAAGCTGTATAACCTGTCGCCGAAGGGGACAAAACTGCCTACTGTCGGCTGATGACTGCCGACTAATCCCATTTAGGATAAAATAGCGCCAAACTAACATGCAGGCTGCCGATGAAGATCGAGACCCACACCGCCCATTTCACCTCGCCGCTCTATCTGGAGAGCGGACGGATCCTGGAACCCTACGAGATTCGGTACGAGACCTATGGGGAGCTCAACGAGGCTAAAGACAACGTCATTCTGGTCTGTCATGCTCTGAGCGGCTCCCACCATGCCGCCGGTCTCTATGAGGGAGAACGTAAGCCGGGATGGTGGGACGGTCTCATCGGCCCGGGCAGGGGGATCGATACCGATCATCATTTCGTCATCTGTACCAATGTCATCGGCTCCTGTTTCGGCTCGACAGGTCCCATGAGCCCGATGTATCCCAGTGAACACCCTTATCGCCTCAAATTTCCCGTCGTGACGGTCAAGGATATGGTGCGGGCACAGCGCCAGCTTCTGAGCAGCCTGGGGATCCATCATCTCAAGGCGATTGTCGGGGGGTCGATGGGAGGGATGCAGGCTTTGCAGTTCGCGGTGGACTATCCGGGACTGGCTGATCACATCATCCCGCTGGCCACCACCTACGCCACCCGTCCCTGGGTGATTGCCTTCAACAAAGTCGCCGTGGAGGCAATTCGACGGGATCCGCGTTTCGACAACGGAAACTACGCTCCCGATGCTTTTCGTGAAGAGGGATGTGACGGCCTGGCCGTTGGGCGTATCGCCGGACATATCTCCTATCTCTCCCCCGCGTCAATGGATCGGAAATTCGGTCGGAACTATGTCGCCACTGACGGACTCTTCGAGCTCTTCGGACGCTACGAGGTGGAGCGCTATATGGAGTACAATACCGCCAACTTCTCCCGGATTTTCGATCCCCTGAGCTATCTCTACATCGTCAAGGCGATCAACACCTTCAACCTCTCCCGGGGTTACGACTCGCTGCACGACGCCGTGAGCCGGATCCGGGCGGAGGTCCATCTGATCAGCTTTTCGGGGGATTACCTCTTTTTCCCCGAGGAGATGGCGCACCTGGCCCGGATGCTGCGGCGCAACGGCCAGCCTCACAGCTATCACGAGATCGAAAGCGATTACGGGCACGATGCCTTTCTGGTGGAGATCGACAAATTTGATTTCATTCTTCGAGAGATACTTGAAAAGGAGTGCAGATGAGAGAGGGCGGATTCGAAGAGCAGCTGGAGCAGAGCCGGAAAATCCTGGAGAAGCTGATGGATCCGGAGATCACCCTGGAAGAGAGCGTCAGGCTCTATGAGGAGGGGATGGAGACGATCCGGCATGCCCAGAAGATGATCGAGGAGGCAAAACTCAAAGTCAAAGAGATCGAGGCGAAGCACGAAGAGGATGAGAAATGAAAGAGCTCACCGTCGCCGCACTCCAACTGCCGACACTGGGGATGAACGCCACACGGCTGGAATTCTACCTCACCAACGCTACCCAGCGGGGAGCCCGGATTATCCTGTTGGGGGAGTATGTTCTGAACCATTTCTTCCTCGAGCTCAAAGAGATGCCCCGCAGCATGGTCAAAGAGCAGAGCCGGACCCATCTCAAGCTCCTGAAACGGCTGGCCGGGGAATTTGACGTCACCTTCATTGCCCCGTTGGTGAGGGTGAAAAAAAAGCGTTTCTACAAAACCATCGTCCGGGTGGGCCCGAAAAAGATCGAATACTATACCCAGCAGATCCTGATTCCCTACTCCCACTGGAACGAAGAGGCCTTCTTCGCCAACCCGGTGGCACCGCTGGAGGATCCCTTCATCTTCAAGGTCGACGGTTTCAAAGTAGCGGTCCTTGGAGGATATGAGCTCCATTTCGATCCTTTCTGGGAGGCGATGGATCGTCACAAAGTCGATCTGGTCCTGCTGCCCACCGCTTCGACTTTCGGCTCTCATAACCGCTGGCGGGAGCTGATCAAATCGAGGGCCTTTCTGCACGGCGTCTATATTCTGCGGGCCAACCGCCTCGGAGAGTACAATGATGGGGAGAATCAGTGGCGGTTCTATGGTGACAGTATGCTGGTTAACCCCGATGGAGAGGTGGAGATGATGCTGGAGGACAAGGAGTCGATGCTGGTGGAGACAATCAGCAAACAGGCGATCAAAGCGCATCGCAAAGGGTGGCGTTTCCAGGAAGCTCTTCGTCGAAGGGGAGCGCTGTGAACCCGGCGGACTATTTCCATCGGCAGATCCAGCTCTGGGGCGAAGAGGCGCAGGATCGCCTGGCAGCTCGGCGTATTGCCATCATCGGCTGCGGCGGCTTGGGATCGACCCTGGCACTGGCCCTGGGCGCCAGCGGGATCGGAGAGATCCATCTGGTGGATTTCGATGAGGTTTCACTGCATAATATCCATCGTCAGATTGCTTTTACACTGGAGGATGAGGGGTGCAACAAATCTGCCGTCACCGCTGAACTGCTGGTACGGAAAAACCCCTTTCTGAAAGTGACGGCCCACGAGTGCGATTTCGATACCTTTGCCGCCGAAACGAAGGAGGCGTTCGATCTGATTCTGGACGCCACCGACAACCTCCCGGTAAGGGAACGGATCGACCGCTGGGCCAAAGAGCAGGAGACTCCCTGGATCTATGCCAGCGTTGAGGAGTTCAACGGACAGGTCTGTTTCTTCGACCGGGCCGATTTCGGTGTTTTTACTGTCAGCGACCACACTCCCGGAGGCATCGCCGCTCCCATCGTCATGCAGATCGGTTCCTTTCAGGCCAACCTGGCCCTGCGCTATCTGGCGGACCTGCCGGTGGCCAAAGACCGGCTTCACTATTTCTATTACGACGGGGAGGGGGAACTGGTGATGCAAAAGTTTGCCCTGCCTGCGCCGCCGGAGGCGGCGAGTGAAGAGTGAAGAGTTTTGAGTTTTGTCAGGGCTTGACAAATATTGTTAGGAAGATAAAATCTTCCATCTTCCATCTTCCATCTTCCATCTTCCATCTTCCGTTCCGTGCTATAATCACAAAAAATTCTCGAAAGGGATTCGATGCAGTTTTTTAAAATAGCAGGAGTGAGTATCGCTATAGGTACGATACTTTGGCTGACTGGCTGTACGCAGGAGACCCAGAACTCCATCAGCCGATCGATCCAGAACTGGACGGGGACCAACGGTGTCCTGGATGTCTATGCGGGTGAGAAGCTGGTCAAACGTTTCATCAAGATCGACAAGCTCTCCACCGCCTACGGGACCAATGACAACCGACCCCGTCCCTACCGCTACGGTTACGGTTATGACGACAAAAACTTCAACTACAAAGTGGACAAAGGTGAGAAAAAGGTCTATTTCGAATTCTCCGACTACTCCACCAGCTATATCTTCTACGAAAACGACACCAACTAAGGAGAACAAAGATGCAGATCATCGCGACGGACAACGCCCCCCAGGCCATCGGTCCCTACTCTCAGGCCGTAATGGTGGAGGGGATTCTCTACAGCTCGGGGCAGATCGCCCTGACGCCGGAGGGTGAGCTGATCGACGGTGGGGTCGCTGAACAGACCCGTCAGGTCCTCAACAACCTCAGTGCGGTCCTCGAAGCGGCGGGAGGAACCCTCAACGACGTGATCAAGACAACGATCTTTTTGGCGGATATGGGGGACTTTGCCGCGGTCAACGAAGTCTATGCCGAGTTTTTCGGCGACCACCGTCCTGCCCGAAGTACCGTGGCGGTCAAGACGCTCCCCAAAGAGGTACTGGTCGAGATCGACTGTATCGCCAAACCCGGTATCTCTCTCTGAGTGCCGGTATCCTTTCGGGGATTCTCCCGCTTCAAAATTGCTTAAACTTTTTTTCGCTATAATCCCGAACTTAAATTGCCGGACCTCCGGTGATCGACGAGTGATTAATCAGAAAAGGGTCAATAATGTACGCGATTATCAAAGCAAGCGGACAGCAGTTCAAAGTCCAGGAGGGCGATGTGATCTGCTTCGACAAAATGGGGCTGGATCCCAAGGCCGAAGTGGAGTTTACCGAAGTCCTGGCACTGGACAACGGTGAGCTGAAGGTCGGTACCCCCTATGTGGAGGGTGCAGTGGTCAAAGGTGAGGTGATCAACGAAGGGCGTGATAAAAAAGTGATCATCTACAAGAAGCGTCGGAGAAAAGACTCCAAGCTCAAGCGCGGTTTCCGCCGGGATTTCACCCGGGTCCGCATTACCAAAATTGCATAAGGAGCTTTCATGGCACATAAGAAAGGACAGGGGTCAACCCAGAACAACCGTGATTCAGCGGGCCGCCGTCTCGGCGTGAAGAAATTCGGCGGGGAGCATGTCATTCCCGGCAACATCATCATCCGACAGCGGGGGACCAAAGTCCTCCCCGGCACCGGTGTCGGCATCGGAAAAGATCATACCATCTACGCCCTGATCGAAGGCGTTGTCAAGTTCGAAAACAAAACTTCCACCAAGAAGAAGGTTTCTGTCGTTCCTGCTTAAAACTTTTTTCTTTTCGATTCGGGCGCTGATCACTGATCGGTGTTCGTTTCGTTTTCTTCTTTCTATATTTCTCAATCCGGTTTATCCTCTGTACATAGCCTTGACTGTTACTGTTTGAACACGATATCTCTTTCCGGCAGATATGATATAATATTAAGAAAAACTATAGAGTATTCAAAAAAACAAAGGCAATTATAATGTTTGTAGATAATGTAGAACTGACACTCAGTTCTGGAAAAGGAGGAGCCGGGTGCGTCTCCTTCCATACCGAAAAGTTTGTCATCAAAGGCGGACCCGACGGCGGGGACGGCGGTCGGGGCGGGGCCATCTGGTTTCAGGTCGACGGCAATACCGACACCCTCTCCCATCTGCGGGGCAAGCGCCACATCAAAGCCGAGAACGGGCGGCCCGGAGAGGGGCGCAAACGTTTCGGTCGAAGCGGCAAGGATACTACGGTTGTCGTTCCTCCCGGGACCCAGATTGTGGATGCCGAGACCGGTGAGCTTCTGCTGGATCTGACGGAGCCGGGAACGAAGGTGAAATTCCTGGAAGGGGGCAAGGGGGGATTGGGCAATGTCCACTTCAAGAGTTCCACCAACCAGCGTCCCACCTACGCCCAGCCGGGGCTGCCCGGTCAGAGCCGACATGTGCGCCTGGAGATGAAACTTATCGCCGATGTGGGGCTGGTCGGATTCCCCAATGTGGGAAAATCGACCCTCATCTCCACACTCTCCAACGCGCGCCCCGAGATCGCCAACTACGAGTTCACCACCCTGACGCCCAAACTGGGGGTGGTAGCTCTGGGAGAGTTCGACTCTTTTATGATGGCGGATATTCCGGGGATAATCGAAGGAGCCAGCGACGGTCGAGGCCTGGGGTTGGAGTTCCTGCGCCACATCGAACGGACCAAGACGCTGCTGCTGATGATCGACGCTACCAACTACCGGGAGATGCAATACCAGTACGAGATTCTCAAAGAGGAGCTCCGGCGCTATTCGGAAGAGCTCGCCAGTCGCCCCTATGCCGTCGCCATCACCAAGATCGACGCCCTGAGCGACAACGAGATCGACGGGAAAACGGAAGAGCTGCTCGAAGCACTGGGCCTGGAACCCAACGAGATCCTCGAGAAACACTTCGATGCCGATACAAAGCTGCTGAGCTATGCCGATCTCCATGAGAGCTGGGAAGCGATGCCCACGGATCGACCGGTCTTTGTCCTGCCCGTCTCCTCGGTCAGCGGACGTAATGTCGAGCCCCTGCGCTATGCGCTGGGAGCTATGGTCCATGCCTGTCGGCGGCAGGAGAAAGCGGTAGAGGCAGAAAACTCTTCTACAGTTGAGGCAGAATAATGCGGCGTATCGTGATCAAAGTCGGCTCCCATGTGCTGACGGAAGAGGGGACGATCGCGCTGGAGCGAATGCGGGCCCTGGTAGATTTCATCGCCGAACTGCAAAGACAGGGGCGCCAGGTGATACTGGTCAGCTCCGGCGCGGTGGCCGCCGGATACACCCAGCTGCAGCTGGATCGCAGCCGTGTAGCCGACAAGCAGGCCCTGGCGGCGATTGGGCAGCCTTATCTTCTGAAACTTTACCAGAGCAAGTTTGCCCACCACGGAATCCTCAGCGCCCAGCTGCTGCTCAGTGCGGATGATTTCGATTCCCGCCGGCGGACCCGTCATGCCCGCCATGCCGTGGAGAAGCTGCTGGAGCACGGGGTGGTCCCTATCGTCAATGAAAACGACGTGGTAGCCACTGAAGAGCTGGTTTTTGGAGACAACGACCGCCTCAGTGCCCATGTAGCCTGGTATTTTCAGGCGGATATCCTGGTGATCCTTTCGGATATCGACGGCTATTACGACAAAGACCCCCATCGCCACGCCGATGCAAAGCTTCGAAAGGTCGTCTGCACGATCGAAGCCGGAGAGCTCGACTCCGAGTGTACCCCCCATGGACGCTTCGCTACCGGCGGGATCGTCACCAAGCTTCAGGCGGCTGACTTTCTGATGCGCCGCGGTGGCCGGATGTTTCTGGCCAGTGGGTTCGATTTGAGTGATGCCCGGAGTTATCTCCTAAGTGGTGAGCATCGCGGCGGGACACTTTTTGTCGGGCAGGATTCTGCCGATGATAGCGAGGAATAGACTGTTCCCGCTTTCAAAAACCGATAAACATTGCATTTGATTATAAAGTATGGGATATATCTCAAAGGAGTGAGGTGAAACGGATTGTCTTTATGGGAACGCCCGACTATGCCCGGCGTATCCTGAAACGATTGATCGAAGAGGAGGGGATCGACGTCGTCTTGGTGCTGACCCAGCCTGATCGGCCTGTGGGGAGGAAAAAGGTCTTGACACCCCCGCCAGTGAAGACTCTGGCGACGGAGAAAGGGATAGAGGTGCTTCAGCCTGAGACACTGAAGGACGAGGATATTTTGCAGCGTTTGCAGGGACTCGCTCCCGACTTCATCGTGGTGGCTGCCTACGGCCAGTTACTCCCGAAAGCGATCCTTGATCTTGCCCCCTGTATCAATCTCCACGCCTCACTGCTTCCGGCCTATCGGGGGGCTTCACCGGTGCAGCAGGTTCTGCTCAACGGTGACAGTTTCACCGGTGTTACCGCGATGCTGATGGAGGAGGGGCTCGACAGCGGGCCGGCCCTGGCCTACCGTTATGTGGCAATCGGAAAAGATACCCGTCTCCGGAGCCTCATGGAGCAGCTGACGGAAGCGGCGGCAGAGCTCACGCCGAAGGTTTTGAAGCGCTTCGAGGAGCTCCAGCCTCTGCCCCAGTTCGGAGCTCTGGCGAGCCACTGCAAAAAGATCAGGCGCAGCGATGGAGAGATTGCACTGGATGATGCCGAGGCGATCGAGCGCAAATATCGGGCCTTCGAGGGGTGGCCGGGGATCTTCCTCTCCGGCGGTCTCAAACTGAATGTCATCGAAGTCCCTGATGTCGCGTCACCTCACCGCCCCGGTGAAATCCTTGCGATAGGCGACGAAACGATCGATGTGGGATGCCGGCGGGGAATACTGCGGATAGTGAGCCTCCAGCCCACCGGCAAAAAGGCGATGAGCGGCCGGGCCTATTGCGTCGGAAGGGGGTTGAAGGTTGGAGATTCTCTCCTTTGAAAACCTTCCTTCCACTCAGCGCTGGCTGACCGAGGCGATCCGCAGCGGCAAGATTGCGGAGCCAATAGCGGTCCTGACCCGGGAGCAGACTGATGGGGTCGGCAGTCGCGACAACCGGTGGATCGGTTATCCGGGAAACTTCTTCGCTTCCATCGCACTGCGGGAGTCGGATTTGCCGGAGGATCTTCCCCCGTCGGCAGCATCGATCTATTTCGGATGGGTGATGAGAGAGCTGCTTCGGGAGTTGGGACAACCGGTTTGGCTCAAGTGGCCCAATGACCTCTATCTGGGATCCAAAAAGGCCGGAGGGGTGATCACGACCCGTCTGCGTTCTTTCTATGTAGCCGGCATTGGTGTCAATCTCCAAAAAAGTGAAAAAAACTTCGCCGCCCTTGAGACGGAGCTTTCGCCGATGATATTACTTGATATGTATCTCCAGCGGCTGGAGAGTGCGCCGAAATGGAAGGAACTCTTTAGGAAGTACCGGTTAGAATTTGAGAGATCACGCCCCTTTGGTACTCACCGGGGAGCGGAGTTTATAAGTCTTGAAAAGGCCCAACTTATGGAAGACGGGTCGATAATGCTCGATGGAGAAAGGATCGTGGAATTACGATGAGTGAAGTGATTAGCATTGCCAATCAGAAAGGGGGAGTCGGCAAGACCACGACAGCGGTCAATCTGGCCGCCTCCCTGGCCGAAGAGGGGAAGCGGGTTCTACTCATTGATGTGGATCCCCAGTCCAACGCCACCACCAACCTCGGCTTCAGTCGCAATGATTACGAGTTCAACATCTACCATGTGCTTATCGGCAGCAAAAAGATGGAGGAGATCATCCTCAAAACCGCGGTCAAACGACTGCATCTGGCTCCTTCCAATATCGGCCTGGTTGGAATCGAAAAGGATTTTTACGGGAGCCGGAAGCGCAACCGGGAGATGATTCTGAGCAAAGCGATCGCCGGGATCCGGGAGAAATACGACTACATCATTATCGATTCTCCCCCGGCTCTGGGGCCGATCACCATCAACGCTCTGAGTGCCTCCGATTCGGTGATCATCCCCATTCAGTGCGAGTTCTTCGCTCTGGAAGGGTTGGCGCAGCTGCTCAATACCGTCTCCCTCCTGCGCAAAACCATCAATCCCAAACTCAGGATCAAAGGGTTCCTGCCGACGATGTATTCGGGTCAGAACAACCTCTCCAAACAGGTGCTGGCGGATCTGGAACACCATTTCCGTGACAAACTCTTCACCCGGAAAAAGAACGACTTCATCGTCGTGCCACGCAACGTCAAAGTGGCGGAGAGCCCCAGCTTCGGCAAACCGGTCATCCACTACGCCGCCGGCTCCAAAGGTTCCAAAGCCTACAAAGCCCTGGCGGAAGCGATTCTGAGGAGCTGAGATGGCGCTGGGCAAGGGACTGGGGGCCATCCTCGAAGAGGTGGGGCAGGCCTATGAGACCGAACTGAGCGAGGGGGAACTCTCCGAAAAGGAGCTGGGGGAGGAGGTACGGGAACTGCCGGTGGAGACCATCGATCCCAATCCCTATCAGCCCCGCAAGGATTTCGATCCCCAACGCCTGGAGGAGCTGGGAGAGTCGATTCGACGTCACGGCCTGCTGCAACCGGTGGTAGTCATCCCCAACGGAGATCGATGGATCCTGGTGGCAGGAGAACGTCGACTGCGGGCTCACAAACTTATCGGAGCTTCGACAATCCGTGCCATCGTAGCGGATGTGGATCTGGACCGTCTGCGGATGCGGGAGCTGGCCCTGGTGGAGAACATCCAGCGGGAGAATCTCAATCCCATCGAACTCGCCGAAGCCTATCGCGAACTTCTGGAGGTCCACGGGATTACCCACGAAGAGCTGGCGGCCATCGTCCACAAAAGCCGTTCCCAGATCACCAATACCCTGCGGCTGCTTTCCCTTTCGGACTATGCCCGAAAAGCCCTGACCGAAGGGCGTCTCAGCCAGGGGCATGCCAAAGTACTGTTGGCGCTTCCCGAAGCGAAACAGCGTGTTATCGTCGACACGATCGCAGGACAGAAGCTGAGTGTCCGGGAGACGGAGGAGCTGGTCAAACGGACGCGGGAAGGCGTCTCCTCGCGCAAGTCCGACAAGTCTTCTCCTCCCTCCCCGCAGTCGGATCCCAAACTCCTGAAGCGTCTTGAAAAACTGCTTCCCTTCCCCCATCGACTGACCCGCAAGGGGCTGGAGATCAGACTCCCGGATGAGGAGAGTCTGAAAGCCTTTATCGATTTTTTGGACAAAAACGATCGATAAGCCCTGCTTAACCCTTATTTAAAACGCAAGATGATAAAATGCGTCAATTTTTACGAGGAGTGCCGATGCTTGAACTACATCCGTTCCTGATGGGGATCGTTCTGCTGATCTTTTTCTTCCTGATCTATCAGCTCAATGACCGACTCTACGGACCGCTTTTGCGATTCATGGATGATCGGGATCAGACCATTGCCCGGGATCTCGAAGCGGCGAACAATCTCAGCAGTGGAAGCGAAGAACTGCTGGCCCAGGCCCAGGCAAAACTGGAAGAGGCCCGGAGCGAAGCCGCCCGGATCCGTCAGACAGCTGTCCAGGTGGTCAAAGAGGAGAATGCGGCGGCACTGGCAGCCAAACAAGAGACACTCGAGGAGGAGTATCGCCGTTTCACCGAACGGTTGGCAGAGGAGAGGGAGAGCCTGAAGTCTACAGTGCTTTCTCAACTGCCGCTGATCAAAGAGAGTCTCAAAGCAAAATTCAGCCAAATCTGAGGGAGAGGATTGAGTATGAAAAGAACCTTCATAAGCCTTCTTGCTGTTCTGGCCGTCCCGGCGTTTATGCTGGTTGCCGGTGAAGCAGAGGGAGCCAGTCACTACGCATCGATCGCAGGCCGCAGCACAGATTTCGTCCCGCGGGTCTTCAACTTTCTGATTTTTGCGGCGCTGATCTACTACCTGGTTGCCGATCCGATCCGGAACTTCTTTCGGGAACGCCGGGAGAAAATTGCGGCACAGCTGACTGAAATCGAGAACCGCCTCCAGGCGGCCAAAGAGGCCAAAAAAACCGCTGAACAGGCCCTGGCCGAAAGTGAGAAAAAAGCCAAAGAGATTCTGGAAGATGCTCGAAAAGAGGCGGAGATCCTCTCAGAGCGATACCGGGAGCTCGGCAGCAGGGAGCTGAGCGCCCTTGAGCAGCAGTATCGGGAACGGATGGAGACGGAAGAGCGTAAAATGCAGCGGGAGACCATTGTTTCGCTCCTGGATGAAAATATCAGTCCCGAGGATATCCCCCTGACCGGATCCCAGATCATTGACACTCTTGCAAAGAAGGTGGCTTAAATGAATGAACTCATTGCCAAACGATATGCCAAGGCATTGCGGGAATTGATCCCCGAAAAAGAGCTTCCGGAGCAGCTTCGGCTCCTTCGTACACTGGAAGCTTCATTTTTCGACCCCAAGGTGGAGGAGCTCGTACGTTCTCCGCTGGTACGGGGGACGGAGAAGTTTCACCTGCTGGTCGAACCTCTCAAAGAGAAGATTGATCCCCGGCTGTACCGCCTTTTGGAGGTAATGAGCGAAAAGGGACGGCTCGATCTCATCCCGGCTCTTGCCGAGATTCTCGATTTTGAAATCAAACGTCTTCAAAACCGCTTTGAAGGAACGGTGGAGGCGGACTGCAAGCTTCCCAAAGAGAAACTTGCCGAACTCGAAACGGCTCTGGAACACTACAGCGGAGCGAAAATTACACTGAAGCAGACCGGTAAGAAGAGTGACGGTCTCAAAGTAGAGGTGGACGATCTGGGCCTGGAACTCAATGTCTCCAAATCCCGGCTCAAGTCCGAACTGTTGGATTTTATCCAGCGGGCACTCTAGAACAAAGCAAACTTACAGAAAGGAGCAGCAGTGGCAGCGAAATTGCAAGCGGATGAGATCAGTTCCATTATCAAGGAACGGATCGAAAATTTCGAACTGAATGTAGATATCAACGAAGTGGGGAAGGTCATCGGAATCGGTGACGGAATTGCCAGAGTCTATGGCCTCAGCAACGTCATGGCCGGGGAAATGGTCGAATTTGAAAACGGCACAAAGGGGCAGGTTCTCAACCTGGAAGAGTCCAGTGTCGGTATCGTCGTCCTGGGGGAATACTCCGACATCCGTGAGGGAATGAGTGTCAAACGTCTGGGAGCACTTCTGGAGATTCCTGTCGGTGACGGTCTTGTCGGACGTGTCGTCAATCCTCTGGGAGAGCCGCTCGACGGCAAAGGCCCCATTGAGGCGAGTGAGAAACGTTTTGTCGAGGAGAAGGCTCCCGGCATCATGGCGAGAAAATCGGTTCATGAACCTCTCCAAACCGGTATCAAAGCGATTGATGCCCTGGTACCCGTCGGCCGTGGACAGCGCGAGCTGATTATCGGGGACCGTCAGACAGGTAAAACCACCCTGGCCATCGACACCATCATCAACCAGAAGGGTCAGGATGTCATCTGTATCTATGTGGCGATTGGACAGAAGCAGTCCACGGTCGCTTCTCTGGTGAAAAAACTGGAAGAGAATGGGGCGATGGACTATACTATCGTCGTCAATGCCGGAGCTTCCGATCCCTCCGCTCTGCAGTATCTGGCTCCCTACGCCGGCGTCACCATGGCCGAATATTATCGGGACAGCGGCCGCCATGCGGTTATTTTTTACGATGATCTCTCCAAGCATGCGGTCGCCTATCGTGAGATGTCCCTGATTCTTCGCCGCCCCCCGGGCCGCGAAGCCTATCCCGGTGATGTTTTCTATCTCCACTCCCGCTTGCTGGAGCGTGCAGCCAAGTTGAGCGACGAATTGGGAGCCGGATCGATCACCGCCTTCCCCATTATCGAAACTCAGGCCGGGGATGTCTCCGCTTACATCCCCACCAACGTCATCTCCATTACCGATGGCCAGATCTTCCTGGAGACCGATCTTTTCAACTCCGGTATCCGTCCGGCGATCAACGTCGGTCTCTCTGTCTCCCGGGTCGGGGGTGCCGCCCAGATCAAAGCGATCAAAAAAGTTTCCGGTACCCTGCGTCTGGACCTGGCCTCCTATCGGGAACTCCAGGCCTTTGCTCAGTTTGCCAGCGATCTTGACGAGCACAGCCGCCATCAGCTGGAGCGGGGAGCCCGGATGACGGAGCTGCTGAAGCAGCCTCCCTATTCTCCGATCCCTGTCGAGAAACAGACTGTCATCATCTATGCCGGAACCAAAGGGTATCTGGACGATATCCCGGTTTCCGAGATTACCCGTTTTGAGCGGGAGTTCTACACCTTCCTGGATGCCAAATACAGCAATATCCTGGAGAGTATCCGTGAGAGCAAAGAGCTCAAAAGTGATACCGAAGAGGAACTCAAAAAAGCGATCGAGGATTTCAAGTCCCAGTTTGCAGCATAATCCAAGGTTGAACCTATGGCTAGCCTAAAAGATATCAAGCGCAAGATCAAGAGCGTCAAGGGGACGCAGAAGACTACCCATGCGATGAAGCTGGTCTCTTCCGCGAAGCTGAAACGCGCCGAAGAGCTTGCCAAACGTTCCAAGACGTATGCCCAGAAGATCACGGAGATGATCGATGAGATCGCTCTGCAGATCGCCAAGTACAACGATGTCAGTGACAATGTCTACTTCAGAAAAGTGGAAAACCCCACGACGGTGGATATCGTCTTTGTCACTGCGGACAAAGGTCTCTGCGGCGGATTCAACTCCCAGACGATCAAAGCGGTCAACACGCTGATTGCCGAGTGGAGCGCCAAAGGGGCCCAGGTCAGACTCCGCGCCATCGGAAAGAAGGGGATCGCCTACTACCGTTTCAACCAGATGGAAATGCTGGACGAAATCGAAGGGCTCAGTGCCTCTCCCTCCTATGAGGAAGCGGCCAAGTTCATCCGCAGCTGTGTCGACGACTACATCGAGGGGAAGACCGACAAGGTTATCGTCGTTCACAACGGATATGTCAACATGATCACCCAGGAGATCCGTATCGACAATCTGGTCCCCGTTGACCCCTCCAATCTGCCTGCTGAGGCCCAGGCGAGCAGTTCGGAGCTGGAGATCGAGCCCGATGATGACGATACACTGCTTGAAGCTCTTGTCCATCGTTATCTGGAGTATGTGATGTACTACGCCCTGATCGATTCCCTGGCGGCGGAACATGGGGCGCGGATGCAGGCGATGGATGCGGCGACCACCAACGCCAAGGAGATGGTCAAGTCCCTGACCGTTCAATACAACAAAGCGCGGCAAGAAGCCATTACCACCGAACTGATTGAGATCATCAGCGGTGTCGAAGCATTGAAATAAAACGAGGAGAGAGTACATGACTGGTAAAATCATTCAGGTTATGGGACCGGTAGTCGATGTGGAATTCAGCGATTACCTTCCCGAGATCAACGAAGCGCTGGAAACAACGCTGACTACCAACGGCAAAGAGCATCGCCTGGTGTTGGAGGTCGCGATTCAGCTTGGAGACAACCGTGTCCGGACCATCGCGATGGACATGTCGGAAGGACTGGTGCGCGGCCAGGAGGTCAAAGCGACCGGTGCCCCCATCAAAGTACCTGTCGGTGAGGAGGTTCTGGGCCGCATTTTCGATGTCATCGGTAACGTCATTGACGAAGGTGAGCCTGTAGAAGCCAAGACCACCTGGTCGATTCACCGCACACCTCCCGCGTTCGACGTACAGAGCACCAAGGCGGAGATCTTCGAGACCGGAATCAAGGTCGTCGATCTCCTGGCTCCCTACGCCAAGGGGGGAAAAGTCGGTCTCTTCGGCGGAGCCGGCGTCGGAAAGACCGTTATCATCATGGAGCTCATCAACAACGTTGCCATGAAACACAGCGGTTACTCCGTCTTCGCCGGTGTCGGTGAGCGGACCCGGGAAGGAAACGATCTCTACAATGAGATGAAAGAATCCAACGTTCTGGACAAGGTCGCCCTCTGCTACGGTCAGATGAACGAGCCTCCGGGAGCCCGTAACCGTATCGCCCTGACCGGTCTGACCATGGCCGAGTATTTCCGGGATGAGATGGGTCTGGATGTTCTGATGTTTATCGACAACATCTTCCGTTTCGCCCAGTCCGGTGCCGAGATGTCCGCCCTGCTGGGCCGGATCCCCTCGGCGGTCGGTTACCAGCCGACGCTGGCCAGTGAGATGGGTAAGCTCCAGGAGCGGATTACCTCGACGACTAAAGGTTCGATTACCTCAGTCCAGGCCGTTTATGTCCCGGCGGACGACCTGACCGACCCGGCGCCTGCCTCGGTCTTCGCCCACCTGGATGCCACGACCGTTCTGAACCGTTCCATCGCTGAAAAGGGTATCTATCCCGCCGTGGATCCCCTGGATTCCACCAGCCGGATGCTCGATCCCGTCATCATCGGCGATGAACATTACCAGGTGGCACGCGGCGTCCAGCAGATCCTTCAGAAGTACAAGGATCTTCAGGACATCATCGCTATTCTCGGTATGGACGAATTGAGCGAAGAGGACAAACTGATCGTCGAGCGGGCACGGAAGGTCGAGAAGTTCCTCTCCCAGCCTTTCCATGTCGCCGAAGTTTTCACCGGTGCTCCCGGACGCTACGTGACCCTGGAAGAGACCATCAAAGGTTTCAAAGGTCTCCTCAACGGTGAATATGATCATCTGCCCGAAGCGGCCTTCTACATGGTCGGCAGTATGGATGAGGCGATCGAAAAAGCGGAAAAAATGAAAGAGAAGGCTTCCTAAGCCTCAAAGGATCTCTATGAAAACCATGAAACTCGAGATCGTCACCCCCAACGGCCTCATCTACGAAGGGGATGTCAAAATGGTCACTCTCCCCGGCAAGGAAGGGGAGTTCGGTGTCCTTCCCGATCATGCGTCCCTTGTCTCACTTCTGGAGACCGGTGTGATTACCGTGGAGACCGCTGACGGGAAAGAGATTATGATCGCCATCAACCACGGCTATGTCAAAGTCGATGAGAACAAGGTCAGCTGTATCGTCGACGGCGCCGTGCTGATCAGCGACGAAGAGGGCAGTCTGAGCGAACGGATGGCCGAGGCCAAAGAGCTTTTGCAAAAGGCCCAGACTTCCGATGTGGCCATCGCTGCGGCAGTCAGCAAGGTCGAATCGATCAAGAAATCCTACTGACGTGGGTTCTCTCTCCTCCTATCTATTACACAGCAGCGCCATCACCTGGATGGTGCTGCTTGTCCTCTCACTCTATTTCATTGCAACTTTCTGGATCTTTATCTACCGTTACCGACTTATCAGCCGACGACTTCGATCCGAATCACGCTCTTTGAGTCGACTCTACATGGGCCGCAGTGAAAATGTCTCTCCCGACTCTCTTCTGGCGGGCTATCTTCAGCAGATCGGTGTGGTCAGTGCCGAAGTCCTCAAGGCCGCTTCCAACGATGCGGTCCGCAGTGCCACCAGAGGATTGACCCAGCTATCCATTATGGCGTCCACCTCACCGTTTATCGGCCTTTTTGGAACCGTTGTCGGCATTCTGGAAGCCTTCGGTCGTCTGGGGACCCAAAAGAGCGCTTCGCTCTCCGTGGTCGCTCCGGCGATCAGTGAAGCTCTGGTGGCGACGGCGGCGGGGATTTTCGTTGCGGTCTTTGCCTACGCCTTTCATCTTCTGCTCAAGCGCAAGGCCTACGAGCTCCAGTCCCTGCTGGAATCCCAGTCGGAGATCATCCTGGCCCAACGGCAACGGGAGGCCTGAGATGTTCCATTGGGATGACGATCCCGATCTGAATATCACCCCCTTCGTCGATGTGATGCTGGTTTTGATGGCAATATTGATGGTGACGGCGCCCACTATTACTTATCAGGAACAGATCACTCTGCCCAAAGGGACCCGCAGCAAAAAAGTGGAGAAAGTTCCCAGTATTACCATCCGGATGGACCGTCACCGCAAGATCTACCTGGGAAACGATATCTACTCCCTACGGGACTTTGCCGACAACTTCATGCTCAAATCTTCCACGATGAACAAAAAGAGTGACGTCTATATCCGCGCGGATGAGTCCCTGCCCTACAAAGATGTGATCTATCTGCTCAAGACGGTCAAAGAGGCAGGCTTCCCAAGGGTATCACTGCTGACGGAATGATGCGGGATAAAATTTTCGCCGGAATAGCGGCTGTGATCATCTATCTGACTGTCATCGTTCTGATCCTCTACTATTTCGGTTTTCATCACAGCGAAAAATCGACCCATTTTGTCATTAAAAACCGAAAAGGCATTGCAGTTTCGCTGGCGGGCCCTCCTCATCAAAGTCCCCCGAAACCTGTAGCAAAAAGTCCGGTCAAAAAGCGACGCCACCCCAAACCGCGCAATATCACCGCACCCAAAAAAAACACTGTACAACGTCCGGTCAAGAAGAGTACGAAGGTACGTAAGCCCGACACCAAGAAACTCTTCAGCCATGTCAAAGTCCCGCCTCGCAATGCTACGAAGCCCCATCCGCGTAGGGGAAGTGCCGGAGAGAAGAAACAGGGAGTGCAAACTCTGAAAAAGAGTCGGAATGAAAGCGGCGTGGAGAACGCCTATCTAGCCAAAGTCGAAAACCTGCTCAAGGGATGGCCGGCTCAGGCCAATTTCGCCGGGGAAGAGATCGACATACACCTGAAGATCTACCCGGACGGGCGTTTCGACTACAGGATCCTGCGACTTTCGGGAAATCCTGACTTTAATCATGAGCTGATCAATTATCTCAAACAGCTCCAACGTTTCGGATTCGGACCCCACTCCCACGGCAAACCCTACGACATCGAAGTGAAATTCATCGCCCACCCGTGACATATTTTCCTCGATGTTCACTCTCTATATCTCCTGGAAAGATTTGGAAATCCCCGTGTGATATAATCGGCAATATTTTTTCAAGGATAAGAGAGTAATGGAGATCCTGCGACTTTTTCTGGCAGAACCCGAGACAAAAGGACGGAAAGAGTGTTCGGCGCTTACCCTGGACCAGGAGGGGGTGATCGGAGACAAATTTTACGGACGGAAAGCAGACCGATCGGTGCTGGTGACCGGACCTGTCGCCTACCATACGGCTAATCTTGAGGGGATTAGTCTTGATCCCGGTGATCTGGGAGAGAATATTCTTTTGGATCTGGATACACGCCAGCTTGATCCAGGGGATCGTCTCGTGGCTGGCGAGGTGATTCTGGAAGTGAGCCGCCGTTGCCCGATCTGTGAACATCTCGCGATATATGATTCCCGATTGCCCCAATTGGTGAAAGATACACGCGGTGTCTATCTTCGGGTACTCCGGGGAGGCAAACTGGTACGAGGAGAGCGAATGAAGCTTGTAAAGTCCGCATAGTGACACACTTATTCCGCCATTCTTTTAGTCATATCGACTAAACTAACCTTCGTTAACTCTTGAAATATTTCTCAATCTGATGTAAAATACTTCAAAAATTCTTCAGGAGTTCGAGATGGCCAAACATCAATACCAGACTGAGATCGGGCAATTGCTCCATCTGATGACCCACTCCCTCTATTCCAACCGGGAGATTTTTCTGCGGGAGCTGGTCTCCAATGCCAACGACGCCTTGGACAAATTCAACTATCTGCGTTTGACAGAGGAGAAGTTCAAGGAGGAGGAGTGGTCGCCCAAAATCAATATCAAAATCGACAAAGAGGATAACTCCCTTGCCGTGACCGATAACGGAATCGGCATGAACGAAGAGGATCTGATCCACAACCTGGGAACCATCGCGAAGTCGGGAACTAGGGCCTTCCTGGAACAGCTCACCGGTGATGCCAAGAAGGACAACAATCTTATTGGGCAGTTCGGGGTCGGCTTCTACTCGGTCTTCATGGTTGCCGAACGGGTCGATGTGATCACGAAAAAAGCGGGAGAGGAGACCGCATGGAAATTCAGCAGTGACGGTACCGGAGAGTACGAGATCAATCCGGTGATCAAAGATGAGCACGGCACCGTCATCTACATCAAGCTCAAAGAGGACGCCCGGGAGTTTCTGGACCATTGGCGGGTCAAAGAGATCGTCAAAAAATACTCCGATCACATTCCCTATCCCATTTTCCTTCACTACGAAGTCGAAGAGAACGTGGGAGAAGGGGACAAAGTCGAGATGAAAAAGGTCCAAAAGAGCGAGCAGATCAACGAGGCCAAAGCGCTCTGGACCCTCCCCAAAAGCGAGCTCAAGGACGAGGACTATATCGAGTTCTATTCCACCCTCTGGCACGACAGCGAAGAGCCGCTGCTCTGGCTCCACAACAAAGCGGAGGGCTCTCTGGAATATACCACGCTCTTTTATATCCCCCGGACGGCGCCTGCGGATATCTTCCGTGCCGACTTCCAACCTGGGGTCAAACTCTATGTCAAACGGGTCTTCATTACCGACGAGGAGAAAGAGCTGCTTCCCCTCTATCTGCGCTTTGTCCGGGGAATCATCGACAGTGAGGATCTGCCGCTCAATGTCAGTCGGGAGATGCTGCAGGAAAACCGTATCCTGGCCAATATCCGTCAGGCATCGGTCAAAAAGATCCTCTCGGCGATCAAAAAACTCGACGATGAAAAGTTCGATCGTTTTATCGACCAGTACAACAAATTGATCAAAGAGGGGATCTTCACCGACCATCTCAACAAAGAGGCCTTGTTGGAGATTGTCCGCTACAAAAGCAGCAAAGTCGAGGGGCTGACCTCCCTGGATGATTATATGCGGCGTGCCGGCGAACGGGAAGGGGAGACGAAGCAGGAGATCTACTATCTGATCGGAGACGACGAAAATGTCCTACGCAACTCACCGCTGCTCGAAGCCTACCGCAGAGCCGATATCGAAGTATTGATCATGGATGACCGGGAGATCGATGAGATTGTCACGCCGGCTATCGGTGAATACAAAGGGTGGAAGCTGGTGGATATCGCCACGGTCGATGCTCCCGAAGCGGAAGATAAGGAGAAGCTGGAAAAGTTCAGCGAAGAGTACAGCCCTCTTGTCGAAAAGCTCAAAAACACATTGGGAGAGGCGGTCAAAGATGTGAAAGTGACCACCCGTCTGAGCGAGAGCCCCAGTTGTGTCGTGCCGGATAGCAGCGACCCGATGGTTTCGATGCGTCATCTCTTCCGCCATATGGGTCAGGAGGAGCCGGAACTCCCGTTGATCCTGGAGATCAACCCCGAGCACGACATGATCCGGAAACTCCAGGAAATCGAAGATGAGAAGATCTTTGAAGAGAGTGCCTGGGTGCTGCTCGACAGCGCCAAACTCGCCGAAGGGCTGGAGCCCAAAGACAAAGCGGCATTTGCCCGTCGGATTGCCGATCTACTCAGCCGGGCTCTCTGATCCCAGGAGGATCAGGAACTCTCCTCCTTTTCTCCACCTGTTTCGGTTTTAATCTTAAAAAATATAAAAATGTGCTATGATGGTAAAACTGTGAATTCTGTTGGAAGGTTGAAATGATGAAAAAGAGGATGATGTACGGATTTGGGATTGCGGCACTGTGGCTCTCGATGGGGAGTCTGGCCAATGCGGCAGACTGTAGCCGCGGTTATATGCACGACCCCTGTGCCCGTGACGGCTATTCGGTCGTAGAGTCGGAGCGCTTTGTCAAAGGACCTCACAACTGTATGGCGTGTGCCCACTATTTCCCGGGTGAAGAACCTGCAGGATACTGCAGCCATGAGGGCAAAGGTAAAAATACGGTCCATCCCCGTTCTCCGGTGACACCGGTAGGTTCCTGAGTTCTACTGTCGGATAAACTTCTCTCATGGCCAATCTCTCATATAATGTAGGGGAGATGTCTGCCCAACGTCGGGCAACTGTCGTCTCCACCTCCGCCGCGGCACTCCTGACCTTTGTCAAACTCTTTGTCGGTTTGATGAGCGGTTCAGTAGCTGTCCTCGCCTCCGCCATCGATTCGATTCTGGATATGGGAGTCTCCCTGTTCAACTTTTTTGCCATTAAAAAGGCGGAAGAACATCCTAACGAGATGTTCCCCTATGGCAAGGGAAAGGTCCAGGCGATCGCCGGGGTGATCGAAGGGACGATTATTACCCTTTCCGGGATCTTCATCATTTATGAAGCGATCGAAAAAGTTCTACATCAACGGGGTACAGAGTATCTGGAGGCTTCGTTGGGGATCATGCTCTTCTCGATTTTGGTTACCTGGCTGCTGGTACGCTATCTGCTGCGTGTCGCCAAAAAGACCGACAATATCGTCATCAAGGCTGATGCCCTTCACTATCAAACCGACCTGCTCAGCAACAGCGCTGTTGTCGCGGCTTTGCTCATCGTCTGGTTGACCGGATGGGACTGGGTGGATGCCCTTTTCGGTCTGGGGATCGGTCTCTATATCATCTACTCCGCCTATGAGATCATCGAAGAGGGGGTAATGATTCTGCTGGATCGCTCCCTCCCCAGCGAGATCGTCGCCAAAATCGGTGAGATCATCGGCAACCATCCCAAGGTCAACGGCTATCACTGGCTCAAAACCCGAACCGATGGGAGCCATAACTTCGTGGAGTTCCATCTGGTTCTGACCCCGGAGATGACGCTGGAGGAGGCTCACAGGATTGCCGAGGATCTCGAATGCAAGATCGCTTCCCTGGAGCCCAACAAAGGCTGGGTAATCACTCCCCACTTCGATCCCTATGATGATGAGCATCTCAACGAGATCTATTATGAAGGGAAGATCCGATACGCCTGCTCTCAGGAAGACGGTGGAGGAGGAAATTGAAACCTCCGATCTATCTCACATCGCCTCTTGCCCGCCCCGGGACACATTCGCTGCCGATGATCGGGTTTTCGCTGGTCGCCGACCGCTTGGAACTGGAGGGATGTGATACTCTGATGTTCACCTCCAAGCAGGCAGTGCTCAGTGCCGAGCAGATCGATTCGACCTGGAAAGATCTGCCCACGGTGGCGATCGGTCCGGCAACGGAAAAGCAGATCCGAAAATTGGGTGGAACGGTTCTCTATCGTCCCGAAGAGTATTATGGTGCCACCCTGGCTCGTGACCTGGCCGAAAAATTTCGCCGACGACGGATTCTCTATCTACGTCCCAGAAAGATCTCTTTCGACAGTCGCGGATATCTGGCCGAGGCGGGGGTTGAGCTGCGGGAGCAGATTATCTATGAAACGCATTGCCGACGCTATGACCCGGAGGAGGCACCGCCGGAGGGAGCGGTGATTGTCTTTACCTCTCCCTCGACGATTCACTGTTTTCTGGAAAACTTCCCCTGGCACTCCAGTTACCACGCTATCGTCATCGGCCGGGCGACGCTGGAGCATCTCCCCAACGAGGCGAAATTCACGGTTGCATCGGAGCCGACAATCGATGCCTGTGTGGCGGCTGCAAGGGATCTTGTCGCAACTTTGAATGATACTAAATGATATCAATCCACCCCCTCTCTTTTTTTATTTTCAACTAACTCCGCTTTCGTTATAATCATTACAACCCTGGGTGGTTCGCCTACTTGCAAATGGGGTCCAACACATAAAGTATTGGAGGACATTGTAAGTGCTCGGTGTGCGGACGACATCGTTTGAGTCCGGCAACGGACGAGATGCCGTCCCCTGAAGAGCGCTTCACTCCTCCACCGTTGGCTTATCAGGGCCGACACATAGCAAATACGGCCACCCGGGGCCAACTTTTTTAAAATGAGAAATGAGAAATAGGAAATGTCGGAGTTTCCGATTGCTGATTTCTCGAAAACGGAGGCAGGATGAAGGTATTGGTGGTCGGAAGCGGAGGACGAGAGTATTCCATCGGGTTGGCGCTGCAGCGGGACCCGGCAGTGGAGAAGATCTGGTTTGCCCCCGGAAACGGTGCGACCGATGAAGTGGGAGAGAACCTGTCGATCAAAGATTATCGGGAATTGGTTGCTTTTGCCAAAAAGGAGGGAATTGATCTGACCATCGTGGGGCCGGAGGCTCCTCTGGTGGATGGGATCGTCGATATTTTTCAGGCGGAAGGATTGACGATCTTCGGGCCTTCGGCCCAGGCAGCCCAGCTGGAGGGCTCCAAGATCTTCATGAAAAATTTCCTGGCCCGTCACGGGATCCCTACCGCCCGTTATCTTGAAACAGATTCTTTCGAGAAGGCCTCGGCTTTCATCGAGACACTGGAGGCTCCGATCGTCGTCAAAGCCGACGGCCTCTGTGCCGGCAAGGGGGTCATCATCGCTCCCACCCGCGAGGAGGCGAAGGAAGCGGCACAGGGAATGCTCAGCGGCGAATCCTTCGGCGAAGCGGGGAGCCGGATCGTCGTGGAGGAGTTTCTGGACGGTTATGAGCTTTCGGTCTTTGCTGTCTGCGACGGGAAGGACTATGTGGTGCTCCCCGCCGCCCAGGATCACAAGCGGCTCCTCAACGGGGACAAGGGGCCCAATACCGGAGGAATGGGTGCTTATGCCCCGACGCCGCTGGTCAACGAGTCGATCTATCGGAAACTGGACGAGCGGGTAATCCGTCCCACACTTAAAGGGATGGAAGAAGAGGGAATGCCGTTCACGGGTGTACTTTTCATGGGCGTGATGGTGGTGGACGGCGAGCCCTATATCCTGGAGTACAATGTCCGCTTTGGCGATCCGGAGTGCGAAGTGCTGATGCCGCTACTTAAATCGCCAGCCAGTGAGCTTTTCTACCGGGCGGCGACAGGTAGGCTCTCCGAAGCGAACATCGAATTTTATGACCGTTATGCCGTGGGCGTCGTCATGGCCAGCAAAAACTATCCCTACAGTTCCAGTGAACCTGCCGAGATCATCATCGACGAGATCCACCATGAGGAGCTGGCCCGTAACAGCCATATCTCATTTGCCGGAGTCAGTCGGGGGGAGGATGGAAAACTCTATGCCACCGGGGGAAGGGTGCTCGTCTGTGTAGGATTGGGAGAGTCGATCCGTGAAGCACGCGACCGGGCCTATATGCTGGTCGGTCAGGTTCATTTCGCCGGCAAGCAGTGCCGGACCGATATCGCCTATCAGGCCCTGGAGGAGTGAAGATGGGCGGGAGAGACCCTATGAATCCGAAATATGAACAGAGCCTGTCAGCAGGGTCATTGGTCTTTCCCTCTCATCGAAATGTTTCAAGAAATGAAAGCAGGATGGCGGGTGATGATTAAAGTCCTGGGAATCCTGCTGCTTGTTACCACGGTCTTCCTCAAAGCAGCGATGGGTGGCAGTGAAGGTTCGGCTGAACTCTATGCCGACAGTTTCGAAAGCCGTGGTGATACCGTTTATGCCAGAGGGCATGTTGTCCTGGCTTATGACGGAACGCTTTTTCTCGGAGACCGGGCGACCTATGACCGCCAGGCCAACCGGATCGTGGTGGAAGGGCACGTCGAAGTGCTCAGTAACCGGGGGAGCAAAGTCCTGGCTGACAAAGTGGTCTTCGAAGTGGACAAAAATCATGTAACATTCAGCGATTTTTATCATACGGATCGGGATGATATTTGGGTCTATGCCGATGATGCCGAAAAACAGGATGGCAACTATACACTGCGCAACAGTGTACTTTCGAGCTGCTCGATGGAAGATCCGGACTGGTCGGTGAAATTCGGTGAAGCGGTCTACGATTCGGAGTCGAAGTATATGCGTCTGCATGACGTCAAATTCTATGCAGGAAAAACTCCTGTTTTCTATACCCCTTATTTGGGATTTTCGCTGGAACGACAACGCCATTCCGGGCTGCTCTCACCCCATTTCGGCTATGGAAAGGATGAGGGATTTTACTATGAACAACCCTATTTTTGGGCGATCTCTCCCAGTATGGATATGGAGTTCAACCCGGCGATTCGCACCAACAGGGGATATGGGCTTTACGGAACATTCCGTTTCGTAGACAGTCCATGGTCAGGGGGAGAGATCCGGACAGGATATTTCCGGGACAAAAACGCTTTTGTCAGTCAACATAATCTCGAAAACAAGAGCCATTACGGATTCGAACTTCTTTATGAGAGCAGCAATTTCCTCAGAAGCTGGAAACCGGAGGGATATCGGGACGGGTTCTATGCCAATATTAATCTTTTCAACGATATCGACTATGAGAATCTCCAATACTCGAATCTGAACCATCTGGAGGAGACCAGCCGCTTTCAGGAGTCCCGCGTCAATTATTTCCTTTACAACGATGAGCAGTATTTTGGTCTGAGAGCACGCTATTTCATCGATACGACCAGCAAGGAGAACAACGAAACGATTCAGGAACTTCCGGCACTCCAATACCACAAATTCTCCACGAAGCTGGGTAGTGAGTTCCTGCACTACAGTTTTGATGCCCAGCTGCACAACTATTGGAGGCAGGACGGAACCCGGGCATTGCAGGGGGTCGCTTCACTTCCTTTGGAGTTTCATACGTCGGTTTTTGGGGATTATCTGAACCTTACAGTCCAAGAGGAGTTGAGCGCTTCCGATACCAAGTTTATGGAAGAGAACTCTCTCAATCTCGGGCAGGATCACTATGCGGCTTTGGCCCTGCATCACAATATCGAACTCTCCAGCGATCTGGTCCGCAGTTATGAGAGCGGCTTGCATACGATGCTTCTGGCTGCGTCATACAGCAAGAGTACACTGTTGGCGGAGGGAGACCTGAGCTACAACGATCTCAATAGCGATCTGATCAGAGACTATGACCTCGATATGATCTATGATGCACGCCTCTCCTTTAAAATGCATCACTTCTGGGAGTCTTATGACCGGCCCTTCAAAGCAGACTACCTGATCGTGGCCGACTACTATCCGGACAATGACTCCCGCTGGAACGAATTGCGCCAGGAGCTGCATCTGAGCTACGGAGCTTACAGTCTCTCCAGCCGGATGGACTACTCCATCCGCTACCACACCCTCAGTCAATTGGCAAACACTTTCAGCTACAACGGCGAAACTTTCGGACTGAGTCTGACCCATACACGGAAAGTCGATAGTGACGCTACCCGTCATTGGCTGAGTCAGAATGAAATGGACCTGGATCTCCGCTACAAACAGAGCGAGCGTGTGACATGGTATGGCGGTTACAGTTACGATTTCAAAGAGAAGAGTTCTAAGAACTGGAAAGCGGGAATCCTCTACGACAAAAAATGTTGGAATATGACCCTGATGTTCAAACAGGAGATTACCCCGGTTCTGACAAAGAGCGGCCGAGGGTCGCTGCACAACAACTCCGTCTCTTTTCAGTTCAATTTGGTCCCTTTCGGCGGAATAGGAAGCGGTTCCCACGAGAAACTTTAGATGGACGCTTCAATCCGCAAAGCCCTGGAAATATTGGGCCTTCCCTCCCTGGTGACCCGAGGGGAGATCAAAAAACGTTATCGTCAGTTGGCACGACGACATCATCCGGATCGAAATGCCGAAGATGCTGAGAAGATGGAGGAGATCAATCGAGCCTATGAAACATTGATGGAGTATGTGGAGAATTTCCGTTTTCGTTTTGACGAAGAGGAGATCGCCCGACAGAATCCCCAGGTCCACCATTCCGACAAGTTCAAAATCTAAAAGGAAACCCAAAGACGATGCAGGAAAAAATTATTGAAATCGAAGTGAACAGATTGAGCGAAAGCTATACCCTGGGCAAGGTGGCCCGTCAGAGTAACGGTTCAGTTTTATATCGCCAAGGGAAATCCGTCATTCTGGCGACGGTTGTCATGGATGATAAACCTGTCAATGAACCGTTTCTTCCTCTGACGGTGCAATATATCGAGAAAGCCTACGCTGCCGCGAAGATTCCCGGCGGCTTCATCAAACGTGAGAGCAAACCCAGTGATTTTGAGACACTGACCTCCCGTATCGTGGACCGTTCGTTGCGCCCTCTCTTTCCGACGGATTTTGCTTATCCTGTCGTGATTACAATTCTGGTACTCAGTGCCGACCCGGAGACGGATCTGCAGGTGGCGGCTCTACATGCGGCCAACGCTGCGCTGCTGGTTTCTGATCTGCCGGTTCGCCGCAGTATCGCGGCGGTGAGGATCGGACGCCGCAACGACGAACGCCTGCTTAACCCCTCCCGAAGTGCGATGGAAGAGAGCGCCCTGGATCTGCTGCTCGTCGGAAGTGACGAGGAGCTGCTGATGATAGAGATGGCGGCGAAAGCCACTGAGACGACTGAGGTCGGGGAGCTGCCTGATCCGGAGCTTCTGATGGGACCGATGCCGATCCTGCTGCCGCATCAGGAGAGCAACGAGCTGGGCGAAGAGGAGCTGGTGGTGCTGGTCGGAGAGGCTCAGGGAGAGATCGCCTCCGCCTGCCGTCGATACGAAGAGGCCTTGCTCCCTTTGAAAAAGGAGGTCAAAGCATTGCCGTCGGTGATGGACTTCGAGAGGTTGGAGGAGTTGACGGCTCTGGTGAGAGAGCGTTTCGGCTCGGAGATTCAGGCAGCTATGGAGGGGCTCTCCAAAAGTGAACGAGGGGATATCATCGACCGAGTGATGCAGCAGGTCGAGGCCTTTTTGCAGGAGGCGGGGATGCACCGGGATCCTCTGGAGGTCTATCGGGCCATCGAGACCGTCAAACGAGAGAAACTTCGCCGACAGATTCTGGAGGAGAAGCGTCGTGCCGATGGTCGGAAGCTGGATGAGGTCCGCCCCATCAGTATTGAAACCAATCTCCTGCCCAGTGTGCACGGCTCATGCCTCTTCACCCGCGGAGAGACCCAGGCCCTGGCGACGGTGACCCTGGGAGAGGGAAAAGAGGGCCAGCTCTATGAGCTGCTGACAGAGCGTACTCCCAGGACCGAGCGCTTTATGGTCCACTACAACTTTCCGCCTTTCTCCGTGGGAGAAGCCCGTCCCATCGGAGCACCAAGCCGCCGAGAGCTGGGGCACGGCAATCTGGCCAAACGGGCATTGGAGCCGGTGATCGACCGGGAGCTCTCCCGCACGATCCGACTGGTTTCGGAGATCCTGGAGAGCAACGGCTCCTCCTCCATGGCGACGGTCTGTGCCGGTTCCCTGGCCCTGGTTTCCGCCGAGGCGGAGATCAGCGATCTGGTGGCCGGAGTAGCCATGGGACTGGTCAAAGAAGGGGACCGCTACGCGATTCTGACCGATATCATGGGTCTGGAGGATCACGACGGTGATATGGACTTCAAGGTCGCCGGTACCCGCAAGGGGATCACGGCGATGCAGATGGATATCAAACTGGGCGGTCTGGATCTGAAGATTCTGGAGGAGGCGCTTCTGCAGGCCAGGAGTGCAAGGCTCCATATTCTGGATCTCATGGAGGAGGCTCAGCGCCATATCGTCCCCAGCTCCGCCCTTCCGGTCTCGGAGCACTTTCACATCGATCCCTCTAGAATCGTCCATATTATCGGCAAAGCCGGCAGCACCATTCGGGAGATCATTGAACGGTTTGAAGTCAAAATCGATCTGGATCGGGAAAAGGGCGGTGTAAAGGTAACGGGCCACGACCGAGACAAGGTCAAGGCGGCCCGAGAGCATATCGAGGGGATCGCGACGAGGGAAGAGCCTTCGATCCCCCAATATCATATCGGAGAGACCTATCGGGGAACCGTCAAACGGGTTGTCGATTACGGTCTGTTTGTCGAGATGCCCGGCGGATACGATGCGTTGCTTCATATCTCCAAAATGGCCGGACACCGCCCGGAGGAGTATCCGCCTGGCCAGGAGATCGAGGTCAAAGTGCTCGATCAAAAAGGGCGCAAAGTTGAACTGGCTCTACCGGAGTATCAGGCCTGATCAAAACTCTCTTCATCTCTTTTTCTTTGTTCATGCGACAAAAGAAAAAGGAAACGAAGCAGAGAAAACGCAAGGCTCTGGCGGAAGGGTATCTGTCGCTATTTGAGGTGGAATTTCAAAAGGTCCGGGCGGGCGAAGGGCATATAGCTGTGGCGGGTGATGACGACCCGGGTCGTGCCGGGCTTGGCCCAGCGGTAGAGGGTCCGAATATCCCGCGGATCGATATGGATACAGCCGTGACTCATCCAGTTGACGCTTCCTTTATGCAGCGCATGCCCCTGATGGGTAAAAAAGATACTGAAATCCATATTGTTGACCCCGGAGGGATCGGGATATTTTGTTGACATGTGATGGCGTTTCTTATAGAGAACGGGATAGATACCGGATGGAGTTTTGTAATCGTCCGCTCCTGAGGTAATGGCCCCCGTCCACCAGACGACTCCATCCCTATCCACAGCATAGAAACGCCCGTCGCTCCCCGGCTCCCGGACCGAGACCACGACGAACTCCCGTCCCCTCAGATCCACTACTCGTTCCGAGCCGTTATCGTAGAAGATCCTGAAACGGGTTTTGCTCAGGGGGACTACCTCACGGGCAGCCAGTGGAGCCAACAGCAGGATTGCAAGGCAGAATGTCAAAAATCGGATCGTTTTCATGGGGGTATTTTATCAGAATTCAAGGATTGTGAGCCGAAGTATAAATATCTTTGCAGTATAATGGCCCTGTCTTTTCCGGAAGTGATAAGTAGGGAAACAGTCGGCATTTATGTCACTGTTGGCGTATCGGGAACCGATACGTTTACGCAAGCCGAACGGACTTCCGAGAGATGGTCGACGGGACCGAAAGCCGAAACTCAAAAACAAAGGAAACTTCATGAAAAAGTTTTTCGCTCTTTTTCTCGCACTGGGTGCTTTCGCAATGGCCGGTGAAGGGGAGTCTATGATCCAGGCCTATTCTGTCGTCGCCGCCGGTGTCGGTCTGGGACTGGCTGCCCTCGGCGGTGCGGTCGGTATGGGACACACTGCGGCTGCCACCATCGCCGGTACGGCTCGTAACCCCGGTCTGGGCGGTAAGCTCATGACCACTATGTTCATCGCCCTGGCGATGATCGAAGCTCAGGTTATCTATACCCTGGTTATCGCACTGATCGCTCTGTATGCCAACCCCTTCCTCGGCTAAGAGTATCAGTATTCTTTAAGCGTGGAGCGGCTATAATTCCGCCCACGTCAAAAGACGTTCTCCACGCGGCAGTGGTGGAACGGTAGACACGCCAGCTTGAGGGGCTGGTGGGCGCAAGCCCGTGGAGGTTCAAATCCTCTCTGCCGCACCAGATTCAACTCCCCAGACATCTCCGTTGACAGATATTCAAACATTTTTGACAGATTCTAAGGTAAATTCCAACTCTTTTTATTTATCATTAGCCCAGCCAAACCTGTCGTGAGACTGGGACGGAAAGCCACGGGTCTCTCCTGCCGATCAAAGTGGAGAGACAGCCGGGTTGCATCTTCCGGTGTCATCTGCCGGAGCAATCCTGGGGAGAAAGGGCACATTTCCACTCCCCCGTCCAGGTTTTGGGGCTGTGGGCGTTGAGTTTTAAACGCCTTATAAGAAATTGATACCTATAATGAGTGCGTATCAATCAAAAGTGAGAAAGGATTTACATGACTAAAGCTGAATTCGTTGAGCTGGTAAAAGAAAAAGGCGGTTACGAGAGCAAAGCTGCGGCTGAGAAAGCGGTCAAAGCATTTACCGAAGCGGTTACCGAGGCACTGAGCAAGAAGAAGAGCGTAACTCTGGTAGGATTCGGAACCTTCAGTACTGTGGAAGTTCCTGAGAAGAGCGGAAAGGTCCCCGGTACCAACAAGACCTATACCAAGCCGGCACACACCGCCCCCAAGTTCAAATTCGGCAAGTCTATCAAAGACGCGGTCGCCAAGTAAACCTCAGGTCGTCGGGATATCCGACGATCAACTGATACTCCCACTTTTTTTATTTCTCTCCCTTTATCCAGTTTTTTATCTTTGTGAAGGCGCTTTCAAAGCGATTTTTGTGGGGTTGGCTCTCGACGCCGAAGCTCTCCTGAATCTGTTCCAATAGCTCTTTCTGATCGGTATCCAGTTTTTTGGGCAGAATCATCTTGATCTGGGCGATAAGATCCCCGGTGCGTCCTCCATGGACATCGGGCACTCCTTTTCCGCGAAAGACAAACTGTGCCCGATCCCGGGTGCCCGGTTTGAGTTGCAGCTCCAGCTCTCCCTCCAGTGAAGGAATCGTGATATTTTCACCGAGAATGCATTGGGTGAAAAAGACCGGAACTTCGATGTAGAGATTGTTTCCTTCCCGGACGAAATGTTCATCCTCCTCCACATAGAAGAGGACGTAGAGATCTCCCCGCCTTCCCTGGGCATCTTCGTTGCCTTTGGCCGGAATACGCAAGCGGTTGCCGGTATCAACGCCTGCCGGAATGGAGAGGGTGACGGTCTCTTCTTTGATCCTGTAGGAGTGTCCCTGACATTCCGGACAGCTCTCCCGGGCCACCTTGCCGCGTCCCCCGCAGTGGGGGCACTCCTGGGCAAAGGTCATAAAGCCCTGGCGCATGACGATCTGCCCCTGCCCGCCGCAGGTGGCACAGGTCTCCATCTGCCCCGCTTTGGCACCGGTTCCCCGGCAGGCTTCACAGGGGGCTTTGTACTGGAGGGTGATCTCCTTTTCGCAGCCGAAGACCGCCTCCTGGAAGCTGAGGTCCAGCTCTACCTCCAGGTCCATCGCGTAGTGAGGCGTGCCGGTTCGGCGGCGGGATCCTCCGAACCCTCCGAAGGCCCCGCCGAACATGGAGTTGAAGATATCCATGATATCGTCCATGCTTTCAGCATGGAAGCCGGCGCCCTGACGCTCGAGTCCCTCTTTGCCGTAACGGTCGTAGATGGCCCGTTTCTCTTCGTCGCCCAGCACTCCGTAGGCTTCGTTGATGAGTTTGAACTTCTCCTCAGCCTCTTTGTCTCCGGGGTTCTTGTCGGGGTGGTATCGGATCGCCAGTTTCCGGTAGGCCTTTTTGATCTCGGCGCCGGTGGCGTCTCTGCTGACCTGAAGCACGGCATAATAGTCGAGATTTTCCATGAATCGGATACTCCTGAAGGGATATTCTTCGCCTGAAAAAGGGATAAACAGGATAAAAGTTGTCGGAATTTTACCATAAATATTTAGGTTATAATTCGGGAATATTTCTGAGTCAACGGAGTCGTTTTGGTAGTACATATCGTGATGATCAAATTTACCGAACACCCGGAAAAGGCAGAGCGCATCCGGAAGGCAGCCAGGCAGATCGAAGGATTGCTCGGCAAAGTCCCCTCGTTGGAGCGGATGGAAACGGGAGTGAATTTCTCACCGGAGGAGCGGGCCATGGACCTTGTACTCACGGCGACCTTCGCGGATCGTCAGGGTCTGGAGGAGTATGCGGTCCATCCCGAGCATCTGAAGGTGATCGGCTATCTCAAGCAAGTGACGGAATACAGCAAAGTTGTGGACTATGAAGCGGTATAGAGTCGAAGCTTTTGAACGATTGATCGACGCCTTCAACGCCTTACCGACTATCGGGAAAAAGACCGCGACGCGGCTGGCCTACCACCTGGTGACGGAAGAGGGATTCAGCGGGCTCAAACTGGCCCAGGCCATCGAGGATGCCGTCACGACGCTGGGGACCTGCCGGCGCTGTCACGCCATCTGCGAGGATGAGCTTTGCGGCATCTGCAGTGACGCAAGCCGCGATCGAAGCAAACTCTGTATCGTTCAGAGTGCCAAAGACATCTTTACCATCGAAGAGTCGGGGCAGTATGAGGGACTCTACTACATACTCTCCTCTATCGAGGATCTGGACGAGAGCCACCTGCACGAGATCGTCGAAGGGGTGGAGGAGGTGATCTTCGCCTTTCCACCGGGCATCGCCACCGACACGATGATTCTCTTCATCGAGGATCGGTTGAGCGATCGTCCCCTGGTCTTTACCAAGATCGCCCAGGGAGTTCCCACCGGGGTGGAACTGGACAATATCGATCTGCTCTCCCTCTCCCGGGCTCTGGAAGACCGGGTCCGGGTCTAGGAGCATCCTGTATGCCCAAAAGTCTCCTGGATTTTATGGCGCCTTCTCTCACTTCGTCACTTCCCCTCAGAAAAAGCCTCTCCCTCACCCAACGTCTCACTCCGGTAGCAGGGGAAAAGATCCTGATGTTGGGATATGACGAGGGGCGGGATTCCCTGGCCTGGCAGGAGAAGGGGATCGATCTTCTGATTCTCTGCCAGAGAGAGCAGGAGGCGGCGCAGGCACGTAAAGCGGGACTCAGAGCGGTGTTGGCCCATGCGGAGTACCTCTGGGACCGTGAGCGATTCGACGGAGTGATCCTTACCGATGCCTCCTATCGCCTTTTCGAGCCGGATCGGGCGGTCGAGGGAATCCTCCAGGCGCTTCGACCCGGTGGGCGATTGCTTCTGGAGCTTCCGCTCCCCGGACATCTGGAATCGACGCAGCGGGCTTTGGAGCGTTCTGTTTCGCATCTGGGCCTGGAGAAGAAGATCGAAAAAGTGCAATACTGCGAAGCGGAGCAGTGGCGCCGGCAGTTCCAAAAGAGGGGAATTCTCCTGGAGGAGGCACAGGTGGTGTATCGGCACCACATCGTGCCTAAAACGCAGCTACGGGAATGGGCGGATAAGATTCTGTCGAGTCGGGCACTCCTCCTAGGTAGAGAGGAACATTTCGCCCTTGCGAAGAGTCTCGTGGAGACGCTGGAAGCGGTGGTGGAGAGGGATGGAACGTTGACGGAAGAGGAAGTGCTGCTCCGGGTGGTGGGAGAGCGGCCCTAAGAGGAGGGGTGCGCGCTCTTTTCGTCGATGTAGCGCTGGATCGCCTCACGCAGGTCACTGTAGACGAAGGAGTCTTTGTAATTTTCGATTTTGCCTCCGCTGGCATTGGGGTGGCCTCCGCCGTTTCCGATCTCGGCGGCCATAGCGGAGACATCCAGCTTGTCGTTGCTTCGGAGGCTGAAATTGCCCCGGGAGTTGACATCCATATAGAAGTCGTAGTCCGGATTGGCCAGCAGGAAAGCGTTCCCGATGAGCGAGGCGTTGCCCACGTTGTACCCCAGGATCCCTTTGTAGCCACGATAGTGGATCGTCAGGCGATCTTTTTCCCGTCCGAGAAGCCGGGTGACATAGTCGGCGACCAGGTTGTCCTTGGTATCGTTTTTTTCCAGGCGGAAAAAGGCCTTTTTGTTGCTATGGAGGGCATCGTCCAGGACGATGGGTGCTTCGGCCAGTGGGGTCTCTTCCAGGATTTTGGCCGCCGTGTCGATGAGCCGTAGTTTGTAGGTGCGATCCTCATCAGGGAAGAGGATCCGGTTGATCTCTCTGGCTCCGCTGATCATCCCCAGGAGTACTCGGCCGTAGTCGAAGTAGGGGCTCTCATCGCGCCAGATATCGATGGCGTTGATCGCTTCGACGATCGCTTCATAGCGGCCTTCCGGATCGAAGGCAAAATGTTCCCGTAGCCAGTCGTAGGTGATCCGGGTTGCACTTCGTGAAGTGTCGAGAAAATACCAGGCGAAGCGTTCAGCGGCGGTTGCACCGGTGCCGTGATGGTCCAGAAGCTGGAGTTTGGCTCCCGTTTCCATCGCTTCCTTTTCCAGCCAGGCGCACTCTTTGGTACTCAGGTTGAGATCGGTAATCAGGATCAGGGTCTCCTGTTCCGGCTCTTCCCGGCGCTCCTGACGGATGCGCGTGAGGATCTCCTCCAGGCGGGCGGTCACTTCGGGGCCGTAGTTGGCGTTGTAACACTGCAGATCTTCAAAGACCCGGCTGCTCAGGTATTGACAGCCGTAACCGTCCAGGTCGATGTGGGAGAGATGATGAACACGCATAGAGGCCTCAGTGGAGAAAGAGCTGATCGAGCGTCAGTTCGTTCAAGAAGGTGTCGATTTTGCCCTGGAAGGTGGCGAGAAAAGGGGAGATGGCGCAGCCGCCGATAGTCCCATTGGGACAGTTCTCGGTGTACTGGGTGCAGTCGAAGACCGCCGGACTCTTTCCCTCTGCCGCCAGGATGATGTCGTAGACGGAGATCCGATCGAGGTCACTTTTGATGGTGAAGCCTCCCTGAGCCCCGCGGTGGGATTCCAGTATCTCCTGTTTGGCCAGGTTGTGGAGGATCTTGGCAAGGAAGCTTTTGGGAATGCAGAGTTCTTTGGCCAACTGCTCCGAACCGACGGGACGGTCGGACTTGCGGATTTTGTCGAGGGAAAGCAACGCATATTCACTGGCACGAGTCAACAACATGGAATTCGATACCCTTCAGTTTAATTAGGAGTATTTTACTCTAAATTACAATATATGTAAAGTTGAAGCCCCAGAGAGCTTTCATATCCGTCTCAGCTTCTTTTGCTATCATTTCACCTTTCAAAAGAAAAAATTTATACCAATCAGGAGGTCATTATGGCTTTGGATTCGGCGAAGAAACAGGAAATCATCGCTAAATACGGACGCGGAGAGAACGACACCGGTTCTCCGGAGGTACAGATCGCACTGCTGACGGAGCGGATCAAATATCTGACCGATCACCTCAAAACCAACAAAAAAGATCACTCTTCCCGCTTGGGACTCTTGAAGCTGGTCGGTCAGCGCCGGAGACTGATACGCTATCTGCGTAATAAGAATTTCGAGCGTTACACCACTATCAAAGAGGCTCTGGGTATCCGCAACTGATCCCCTCTTATAGCCTTTCCCCTCTGGGGGAGCTTTTCTCCAATATCCCCACAATACGCAAACAAAATCCAGCTAATATTTCTATAGCGATTTTCATCGCCCAACTCTTCCTTTCAAATACCCTCTGATATGTTCTTTGAGCTATTTCGGCT
>JALVUD010000046.1 GCA_027035765.1 Campylobacteraceae bacterium
ACTGCCATAACCGTTGTAGTTCAGCGTCACGGTGACACTCTGCCCTGCGTCGAGCATCACATCGTTACCCTGGGCATCTACCAGTTTGATATGGTGAGTCAGTTCCGCACCCTCTCCCTGGATATCATCATCGAACAGCTGCACGTAGACGGTATCGGTAATGGGATCGTAACCGCCGGGTTCGACCGGAGTGGTGTTGGGATCGATAGGGGTCTGAGGCTGGTTATCGTGGATGGTTGTGGTGACATGCTCGGGATCGATCACCACATTCTCATATCCGTTGCCGTTGTCTCGGGCATAGGAGGCGGGATCAATGGCTACTTCGTAGCGTTCCCCATCGTCTGCACGGAAATCGTCCAATGTCGCCGTGGAGAAAGACTCTCCCAGACGTATGGAAGTCTGAGGAGTGTTGTCATAATCCTGCGTTCCGTCTCCGGCGCTCTGCGCGCCGCTGTGCCCCACCGCTTCCGCCGGAGACCGATCCAGGAAGCTCACATTGATCGTCCCGACCTGTGTGTCGAGCCGGGCATCCGTGGTGAAGTCGGTCGTCCCGGGTTTGAATGCCAACGCCATGTAATGGGCATCGTTCCCCTCGATTACCTCATTGGCGACCGTATAATGTCCGTTCTCTACAATCGGATTCCCGTTTTCATCACAGGCGACCAGTTTGATAACCACTTGCTCATGATCGCTTTCTTTCGCACCGTCATCGTCCAAAGTATTGGGATCATCCGGTTGATTCGCATCACCGTTGCTGTCGTCGTGAATCGTAGTCGTTACCGGCGATGTGTCGATAGCCACATTCTCGTAACCGCCATGATCGGGGGCATAACTGCCTTCCCGGATCGTAACGGCATATTGTTCTCCGTCGTCCGCCAGATAGTCATCATAGGTCTCAGTACTGATGACCGTTCCGAGAGAAACGGTGGTCTGGGTCGTGTCAAGATAGTCTTGGGTGCCATCTTCTGCCGTCTGGGAATCTGCTCCCGTAGCTGTGCCGTCATGGAAATCGATGGTGACAGTCCCGATCTGGGCATCGAGCTTGGTATCGGGACTGAAGACGGTCTCACCCGGTGCAAATGCAAGGGCCATGTATTTGGGCGCCCCCTCCTCATAGACGGCGTTGGCGAAAGTATAGTGGCCGTCGGCGTCGAGAATCGGCTGACCGTTCTCATCGAGTGCGACAAGCTTGACGGTGACAGGCTCATGCGCCGTGCCGTCTCCGTCAGGGTCATAAGACGTATCGGTCTCCGGCCCGTCGGTAAGATTGTTGGGGGTTCCTTCGTCGTCGGTGATGGTTCCCACGACGGTATCGCCGCTGTCGAGAACCTGCTCGAAGGTCTGATTATCGTCGCTGATATCGGCCACGGATATACGGTATTGCTCAGGCCCTTCGGCATAGAAGTCGTCGGTGGAGGGAACGGTGATAACCGCTTCGCCGTTGCCGCCCGGTGCTCCCTGGATGACCACAGTGGTCTGGGCGATGTAATCCGTACTCTCTGCCGGATCTTCGCCGACCCCGGTGTAGTTCAAGGTGACCGTGATACTCTGTCCGTCCTGAAGCATGACCGGATTACCGTTCTCATCTACCAGGCGGATGTGATGGACCAGATCAGATCCTTCGGGCTGCGTATCGTCCTGATAGAGCTGGACGTAGACAGGGTTTTCTACGGGATGGGTGGTGTCGTAGCGGTCCACATCCGCTGCAGGAACCGACTCGTCACCGTCGGCATCATGTGCGACGGCTTCAGCGGTATAGTCTTTGAGTTCCTCAAAATCAGGGAGATCCGACGCGGGCACACTCCAGTTCCCCTCTGAATCGACGGGAATGTTGTCACGGCTGAAGATCACATTGCCGTCGGAATCCTTGATGACGACATCGACTGTCGTAGCGTCGGTAGAGGTTCCCTCCAGCTTCTCCATACCCGGATCCACCTCCAGATCCACAGTAACCGTGGGGGTCAGATTGTAAGCATCGATATCCGCGGCGGGCGTCGATTCGACGCCGTCATTGTTTTTCGAGATCGCCTCAGCGGTATAGTCGGTCGCCTGATCAAACTGAGGCAGTTCAAGGGGGGAGATGTGCCAGCTTCCGTCACTCTCTACCGGGACGTTGCTCTTGCTGAAGATGACGTTGCCGTCAGGATCCTTGATCACCACATCTACCATAGTAGCATTGGTCGTAGTTCCCTCCAGCTTCTCCGCCCCGGGATCGACCTCGATGTCGACAGTGACTGTCGGTTCGTTCCCCGTGCGCGCTGGATCATATTCATCAATATCAACTGCAGGGACCGACTGATCACCCTGCTGTTTTTTGGCGATAGCGGTCGCCGTATAATCCTTCCCCTCATCAAAAGCGGGAAGATCACTCTGAGGAATAGACCAGTGGCCGCTGGCGTCGACCGGAACGTCGCTTCGGGAGAAAACCACATTCCCGTCGGGGTCGGTCACTACCACATCCACGGTGCTCGCGTTAGCAGAGTCTCCTTCCAGTTTCTCGGCACCAGGATCGACTTCGATATCGACCGTAACCGTGGGGTCCGGCGTTTGATCATAGCGGTCGATGTCTTCGGCAGGAACCGAATCGGCTCCCTGATCGTCGTGAGAGACCGCTACGGCGGTGTAGTTGGTGTCTTCGTCAAAATGAGGAAGCTCGGAAGGATCGATCGACCATTGTCCAGTAGCAGGATCTACGGCCACTCCTGTCCTCTCGAAGACCACATTCCCATCGGGATCGAGAATCTTCACGTCGACCGTAGTGGCGTATTGGGATCCCCCTTCCAGTTTCTCGGCACCCGGATCGACTTCGATATCGACCGTCACTTTGGGAGTCCGCTCGTCATCACCGCCGCCGTCACCGAGGTCTACAATCGAAGTCGTCACGGGAGTAGGTTCGATCACTGTGGCGGGATATTCACCCGAGTAGCTCTCAGGATCGATCATCACCTGATAGTGTTCGGTCCCCTCGCGCAGATAGTCGTCGAAGGTTTCGAGCTTGAAAGGCACGCCTACCGGTACGGAAAGACCATGAGCCGCCTCGTAATCTTCGCTCCCGTCATTGCGTGACTGGGCGACCACCCCATGGGCATCCTGATCCAGGGTACTGATCGTCACTGTACCGGCCTGGTTATCCAACCGTGTCCCCGGACTGAAGGTGGTCGTACCCGGAGGAAAGGCAACCACCATGTAGCTGGCATCATTGGCCTCGATTACACCGTTTGCCGACGTATAATTCCCCGCCGCATCGAGAATAGGATTGCCGTCGGCATCCAGGGCTACCAGCTTGAGAATGACTGGAGGATGATGGACACCCCCCTCTTCTCCAAAAGGATCGGTGGGGTGTTCTGTTTCATCGAAAAGGCTTCTCCTCAGCGGTGCATCGATATTGACCTCGTCACTTTCGCCGTTGCGATAGAACCCGGTATATTCACGAGTGAACTCGGCTTCCCTCAACGGTGCCTCGATATTGGATTCCGCATAGTTGGTCTCCAAAGGGTCCCGATACTCCGTCGTCTCCGGGATATGGGACTTGGGCTGTGCCTCTTCATGACCTTCCGGCTTTGTCTCTTTTCCCTCGGTTTGCGCAGAGGTATCCGATTCCTGGGTACCTTCCGGGGAGGAAGAGTTGTGTTGTGATGAGCGCAATGCATCTGTGAGCGTATGACCGGCCGCATCTACTACCTGTTCTCCTTCGTAGACAGGATCTCCGGGATGAAGCTCTCGCAGGTGGCCCTCCATATCCTTTGCGTAATAGGTGCCCGCAAGATTTTTAAGATAACCGATGACTTTTTTCATGACTGTTCCTCTTTGAGATTGCCGGATGATATCCGTTGTTTCTGTTGTATAAAAAGATGTCCGTAGAAGTTGGATGGAGATAAAGAATGGAAGGAACTCTCAAAGGAGTTGAGAGTTCTTTGGCTTTTCATATGTAATCTCCCTTAGCGAGAAAGCCTGGCCTCGATACGGCGGTTCTGCCGATAGGCGGATTCGGAATTGCCGTGGGCGATCGGCTGGGTATATCCTCTGCCTTCAGTGCGGATGCGATCGGCAGAAATTCCCAACTCGACCAGACGGTTTTTGACCGCGACGGCCCGGCGCCTGGAGAGATCCATGTTGTAGCCGTAGCTTCCCCGGCGATCTGTGTGACCGACAATAGTGACTTTCAGGTCGGGATTGTGTTTGAGCATCTCGGCGAATTTGACGATCCGTTGATCAAACTCCGGAAGAATCCGGTCGGAGTCGAGAGCAAACTGGATCCTCAGATCGTTCAGGTGCAGCGGCCCAGTCGAATAGAGTGCCACTTCGACCCGATTGTTCCCAAGACGTCCATCCGCTGTCGCTTCGGTATAAAGCGGCTGACGATCAAGGCGGTTCTCGGTATAGATTCGGGACATGGGCATCCCGGCATCACGAACCATATCATAGAGCTGTCGAAGCCGGTCATTAACCAGAGTGACAGCCTGATCGCGCTCCAGACGGGGATCACCGCCCAGGTGCTGCCAGAGACCGCTCCAGCCATCCAGCTCGATACGATTCTCCTCATCCACGACAGCAGAGCTGTGTCCGATCAGGCTGACGTAACGGATCCTGGAGCGGTTCTGGCGGATCAGTTCACGCAGCTGCTCCAGCGTATAATCGGATTCATCCGCAACCTTCGTCCCTCGGAATACCACAGGAGCGAGACGGACAATATAGCGATGCCAGTGCAGAAGACGGCGACCATCCACATGGTTGGGAATCCCTGTTTTTACCTGCGGAGCGACAATTCCGCTGCGCTGCATATAGGTATCGGTATAGAGCGCCTCGCCCGAAGCCAGAGAAAATGCCAAAAGACTGCTGATCAGAACTGTTTTTTTCATAATTTATCTCCCCCGAAGTGCGTCAAGTGCGTTGATAGAAGGTCGGCAGCCGGAGGGTCGAACCCCTTTCTTCCAATGTTTGGAATCGGCACAAAGGTCTTTGTCGGCGGGGACTCCATCATGGTCGGAATCGTAGCTGACAGGCAGTGTGTCCTGCTTGCTTTTACCCCGGTTGAAAAGACCGACCTTCTTATAGATATGTTTGACATTGCCGATGACCGATGCCATGGTCAGCCCCATCGCATCCAGGATACGGTATTTGGAGAGAACTGTGTTGTACCGGGCATCGATCAGCAGATCGTTGGCCCGTTTCAGATCGGTTTCAGTCGCCAGAAGATCCAGCAGAGAACGTTCACCCAGGTTGTACTCTTTCCAATAGAGTTTGAGGGTTTCGCGGCTCTGATTGCGATAACGTACGAGCATCGGGATCTGGCTTTTGCTCAGCTCATAGGTGCTCCAGGAGAGATCCATCCCCTCCATCACCTGGCGGCGCAGGTCATTGGTCACTTCCATCTCCTGGGAGACTTTGCTCATTTTGTTGACACGGGCTGCTTCGTCGGCGCCGCCATTGAAGATGTTGTAGTGCAATTTGATCATCGCTTTGATGTCGTTTTCTCTATCCGGATAGTGCATATCGGCATTGAGGCCGTCATTATAGCGAGCGGAAACCTCCGCATCGATCGTGGGATAGAATTTGCTTTTGCTCTCGCGATAAAGGGCTTCAGCCCCTTTGATGTTGTATTTTCCAACCAGGAGAGAGGGGTTGTATTCCAACGCGAACATTGTCGCTTTTTCCTGATCTTTGGGCAACGGAAGATTAAAGCTGACAGGGTGCAGATGCTTGAGGGAGATGGTCCGACCGGTGATGCGGCGGAAGGTGTAGAGGGCATTGGCCAGGCGGTTGCGGGCAACCAGCATGTTGTTCCGGGCGGAAGAGAGCGCGGCCCGCACCTTGCTGACTTCCGACATCTTGGTCAGGCCGGCTTTGTAGGCTTTGGTGACTTTGTCGTCGAGTTTTTTGATATGCCGGACATGTTTGCGGGCGTTGTCCAGCATATCCCGATAACGGAGGAGATCGATGTAGGCTTTGATGGTCTGAAGCGTGACGTCATTGGCCTTCTCCAGGTAGCTGTAGGCGGCAGCCAGAGCCCGCATCTGCTGATAGTTTACCCGTTCCTGGGTGCTGAAACCGTGGAAAAGGTTCTGACGCAGAATCAGAGCGTTTTCGAAAATATCATAATTTTTGTTGGTCTGGGAGGTGAACTCACCCTTGTAGGATTTGCCGATCCCCATCTCCAGATCCAGTGTCGGATAGTAGCCGGCTTCGGCACCGCGGAGATCCGCCCGGGTCGCCCGGTAGTTGTGGAGCCGTTCCTTGATGATCGGATTGCTATTGAGGACGTCGGTGACGACCTGTTTGAGTGTGGTGGCGGAAGCCGCCGAAAAGCCAATGCCGCAAGCCATCGGTATGACGAGGAGTTTTTTCATGGTCGCTCTTTCCCTTGCAAGTGAAATCTGCATATTATAGTAGAAATACTCATAGGGATTGCTTGAAACACTATCTATAATAAATATAATATCAACGTTTCCTGACAATCCTGTGAGCACTCAAGAGGCAACCCAGCGGTCTACGTGAGATCTGTGGCTTTCCGTCCCCGCCTCGCAACGGGTTTGGCTTTGGCTCATTCTCTATGACGAAACGTAGAATTATACTGAGGGGAAACGAATAGTTTTCTTAAAAGTAACGAAAAAGTAACGCTATTTTGATAAGGCGCCTGTAGAGGAAGCGCAGCCGGGTTTCCCTCTTTGTTCGCTATCGATTGGGGCGGGGTTCTTCGATCCTCACCGCTCTGTGAATGTATACTCTTTGGCCCGCAGTATTGGTTTGAGGATGTAGTCGAGGACAGTCTTCTTGCCAGTCATGATATCGACGTTGACAGTCATCCCGGGAATAATTTTGAGCGGTTTTTCTTTGCTCCCCAGATAGTTCTTGTCGGTTTTAATGTGGACGATATACCAGGCGCGATCCTTTTCGTCCTTGACCGTGTCGGCACTGATGTGAACCACCTTGCCCTCCAGGGATCCGTAGATAGCGTAGTCGTAGGCTGTCACCTTGACCACCGCTTTTTGCCCCGGATAGATGAAAGCGATATCGGAGGGTTTGATCTTGACCTCCAGCCATAGTTTGTCGTCGGTAGGGACGATCTCCACCAGATCTTCTCCGGGCTTGATGACTCCGCCGACCGTATGCACATTGAGCTTCTGGATAATCCCTTTGATCGGAGAGCGGACGATGGTCCGGGTCACTTCGTCCTGGAGTGCCAGATAGCTCTGTCTGGTACGCAGGAGCTCTCCTTCGACATCGTTGAGCTCCTCTTTGGCTTTGTTGCGGAACTCCTCCCGGGTCACATCCATCTTGTGTCCGATCTCCCGGATGGCCGAAGCGATCTTGGGCAGGGAATTCTGGGCGCTGTGGAGCTCTTCGAGAATCTTGCTCTGCTCCCGTTGCAGATGCATAAACTCCACCCGAGATTTGACCCCCTGCTTCACCATCGGGCGCATGATGGCGATCTCTTTGGCCATGAGATTGGCGGTACGGTTGAGATCGGCAATGCGCTGGCGTGTTTCGACTTCGGCATGCTGCTGCTGGCTCTTTTGATCCAGCAGAGCATCGAGCCGTGACCGGAGCTCCCGCTGGCGGCTTCGGTAAAGACTCATCTCGTTGCGATAGAAATCAAAATCACTACGATGCTGCGTCTGGTTGACCTCAAAGGGGGCCCCCTGAGCTTCGGCCAAAAGCCGCTCCCGTTTCGCCGCCAGTTCATGGACTTTGATCTCTGTCGCCTTCATCTGGGCTCTTGCTTTCTGGTTCTCGATTTTGAGCAACGGTGTTCCCTTTTCGACACTGTCTCCTACTTTGACCAGAATCGCTTTGACGATTCCCCCTTCCAGGTTTTGTACCACCTGGTTGTTGCCGCTGGGGACCACTTTGCCCTGGCCGCGGGTAATCTCGTCAACTTTGGCCACCGAGGCCCAGATCAGAAAAGCGATGACCGCCAGGGTCCAGAAGTAGATCGCAAATCGGATCTTCCGGGGCGTATGTTCGGTGAGAGCCTCCCCCAGGCTGTCCATATACTGATGGTCGTGTTCACTGAGTTTACGATGCATCGTTGCTGCCCCCCTGGCTGAGTCGCTTGAGCACCTCTTCCCTCGGCCCGTCCAGGTAAACCTGCCCTTCATGCATGACAATCACCCTCGGGGTGAGGTTCAGCAATGCAAATTTCTGGGTGATCATCAGGACCGTCCGCTCTTTGAGAACAGGCCCCAATGCCTTGAGGATACGGCTCTCGCTGAGCTGATCGAGCGCGTTGGTGGGCTCGTCCAGAAGCATGATCGGCGCGTCGCTGATCAGAGCCCTTGCCAGGCCGATACTCTGGCGCTGGCCGCCGCTGAGTCCCTGCCCCCGTTCGCCGATGGGCATGTTGTACCCCTGGGGATGGCGCCGGGCGAACTCGTCCACCCCGGCGATCCGCGCCGCTTCCAGGATCCGCTCATCCCCGATTCCGGGGCGGCGATTGGCGATATTGTCCTTCAGGGTTCCCCGAAAGAGTCCGATATCCTGCCCGACGTAGCCGATGAACTGCCGCAAACGCGCCGGATCGATCTGGGCGATATCCACATCGTCGATAAGGATGGAGCCCTCATCGGGATCATAGAGTTTGAGGATCAGCTTCTCGATGGTGCTCTTGCCCGAACCGATCCGTCCGATGATGCCCACATGCTCCCCGGGCTGAATGACAAAAGAGACATTTTTCAGCGCCGGCACCTCTGAGCCGGGATAGGTAAAGGTGACATTGCGAAATTCGATTTTCCCCCGGAAGCTCTCCCGGTGAATGAACTTCTGCCCCGAGAGCCGTTCAGAGGGGAGATTGACGATCCGGTCGATATTTTCATAGGCGGTTTTGGCATCACTGTAGTTGGTCAGCAGTGCCGCCACCTGTCCCATAGGCGCTACAGTCCGGGAACCCAAAATCGTGATGGCGATCAGTCCCCCCATCGTCAACTCCAAATCCCGAATCATATAGACGCCGACGGCGATTACCAAAACAGTATTGAGCTGAACCATAAAGCCCGTCAAGGTGGGGATCGTCGCGGACATAAGGCGGGAGCGGAGGCTTTTTCGGGCAATCTCGCCGACACTCTCCTCCCACTGCCACTGGATCTGTCCGGCGATATTGTGGGCCTTGATAGTTTCGATATTGTTGAGCGCTTCGATGAGAATCCCGTTTTTGCGGGCAGCAGCCTCATAGGTGCTTTCGATGCTCTCCTGAAGCGGCTTGCGGATAAAGAGTGCATAGGCCAGGATGATCAGCATGATCGTCAAAGGAACGAAAACGATCGGCCCGCCTATGTAGGCAATGACAATCAGGAAAATCACGGCAAACGGGAGATCGATCAGGACCGAAAGGGTGGCATTGGTCAAAAAGCCCCGAATCGAATCGAACTCCTTGAGATTGCTGGCGAAAGAGCCGACAGACCGGGGAATCTGACTCATATGCATATCCATCACCCGCTCGAAGATAATGGAGGACATGATCACATCGCTCTTTTTCGCCGCGATCTCCAGCATGCGACTGCGAAAATATTTGAGAAACGCATCCAACAGGTAGACAATCAGGACTCCCGCGGCAAAGACCAGCAGCGTCTCTACGGCGTTGTTGGGAATGACCCTATCATAGACATTTCGGGTAAACATGGGAGTCGCCAGGACAAAGAGGTTCACCAGCAGCGAAGCCAAAATGACATCTTTGTAGATGGGCCAGGAGAGTTTGAGACTGTCCCAGAACCAATGTTTGCCCCGATGATGCCAGGCGAAGGTGGCCCCGCTGCCGTCCTCCAGCTCTCTCTTGAGCATAAAAAGATAACCGGTATAGTGCTTGGCCAGCTCTTCCAGGTCAACCCACTCCTCCAGCGGATTGGGGCCGGGATAGATCACTTTGGCCATTTTGCGGTCACTGCTGAGGGCCTCGAGAATACAGCTCTGACCGCGGTCCAGCAGCAGAATCACCGGCAGGTGCAGATCGAGCACCTCCAGGAGGCTCTTGGGGACCATCGTCGAACGGTATCCGGCCCGGTGCGCCGCCCGGACAAAGAGAGTCTCCGCCTGGGAGATGCTGAGCAGATCGGGGGCTCCCTGTCCCGGCGGATGGGGCAGTCCCGCCGTCAATGTCTCCATGGAGATCTCTTTGCCGTAACGTTTGGTAAAAAGCAGCAGTGTCTCCAGCAGCCGCTGGGAGGCGATTTGCCGGATGGCACGGGTTTGTGCCGCTTTTGCCTGCGCTGCCGCTGCCTGCGGACTCGGTTTAACCGGTCCGCTCTCTTCTTTTTCGTTCTCTTTCGCTTTTTCGATTGTTTCGTTCGACTCCATACACATCCATTTCTGATAAATCATACATCTGAATATTTCGGTAGATTATATCCAATTTCACCCCTGCAAAAGTAAACAAAATTTCTGCCTTCCAAAGCATTGGAAGAAAAGAGGCGCTTCATTTTTACTCCCCTTTGGCTATAATCGCGGAAATTTTTGCTTCGTGCTACGTGCTATGTGTTAAGTGCTACGAGGTGATCCCTCGAACAGCTTGTCATTCCAGGCTCAAGACGGAGTCTAGTACTTGCAAGCGTGAGGAAGCGTGGATCCTGAATCGAGTTCAGGATGACGAGGAATGAGCTCATCAGTTCATTCTCGACTCGTTCACACTTTTTCGTAACACTTAACACGTAGCACATAGCACTTAGTACATATCACGCAATCCGTCCAAAGGACAAAGAATGAGCGAAACCCAAAAGACCCACTACGACCCCAAAGCCGTCGAGGCCGACTACTACCGCCTCTGGGAGGATCGGGGCTATTTCGAGATCGACGGCAACAAAGCGATCCAAAAAGAGGGCAAGCGCTTTTGCATCATGATGCCCCCACCCAACGTCACAGGCCATCTGCACATCGGCCACGCGCTGACTTTTACCCTCCAGGACATCATCGTCCGCTACAAGCGGATGGACGGCTACAAAACCCTCTGGCAGCCCGGCACCGACCACGCCGGCATCGCCACCCAGAACGTGGTCGAAAAGCAGCTGCTTGAGCAGGGCAAGACCAAGGAGGAGATCGGCCGCGAAGCCTTCCTCGAGCTGGCCTGGAAGCAGAAGGAGAACTCCGGCAACGCCATCACCACCCAGCTGCGGCGCCTGGGGGTCTCCCCCGCCTGGAGCCGGGAGCGCTTCACCATGGATGAGGGGCTGGCCAACGCCGTCAAACACGCCTTCAAGCGGATGTACGACGAAGGGTGGATCGTCCAGGGCAACTACATGATCAACTGGTGTACCCACGACGGGGCCCTCAGCGACATCGAGGTGGAGTACGAAGAACACGACGGCAAGCTCTACTACATCCGCTATCCCCTGAGCGACGGCAGCGGCCACGTCGTCGTGGCTACCACCCGCCCCGAGACCTTCTTCGGCGATACCGCCGTCATGGTCAACCCCGCCGACGAGCGCTACAAGGATCTCATCGGCAAAACGATCCTGCTGCCCCTCATCGGCCGGGAGATCCCCATCATCGCCGACGAGCACGTCGATATGGAGTTCGGAACCGGGGTGGTCAAGGTCACCCCCGCCCACGACCCCAACGACTACGAGGTGGGGATGCGCCACGGTCTGGACTTCATCACCGTCTTCGACGAAAACGGCATCCTCAACCAGTACGCCGGAGAGTTCGCCGGCATGGAGCGGCTGGAGGCCCGTGAACCCGTCGTCAAAAAACTCGAAGAGGAGGGCTTCCTCGAAAAGGTCGAGGAACACCGCCACCAGGTGGGCCACTGCTACCGCTGCAAAAACGTGGTCGAACCCTATGTGAGCAAACAGTGGTTCGTCAAAAAGGAGTTCGCCGCCGACACCGTCCGCCGGGTCAACGAGGGGGAAGTGCGCTTCTTCCCCGAGCACTGGATCAACAGCTTTAACGCCTGGATGCGAGACCTGCGGGACTGGTGCATCAGCCGCCAGCTCTGGTGGGGACATCAGATCCCGGTGATGTACTGCGACAACTGCGGCCATCAGTGGGCCTTCGAAGGCGACACCCCCACCGAGTGCCCCAAATGCGGCAGCAGCAACATCCATCAGGATCCCGACGTACTGGATACCTGGTTCAGCTCGGGACTCTGGCCCTTTTCGACCCTGGGCTGGGGCAACGGCGACGCGCTGAAAAATGTCAAATGGTTCGAGAGTGATATGGAGGAGTTCTACCCCAACTCCCTGCTGATCACCGGCTTCGATATCCTCTTCTTCTGGGTGGCGCGGATGCTGATGATGGGGGAGAAGCTCACCGGAGAGCTCCCCTTCCCCCACGTCTATCTCCACGCCCTGGTCAAGGACGAGAAGGGCGAGAAGATGTCCAAATCCAAGGGCAACGTCATCGACCCTCTGGTGATGATCGACAAATACTCCGCCGACGCCCTGCGCTTCACCCTGGCGGTATTGGCGGTCCAGGGACGGGATATCAAGCTCAGCGAAGAGAAGCTGGAGCTAAGCCGCAACTTCACCAACAAACTCTACAATGCCGCCAACTACCTCCTGATGAACGCCGAGCGTTTCGAGGACCTGGATCCCGAGCGGATCGAAACGCCCCTGGGGCGCTACATGCTCAGCCGTTTCTATCTGGCCGTCGAGGAGACCCGTCATTACATCGACCAGTACCGTTTCAACGACGCCGCCACGACGCTCTACCGCTTCCTTTGGGGAGAGTTCTGCGACTGGGGGATCGAGCTGAGCAAGGCAAGCAAAGCAAGCGTGCCGGAACTGGGCAGCATCTACCGGGAGTCGATGAAGCTCCTGCACCCCTTTATGCCCTACCTCACCGAGTACCTCTATCAGCGCCTGGGAGGCACCGATCTGAGCGAGAGCGAATCGATCATGATCCGCCCCTATCCCACCGCTGGAAAGCCGGACGAGAAGATCATGGAGGATTTCGCCCTGGCCATCGAAGCGATCGTCTCGATCCGCCGCTGCAAAACCCTGGTGGACAAGGCCAACCAGCGGATCGAAAAGGCCTACGTCAAATTCGGCGCCCCCATCGACGAGGAGCTGATGCGCCCCTTCATCGAAAAGCTGGCCAAAGTCGATACGGTGGAGTTCGTCCGAGCCAAACCCGAACCCGCCGTCACCGACGTGAGCGACCACTTGGAGAGCTATATCTCCACCGCCGACATCGACATGGGCCCCATCATCGCCAAGCTGGAGAAACAGAAGGCCAAACTCGAAAAAGAGATCATGAAACTCTCGGGAATGCTGAACAACGAAAAATTCGTCGCCAACGCCCCCGAACAGGTCATCGCCCAGAACCGCCAGGCCCTCGCCGAAGCGGAGCAGAAGCTGGAGAAGGTCAAAGGGGAGCTGCAAAGTCTGCAGGGGTAAAGAGCCACGAAAATTTGCTCTTCGTCATCCTGAACTTGATTCAGGATCTACGGTTTTATGGGTATTTGTAGCCCTGGATTCCGGGTCAAGTACGGAATGACGACTCTGTTGCCTTCAATTTCGTAGGCTGACAAACCCAACGCCACGTTGCTTTAGCCGGTGGAGATTTCACCAAACGCCGCATTGACCCCTGTGCTATAATAATCTCAATCAGCTAAATCTCATATAATGAAAAAGAGCGATGACTAGAGAAGATATTTTGAGCTTTATCAGAGAACATCGAAAGCTCTTAAAAGAGCGATATGATGTCAAGCAAATCGGTCTGTTCGGCTCCTATGCCAAAGGTGAGCAGACGGAGATGAGCGATATCGACTTTTATGTGATCCTCGGGGAAAAGAGACTGGACAATATGACGGGACTCTGGCTCTATCTGGAAAAGGCTCTTGGGAAAAAGGTCGACGTAATTTATGCCCATCCAAAAATGCGCAAAGGGCTGAAGCGACAGATAGAAAGCGAAGTACTCTATGCATAAAATGTCTCTCCTGGAACTCCTGGCCTTTATCGAGGAGAGTATTGAGCTTATACGGAAAAGGTTTGCGTCTATTGAATGTGCCGATGATTTCCTTGCAGACGATGACGGCCTGGAAAAACTCGACAGTATCATTCTTCGTATCCAAACCGTCGGCGAAGCACTCAAAAATATCGATAAGCATCAAAAGGGATTCCTCGAGCAGGCCGCTCCTTCCGAATACTGGAGCAATATCATCAAATTGCGTGATCTGATTTCCCACCATTATGTCGATATCGATGCGGAAACGATCTATATGATCTGCGATGAAAAGATGGATGAATTACAACGAAATATCCAAGTCCTCTCCCGAATGCTCAGAGAAAAATAGCTCGATCGTGGGATGGCAATCCCACTCTACTTCGCAATATATTCGGAGTGATTCCCATAATTCTCTTGAAGACTCGATTCATATGAGACTGGTCACTAAAGCCGCATTCTACCGCGATTTGCGCCAGTGGATCGTTACTACTGATGACTCGTAGTTTTGCCCGCTCTACACGAAGACTTTGGATATATTTGTGTGGTGTGATGGCAAACGCTTTGCGAAAACTCCTGGCAAAGTAATAGGTGGAAAATCCCGCCTCTCTTGCGATTTCCTCCACACTCAAATTTGGATCATCCCAAAAGTCGAAAATATACTCAATGGCCCTCCCGAGTTTGACGTTGTCTAACGTCAAGTCAGAGATGAAATTGAGTGAATTGGAACACTGCAACAATACAGTCGAAAAATCGCTAAAGGCCTGTTCCAGTTCCAAAAGTTCATTGTGTTGAATCGCTTGATGCAGTTGCATACCTATAGAAAGTATATCTTTGTTCTGAAGGAGTGGAGAAAAAGTTACCGATTGGATTTCTTGATTTTGCTCTACATCTTGTATCAAATCCAAGAGCAACTCCGGCGCAATGTCAAAATGCAGATATTCCCACTCTCCCGGAAGAGTTTCATGCAGTTCATAGGGGGCGATTACTCTGGTTTCTCCGGCTACAATAGTTTTTTCAACCGAACCTTTTTTGTAGTGATGCGCCCCTCGCGTTACGATACCGATGCTGTAGGTTTCATGAAAATGGGTCACGATCCCGGCATTTTTGAATCCGCCGTATACCGACGTAATTCCACCCGTCAGGGTCAACTTCTCCAAAACAGCACCTTCTTTCTCAAACTGATAAGATTATATCCATTCAATTGGTAAATGGCCAAAACGGTCAGTAGACCTCCGATAATGGTATAGACATCGATCCTCTCCGATAAAAATATGGACGAAAACACGATGGCACTTACCGGAACCAAAAAGAAATAGCCACTCGCTTTTTTACCGCCCCAGTGTTTGGTAGCCATAAAATAGACCGATGTTCCAAACGTCGTTCCATAGAGGGAAAGCGCAATCAGATTGAACCATCCTTTACTATCAAGGACGGCTACGCTGGGAATATTCGAGTGCAAAAAAACAATCAGTGTCCCCAGTGCCGTCATACTAAACATATAAAAGCTGAATGTCAACGCCGATCCCTCTTTGAAATATGAGCTGACAATCGTGATCCAAGGTCACGTCGCCGCCGCTAACAAGAAAAAAATCACTCCACGATTGAAACTCATATCGATTCGCCAAATTTTCAATAGGATCAAAACGCCGACTGCACCGAAAATCAAAGCGGTCAGATCGTTGAAATCAAAAAGTTTACGTGTAATAATCGCAATGAAAACAAACGTCAAAATCGGATTGAGAGTCGTCACCAAAACACCACCGAAACCGGCCTGACCGTAATGGGACCGTTCAGAATTTTGTGTCAGCATCCGATAGTTGAATAAGATCATATCACAGATCCAGAGCATCATCCAATCTGCCTTCGAAGAAGATGGCCAGCTGTGAGAGTGTCAGGC
>JALVUD010000047.1 GCA_027035765.1 Campylobacteraceae bacterium
CTCCTGGAGGATCCCCTTTCTTTCCATGAAGGTGGAGAGTTACATCCTGGACGAGATTCCCCATCCCAAGCTCCTGATCCCGGTGGAGATGGGCTGATTCCCCCAGCTCTTTTTGGGTAAAATAGCCTACTTTTCTCCTCCGATATCCACGAGAGAGGGGAACACCCTGACGTTTCTAGAAAGGCAGGCGAATCGATGATCGTCCCCATCCGTTTATTGACAGAACAAGAGCGTCGTTACGATATCGTGATCGATGCGCTTCCGGAATTGAATTTCCAGCGCAAGGTCGCAGTGGTGAGCAATCCTACTGTGGCGGGATTGCACAAGGATCGTTTGCTGCAACGACTGAAGGCTCCGCAGATCGAGTGGATCGAGGTCCCTGACGGGGAGGAGTACAAAACCATGGATACGGTGCTGGGGATTTTGGACCGGCTCTTCGAAGCCCAGTTCGACCGTCGATCCCTCCTGATCGCCTTCGGGGGAGGGGTGATCGGAGATATGACCGGATTCGCCGCCAGCATCTATCAGCGGGGCATCGGTTTCGTGCAGATCCCTACCACGCTTCTGAGCCAGGTGGACGCCAGCGTAGGGGGAAAGACCGGGGTCAACACTCGCTGGGGCAAGAATCTTATCGGTTCCTTCTACCAGCCCGAGGCGGTTTACATCGATCCGGCCTTTCTCGAAACCCTGCCTCCCCGGGAGTATGCCGCCGGGATCGCCGAAGTGGTCAAAATGGCGGTGATGTTTGACCGGGAGTTTTTCGAATTTTTGGAAAAGAGCGATCTCAAAAACCCGGCGGTGGCGGTGGAGATGATCGCCCGTTCGGTGCGCCTCAAGGCTGACGTGGTCAATCAGGACGAAAAAGAGTCCGGCGTACGTGCGGTGCTCAACTACGGCCACACCTTCGGCCACGTGATCGAGAACGAGACCGGCTACTCCCGCTATCTCCACGGCGAGGCGGTGGCCATCGGCATGGTCATGGCCAACGAACTGGCGACAGATCTGGGGCTGCTCAGCTGCCGGGAAGCGGAACGGATCCGGGACCTGCTGCAGAAGTGGGGCCTGCCGGTGGAGTACACCGTCCGGGATCCCCAGGCGTTTTATGAACACTTCTATCTGGACAAAAAGAGCATGAACGACCGGATCAAGTTCGTTCTTCCCGGCGGAAGCATCGGCACGCATATCATGCGCAGCGATATTCCCGCCGAAGAGGTGGTCGCTGTCCTCGAGCGTTTTACGGAGAAGAGATGAAACGAGGGGTTCTTCGTATTGTCGGTCTGATTCTCCTGATCGGCGTGTTCGCTGTGGAGATATCCGGGGAGACGCCGGCGGCGGAGACGGCGGTAAAAGCGGCAGACAACCGCAGCGGCGTCCGGATCTCTCCTGCGGGACAGAACCGTCTCGACCGCCTGAAGCTCCAGCTGCGGACGCTGGAAGAGAACAGCGACCGGGGGAATATCTGGACCAAGATCTACAGCAGCTACGCCACCTATCAGGCATTGAAGAAACGTCAGGAGAAGCTGGTACACGAGATCTTCAAACTCAAGCACAAACCCAAGCTCACCCCCGAAGAGCAGCAGAAGCTCGAAGCCTATACGCTGGAGCGTCAGACCAACGTGGGCAAGCTGCAGCTGCTGCATGAGTTCCAGAGCGACCCCTTCAAAAAACTCCTGGAGCCCCCCGCTACGGGTGAGGTTCCCCAGATCGGCAATCCCTTCGGCATCATCACTGCCTTCAGCTATCTCAAAAAACTCCGGAGCGATCAGCAGCTCTATGCCGAAAACTTCCGCTCCCTGGAGCAGACGATCGACAGCCTGCGCAAAGAGCAGGAACTGGTCCGTCGCATGCTGCGCTACCGTCCCGGCGACGCCCGGCTGAAAAAACGTCTGGAGCGCCTGACCCGGGAGATCGATACCCTGCTGCCTACCTATGAGATCTTCAAGACGACCCAGGAGGTCTACAACAAAAAGATCGACGAGATCCGGCTCAAGGTGAGCGAAGAGATTCGCCGGGAGATTCGCAAAGCCGCCACGATCGGCGGGATCCTGCTCTTTCTCTTCATCCTCTTCCTGATCTTCAAGCATCTGCTTCGCAAATATCTCTCGGACAAAGAGAGCTTCTACACCGTCAACAAGATCGCCAACCTGCTCTTCATCACCGTCCTGGTGCTTGTTCTGCTCTTTGCCTACATCGAGAATGTCAACTATCTGGTGACGATCCTGGGTTTCGCCTCGGCAGGTATCGCCATCGCCATGAAGGACTGGTTCATGTCGATGATGGGCTGGTTCGTCATCGTTCTGGGCGGCAGCATCCATGTGGGCGACCGGATCAAAGTGGTCCGCAACGGCGCCGAATATGTGGGGGACGTGGTGGATATCTCCCTGCTGCGGATGACGGTCCAGGAGGATATCACCCTGACCACCTATATGCACAACCGCCGGGCGGGCCGGATCATCTTCGTCCCCAACAACTACATCTTCACCGACATGATCGCCAACTACTCCCATGCCGGGCTCAAGACGGTCTGGGACGGGATCGACTTCAACATCACCTACGACTCCGACGCCTCCAAAGCCGCCGCCATCGCCAAAGAGGTGGCCAAAAAATATTCAAAGGGCTACACCGACATCACCCGCAAGCAGCTCAACAAGCTCCGCAGCAGCTACCACCTCAAAAACACCAACGTGGAGCCGAGGGTCTATACCTTCGTCGAGACCTACGGTATCCGGGTCAGCGTCTGGTACCTCACCAACGCCTTCGCCACCCTGACCCTGCGCAGCACCATCAGCAGCGAGATCCTGGAGCGGATCCGGGAGGAGAAGGAGATCGCATTGGCCTATCCCACCCAGTCGGTCTATATGCAGCGGCCGATCCCGCACCCCGAGCTGCCTCCCGAAGTGCCGCAGGAGCCTGAGGAAACCGCCAGCAAAGAGGTGCCCCTGTGAGCCGGGAAAAGGTCTATTTCAAAACCTTCGGCTGCCGGACCAACCAGTTCGACACCCAGGTAATGATGAGCCGTCTGGAGGATTTCGACCTCTGCACCGAGGAGACGGAGGCCGACGTGGTGGTGGTCAACTCCTGCACTGTCACCAACGGGGCCGACGCCACGGTGCGGGGTTACATTAACGCCCTGAAGCGCCGCAATCCCAAAGCCCGTGTGGTCCTGGCGGGCTGCGGGGCCCACTCCAAAGGGGAGGAGCTCCTGGCCCAGGGACGGGTCCACGGCGTCATGGGCCATTCGGAGAAGGAGCGGATCAACGAGATCCTCCACCGCCCCGAAGGCTTCTACGAGATCGGGGATCTGGAGCATGTGGACTCCACGGTCGTCAGCGAATTTATTGGCAAGAGCCGGGCCTTCATCAAGATCCAGGAGGGGTGCGATTTCCGCTGCAGCTACTGCATCATCCCCTTCGTCCGGGGCAACGCCCGCAGCCATGACGAAGAGCAGATCCTGGAGCAGGTGCGGCGTCTGGCCGCCAACGGTTTCGGCGAGTTCATCCTCACCGGGACCAACGTCGGCAGCTATGGCCGGGACCGGGGCAGCTCCATGGCGAAGCTGCTCAAACGTCTGAGCATGATCCGCGGAGTGCGCCGGATCCGCATCGGGAGCCTGGAGCCGATCCAGATCGACGCGGAGTTCAAGGAGCTGCTGGGCGAGCCCTGGATGGCGAAGCATCTGCATATCGCCCTGCAGCACACCTCCGACCGGATGCTGGAGCTGATGAACCGCCGCAACCGCTACCCCGAGGATCTGAAGCTCTTCGAGGAGCTGGCGGAGCGGGGCTATGCGCTGGGGACCGATTTCATTGTCGGGCATCCGGGAGAGGGCGATGCGGAGTGGCGCGAAGCGATGGAACGGATCCGCGAGCTGCCCCTGACCCATGTCCACGCCTTCACCTATTCGCCCAGGGAGGGGACCGCTTCGGCGGGGATGGATCTGGCCAGAGTCCGGGGCGATATCGCCAAGGCCCGTCATCGGGAGCTGACCGAGACGATCCGGGAGAAGAACCTCCGCTTCCGCCGGGAACATACCCGGGATCTGACGGTCCTGGTCGAGGGGGGCGGCGACGGGGTCTACCAGGGCTTCGACCAGTACTACAACCGGGTCAGGATCGAGAGTGCCGAAGACCTGGCCAACACCTGGCTGCTGCTGAATGAGGTGGAAGCAGGCCAAAAGGAGAATCATGCCCGATTTTCGCTCTAAGAATTTCCGGATCATCGCCGGCCTGGTGGGCTTGTTGCTGGTCATCGGGCTTTTCCTGGCCCTACGCGACGGCTCCCGGCTTATCACCGGCGATCAGCTGGACCTCCTGGCCCAGAAGAAGCTCATCACCCGGATCGTTCGGGAAGATCCCTATCTCTATGTGCGTACCTCCAAGATGCTCTACCGGGTCCCGGTCTCGGCAGTGGATCTGAAAAAGGTAGGCCGGGAGTACCCCATCGAGATCCACAAAAAATGGGATATGCTCAATCTGGGACTGATTCTCCTGCTGCTCCTTCTGGTAGGGTTGGCAGTGGTGATCTACTACCTCTCCCGCCGGGACCGTCTGGAGACAGCACGCCGGGTTGAGACGGCGGAGGGGGAGCGGGAGATTCCGGTTCGTGAGAGTATCACCCCCACCCGTTCCCGAGTCCGTTTCGACGATGTGGCCGGCAGTGAGGAGGTCAAGCGCGATCTGCGGGAGATCATCGATTTCCTCAAAAAACCGGCCCGCTACAAAAAGTTCGACATCCGCCTCCCCAAGGGGGTCCTCCTGGCGGGGCCTCCGGGGGTGGGCAAGACCCTGATGGCCAAGGCGGTGGCCGGCGAGGCCGGTGTTCCCTTCTTCTACCAGAGCGGTGCCAATATCGTAGAGATCTACGTGGGGATGGGCCCGCGGCGGGTCCACGAGCTTTTCCAGGCGGCCAAAAAAGCGGCGCCGGCGATCATCTTCATCGACGAGATCGACGCCGTGGGCCGCCACCGGGGGAGCCTGCGCAACGAGGAGCGGGAGGCGACGCTCAATCAGCTCCTGACCGAGATGGACGGCTTCGAGAGCGACAGCGGCGTGATCGTCATGGCGGCCACCAACCGGATCGAGATGCTCGATCAGGCGCTCCTGCGCCCCGGGCGGTTCGATCGGCGGGTCCACCTCTCCCTGCCCGATATGGAGGATCGCCGGAAGATCCTGGAGCTCTATCTCCGCCGCAAACCCCACGAGCTGGACCTGGAGGAGCTGGCCCGTTCCACGGTAGGCTTCAGCGCGGCGGCCCTCTCCACCCTGGTCAACGAAGCGGCACTGCACGCCCTGCGACGGGGCGGCAAGCAGATCGAAGAGGAGGATTTCGAGGCGGTACGCGAGACGGTGATCTCCGGCAAGCGGAAGATCCTCAGTTTCAGCGAAGAGGAGCGCCGGATCCAGGCGGTCTATCAGTCGGGCAAAGCCCTGGTGGCCACCTGGCTCGATGTTCCCTACGACCGGATCGGGATCGTCACCACCCGGATGCGGGAGGCGGAACGGGAGATCAACTCCCGGAGCGACCTGTTGGCCAGGATCAAGGTGCTGCTGGCAGGCTCCGCCGCCACCCAGGCCGTCTTCGGCGAGCAGTACAGCAATGCCGCCGAGGACCGGGCGGCCGCCATCGCCGAAGCAAGGCGACTGATCCACGACTACGGCATGGGGGAGCATCTGCTGGCCAGAGATGACGAGGTGGAGAGTCTCCTGACGGAGCAGTACCGTGAGGTAGAGACGATGCTCCTCAAGCTCCGCCAGGCCCGCGAAGCCATCGAGGCCTGGCTGCTGGAGCACGAAAACATCCGGGAGGAGGAGGCGAGGAGGATCCTGCGTGATCTATTTTAGCGGTTTCAGCCTGGAAGGGGAGGCGGAGCTCTTCTCCGACTGGCTGGTACAAAGCGACTACGCCGTCGCCGGCTTCAGCTACGGGGCGATCCGGGCGCTGGAGTACGCCTACTCGAGCTCCCGGCGCATCGACCGGCTTCTGCTCTTCTCCCCCGCCTTTTTCCAGACCAAAAAAGAGCGGTTCATCACGCTGCAGCTGGAGGCCTTCCGCCGGGATCCCGAAAGCTATCGCCGCAACTTCCTGGCCCGCGCCGTCTCTCCGGCCCGGATCGATCTGGAACCTTACGTCAAAGAGGGAAGCTACGAAGAGCTGGAGGAGCTGCTGAACTACCGCTGGGAAGCGGAGAAACTCCGCGCACTCCAGGAGCGGGGCACGGTGATCGAGGTCTTTATCGGTGAAAAGGACCGGATCATCGACGCCCAGGGAGCACTGGAGTTTTTCATTCCCCTGGCGACGGCCACCTACCGCTTTCGGGAGGCGGGGCACTTTCTTCGAAGTTAGGAATTAGAAATTAGGAATTGAACCCTCTGAAAGACTGATCGGATAGCATCTCGTCATACTGAACTTGTTTCAGGATCCAGGGTATAATGGGCATTCAAAGCCCTGGATTCGGGATTGAATCCGGAATAATTTGAGTTTTTCAAAGGGATAAATTTGGAACTTTGGATGAGGGAGAGTATTGAGAATGGAGAATGAGGATATGAAAGCTCAGGAGACGGCCAATCCCGTCGTGGTCATCACCGGCTGTTCCAGCGGGATCGGGCGGGTGACGGCGGAGTATCTGCGGGAGAGGCTCTGTCGGGTCTATCCGACGGCGCGGACCGATGAGGAGGTGGCGGAGCTTTGGGCGGCGGGTTTCGAGGGGGCGATGCGGCTGGATGTGCGCAAGCCTGAAGAGATCGCCGCGGTGATCCGGGAGGTCCTTTCAAAAGAAGGCAGGATCGATGTTTGGTTCAACAACGCCGGCTACGGTCAGATGGGGGCGGTGGAGGATTTGCCGGCGGAGGCGCTTCGGGAGCAGTTCGAGACTAACGTCATCGGGCTGCACGAGTGTACCCGTCAGATCCTGCCGGTGATGCGCCGTCAGGGCCACGGCAAGATCATTCAGCACAGCTCGGTCCTGGGACTGATAGCCCTGCCCATGCGGGGGGCCTACAACGCCAGCAAGTATGCCGTCGAAGGCCTCACCGACACACTGCGCCTGGAGCTGGAGGGATCGGGCATCCACGTCAGCCTCCTCAATACCGGCCCCGTCACCAGCCGCTTCCGGGCCAACGCTATCAAGACACTGGAGTGCATCGATATCGAAGGCTCCCGCTGGCGCAGCCTCTACCGCAAGGCCCTCCGGGGTGAGATCCGGAAGGTTCCTTTCAACCAGCCGCCCGAGGCGGTGGCGTCGACGGTCCATCGGATCATCCTCAGTGACCGTCCCGCGCCCCGTTACTATATCACCAAGGCCACCTGGATATTCGGTATCGCCAAGCGGGTTTTGAGTACCCGGATGCTCGACAGGATTCTATTGAAGGTATAATAAATTAGTAGTGCTAAGTGCTATGTGCTAAGTGTTAAGAAGAAAATTGTTAAGTGAGAGGGAGAAGTTGGAATGGATAAGATAAATATCGGGGTTGTCACCACCAGCGACCGGGCAAGTCAGGGGATCTACGAGGACGAATCGGGCAAGGCGATCATGGAGACGATGCAGGAGTATCTCAAGAACGAAATCGAGTTCTATTACCGCTGTGTCCCGGATGAACGGCACATCATCGAAGAGGCGCTGCTGGACCTCTCCCGGGACAAGAAGTGCGATCTGGTGGTCACCACCGGCGGAACCGGTCCGGCACCGCGGGATGTGACGGTGGATGCCACCCTGGCAGTCTGTGACAAGATCCTGCCGGGCTTCGGGGAGCAGATGCGGGCGGTGAGTCTGCAGTATGTCCCCACGGCGATTCTCTCCCGCCAGACGGCAGGGGTTTGCTGCAACTCTCTGATTATCAACCTGCCCGGCAAACCCAAATCGATCCGGGAGTGCCTGGATGCGGTCTTCCCCGCCGTGCCCTACTGTCTCGATTTGATCGGGGCGGGCTATATGGTGACCAACGAAGAGGTGATCCAGGCCTTCCGGCCGAAAACAAAGTGATGAATGGTTAATGATAGAAATTGAGAATGGAGAATTGAGAATTGAGAATTTGGAGGTTTTGGCGTGGAGATAGAGTTTATTGAAGAGAAGTTCAACGAGATTTTTCGGGAGCTGGAGAAGGAGGTGATGGAGATCCTGCAGGATCAGAGCCTGGACAAGAAAAACACCAACCTGCGGATGAAGCCTCTGAGCTCGACGAAGCAGATCCTCCAAAACGCCATCGAGAGTATCCGCCTGGTGGACCGGCTCGATAAAGAGGGCAGAGAGTAGCGTGATGGGGAGTGGAGAAGAGAAGCAGGAAAGCGGCAGCCTCTACTTTGTCTATGAAGGAGAGCGCGGGGAGCTGCCCGGGGATCTTTTGCAGGAGATCGACTCTCTCAAGATTCAGTGGCTCAATGCCGCCGATTTTTTTCAAAAGAGGCTAGAAAAAGAGGATCGGCTCATCGCCCACGGATCCCTTCTCTTTTTGAAAAAAGTCCTGCGCAAAGCGGAAGCGGAAGGCTTCATCTTGGCCATTCTCCCCACCCCCAAACAGCCCAAGTTGGCCAAGATTTTGGGACTCAAAGGTGTCGAAGGCTCTTTGCCGGCTTTTCTGAGCAGTGTCGAGCCGCAAGCTCTCGATCTGCTCTATGCGGGGGAAGAGCCGGTCTTTTTCAGTGCCCTGGTGGGCGAGGCCCCGCCCCTGGGAGTGCAAAACCAAACTCTCAACGAGGATCTGGAGAATGGCAGTCGTCTGGGGCTCTTTTTTCGGGCTTTTTGGAGACTGCGGGGTCTGCGCCGGGTCCTGGCCGAGGTGACGACCGCCAAAGGTCAGACGCTCAAGACCGCCATCACCGGAGCGCTGATCTTCAACCGGGAGGCCAACAGTTTCGCCGCCAATCTGCTGCAGGAGTCGAGCTACAACGATGGGCAGCTGCGGGCTTTGCTCATCTCTCCGCTTTCGGTGATCTCCTATCTGCACCATCTGATGGTCTCCATCTACGCCCGTTTCCGTCAGCCGACGCTGCCCGATTCGGTGGGCCTGATCAAAAGTGAGTCGCTGACGATCCAGTGTGATCCGCCTCTGCAGGTCTCCGTGGACGGTGTGGAGACGGGAGAGACCCCCATGACCTTTCAGGTCCATCCCAAGGCGATACGTTTCTGTGCCACTGAAAGCTTCTGGGAACGCAATCATCCCACCCAGAGCGACAAAGAGACATTGCGCGTGGATCACCTTCCCAAAGAGGAAGAGGCCAAGGAGGTGATCCGCAAACACCTGCCCCTGCTGACCCATGCCAGCGAAGAGGAGTACAAGGAGCTCTTTACCGCGCTGCGGGCCGACGGAAAGCTGAGCAGTACTTTCGTGATCCTGATGATCCTCAGTACTTTGCTGGCGACGGTAGGACTCTTTCTCAACAGTGCATCGGTCGTCATCGGCGCGATGCTCCTGGCTCCTCTGATGCAGCCGATCGTCACTTTCTCCATGGGGTTGCTGCGCTGGGACGGCTCTCTGGCCTACGGAGCGCTTCGGACGGTAAGTGTAGGGGTGGGATTGGTGCTGCTTAGCGCCCTCTCCATGGCGGCGCTTTTGCCCTTCAGGGAACTGACCCCCGAGATGGCGGGACGGCTTCATCCCAGTCTGCTGGATCTGCTGGTGGCGGTGGTCTCCGGTATTGCCGCCGCCTATGCCAAAAACAATCCGAAAATCAGCGGCTCTTTGGTCGGGGTGGCTATCGCCGTGGCCCTGGTGCCGCCCCTCTCTACGGCGGGCATCGGCCTGGGGTGGGGAGATTGGATGATGTTCTACCATGCCTTTCTCCTCTTTCTGACCAACTTTGCCGGGATCGTCTTCGCCGCGGCGTTGATCTTTATGCTCCTGGGCTTTTCGCCCCTGCATCGGGCGAGAAAAGGATTGATCTACGGAGTGATGATGGTGCTGCTGGTGGCGATTCCTCTGACACTCTCCTTCCGGCAGATGGTGCGGGATGCCGGATTGCTGCAGACCCTGGAGAGCCGCAGATTCCAGCTTGACGGCAAAGCAGTGACTCTGGAGAACGTAATTCTGCGTCACGGAAAGAGCGATCGGCTTCTCTGTGATCTGGTGGTTTCCGCTCCCCTGAACCAGAAGGAGATGCAGCGACTCAAAACCGAGGTGGAGCATCTGGCCGGAGAATCTTTGATCATGGAGTGCGCCCAGCGGATCCGCTTCTAGCTTGACTTTTGTCAAGAGAGGGGGTGGCGCTCTGAGCTAGAATCAAAACAGCAAAGTGTGAAGGAGACGCTATGGATACAAGCTTTGATATGTTCATCGAGACCGAGGTTCCCGAGAATCAACTGATCATCTCCCGTACGGACCTGAACGGGGTCATCACCTACGTCAACGAAACCTTCGCCCATATCTCCGGCTACGAACCCGAAGAGCTCGTCGGCAAACCCCACAGCATCATCCGCCACCCTGACATGCCCAAGTCCCTTTTCGCCGACCTCTGGGAGACGATCCGGGCCGGCAAAACCTGGGAGGGGTACGTCAAAAACCTGCGTAAAGACAAAGGCTACTACTGGGTCTACGCCCGCATCTCCCAGGTGATCAAAGACGGTGAAGTGGTCGAGTACAAATCGCTGCGCGAACCGGTCCCCAGAGAGAAGCGGATCGAGATGCAGAATCTCTACGACCGGATGCGGTCCGAAGAGGAGGGGACCAGCCGGGTGGTGCTCTATACGAAAAACGAGAATCTAGAAGAGCTGAAAAAATACGAGCTTTAATTCTGTATACAATAGAGCCAAAGCAGGAAAGTTTCAAAAATTATGAGATTGGGGAATGTGATATAATCATCGAAAGACGAGAATAAAACCGGGGACTTAGATGAAACGCAAAGAGATCGTTGATTTCCTCATCGAACAAAAGCCCTTCCTGGAACAAAAGTTCGGAGTGAAAAAGATTGGCTTGTTCGGTTCATATCTGCGTGGAGAGGAAACTCCAGAAAGTGACATCGACCTCGTTGTAGAGATGCCCTCTTCATTGGAGAAGTTCTTCGATCTCAAAGATTATCTCGAGTCGAAACTCCCCGCCCCCGTCGATTTGGGGCTTTCCCGTACGCTTCGTTCCTACATCCGGAAAAAAATCGAATCGGACATTCTTTATGTCTGAAGCTCGCTCACCTGAGCTGTATATCGTCGATATCCTGATTGCAGCGGACAAGATTTATCGTTACACGCATTCTTTTCAAACAGCTCAAGAGTTTTTGCATAGCGAATTGGAGTGGGATGCCGCTTTGCGTGAATTGGAAATTGTCGGGGAAGCGGTACGCCATCTGATCCGATTCGGACTGGCTGAAGACAAGTATCGAAGGATCGTAGATTTTCGCAACCTGATTGCTCATGCATATTTCGGTATAGATGAAGAGATTGTTTGGGAAGTGATAACGAAGCACTTGAAGACGTTGGTTGAGTCTGTTTGGAGTTTAGGGATAGAGAATCCTCATGATTTTTCTGTCGCTATTGAATGTGCAAAAGAGGATTTTTCACACCACCCGCAAACCGTGAATTTTCTTACACGGCTGGAAGAACAATTGCAACATGATTTGGCGTAAATGGTAGACTCAATCCATGGCAAAAGAGAAACTGCAACGTAAATCCCTCCTGCGACAAGCCCTCAAACTTCGTGACAATCCTCCCTTCGGCGAGGTCAAAGCCTTGATGGCTCTGGCGCGGGAATACCAAGCCGAAACGAACGACTATGTTGTGCGCGGTGGGCGTGGGGAACGGGTACAGCTGCTGGATGAAGATGCCTTTTTTCGTTTTTTGAGCGAAACGGTGCAGATGCCCCTGGATAGTTTCGAGGCGATCGAGAGGGCTCTGCAGGCGCAAACTCGCGCCGAAAACATCGCCGCCACGGGAGATAGCAAAAGCAGCGCCGTGGCCCCCTTCGCCAAAACTTTGCTGCTGCGTCGAACGGAGGAGTTGCCTATACTCTATCGAGAACAGGATTTGGATCAGTTGGCCGAAATTCACCGCGTCGTGGCCGTGGAGAACGCCGAGAGTTTTCTCGATTTTGAAACCCTGGATCGGCACTTCGATACCCGGGCTTTCGTCTATCTGGGCGGGCAGCCCAATGCGTTGACGCGGGATTTTTTGGCAAGCAAGGAGGTGCTCTTTTTCATCGACTGGGATATCGTCTCTCTTAATTTCTATGACGATTTTAGTTGCGAATCCAAAAGTCTCTTTGTGCCTAAAAATTTCGATGGACTCCTAAAGCGTTACGGCAACGGAGCACTCTTTTTGAAACAGCGTTACGCCCTGCGCGAAAGTTATTCGCCCGAGACGGTGCCGATCATCGACAAACTCAAAGCGCAAGCCAAGGTACTCGAACAGGAGATATGGCATGACCCATCCGCAGCTCATTGAACTTCTTGCCCGCTACAAAAAGACGCTGACGGAAGCCTACAGCCAAAAAGAACTCTCAGACGCCCCCAAAGAGCTGGTAGATGCGACGCTGCTCATCGAGATCGGCGATCGCTATGTGCTCAACCAAAGTTACGTCGCCTTCGTCAACGCCATTTTGGACCGGGTCGATTACGGCACGGTCTTCGAGGATTACGAAAAGGAGCACAAGAACCTTCGCCGCTATATGCGCCGCTACCAAGAGAGCCGATCGCCCCAGATCAAGCAGTGGATCATGCGGGCGGTCGACGACATCTATCTGAAGTTCTACTACCGGGATCGGCAGATGCATCAGGTGGTGCGCCGCTTCGAGCAGGAGGTGAGCCTGGATATCGAGATCATCATCGACGAAGCCAACGCCATTCTCGATCAGATCACCGAACTCATCGACGCCAACCACGCCATCATCGCCACCTTCAACGAGATCAAAGAGCTCGATATTGCGTTCAAAACCAAGCTGATCCCGATGGATGAAAACTTCCTGCGCTTCATGCAAAACATCGACCACCTCACCGAGCGGCTGGGGCGCTTCATCACCCAGACCAAGACCAAACGCCGCCAAAATAAACGCTTCGCCAAAGTGGCCCGGGATATATTGAACGAAGACGACACCTATCTGGATGAGTGGCTGATGCTGCACATGAAGGAGTCGGCCCATACCCTCCGCCGCACCCGGCGCCACACCGTCACCGCCTTGGCGGACCCCGACGACCGCCGCCTCAAACGCTTCCTCAAAGATCTCAAACTGGCCAAACCCAAGCCCAAACGGGCCCAAATCCGGATCGAAGAGCCGGCCCCCGAACCTCTGCCCATGATCGACCTGGAGGCTCTCAAAGGGGCGCTGAACGAGAACGGATGCGACGATCTCTTCCTCTGCCTGCTGGATTATCCGGAGGTGGGCGGCGACGTCGCGACGGCTTTCAAACTCTATCTCTATCTACTGGACGAAGGGAGGGTGCAGATGACGGAAAATTTCAATGATCACAACATCAGGAGGATCCGATGGCAGGGATGAAAGAGGCCTTCGCGGTGCTCTCCAAAGGAGTGATCGTCTCCCTCAACTCCCAAAAGTACCACGAGATCGCCAATTTTTTGAACGTGGACGAAAACTTCGAGGCCTTCGACGAGACGGTGGGGCGACTGGGCTACCGCCTGGAAGGGGAGAACGGCTACTTCTATCTGGTACGCGACGAGCGGCTAAGCGGCGATGAGCTGGAACGCTTCATATCCACCCACAAAAAGCTCATCGTCGCCGTGGCGCTGCTGAAGCAGATCTATCCCCTTGTAGGCGTGGGCGAAACGCTGACCCAGACCCACTTCACCGCCGAACTACTCAAAAAAGAGGATGAGACGATCCTGCAGATGCTCCGCTTCATCGGCAGCGGCAGCGACACCAAGACCCTGATCGAAGCGTTTTTCAAACTCCTGGAAAAACACGATCTCATCGAACGCGTCGCTGCGGAAGATCGGGATCGGTATAAGATTCTGAGTAGCTACGGCTATTATGTGAAGATCGTGGAGAGTGCGTTTTGATGCTCAAAGAGATCCTCCTCATCAACAGCGCCCGTTTCGACTTCGCCCGGGTGCGGCTGGATAAAGACCTCTTCTTTCTCGGTGACAACGGCAGCGGCAAAACGAGTTTTATCCGTGCCATTCACTTCCTCTACAGCGGCGATGTGAAGAGCCTGGGGATCAGCAACGACAAAGAGAGCTTCAAAGAGTACTACTTCAAGTACGAAAACTCCTACATTATCTACGTCTTCGAGCACTTCTTTATCTTCGTCTACAAACGGGGCAACGAGCTGCACAAGGTCTTTAGCAAGCAGCCCTTCGATCTGGCCAAGATCACCGACGAAGCAGGGAAACTCAAGCCCTTCGAGGCGATTCGCGCCTATTTGCGCTCCGCGCCACTGCACAAGCGCGTCAGCGGCGTGAGCGACTACAGCGACATCCTTTATGGGCTGAACCGTCAAGACCTGGACTTCAAGATCGCCGACATCCGCAACAAAGAGCTTTTTTTGCGTCTCTTTCACGCCGTTTTCAACGTCGACAAAGCGATTATCGACGCCAAGAGCATCAAACGAGCCCTCATGACCTCGTTGCAGGGGGGCGAAGAGAGCAAGCATTTCGATCCCGAGGCGTATACCCAGCGGATCAACGGCTTTATGGAGCAGTATCGCTTCTTCAACGAGATCGAAAAGGCCGGCCCTCGGATCGAAGAGTTGGAGCGCCTGCACAAACGTTTGCTGCAAAGCGAGGCGGAGCTTGGGAGTCTCAGCGCCAAGATCCGGTGGCGCAAGCAGGCCGAGACGGCGCAATTGCAAGAACTTGGAGAAAAGATCGCGCAGCTTGAAGGGCAAAAAGAGGCCGAAATACAAAGGCTCAAATCGCTGCGAAGTTTCGAGGAGCGCTTCAAAAAGCTCCTGGACGGTCGCATCGACGCCGTGCGTCAAGCCATCGCCGAGATCGAGGGGGATAAGAGCCGTTTCGCCCCCGAAAAGCTCCAGGAGGCCCGCTTGAAGGTGCGCGAAGCAGCGGCGACGGAAGAGGAGAATGCCCGGCTCCAGCGCGAACGGGCGAAGCTGTCCGCCGGGATCGAGAGTGCCGTGGAGAGTCTGGAGCTAGAGATCCGAGCCCTGAGACGAACGATCGCCGAAGAGTTGCCCCGCCGACGCCGAATCGAAGTGGAAGAGGCGGTCCGAAGGGCCCGGGAGGAGCACGATGCGCGCCTGGAAGCCGAGCGGCTCAAACTGGCGGAGTTCGAGCGAAAAACCGAAGAGGAGATCGAAGGGCTACAGAGCCGAATCGTTCGTACCCAAGAGGCGATCGACGCGGCGCATCGCCGATTGGAGGAGGCCCGCGACAAGCGGCAGGAGGCGCTGGATGCTTTGCACGAGCGGGGACGCGAGCTGCGCGATCGTCTGGATGAGGCGCTGCGGCAACTGCGGCAAAAAGAGGAGAAGTATTCGGGGCGGATCGCACGCTTGGAGGATGAGGCAAACAGCGTCGCCGAGCGCTACGAGAAACGGTTGGCACAGCACCGGGCGGAGTACGAAAAGGAACAAGCCGAGCTTTTGGCCCAACAGGTGCAGCTGCGCCAGGTGCTGGAGGTGGAGGAGGGGAGCTTTCAGGCCTTTTTGAACGACGAGGTGGAGGGGTGGCAAAAGAGCCTCTATCCCTTGCTGGATCCCGCACTGCTGCCACTGCCGATCCAAGAACTCAAGCCCCGGATCGTCCACCGTCCGGTGCCGGGGATCGAGCTGGAGGTCTCCAAACTCAAACAGATGCCTACTCCCGAAGAGGCCCAGGAGCGGCTGGAGCGGCTGGCGAGCCGCCTGGCAGCCCTGCAGGAGCGGTGGCAGGCCAAGCAGACGCAGCTGCAACAGGAGCGGGACGCGGAGTCGGCGCAGATCGAAAGCCGCATCGCGGAGATGCGAACCCGTCTGGAACACCTGGCCAAAGAGCAGGCGCAACAAAAAGCGCGCTACGAAGAGCAGAGCGTGAAACTGGCGCAGGAGCGCGCCCGGACGCTGGAGGATTTCGAAAAGTTCGAGCGGGACATCCGGGAAGAGATCCAAACGCTCCAAGGGCTAATCACCGAGATCCGCGCGCAGATCGTCTCCCGGCGCGAAGCACTCAAGGCGCGGCAACAGCGGGTGCGGCAGATGGGGCAGAGCCTGCACCGGAGTCTCGAGCGCATCCGAAGCCGGGCCGAGGCGGAGGTGGGGGAAAAAGAGGCGCAAGCCCGGGCCGAGTCGGAAGCCCAGATCGCCCGGTTGGAGGCGCAAAAGGCGACCGTCCAGACCGACGAACGGCTGCGGGGAATCGAGGCGCAACTGGCGAAGGTCGAAGCACGTCTGCGGAGCATTCGCGACGCTCAGGTGCTGCTGGAGGCCTATGAGCGGGCATTGCCCAAACTCCGCCGCGAACCGCTTCTCAAAGAGCGCCTCGGCACTCTCAAAAGCCGCCGTCGCCGCTGCCTGGATCGCCTCGACGCAAAGCGGCGCCGCGCGAGTGAACAGATCGAACGGATCAAAGCGCAGATCGAAGGGGCCAAGCACCGTCTGAATCGCATCGAACAGGGGCTGCAACGGTTGCGGGAGCTGAGCCTCTTCGGCCCCGAAGAGGCGGTCGAAGAGAGCGCGGAAGAGCTGCTCGAGTTTATCGAGCGCCTGGAACGCGGCGCCGTGGCCTACGACAGGGATCGCACAAGTATCGGCGGGGTTTTGTTGCGGCTGGCCGGGATCAAGGGGCTGGCCAAACAGGATATCCACCTGGATGCCGCCCAGGCCCAGAGCGATACCCCGTGGAGTGAATTGACCTCCCTACACCTGCAGATTGACAATCTCGTCGAGCTCAAACGCTTCCGTATCGATACCCTCAAACGGGAAGCCAACGCCACTTTCAGCAACTTCGTCAAAAACCTTGTCACGCAGCAGCTGACGGTCTTTGCCAACACCCAGGAGGCTTTCGAGAGCCTGTTGGCCAAGGTCAACACCCAGCTGCGGCAGGTGGATTTCGGAGTGATTCGGGATATTCGCCTACGCACCCGCATCGAAGAGGGGGATTCCCTGGCCAGGATGTTCGCGCGACTCAAAAGCGAAAGCGACGAGATCGCGAGTTTAATGGTGCAAGATTCGCTCTTTTTCGATCGGCGTGACGCGCTCAAAAAGCTGGAGCGATTGCTGGAGCTTTTCAATGAAATCAAAAGGCAGCTCAAGAGCGATCGCATCAGCCTGGTCGATACCATAGATCTGAGCCTGGAGTTCTACGAAAACGGGGTGCTCAAAAGCGGCATCACCCAGATCAAAAACGAAAGCAGCACCGGGGGCAGTATGTTGCTCAAAATCGCTATCGCCATCGCGATTCTCAAAGTCTATATCAAAAACGCCGAAAATATCTTCTTTCTCATCGTCGACGAGGTGGCGAGGCTGCATAGCGAAAACCAGAAGCGGCTCAAAAATTTTGCCAACGAAAGCGGCTTTCGGATCATCTTCGTCACCCCCGAGCCGGTCTTCGCCGATCCCGAGGCGCTGCTCTATTACAAATTCGTCAAGAGTGGGGAGAAGTTTCAGGCGATCGCGCTGAATCGCTGAAGATGTAGAAGGGGAGCAATTCCGGTATGTGCAGGATTGAAATCCTGCCTCCGGCAATGATGAACAGCAGTTTTGGATCTTATTGCGCTTTGATTGGAGCTGAGACGAAGACCCTTGTGGTCTTTTATCATTCCGGGCTCGACCCGGAATCCAGGGCTTGAAATGGCTACTGTACCGTGGATCCCGAGTTAAGTTCGGGATGACGATGGGATTGTTTCGGTTTTTGGGAGTACTCGATACTCAGTAGTCCCTCGCCACCTTGTATTCCGGATCGTCCTCTTCTTGGGTGATGTTGGCCTGGGCCCGGTTCAGCACCGCTTTGCAGTCGTCGCTGAGGTGGCGGAGGGTGAGCTTCTTGCCGGCTTTGGCGTATTTTTCGGTCAGTTTTTCGATCGCTTCGACCCCCGAAGAGTCCATCACCCGGGTGTTTTTGAAGTCGATGATGACTACCTCGGGATCGTTTTCCACGTCGAAAGTGTCGTTAAAGGATTGGACCGAGCCGAAGAAGAGGGGGCCGGAGAGTTCGTAGAGTTTGGCATGCTGGCCGAGCATCCGGCTGTGGGCGTAGATCCGGGCGTGTTTCCAGGCGAAGACCAGAGCGGAGATGATGACGCCGATGATGACGGCGATGGCCAGGTCGAAAAAGATCGTGATGATGGTCACCGCCACCATGACGAAGGCATCTTCGGGGGGCATCTTCTTCAGATGTCCGAAGCTGCTCCACTCGAAGGTCCCGATACTCACCATGAACATGATCCCCACCAGAACGCCCACGGGGATGACGTTGAGCAGGTCGGTCAGCGACGCCACTAGGACCATCAGCCCGATGGCCGCCGTGGCCGAGGAGAGGCGTCCCAAACCGCCGGAAGTGAAGTTGATGATCGACTGGCCGATCATGGCACAGCCGGGCATGGCGCCGAAGAAACCGCAGGTGACGTTGCCGACCCCCTGGGCGACGCACTCCCGGTTGCCGCTGCCCCGGGTGCCGCTCATCTCGTCCAGGACCGCCAGGGTCAGCAGCGATTCGATGAGGCCCACCAGGGCGACGATGAGGGCGTAGGGGGCGACCATTCTGATCGCTTCCCAGCTGAACAGCGTCGGCGGGACATGGAAGGTGGGGAGCTGTCCTTTGAATGCGCTCAGATTGGCCAGATCGCCGATGAGAAGGGTATGCAGGCCGGTCAGATAGACCAGCAGCGTCAGGGCCACGATGGCCACCAGCCCGGCAGGCACCGCTTTGGTATAGCGGGGGAGATAGACCATGATCAGCATCGTCACCGCCACGATGGCGTACATACTCCACCCCTGTCCGTGGAAGAACTTCAGCTGAGCCAGGGCGATGACGATAGCCAGGCCGTTGACGAAGCCGTAGATCGCCGGTAGGGGGACCAGGCGGATGAACTTCCCGAAGCGCAGCACCCCGAAAAGGATTTGGATCACCCCCGCCAGAATGGCGGCGAGGAAGATGTACTGCAATACACCGATGGCCAGGGCGTCGCCGCTGAGGCCGGACTTTTGCAGCATGGCCGCCGCACTGACGGCCAATCCCACCAGAACGACGGCCACCGAGCCCGTCGCCCCGCTGATCATTCCGGGCTTGCCCCCCAGGAGGGCGGTCACCAGCCCCAGGATGAACGCGGTATAGAGCCCGATGATGGGATTGATGCCGACGATGAAGCTGAAGGCGATCGCCTCGGGGACCAGGGCTACGGCGACCACGAGGCCGGAGAGGATATCGTTTTTGAAGTTGTCTCTGGTGTAGTTTCTGAGGGTGAACATAGGAATCCTGATGTGATAAAAGTCATTCGTTTTGGAGATAAAAAAGCGGCATTCTACCATAGGATTCGCGAGGTGGAGATGAAGGGTGTATAATGAAAAGAGATACATTACTGCAGGAGGTGTGAAATGTCTGTCGAAATCGATACACGCGGCGTGGGAATCACCGTCAGGATGGAAGGTGAAAGAGAGATAGTGGAGATCGTACTGCATGGGAAACTGCACCATGAGGATTATGAAGTGCTGATCCCGGTGATCGAACGGGCCATCGAGGCGGCGGGTGAGCACAAGCCGGATATCCTGGTGGATATGCGCCAATTTAAAGGATGGACCTTCGAAGCGGCGCTGGACGATCTGAAGTTCGGCCTCAGGATCCGGCATGCCTTTCATCGGATGGCGATCGTGGGAGAGAAGAAGTGGGAGGAGATCTCCGTGGAGCTCTTCCGGCACTTCTGCAGTGGAGAGATGCAGTTCTTCGAAGATTACGATGTCGCCATGGCATGGCTGAGGAGCTGAGTCACTCTTCTCTCCCGCCCGTTTCCCCGAGTTTTGCTACTTTTTTGCTACACACCCTGTGCTATACTCGATAAAAGCACAAAGGAGGATCGTGATGCCTAAAGAGACCATGACCCTGATCGACAATCGCACCGGCAAACGCTACGAATATCCCATCATCGAAGGGACCCGGGGCCCAGCAGCGGTGGATATGCGCAGCTTCTACCGCGACAGCGGAATGTTCAGCTACGATCCGGGCTTCACCTCCACGGCCAGCTGTCGTTCGGAGATCACCTTCATCAACGGAGAAGAGAGAGAACTGCGCTACCGGGGGATCCCCATCGAGGATCTGGCCACGGGCCACAGCTACCTGGAGGTGATCCATCTGCTGCTGGAGGGGGAGCTGCCCACCGATGATGAGAGGACGGCGCTGGATCTGGAGCTGCGGCACCGCTCTTTTCTGCCGGAGGGATTGGTGAAGCTCTTTGAGATGATGCCCGACAACGCCCACCCCATGTCCTCGCTCAGTGCGGGAGTGACGGGGCTTTCGGCCTTTTACTACGAGCATCTCAAGCTTGAGAGTGACGAGGACTACCGTCAGATGGCCCACCGGATCATCGCCAAGATGCCGACGCTGGCCGCCTTCGCCTATCGCCACAGCCTGGGAGCGACCTATATCTACCCCGATATCGACCGCAGCTTCACCGAGAATTTCCTCTATATGCTGCGGGCCTATCCGGGAGGCAAGCTTCACCGGGAGGTGAACGGTCCGAGGGAGATCAAACCCATCGAGGTGGAGGCGCTCGACACGATCTTCACCCTCCATGCCGATCACGAACAGAACGCCTCCACTACCGTCGTGCGCAGTGTCGCTTCGACGGGGGCGCACCCTTACGTTGCCATCGCCTCGGGGATCGCCGCACTCTGGGGCCGGGCCCACGGCGGGGCCAACGAATCGGTGATCGAGCAGCTCAAAATGATCGGCAGTGTGGAGAACGTGGACAAATATATCGCCCGGGCCAAGGATCCCGACGATCCCTTTCGGCTCATGGGCTTCGGCCACCGGGTCTACAAAAACTTCGATCCCAGAGCCCGCATCCTCAAGACACTGCAGGACCGGCTGACCGAGGAGCTGGATCTGGATACGGAGCTGATGCGGATCGCCCGTCGGATCGAGGAGATCGCGTTAAACGACGACTACTTCATCTCCCGCAAACTCTATCCCAACATCGATTTCTACTCCGGGATCATCCTGACGGCCCTGGGGCTGCCCCGATCGATGTTCACCCCCGTTTTCGTCATTGGGCGTACCGTGGGGTGGGTGGCTCAGTGGATCGAGTTCAAAAAATCCCCCGAGGCCAAGATCGCCCGCCCGCGGCAAGTCTATGTGGGAAAGTAATTGTGATGGAAGATGGAGGATGGACGATGGAAGATGAGAGGTGAAGAGATTATTTAAAATCCTTGGGTGGATCTTCTCCTTTTCGGTGGCGATTGTGGGAAGTGCGTTGGTCCTTTCTTTGATCCGCTATCCCGATCACAGTGACCAGATCAAACCGATCGCGGCGGAGCTTTTGCAGCAGGTGAACTCCCTTCGACTCAGTGATGAGGGCAATCGCACCGGATCGGATTGGAGTCGGCGGATCGTCGCATTCCTCGAGGAGGATGGGTGTGCCGGAGCTGTGGTGGACTGGAACAAAAGCGGAAGGAGGATGGACGGCGGCCGGGATTTCTGGTTTTCCGGACATTGTCGAAAGCCGGACGGGGAACGGGTCGATGTAGGCGTCCAACGGCACGGAAAGTCAGTCTATGTATATGTACGTATCGGTCACAGCGCGTGCTTTTATGGACTGGGTCAAAAGGCTCGGTGTGTCTCCGATAGTCTGGTGAGTCTTCCGGGGCACTGAGATAGATGTTCACTCCTCCCGAATTCCTCAGTCGATATACTCCTCGATGACCCACTCGGTGAAGGGCAGGGCGCAGGTGAAGGCGGGGGAGACGGCATTGAGGATGTGGACGCTGCGTGCGTCCCCTTCCACGATGAAATCCTGGACCAGCTCCAGGGACTCTTTGTCCAGGAGCTGGGCGCGGATGCCGGGGGTGCTCCAGGTGTCGAATCGTTCTGCGTCGATCTGCCGGACCATCCCGGCGGCCAGCTCGGCCAGGTGGCGCTTGGAGTATTTGCGAAACTCCTCCAGGGCCAGTTTGCGGAAACCGAAGCTGTCGGTGGCGAAGAGTTTGGCGTCGTACCAGAGGATCTCGGTCAGCTCGTCGGGACGGAAGCGCTCCAGCCCCCGATAGTTCTCGCGCCAGAAGGCGGGGATGGCTGTGGGACCGATCTTGACGGTGCCGTCGACGGTGACGGTGTAGTGGACCCCCAGGAAGGGGTTTTCCAGCTTGGGAACGGGATAGATGTTGGTCCGCACGGGGGCGGGTTCGCCGGAGTATTTGAGATAGATCCCTTTGAAGGGCAGGATCGTGTAGCGTGCCCCGAAGCCGTAGGCCTGGGCGATCCGGTCGGCGTAGAGCCCGGCGCAGTTGATGATTTTGCCGGCGGTGAGGGTGTGGGTGCGGATCATGACGTGGTTGTTGCCCAGATTGCCCATCCAGGGGTTGCCCAGCATCAGGCGGGTCCCTTCGCTCACGACGATGTGGCGGAGCTTCTCCAGGACCTGTCGGGGATCGACGGTGGCGGTGGTGGGGCTGTGGAGTGCTTCGCGATAGGTGCGGATGTTGGGATCGATCTCTGTAGCTTCCTCTTCGCTGATGATCCGTACTTCCACCCCGTTGGCCTCCCCCCGGCGCAGCAGTTCGTGAAGCGTCTGGCGCTCGGCTTCGTTCCGGGCGACGACCACCTTGCCGCAGGGATTGATGTCGAGTTTGTAGCTTTCGCAGAATTCCCGCATCGCCCGGTTGCCGTCGCGGGTGAACCGGGCCTTGAGGGAGTCGGCGGTATAGTAGAAACCGGCGTGCAGTACTCCGCTGTTGCGCCCGCTGGCATGGCGGCCGACTTCGTCCTCTTTGTCCAGGACGACGATGGAGGCATCGGGATACCGCTTGCGCAGGTTGTGGGCCATCGACAGACCGATGATCCCGGCCCCGACGATGAGAAAATCGCAGGTCATGGAAGCTCCTTGCAGAGGAATAGGGGAATTATAGCAATCCGATGTTTCTACTTGATATTTTTACCAATATATCAGGGGCATTGTCATAACAGAAGAAAAGATCAGTAAACCTCTTTCCGGTGGGCGATGCGGACAAGGGTAATGAGCAGAATATCTTGTTCTCTCAGATAGATGATCCTGTAATTTCCAGCGCGTTTTCTGTATTTGCCTTTATGTCTTCCTTTGAGGGGTTTGTCTTTTGCAAAATGTCCCTTCTCGAGGTCCCGGATTTTGGAGTAAACCAACCTCCGGTCTTCCGTATTCAGTTTTTCAAGCTCTTTGAAAACCGGTTTCGGGATGATGATTTTGAACATTATTCAAGCCCGAGTCTCTTTGCCACTTCTTCCAGCGTATAGACCTCGGTTTTCCCGGCTTTGACATCGTCAATACGTTTGTCGGCGATCATCTCGTCCAGGGTATCGAAATAGGTACTGACCGCCTTTTCGATCAGGTAGGTCCTTGATCGTTCCAGTTCCCGGGCATAATTGTCCAGTTCGCTTAACAGATCTTCATCCATACGTATATTGATCGCTTTCTTCATATCATCCATCCATGTGTATATATGTATCTACAATATACTACAAAAGTTGAATGGTGTCAAGGTGGAGTGAGAATTCCACAGAGAGGGCCAGAAAAGTATAGAAAATTTTGTGTTGGATCAGATTGGTGTTGTTAGAGATAGTAGGCCCGAAGGGCCCAGGAAAGATTTAGAGCTTGCCGTCGAGATGATCGGCCAACCGCTGGAGCTTGGTTTTGTAGGCTTCCAGGTCGAAATCTTTGACCCGGGCGACGCCGTCCTCGACCGCAGCCTGGGCGACGGCGGAGGCGACATAGACTAGGACCCGGCGGTCGAAGGGGGAGGGGATGATGTAGTCGGGGCCGAACTCCATGCACTCACGTCCGTGAGCCTTCATGACATGCTCGGGGACGGGCTCTTTGGCCAGGGCGGCCAGGGCGCGGGAGGCAGCCATCTTCATATTTTCGGTGATCTTGGTGGCGCGGACATCCAGGGCGCCGCGGAAGATCTGAGGGAAGCCCAGGACGTTGTTGACCTGGTTGGGGTAGTCGCTGCGGCCGGTACCGATGATGACGTCGGGGCGCGCCTCCTTGGCCAGAGGAGGCTTGATCTCGGGATTGGGGTTGGCGCAGGCGAAGATGATGGGGCTCTCTTCGCTCATGGTCTTGACCCACTCGGGATCGATCAGGTCCGCCCCGCTGAGGCCCAGGACCATGTCGGCACCCTTCATGGCGTCTTCCAGCGTCCGATCGGGCGTCTCGAAGGCGAACTCCTGCTTGTATTTGTTCAGATCGGTCCGACCGCTGTGGATGACCCCTTTGGAGTCGAGCATGGTGATGTTTTTGACACCCAGCTGCTTGTACATACGGGCGCAGGCGATTCCCGAAGCACCGGCACCGATGACGACGACTTTGAGATCTTCGGGTTTCTTGCCAGTCATCTCCAGGACGTTGATGAGACCGGCGGTAGTAATGACGGCGGTACCGTGCTGATCGTCGTGGAAGACGGGGACGTTACAGATCTCTTTGAGACGGTCTTCGATTTCAAAACAGCGGGGCGCGGAGATATCCTCCAGGTTGATCCCGCCGAAGCTGTCGGCGATTCGGGAGACGGTTTCGATGATCTCTTCGGTATCTTTGGTATTGAGCTCGATATCGATGGCATCGACGTTGGCGAAAGTCTTGAAGAGGACGCCTTTGCCCTCCATGACCGGTTTGCCGGCCAGATGGCCGATGTCTCCCAGACCCAGCACGGCGGTTCCGTCACTGACGACGGCGACCAGGTTGCCTTTGTTTGTATACTCATAGACTGCCTCTTCATCTTTTTCAATCTCGAGACAGGGATAGGCGACCCCGGGGCTGTAGGCCATGGAGAGCTCTTTTTCGGTGTCGCAGGGCTTGGTGATCAGGGTTCCGATCTTTCCGTTGGTGTCGAACTCGTTGCGTGCTCTGTGATATTGCAGGGATTCTTCTCTGAATTTATCGTTGCTCATGGCATCTCCTGTTGTTTGTGAAATAAAGATACATTATCTTACTCAGAAGTAGTTGAGATTGCCAATTGTCAGAGAGGGAGCGGAGCGAAATAGTCCTGATGTGTAACGGGATTACGCAGAATGGATTTTGGATTTTGGATTTTGGATTTTTTCGGCTTGACAAAAATTATCAGCCAGTTTAAACTCTTCACTCTTCACTCTTCACTCTTCACTCTTCACTCCCAATAAGCTGCGCGCAGAGCTCGAAGCGGTTATGGGTCATGAGGTGGACTTTGGGGTGCAGGGCCAGGATCTCGTCGAAGATCCGCTTGGAGAGGGCGAAGCCTACCTCCCGCTCCTTCTCGGCACCGTCCATGGCAGCCAGGTTCATCTCGTCGATGATCGCTTTGGGGACGCTGATGCCGGGGACCTTGTCGTCGATGAAGGTGGCGGTGCGGGCCCGGACGATAGGGAATTGACCCAGGATCAGCTGAGCCTCTTTGGCGGTTTCGCGGATACTTTTGCTCCGGGCCTCCTCGAAGATCGCCAGCAGTTCCCTCGCATTCTCCAGGTCAAAGACCGGCTGGGTGATGATGGCTCGGGCACCGTAGTCAAGCTTCTTGACCATCCGCTTCATCAGGTGCTTCATATCCTTGGCGTAGGCGTTGCTCACGGCGAAGGGGTAGATGGGTTTGGGTCGGGGGTCCAGCGCCTGTCCCGAGTAGTCGAAGCCGTTGTTGAGACGGTAGATGATGCTCAGCAGCAGGGTACTGTCGCGCTCCAGGACCCCCTTGACCTCGGGTTGGTCACTGAACTTGGCGGGATCGCCGGTCAGTGCCAGGATCAGACGGATATCGAAGTCGTTGGCCCCCAGCAGTGAGGATTGCAGGGAGAGTTTGTTGCGGTCGCGCATACTCATGGTGGCGATGACCGGCTTGCCGAAACGCTGCTGGACCCGGATGGCGCTGAGGATCGCCGACATCTTGAGGCGGGCCAGGGGGTTGTCGGTGACGGAGAAACCGCTGACCTTCTCCGGCAGGCCGGCGGCTTCGATGGCCTGAAGGATTGGCTCCATGGAGGCGCCGTGGGGCGGGGTGATCTCTACAGTGATGAAGGGACGGGTCCCCTGCAGATTCTGGCAAAAGCTTTCGAACATCGGATTCTCTTTCATTCTGATTGACCTTCGGGACGAGGCTCGTCATTCCGGGCTTGACCCGGAATCCAGGGTCCTGAATACCAAGTCATACCGTGGATCCTGAATCGAGTTCAGGATGACGGAAGCGTGGCTCCTGGGTTTTTCAGAGGACTTAACGGATTGACTTCCAAATTTATGCCCAGGGTCGGTTTGGCTATAATTCTACCAAAAAGAGCCAAAGAGAGCCGATGCATAAACTGGCAGTATTCGATTTCGATTCGACCTTGATGGATGGTGAGACCATCGATTTCCTGGCCGCAGAGCTGGGATTGGAGGAGGAGGTAGCCGCCATTACCCGGCAGGCGATGGAGGGGCATCTTGACTTTTTCAAATCCCTGCTGGCCCGGGTGGCGCTCCTCGAAGGGCTCCCCGACGTACGGGTCCAGGAGATCTGCGAGGGATTGCCCCTGATGCCCGGAGCCAAAGAGGCGGTTCACGGCCTGAAAAAGCGGGGCTACAAGGTGGTCTGCTTCTCCGGAGGCTTCCGTCGGGCGACCCGGCCCGCGGCGGAGGTGTTGGGGCTCGATGCCGATTTCGCCAACTACCTCCACGAGGATGAGGGGATCCTCACCGGCAAAGTGGGCGGCGAAATGATGTTCGGCGACTCCAAAGGTCGGATGATCGTGCGGCTCCAGCAGCTGCTGGGCGTCTCCCCTGAAGAGACCCTTGTGGTGGGCGACGGCGCCAACGATCTGAGTATGTTCGCCCATGCGGCGACCCGGATCGCCTTCTGTGCCAAGCCGGTCCTCAAAGAGGCCGCCACCCATACCATTGAGACCAAGGACCTGAGCCGGGTGCTTGAGATCGCCGATTCCCTGAAAGATCCAGCCGCGTCGTGACCTTCCGCTCCTGCCGCATCACCGATCTGCTGCGCCGGACCCTGCACTACCGTTCCGCCCTGATCCGGGGGAACCTGGCGGCGCTGCTGGCGACCCTGCTGACAGTGACGATCCCGCTCTTTATCCCGATCCTCGTCGATGAGCTGCTGCTCAAAAAGAGCCATACGATGACCGGCTGGGTGGCGGAGCATATTCACCCGATGAGTCTGGAAGGGTATGTCTTTTTCTTCCTGGCCTTGGTAATTGTGCTGCGGGGGCTCGGTTTTCTGCTCAATGTCTATCAGGTCAAGACCTTTCTGGGGGTCTCCAAAGACCTGGCCTACCGTCTGCGCCGTTCGGCGGTGGAGCATCTGGAACGGGTCTCTCTCAAGGAGTACGAGACCAGCTCATCCGGGGCCATCGCCTCCCGCCTTGTCACCGACATCGCCACTGTGGATACCTTTGTCGGGACCACGGTAAGCAAATTCGTCATCTCCATCCTCACCCTGATCTTTACGGCGGTAGTGCTGCTGATCATCGACTGGAAGCTGGCGCTCTTCATTCTCGTCACCAACCCGGTGGTGGTCTTCTTCACTGCGAAACTGGCCCGTAACGTGGGGAGGCTCAAGCGGGAGGAGAACCGGGCGGTGGAGGCCTTTCAGTCGGCGCTGACGGAGACGCTGGAGCTCTTTCACCAGATCCGGGCGGCCAACAAAGAGGAGTATTTCTTTTCCCGGATCGTCCGGGAGGCACGATCGCTGCGGGATCGCTCCGTAGATTACGGGTACAAGAGCGACCGGGCGATGCGTCTGTCTTTTCTGATCTTTCTCAGCGGCTACGAACTTTTCCGCTCCGTGAGCATTCTGGCGGTGGCCTACGGCGGGCTCAGTGTGGGGCTGATGCTGGCGGTCTTCGGCTATCTCTGGATCATGATGACGCCGACACAGGATGTGATCAACTTCCAGTACGCGCTGGCCTCCGCCCGGGCTGCCTGCCGGCGGATCGACGGGATCTTCGCCATGGAGCGGGAGCCGGAGGTCAAGCAAAGCGAGGATCCTTTCCGCGGGAAAGTGACCGTAGCTATCCGGACAGAGGATCTCTCCTTCGGTTACCGAGAGGATCGTCAGATTCTGAAGCAAATCTCCCTGGAAATCACGGCCGGCGCCAAAGTGGCGCTGGTGGGTCCTAGCGGCAGCGGCAAGACGACGCTGGCCAATCTCCTGGTGGGCTTCTACCCGGTTCAGGGGGGAGAGATCTACTACGATGAGGTCCCCTCCCGCCGTATCGCCCTCCCGGTGATCCGGGCACATATCCACGTGATCCTCCAGCACCCCAAGCTCTTTAATGATACAATGCGTTTCAACCTCACGTTGGGACGGGAGTACCCTCCCGAGCGGATCGAGACGGCGATCCGCATCGCCCAGCTGGAGGATGTGATCGCGACGCTGGAACACGGTCTCGACACCCAGGTCGGGCGCGACGGCGTGCGGCTCAGCGGCGGACAGCGCCAACGGGTCGCCATCGCCCGGATGATCCTGCTCGATCCCGAAGTGGTGATCTTCGACGAGTCCACCTCGGCCCTGGATGTGCACACCGAGGCGAAGCTCTTTGCGGAGCTGGAAGCCTACCTGCGCCCCAAAACAGTGGTCACCATCGCCCACCGTCTCAGCACTATCGAAAAGGCGGAGTATGTCTTTGTGCTGGAAGACGGTCACCTGGCGGATCAGGGTACGCCTGCAGAGCTGATGGCGCGGGAAGAGGGATACTTTGCCAGAATGATTTGAATCATTCTGGCAAGTGAGGAGTGAAGAGTGAGGAGTGAGGAACTGAATTTTGTAGCGTGGGATTGCCATCCCACGGAAGCTCGGGTATATAGTGTGTGATTTCAATATGTGTTGCCAGGCAACACATTTTTCGAGCGACAAAGAGGGGCGAAGCCCCGTTCAAACGACAAACGACTAGAGAACAAAATGGACTACTTCCAATCGATTATTATCGGCATCATCGAAGGCTTCACCGAGTTTCTGCCTATCTCTTCGACCGGGCATATGATCGTGGCGGAGCACTACCTGGGCATTGCCCAGAGCGATCTGACCAAGGCCTATGACGTCATCATCCAGTTCGCGGCGATCCTGGCGGTGATGCTGATCTATCGGGAGAAGATCAGTTTCAAAAAGATCGTGCTCTGGGAGAAGCTACTGGTGGCTTTTCTGCCCCTGGGGGTGATCGGCTTTCTGCTGCGGCATCAGATCAAGGCGCTTTTTAGCGTGCAGATCGTGGCATGGATGTTCATCATCGGCGGGGTAGTCTTTTTGATCGTGGAGTATTTCTATAATGAAGAGGCCAGGGAGCGGGTCCAGGATGTGGAGCAGGTGAGCTGGATGCAGGCGGTGGCCGTGGGGTTTGCCCAGGTCTTCGCGCTGATTCCCGGAACCTCCCGGGCCGGGGCGACCATCATCGGAGGTCTGCTGGCGGGGTTGGATCGCAAGACTTCGGCGGAGTTCTCCTTTCTCCTGGCGATCCCGGTGATGGCGGCGGTGAGCGGCTACGATCTGCTCAAACACTACCATGCCTTCGCCCACGCCCAGTGGGGTCCCTACCTGGTGGGCTTCGTGGTGGCTTTCGTTGTCGCCTGGATCACCATCAAGCTCTTTCTGGCTTTCCTCTCCCGCTTCACCTTCGTCCCTTTCGGGATCTACCGGATCCTTTTCGGAGCCTTTCTGCTCTGGAGCATGGGGCAATGAAGAGTGAGGCGTGAAGAGTGAAGAGTGAGGAGTTTTGGTATGCGTTGCTATGCAACGCTTTTTTATGGAGGCGGGACTTTAGTCCCGCATTTTGCAGGGCTCAAGCCCTGCCTCCAAATGACCAATGACGAATGACCAGTGACAAAAAACTTTGACTCTTTTGAGCTCCCTTCGGGGGATTCAGAAGGTTCAAAGGACCCGATCCGGGTTTGGGCCCGGTAGAGAAGTTTGAACGAGATTCCGGGGAGTGTTTTCCCCGTTTGTGCAAAGGTAAGCGTATGACATTCAGAGATTTCGACCTGCATCCCGAGGTGGCCAAGGGGGTCCGTATCGCCGGATTCAAAGAGCCCAGTCCCATCCAGAAAGAGGCGATCCCCATCATTCAGGAGGGCAGAGACCTGGTGGGCCAGGCCCATACCGGAACCGGCAAGACCGCCGCTTTCGGTCTGCCGATCCTGGACCGGATCGCCCGGGGAGAGGTGGAGCGGGCCCTGGTGATCACTCCCACCCGGGAGCTGGCAACCCAGGTGAGCGACGAGCTCTACCATCTGGGGCGTTTCGCCGGGATCCGCACCCTGGCGGTCTACGGCGGCGTCGGATACGGCCGGCAGATCGCCCTGATCCATCGCGGCGTCCAGATTGTGGTAGCGACCCCGGGGCGGCTCAAGGACCTCTACCAGAAGGGGAAGATCGATGTCTTCAACCCGGAGATCGTGGTGCTGGACGAGGCGGACGAGATGCTCGATATGGGCTTCCTCGACGATGTACGTGAGATCTTCGAATATATCCCCCAGAACCGCCAGACGCTGCTCTTTTCCGCGACGATGCCCGATCCCATCAAGGAGCTGGCCGATACGCTGCTCTACGAGCCGGAATTCGTCTCCGTCGTAGGGGAGGAGACCACCAAGAATGTGGATATCGAACAGCTCTACTACGTGATCAACGAGAATCAGCGGGACGAGGCGATCGTGCGGCTGCTGGAGACCGAGGATTACAACAAAGCGCTGATCTTCTGCCGGATGAAGCGGGAGGTTGACCGGCTGACGGAGCATCTCCGGGCCCTGGGCTTCAACGCCGCGGGGCTGCACGGCGATATCGATCAGATGGAGCGGGACGCCATCGTCAAATCCTACCGCCGGGGCGAGACCCGGATCCTCATCGCCACCGATGTGGCGGCGAGGGGACTGGATATCAAAAACGTCACCCACGTCTTCAACTATCACATCCCCTTCGATCCCCAGAGCTATGTCCACCGTATCGGCCGCACCGGCCGGGCGGGCAAACAGGGTCGGGCGATCACCCTGGCTTCTACCGAGGAGTTCCGGGAGCTGCAGAGGATCCGCAAAGAGGTCGGAGCGGATATGAAGCTGGCGACACTCAAGGTCTCCGGTGGCGGCGGTATCGGTGACGATGAGATCGAGATGTTGGGGCAGAAGCTTCAGGAGACGGCAATCCATCCCGTGGCGGATCGGGTTCTGGAAACATTGTCGGATATGGACCAGGCCACTTTCATCCGCAAGGCGGTCAGTTATATTCTCGAGAACGAGACCTTTGACGTCAGCGATCGGATCGGCTACGACGAGTCGGAACTGGAGGCGATGCTCGGGGAGTTCGAGGCGGAGCAGCGCCAGGCCAAAACCGGCAAAAAGAGAAAAAGAAGAAGGTAGCGTTTTCTCTTAAGAGTCATCAAGGAAATCTATCCTACAATTGTCCATCGCCAAAGTCTATTGCAAAGGATCGGGGATGGAGGTTCATCTCGTCAGCGAGAGTATCAAGTTCATGATACTGGGAATGGGGATCGTTTTTATCTTCCTCTATATACTGGTGCTGCTGATGCGTCTCCAGGCCTGGATCATCGCCCGCTATTTCCCTGAGAGATTTTCCGTCAGCGGTGAGAGAGCGGCATCGTCGGTGGAAGAAGAGCGAGCCAGAGTCGCGGCGATCGTCGCGGCGGTGGCCGAATACCGCCGATCCCACGGTAAAAGGGGTTGAAGATGGCGAAACGCTATATCGATGTGATGGATACCAGCTTCCGGGACGGCTTCCAGTCGGTCTTCGGAGGCCGGGTGCTGATGGAGGATTTTTTCCCGGCGGTGGAGGCGGCCCTGGAGGCGGGGATTACCCACTTCGAGTTCGGCGGCGGGGCCCGCTTCCAGAGCCTCTTTTTCTATCTGCAGGAGAATGCCTTCGAGATGATGGACCGCTTCCGCGAGATGGTCGGCCCCAACGTCAATCTCCAGATCCTCGCCCGGGGAATCAATACGGTGATGCTCGACACCGGCAGCCGGGAGATGATCGACCTCTTCGCCAAACTCTTCGCCAAACACGGCACCACCACCGTTCGCAACTTCGATGCCCTCAACGATGTAAGGAACCTGGAGTACAGCGGTGCCTGTGTCAAAAAGCACGGCATGGACCACGAGGTGGTGGTGACGATGATGGATCTGCCCCCCGGATGCAAGGGGGCCCATGACGTGGCTTTCTACGAAAAGGTTTTGCGTCAGATCCTCGACAGCGGCCTGACCTTCGACAGCGTTGCCTTCAAAGACGCCAGCGGCACCTCCAACCCTCACAAGGTCTTCGAGACGATCCGGATGGCCCGGAAGCTCCTGGGGGTCAATACCCATATCCGGCTTCATACCCACGAGACCGCCGGGGTGAGCGTCGCCTGTTATCTGGCGGCGCTGGAGGGAGGCGCCAACGGCATCGACCTGGCGGCGGCTCCCGTAAGCGGCGGGACCTCCCAGCCCGATATGCTGACGCTGATGCACGCCCTCAAGGGGACCGACTACGATCTGGGAGGGCTGGAGCTTCAAAAGGTCCGGCAATATGAAAAGCGCTTCAAGGAGTGCCTCAAGGACTACTTCGTTCCCCCCGAAGCGACCCGGGTCAATCCCATCATCCCCTTCGCCCCCATGCCCGGCGGCGCTCTGACCGCCAACACCCAGATGATGCGCGACAGCGGCAACCTGGACAAATTCGACGCGGTGATCGAGGCGATGACCGAAGTGGTGGAGAAGGGAGGCTACGGCACCTCCGTGACCCCGGTCAGTCAGTTTTACTGGCAGCAGGCTTACGCCAACGTCATGTTCGGCCCCTGGAAAAAGATCGCCCCCGGTTACGGCCGGATGGTTCTGGGCTATTTCGGCCGGACGCCCATGCCCCCCGATCCGAAGATCGTGGAGCTGGCATCGGAACAGCTTCATCTGGAGCCCACCACCGAAAACCCCATCGATATCGCCGATCGGGACGAGAAAAAATCGATCGCCTACTGGCGGGCGGTTCTGCAGGCCGAGGGGATCGAGACCAGCGACGAAAATATCTTCATCGCCGCCTCCTGCGACAAGAAAGGGATCGCCTTTCTCAAAGGCGAATCACCGCTGATGGTCCGCAAAGGGGCGCAGGAGACAACCAACAAGGGAGAAACTACTATGGCAGGGAACTACACGGTTATCGTCGACGGGAAAAAGTACAACGTTCAGGTCGCCGAAGGGGAGGGGGAGATCACCGTTCAAAAGGCGGAGAGCAAGCCTGCTTCGAAAGAAGAGACCCCAAGCAAGCCGACGACTTCTTCCGGCGGAAAAGGTGGTATCGAGATCCACGCCCAGACCCCCGGAACGGTGTGGAAGATCCTCAAAAAACCGGGTGACCATGTGGATGAGGGGGAGGCGATCATGATCCTTGAAGCCATGAAGATGGAGATCGAGGTGGCTGCGCCGATGCAGGGGACGATCGCCTCCATCGAGGTGGAGTCCAACGAACAGGTGGAGGAGGGGCGTCTCCTGGCGACGCTGGCCTGACGATGATGTACCGACTCTTTCTTCCGCTGCTTCTGATGCTGGGGACGACGCTGCTGTGGGGCGGATCGAACGCTTCGGCCGAGGGACAGGGGCCTGGCGTTGCTCCGATCACGACAGAACAGAAAGCCGAAGAGCATGTTCCCAAGCCTTTGACCGTACTTCTCAAAGATTTTTTCCGTACCACCGGGATCTATGCTCTGATCCATCCTGAAGAGGGGGTCAAAAACGGCAACGGAGAGGCGATGAGCCGCTTCGCCCAGAGCTGGGGACGGGTGATCATGTTCATCGTGGTCTTCATCCTCTTCTACCTGGCCATCGTCAAGAAGTTCGAGCCGCTGCTGCTCCTGCCTATCGGATTCGGCGGCCTTCTGGCCAACATCCCCGTGGCCAACATGACAGGGCCGGAGGGATTCCTGGGGATCATCTACAACATGGGGATCGCCAACGAGTTCTTCCCGCTGCTTATCTTCATGGGGGTGGGGGCGATGACCGATTTCGGCCCACTGCTCTCCAACCCCAAGACCGCGCTGCTGGGGGCGGCGGCCCAGTTCGGGATCTTCGGTTCGCTGGTGGGGGCGGCGGCGCTTTCCCAGTATACGGGACTGGTCGATTTCACCCTGCGTCAGTGCGCCTCCATCAGCATCATCGGCGGAGCCGACGGCCCCACCTCGATCTTCATCGCCTCGGCTCTTTCTCCGGAGCTTCTGGGGGCGATCGCCGTGGCGGCCTACTCCTACATGGCGCTGGTGCCGGTGATCCAGCCCCCCATCATGAGAGCCCTCACCACCGAAGAGGAGCGGCGAATCGTCATGCCGAGGCTTCGCAAAGTGGCCAAACGGGAGAAGCTGATCTTCCCGCTGCTCATCGTCATGCTTTCGGCTATGCTGCTGCCCGAATCGACTCCGCTGATCGGGGCTTTCGCTTTCGGGAATTTCGCCAAAGAGTCGGGGGTCGTGGACCGGCTCAGTCACGAGATGCAGAACTCCCTGATCAATATCGTGACGATTTTTCTGGGCCTGGGGGTCGGCTCCAAGCTCCAGGCCGACAAGTTCCTGGTCTTGGATACCATGGGGATTTTGATCATCGGTCTGGTGGCTTTCGCCGCGGGCACGGCGGCCGGAGTACTCCTGGCAAAACTGATGAATCTCTTCAGCAAGGAACCCATCAATCCTCTCATCGGTGCCGCCGGGGTCTCGGCGGTACCCATGGCTGCCCGGGTGGCCAACCGCGTCGGCGCCGAAGCCCGCCCCGGGAACGTGCTGCTGATGCACGCCATGGGGCCTAATGTGGCCGGCGTCATCGGCTCCGCGGTGGCGGCAGGCGTTCTGCTGTCGATCTTCAATTAAGATACGGCATAATTGCACATCACTTGAACAGGAGACACATAGCATCATGCAACCCAAAGGTCTGGACAAACTGGGATTGGAGAGTATCGGGAAGGTCATCTACAATCCCGACTACGCGCAGCTGACCGAAGACGAGAAACGCAAAGGAGAGTGCGCCTTCAGCGACAACGGGACGGCCATGGTCGATACCGGCATCTTCACCGGCCGCAGCCCCAAAGACAAATATTTCGTCGAACAGCCTCCCTCCAACGAGCACATCGCCTGGGGAAGCGTCAACCAGCCTCTCACTCCCGAAGTCTATGAGGAGCTGCGCGAAATCGCTCTGCAGCAGCTCTCGGGCAAAGAAATTTACGTGATCGATGCCTTCGCCGGCGCCAGCCCCTCCAGCCGCAAAGCGATCCGTTTCGTCACCGAGATCGCCTGGCAGGCCCACTTCATCGAAAACATGTTCATCATGCCCACCGAAGAAGAGCTGGAGAATTTCGAGCCCGATTTCGTCCTCTACAACGCCTGCAAAGCTACCAACCCCAAGTTCAAAGAGCATGGACTCAACTCGGAAGTCTTCGTCGCTTTCAATATCGAGCGCAACGAAGCGATTATCGGCGGCACCTGGTACGGTGGTGAGATCAAGAAGGGGATCTTCACCATGATGAACTACTGGCTTCCCCTGGAGGGCAAGCTCTCCATGCACTGCTCCGCCAATGTGGGCAAAGAAGGGGATGTCTGCCTCTTCTTCGGCCTCTCGGGTACGGGCAAGACCACCCTCTCCACCGATCCCAACCGGGCGCTGATCGGTGACGACGAGCATGGATGGGACGACGAAGGGGTCTTCAACTTCGAAGGGGGCTGCTACGCCAAGGTAATCAACCTGGATGCCGAGAGCGAACCCGAGATCTACAACGCCATCCGTCCCGGTGCCTTGTTGGAGAATGTGGTCGCTGATGAAGCAGGCCATGTGGACTACAGCAATGCTTCCAAGACCGAAAATACACGTGTCAGCTACCCCATCGAGCATATCGAAAACCACGAGTGCACCCTGATGGGCGGCCATCCCAAAAACATCATCTTCCTCACCGCCGATGCCTTCGGTGTGCTGCCTCCGGTGAGCAAACTGAGCAAAGAGCAGGCGATGTACTACTTCCTCAGCGGCTACACCGCCAAAGTGGCCGGGACCGAGCGGGGGATCACCGAGCCGGTGGCCACCTTCAGCGCCTGCTTCGGCGAAGCCTTCCTGCCCCTGCACCCCACGGTCTATGCCGAGCTCCTGGGCAAAAAAATCGACGAGCACGAGGTCAACGTCTATCTGGTCAACACCGGCTGGACCGGCGGCCCCTACGGTGTGGGCAAGCGGATGAGTATCAAGGATACCCGCGCCTGCATCAACGGCATCCTCAACGGCTCCATCAACGATGCCGAGTTCGAAACCCTGCCGGTCTTCAATCTCCAGATCCCCAAATCCCTGGAGGGTGTCGCCGACAACGCAGTCCTCAATCCCCGCAACACCTGGGAGGACAAGATCGCCTACGACGAGCAGCTCCGCAAACTGGCGGCCATGTTTATCGAAAACTTCAATCGTTATAACGACCGGGGTGCCAAGTTCGACTACTCCGCCGCCGGTCCGCAGCTCTGATCTCTCCATATGGGATCAGTTTGGCTGATCCCGATCGATAAACCAATAAGATAAAACCCTCCATTTCTTTTTCCATGACATCACATTGATAGTGACATTCCTTCTGGTGTATAATTGGACAAACAGTCCAAGAGAGCAGAGATGGAAAGTTACCGCTTCATAGTCTACGGCAAAGTACAAGGGGTCTTCTACCGCAAGTTCGTCGCTCAGAAGCTGCGGGAGCTTGGCCTGCAGGGCTACGTGCGCAATCTGCCCGACGGGACGGTTGAAGTAGTGCTCCGAGCGACGGAGGATGAGCTACCTCAGGTCGAACGGATTCTCTATGAAGGTTCACCTCTGAGCGAGGTCGAACGGGTGGAGATGGAGCCTCTGGAGGAGGACGATCTGCTCTACGAAGGATTTGAGATACGATACTGATGAAACTATAGCGACTATCGACTAAACTCAAAAGGAGCGTAAAATGGCCAGCGGATGGGGATGTCAGCATCAGACCACCCATGAGGGGATCGCCGACTGGTGTCGGCTGCTTTCGCACCCCTGTGATCCGGGATGCAAAGGGTGTGTGCTCTACGGAGCGGGATTCTTCAGTGTCAGCGATACCCCCTCCAACGAAGCCTTCGAGCGCAGAAAGAAGAAAAAGCGGAGTGACAATCCTCTGGGGAAATGAGAATGGGAATCTTCGGGGTAATGTTTTTCCCGGTATGATAGGATTGTCAGTAATCGAAGAAGGAGAGTAAGAAATGAAAAAGATTCTGTTTATCATTGCAGTCGGAATTTCCGGCAGCGCGCTGTGGGCCGGGGAGGGAGCTGCATTGTTTCAGGAAAAGTGCAGCGCCTGTCACAATCTGAACTTGCCCAAAGATATGAGTACCATAGTAGCTCCTCCGGCCCAGGGCATCGTGATGCATGTCAAAATGGCCTATCCCGACAAAAAGGCATTCAAAAAATTTGTCATGGACTATGTCCTGCATCCGTCAAAAGAGAAATCCCTCTGTGAAAAAAAGACCGTTCAGCGTTTTGGCATCATGCCCTCCCAAAAAGGCAACGTCACCGAGAAACAGTTGGAGGAGATCGCCGAATATCTTTATGAGAATTACGCCACCGGCGGTCATCTGAAACAAAAGCACGAGATGATGAAGCGAAAAATTTACGGTGAGGGAGAAAAACATGCCCCTATGGGGGCTGAAGAGCCGGCTCCGAAGCAGGGCAAGATCAGAATGCATTGAAGTTCTCCACTAACTTACTTGGGAGTGGAAGGGAATGATGTCACATTAAAACTTTTCTGATTTCAAAATCCGGGAAATTGTGAATCATTTCATCGTATGTTTTATATTTCTTGAGTGTTTGTATTACTATGTTCAGTGGAGCATTGTAAATTTCAGGCAGATCAAATTCCTTTTCACCCGGAAGAAAAGCCAGCTTTTCAGTTGGAGGATCAAATTGTGCATTGACACCCTTTTTGTTTCCTCTCGCATCGATTCGATACCAGCCAAACTTTTTCAGATAGACGGCATTGAGTCCATGGAGGCAGTATATCCCTTCTCTGTATTCGGAGCAGCTTAATCTCTGATAACAAAATCCGACGGGTATATCGTTGGCTCTCAACAAGGCTGCCAACAGATGACTTTTGGCATAACACCAACCGGTAGTGTATTTGAGGACGTCGCTGGCTTTGCAGGTTGTTATATTGTCTTTGTGATCTCCAGTGTGATTGATACGGTCTCTTACGAATTCGAAGCAGTTTTTTGCCGTTTCCGCATCAGTTTTACAGCCGGCTGATAACTCTCTCGCCAACTCTTGTATCGCTTGATCCGAATAATCGATAATTTCAGTCTCTTCAAGAAAGTTTTTCATTGGCTTCTCTTGAATCTCTAAGATTTAATTTTTCCCCGAACTTCTCCCGCACTTTGTGGACCTTCGGTGCCACCACCATCTGACAGTATCCCTGGGTCGGGTTTTTGGCGAAGTAGTTCTGGTGGTACTCCTCGGCCGGGTAGAAGTTGCGCAGCGGTTCGATTTTGGTGACGATCCTGCGATCCAGATGCTGCTGCACTTCCCGGGTGACCTCTTCGGCGATCCGGCGTTCTTCATCGCTTTGGTAGAGGATCGTGGAGCGGTATTGACTGCCGAAATCGGCTCCCTGGCGGTTGAGGGTCGTGGGGTCGTGGAGGGCGTAGAAGATCTCCAGCAGATCCCGGTAGCTGAGTTTGGTATCGTCATAGAGGATCCTGACCACCTCGGCGTGGCCGGTGGTGTCGGTACAGACCGTTTTGTAGTCGGGATTCTCCACGTGGCCGTTGGCGTAGCCGCTGATAACATCCACCACCCCGTCGATCTGCCGAAAGGCCGCATCGAGGCACCAGAAACATCCCCCGCCCACTGTCGCTTCTCTTACTGCCATGTTGCTCTCCTTCCTCTGATTAATCGTCATTCCGGGCTTGACCCGGAATCCAGGGCCATGAAGACCAAAAAGCTACGGATCCCGAAACAAGTTCGGGATGACTATTGCTTCCATGAGATTTTCGGATGGTTCAAGTATAATAGCGCATCTTTTGGGAAAGGAGAGGGTAATGATCGGTTGGGACTGGCTGACGGCACTGGTGCTTTTCGAGTTCGCCAGCGGCTTCACCCCCGGGCCCAACAACATCCTGGCCCTGGCCATCGGCTTTTCCCACGGCTACCGAAAAACGCTTCCCCATGTTTTCGGCGTGGCGATAGGCTTTCCGGTGATGCTGCTGCTGATCGGATTTTTCCTCAAGCCCCTGCTGGATCGGGCCCCGCTGCTTTTTGAGGTGCTGCGCTACTTCAGCATCCTCCTCGTCCTCTGGATCGCCTGGAAGATCGCCACCGCTCCCGTCGAAGAGGAGATCACCGAGGGGGAGATGCAAAGCCGACGGCCTATCACCTTCGGCCAGTCCCTGCTGCTGCAGTGGGTCAACCCCAAAGCCTGGGCGGGAGCGCTGACCATCGTCACCCTCTATACCGTTCCCCAGGAGTACGCCCGGAGTCTCTGGGCCGCGGCGGCGGTGACGGTGGGGATGACCTTCACGGCGGTCTCTCTGTGGTCTCTCTCTGGCCGCAGTATCAAAAGATTCCTGCACGACCCCCGCAAAATCCGGCTCTTCAATCTGAGTATGGCGATCCTTCTGGTACTTTCGGTGCTGATGATGCTCTGGTAAGCTCCGGATTACCGCGATTTGCAATCTAATCAATCTCTTATCATTTTTTAATATAATTAACGGAAAATAAACGATCATAGGGATGGACGGTGGAAGAGGGAATCACAAAACGATCGATGGCGTGGCTGTTGGCCGGGATGCTGAGCCTCGGGCTCATGGGCTGCGGAGGTGAAAAGAAGCCGGAAAGTGCCACTGCGGCGAAGAAGGAACTCCCCCAGGTCAAAGTGAAACTTCTGGAGAAAGAACCCCGGAATATCTGGCTGGAGTACAGCAGCAAAGCCGAAGCCTACGAGTCGGCGACGGTGGTCTCCCGGGTCAAGGGGGAGATCCAGGAGCAGACCTTCAAACCGGGACAACGGGTCCACAAAGGGGACGTACTCTTCCATATCGACAAGAGTGACTACCTGGCCGACTACAATAAGGCTCTGGCCCAGCTTGAGAAGGACAGGGCCACGCTGGAACTGGCCGAAGCCGATGTCCTGCGTTATATGCCGCTGGTGGCCGAGCAGTTGGCTCCGCGGCAGAAACTGGAGCAACTGGAAGCCGCCCGCAAGGAGCTCGAGGCGACCATTCGGGCCGACAAGGTGCTGATGGAAGATGCGAAGCTCAAACTCTCCTACTGCGATGTCAAAGCCCCCATCGACGGGGAGATAGGTCAGGAGTTTGTCAAACCCGGCAATCAGGTCTCCCCCGGGACCAGGCTGGCCTCCATCGTCGAGAGCCGGGCGCTGCAGGTCAGCCTCTACCCCAGCACCCGGGAGATGGCGGCGATTCAGCACTACAAAGCCAAGCCGATGCCCGATGTGGAGGTCTATCCCCGGGACAATCCTGCCATCCGTGACAAAGGGCAGGTGGAGTATATCGCCAGCCGGGCCGACGAGACCACCGGCACGGTGACGGTCCGGGCCAAAGTGGACAACGACCGCAAGACGATCCTGCCGGGGAGCTTCGTCACTGTCCGGCTCATCATCGACGACAAGATGCCGGTGGTCTCCATCTCTCCCGATTGGGTTTTCCAGGATCAACAGGGGGAGTTCCTCTATGTGGTGGATGCCAACAACACCCTGCGCAAAGAGCACTTCGTCTCTCTCTTCTCCAATGCCGAAACGGTGATTCTGCCGGAGAAACTGGCGGGCAAACGGGCCCTGGTGCAGCCGGCGGGCAGCCTGATGGAGGGCAACCGGGTTCAGCCGGTGGTCGTCAGCGGGGATGAAAGCGCCGGAGAGTAGGGGATGTTCTCTCTCTTTTTCATCGACCGTCCCGTCGTCGCCAAGGTTATCTCGATCATTATCGTCCTGGTGGGCCTCATCGCCCTCAAGGTGCTGCCGGTGGCCCAGTTCCCCGAGATTGTGCCTCCCACGATCCAGGTGGTCGCCAGCTATACCGGCGCCTCCGCCAGTGTCGTCGAGGAGAGCGTCACCCGGCCCATCGAGGATCAGCTCAGCGGGATCCAGGGGGCGCTTTACAACGAATCGATCTCCTCCTCCGACGGCGCTTCGGTCATCACCGTCACCTTCGAGCCGGGCTATGACCTGGACACGGCGGCGGTGGATGTGCAAAACCGCGTCGCCCTGGCGATGCCGCGTCTCCCCGAGGCGGTCAAACGCACCGGGGTCAGCACCCTCAAATCCTCCAGCAACATCGTCCAGATCGTCAGCGTCCGCTCCAAAAACCCGAAACACGATCTGCTCTACCTCTCCAACTTCGCCACCCTCAACCTGATGGATGAGCTCAAGCGGATCCCCGGCGTGGGGCAGGTCAAGAACCTGGGTGAGCGCAAATACGCCCTGCGGATCTGGATCGACCCCGACAAGCTCAGCTCCCTGGGGCTGACGGTCAACGACGTGGCCGCGGCACTGCGGAGCCAGAGTGTCCAGACGGCCCTGGGTAAGGTGGGAGATACCTCCCTCTCCCGGCAGGGGCGTTTCCAGTACACCCTGGTGGCCAAGACCCGCCTCAGCAATCTGGCCGATTTCGGCAAGGTGATCCTGCGGACCCGGCCTGACGGCTCCCAGATCCGGCTGCGGGATGTGGCGCGGATCGAGCTGGGATCGGAGAGCTATCTCTGGTCGGCCTACTTCAACAACAAGCCCGCCGCGCTGCTGGCGATCTATCAGCTTCCGGGAGCCAACGCCCTGGATGTGGCCCGGCGGGTCGAGGCCAAGCTGGCGGAGCTGAAGCGGGGCTTCCCCAAAGATATCTTCGTCGAGCCCAGCTACGACACCACCCGCTTCGTCAAGGTCTCCATCGAGGAGGTGGTCCAGACCCTCATCGAGGCTCTGGTGCTGGTGCTGATTGTCGTCTATGTTTTTCTCCAGTCCCTGCGGGCGACCATCATTCCGGCGGTGGCGATTCCGGTCTCGCTCATCGGGACCTTCGCCGCGCTGCTGGCGGTGGGCTTCTCCATCAACACCCTGACCCTCTTCGGCCTGATCCTGGCCATCGGGATCGTCGTGGACGATGCGATCCTCGTGGTGGAAAACGTCGAGGCCAACCTGGAGAAAAACCCCGACCTCACCGTCAAAGAGGCGACCCGCCTGGCGATGAAGGAGATCTCGGCTCCGGTCATCTCCACGACCCTGGTTTTGCTGGCGGTCTTTGTGCCGGTGACCTTCATCCCCGGGATCTCGGGAGCGCTTTACAAGCAGTTCGCCGCTACCATCGCCTTCTCGGTGCTGCTCTCGGCCCTGGTGGCCCTGACCCTCTCGCCGGCTATGGCGGCGACGATCCTCAAACGCCGTCCCGAGGGGAAGAAAGTCGGAGTCTTCAAAGCCTTCGATGCGGGGCTGGAGCGGTTGAAAAACGCCTACGACCGGCTCCTGCACGTGCTGATCCGTCACTGGTATCTGCCGGTGGGGGGCTTTTTGCTCCTGCTGGCGGGGACCTGAATCCTCTTTCGGACCCTGCCCACGGGTTTCCTCCCCGACGAGGATCAGGGGACGCTGGTGGCTTCGGTCAATCTGGAGCCCGGTGTGCGCCTCCACGATACCGAGGCGGTGACCAAAAAGGTGGTCAAAGTGATTCGACAGACTCCGGGGGTCGAAGCGGCCATCAGCATCAACGGCTTCAACGGGATCATGGGGACACTGGACTCCTCGACTTCGGCGATCTTCGTGGTGCTCAAAGACTGGAAAGAGCGGGAAGAGCCCGAGCTGAGCGTCACCTCGATCATCGACCGGATCCAGAAAGCGGTCAAGAGCAAGGTCCCCGAAGCCACGGTGCGGATCTTCAGCCCGCCCTCCATCCCCGGGCTCTCGGCCACCGGCGGTTTCGAATTCAAGCTGGAGAATATGGCAGGCGCGCCCCTGAAGGATTTCGAGGGCAAGGCAAGGAAGTTCATCACCGAGCTCAACAACGACGAGCGGATCGCCAGCGCCTACACGATGTTTAATTCCAACTATCCCCAGCTGCGCATCGATATCGACCGGGAGAAGGTGGCGGCTGCCGGTGTGCAGCTGAGCGATCTGCTCTCGGTGCTGGGGAGCTACCTGGGATCGCTCTATGTGGACGATTTCACCAAGTTTTCCAAAACCTACCGGATCTTCGTCCAGGTGGATGAGAAGTACCGCAGCCATGCCGGCCGATTGGGACGCTTTTTCGTCCGCAACGCCAAGGGGGATCTGATTCCCCTTTCGAGCTTCGTGCGGATCGAGAAAACGGCGGGCTCCAGCACCATCACCCACTTCAACGGCTATCAGAGCATCGCCGTCAACGGCATGCACAACGCCGCCAAAGGCTACAGCTCCGCCGACGCTATCGCCGCCATCGTGGAGCACGCGCAGAAGCTGCCCCCCGGCATCGGTGTGGCCTATTCGGGCATCACCCTCCAGGAGAAAGAGGCGGGCAATGCGGCGCTCTATATCTTTGCCCTCTCGCTCCTGGCGGTCTTCCTCTTCCTGGCGGCCCAGTACGAGAGCTGGATCATCCCCCTGACGATCATGCTGCCGATTCCGGCGGTGATGGCGGGGGCCCTGGGGGCCAATATGCTGGCGGGGCTGCTCAACGATATCTACACCCAGATCGGGCTGGTGCTGCTGATCGCCATGGCCTCCAAAAACGCCATTCTGGTGGTGGAGTTTGCCAAGGAGCTGCGGGAGAAGGGCACCGAGCTGATCGAGAGCGCCGTGAAGGCGGGCAAACTGCGGATGCGGGCGATCCTGATGACGGCGTTTGCCTTTTTGCTGGGGATCTGGCCTCTGGTGACGGCCACGGGGGCGGGAGCGGCTTCCCGACGCTCCCTGGGAACGGCGGTCTTTGGCGGGATGGCCCTCTCGACCCTGCTGACCTTTCTGCTGACGCCGGTGCTTTTTGTGCTCTTCGAGCGGCTGCGTGAACGATTCAAAGGAGGAGAAGAGAATGCGTAAGCGCATGATGGTTTTGATGCTGGCGGCGGGCACGCTGCTGTCGGCACGGACGCTGACGGTGGACGACCTGGTGAGCATCGCCCTGCGTCACAGCCCCGATGTCGCCCTGGGGCGCTACGGTGTGGAGGAGGCGAAGCAGCAGCACCGCTCCGCCGCCGGTGTGCGCCTGCCCCAGGTGGGGCTCTCGATCCATCTGGACCGGGAGCGCGACCAGTACCGCCACAGCCCCCACACGACTACCGACACCCTGGAGGGGACCCTGAGTGCGACCCAGCTGCTCTATGACTTCGGCAAGAGTGCCGGCACGATCGAATCGGCGGCCGAGAGTGTGGCTTCGAGCCGGGCACTGATGCAGCAGATCGTCTCGGACAAGATCCTGGAGGTCAAAGAGCGCTACTACGACGCTCTCAAAGCCTTGACACTGATCTGGGTCTATACCAAAAACCTCCACCTGCAGGAGCAGCACCTCTACCGGGCCCAAAAGTATCTCAAAGCGGGGGTCAAGACGGCGGTGGATGTGAGCGACGCCCGACTGCAGCTCAAGACCGCCCGCAAGGATCTGAGCGACGGTCACTTCCTCTACCGGATGAAACGGACCCTTCTCGAAGAGAGTCTGGGGACGATCCCCGAGGGAGGAAACTACCGGCTCTACGGTGTGGCGAAAGATCCCAACAAGTGGCACCTGCCCAGGCACGAACCGACCCTGGGGAGCCTGCTGGCCTATGCGCAGAAGCACCGACCGCTTCTTCTGAGCCTGGCTCATAACATCCGCAGCGCCGAGGCGACGGCCCGGAGCAAGGCGCTGCACATGACGCCGACGCTGGAGCTCTACGGCGAGGCGGGAGCCAAAGGGGCGGATGTGGGCACCGGAGCCCGGAGCCACGAAAAGGTGGGGGTGAGGATGAACTGGAACCTCTTCAGTGGCTTCAGAGACAGCGCCGATGCCCAGGTGGCCCGGATCGAGGCGATGAAAGCTCAGGCGACCCGACAAAAGGCACGCCTGCAGATCCGCCGGGAAGTGACCCAGGCCTATCTCAATCTCAAGCATGTCCGCAAGATGTTTGCGCTGAATATGAGCATCGTCCGGCAGGCCAAAAAGAAGTACGGCCAGGCGAAAAAGCGCTACAGGAACGATCTAGGGGATTATGTGGAGCTCCAGGACGCCCGCCAGGACTACATCCGCGCCCTGGCGGATCTGGTCAACAGCTACTACGACTACTTCATCGCGAGGGCAGAGCTCAATCACGCGATCGGGAAATGACGTCGTAGGAACGACGGGTGATTGGTATATTGGTGTATTGGTTATTGGGGAGTATTTTCTCGTTTGTCGTTTGACTCGTGTTAAGTGCTATGTGCTAAGTGTTACGTGCTAAGAAATATGTCGCTTCGAGGCACTCCAAAATCCAGAATCCAACATTAAGCGCACCATAGAGCGGTGCCCCAACCATCCTCCATTCTCTCGTGGGATCGCAATCCCACACTACAAAAAAAATTTGGAAACGCGAATTCATTCGCGTACTCATGCAGAAATATTTCTAAATCATTTGGCGGGAATGAATTCCCGCTTCCAAAAATACGCGTCGCTAAACAACGCTCCGAAAAAATCATTCACCATTCATAAATTCGCGCCGCTTGACGGCGCCCCCAAACTCCTCATTCCCAGTTAATAGTTACTCGTTTCTAGTTACTAGTTGCTCGTTACTAGTTACTAGTTCCATTCACGCCACATTCTTCGGCCCGTGCCTTCATCGCTTCGATCACTTCGGCAATGAGCTCGTCGAGGGTCATTCCCAGCATTTCGGCACCTTTGAGGACTATGTCACGGTCGACGCCGGCGGCGAAGGATTTCTGCTTGAACTTCTTCTTGACCGATTTGACGCCCAGATCGTCGATGCTTTTGGAAGGGCGCACCAGGACGCAGGCGTTGACCAGGCCGCTGAGTTCGTCGACGGCATAGAGGGTCTTCTCCATGGGGGTGGTGGGCTCTACGTCGGTGCAGATTCCCCAGGCGTGGCTCATCATGGCCCGGATCAGCTCTTCGTCGTATCCCCGCTCCCGCATGATCTCGGCGGCTTTGTGGCAGTGCTGGTCGGGGTATTTTTCGTAGTCCAGATCGTGGAGGATTCCCACGATCTCCCACCGCTCCGTATCTTCACCGGCTTTTTGGGCGAAATGGGCCATACACGCACCCACCTGGATCCCGTGCTGGACGAGGGCTTGGTTTTCATTGTACTCTTTGAGGAGATTGAGGGCGTCTTCTTTGTTGGGCATTGTGATTCCTTTTTGTTATAGATTTTATCACAGCCGACGATGGAAAAACGGAGAGAGGGTTTTACTCCTTGGTGAATTGGCGATGATTTTCAAGTAGTCTTTTACCGTGGATCACGGCCACGATAAGGATTTTGTTTTCGTAAACTTTATAAACGAGTCGATAACTGTAGACAAAAATTTCTCGAATATGCTCTGTGTTCAACTCAGGGACGGTACGTCCCATTTCCGGGAACTCCTGCAAGATTTCCGCTTTTTCCAAAAATTTTGAAACTACAGCCTGAGCATAGGTCAAGGAGTCTTTTTCTATAAAAGAGGCAATCGCTTCAATATCTTCGATCGCCTCCGCAGACCACTCTAATCTGAAAGCCACTTGGATAGTCTCTTTCTCGCATCATTATGTGAGTAGAGTTCACCCTCCTCGGCACGCTGAATCCCTTTTTTGATCTTTTCGATCACATAGAGGTGGTACTGAATGTCCTCATAGGTACAATTTTCCGGTAAATCACGGATCATTTTTTGCACTTCTTCTTTGACTGCAGACATGGGGATACTCCTGATGATCCTACATTATACCACAGCATACCGGGAAGCTTCAGGGGAGATTCCAAATCGTTTCGATAGAGTTTCTTCACCACATTGGAAAAAGGAAATCGGCGATGGAATTGGATCTTTGGACGCTGTTTTGGCTCTTTCTGGCCAGTGGATTGGCGGGCTTTGTGGACTCCATCGCCGGGGGAGGGGGGATCATCACGCTGCCGGCGCTCCTGGCGGCGGGGATCCCGCCCCATCAGGCTCTGGCGACGAACAAGCTGCAGAGCAGCTTCGGCAGCTTCACCGCCGCGATGAACTATGCGCGGCTGGGGCTGATGAATCCGAGGGAGTTGCTGGTGGGGGTGCTCTTTACCCTCATCGGCGCGGCGACGGGGGCGACGGTGGTGCAGTGGTTCCCCGCCGACCGGCTGGAGTCGCTGATCGTGGTGATGCTGATCGTCATCTTCATCTATACCGCCCTGACCCCCAAGCTGGGCCTGGAGCCGAGGCCCCACCGGATCCCCCACGGGCTCTTTTATACTATTTTCGGCCTGCTCATCGGCTTCTACGACGGTTTCTTCGGCCCCGGAACCGGGAGCTTCTGGACTATGTCGCTGGTGCTCCTGCTGGGCTTGGACCTCAAAGCCGCCACGGCCCAGACGAAGCTTTTCAACTTCACCTCCAACATCGTCTCCCTGGCGGTCTTTATCTACGCGGGGCTGGTGCTCTGGGTAGCGGGGATCGTTATGGGGATGGGGCAGATCGTGGGGGCGTTTCTCGGCTCGACGATGGTGCACAAGCAGGAGGTGAAGTTTGTGCGGGTTTTCTTCCTTATTGTAACTGCGGCGACGATTTTGAAGTTAATGTTGTTCTGAGTAACGCTCCACATCACTGGCAGTTGCTGCTTAAGATATAGGATAGGAATGAGCAGCTCTTTTTATGTGATTATTATATTTCAACTTTTGATAGTCCTAATTCATTTGAGAGTATGCGCAGCCTTTCTCGAATATTTGCTGCATCATTTGTACCTTGCTGGCTTAATCTATCAAACTCTAATAATTCGAAACTGGAGTTTGCATAATCTTTTTCTGCTGCGATTCTGTTTTGTAAGAGCTTTTGTCTAAAATCTAATAGTTTTCTTCTTGTGATTTTGCTAGTTTCTCCTATCGATATTGCATTCCTAAATAACAAGTAGTACAGAACCATATTTCCTTGTGCCCTTAGAAGATCATCAGAATTAGAAAAGACATCACTCATCTTTTCAAGAATAACCTCAACATCATTCTTTAAAGAAGCCATTCGTTCTTTGCTGTCAAAATTGTCTTTGGCAAATTTATCAAGATATACTTTTTTAGTATCAATTAGTTTTCCAGTTTCTTGCAGATACATTTCAGATAGTAATAATCTTGCTGCAACCTCAAGATGCTGGTATCGTTTATTAGTGAATTTCACTTTAGATATGAAAAATCTATGTTTAGAGACTTCTCTTATTGCTCTTACGGCAGCTCCGCCTATTGCATTTCTTTTTTCAGCTGCATTTAATGGTACTGCTTCATTTAATCTAGAGAACATATCCTCTATTAAGTCTTCATCGTCGGTGGTGACACCAATTATTGGCAAAACAAAAGAATCAAACTGAATTCTTATTCTTGGGTATTCTTTTGCTATATCTTCATATCCAAGGCCCGCCAAATTTATTTCTGGATTTTTCTGATATTCAAAGTCACTTGATAAATTAAATTTTCCTTCAATAAACTGCCAAATTGTTTCTAGTCTTTGCCTACCATCTATTACTGAATATTTTATTCCAGTTTTGGAGATCGATTCTCTATTATATATATGAAAATATATCTTTGGAATATCATAGTCATTCAATATTGAATCAATTAATAATTGTTTTTTCTCTTGTGTCCATACCCCTCCCATTCTTTGATATGGTGGATCAAGTCTAATTTCATGTCGCTCAGCAAAAATTAACATTATAGTTGTATTTTTTAGAGGTGATGTTTCTATATAGCTCATCTAATACCTTCCTTAATAATGTCACCTATGCTAGACAACTCCGGGAAAAGCTGAAACTTGGAATAACCTAACAATGAAAGTTGGTTTTTAATAAATTGTTTTGAACCAGCAGGAATGACCAGTTTAACAATATGATCCTTGTCGCCTATTTCTTCAATTGGTATGTTTTCATGATGATGGATAGTAAATACGCCCAATTGCGCTTGAATTCTGGAGTTGTTTCGTGTCGCAATTGCTGCAACAGGGAGAAGTTGTATTCTGGGGTTTGTTTTTAAGCTTTCCACAGAATAGCTCACAAGCTCCTCATCATCGAATGAGGGAATATAATCCTCTTCCTCTTTGTTATTGATATGAGCATGCTTATTTAGTTCAGTAGGATAAAGCAGCCATAGTGCTCCATCCTCATCTCCATGATCTTCAAGATCTTCAACAGCAAAATACAGGGCAACCAAGGGACTTTCACTCCAATCAAGTAATCTAGTTGGAACTCCATAATGCTGCATTAAAAAAAGCCAATCAAACGATTCTTTTGGTGCAGTATCTATCAACATGGCGGCACTTTGTTTAAAACGTTTTAGTAATGTTGATTCAGACTGGGCATTATCCAGTCGCATGTAATATGGTGTCAGACCCCATTCTTTAGATGCTTGTCCTCTGTACCATATTGTTTTGGATGTGTCCTTTTGTTGCAGCTCTTCTAATTTTTCAAGAAGCTCCTGAATTGAATTTATTTCCACTTAGATATATCTCCCTGATCTACTCTTTATTGTATGAAAATTTTATACCAAATACACTTACAATCCGAAAAGGGCAGAACATTTGAAATGTACTGTAATTTATAATAATGTGACAAAATGACATTTTTCTCTATTCTACTGTATTTTCCTTCAGAATTCCCTTAATCACAGTGTCGTGGTGTCGTGCTATTGATTCTACAGCCGTTATCTGAACAGAAATGTTTGGATAATGGCCCATATTTCAATGGCATGACAAAATATTCCGCTATCGGAGAGACCATGTAATCCGGGAAAAAGAAGCTTTTGGATCAGGTGAGGGAGAAATAACTGAAGTGCCCTGGATCCTGAGTCAAGCTCAGGATGACGGAAATCAAAAAAGAGAAGTTGCAGCGTGAAATTGCCATCCCACAAAAAGGCAAGCGGCCTCAACCCCGGACGATCTCGCCGGGGTAGCTGATGATGCCGTAGGTGAGGTTGCCGACGTGGGCAAAGCCCTGGGCCTTCATGACGTGCTGGACCTGGAAGCTGCGGCTGCCGGTGTGGCAGTAGAGGATGAAGCGCTCCTCTTTGCGGCCCTGGATCTTTTCGAACCAGTCGTAGAACTGGCTGGTGGGCCAGAGTTCGTCGGTGCCTTTGATGTGGCCCATCTGGTACTCCATGTGCTCCCGCACGTCCACGAGGGTGAAGCGTACCATCCCCAGATCCCGGGCCTCCAGGAGCGACTCCAGTTCGTCGCCGTCGAGCTGCTCTTTGTCCAGCAGGAGCTCCGCCTCCTCCTGGCTCAGGCCCCGGGAGTGCTGGTGGGCTGCCTCTTCGGCAGACTCCTCCAGACGTTTCTTCTCGGCGTATTCGGGGGTGCAGAAGATCCCGCAGTGGCAGACGCCGTCCTCGGGGATCTCCTTTTCCAGGGCCGGTTTGCAGGGGCAGATGCGGTTGTCGGCGGCTTTGCGCTCTTCGGGGGTTTCGCCGATGACCATGAAGCAGGGGCAGTAGCGCTTGCCGTAGATGAGCTTGTTGCGGGCCAGCCCCATGGCGACCCCCTCGTTGATGTCTTTGTCGGGGTTCTGAACGAAACCGAACTGCTTGTCCACCTTTTCGACGAATTTCCAGGTCTTCTCCAGTTCCGCCTGGAATTCGGGAGAGTTCATATCGATCTGCTGCATTTGTAATCCTTTTTAATTATTGGTCTAATTGCGTTCCCTGAAAAAACGTCGGTTTCACTCGATAGCTCTGGCAGTCGCGAACATGAGAAGCGATGGCGAAGGACAACTGCTTGTCCTTCGTCGCTTCGGAACCGTAGCGGTCGGAGCGAAGCAAAGCCGCGAAGGAGCGCCCCTTTCGGGGTTGAGCGCTCCTTTGTCGCCATCGAGTGAAACCTCTCTCAGAGATTTTCTTCAGAGGGTTCAATTTGGAAAATTTTCTCGGGATTATAGCAGGCATGTTTGGAATTGAGAATTGAGGATGGAGGATGGAGAATAGGGGGAATGAATTCCCGCTTCCAAAAATGCGTTGCAGAGCAACGCTAACCGAAATTCTCCATTCTCAATTCTCCATCCTCAATCATTTTATAGATTCAAGGTGTTTGGCGAAGGCTTCCGGGGGGACGAAGCCCACGAGAAATTTCTCGGGCAGGGGGCGGCCTTTGGCGTCGAAGATGAGGATGTTGGGGGCGCCGAAGAGTTTGTAGTGTTTGAGGATCGCCTGCTCCTGGGGGGTGTTTTTGGTGATGTCGATCTGGAGGAATTTGAAGCGCTTCATCGCCTGCCGGACCCTGGGATCGGGGAAGGTGATGTGCTCCAGCTCGGTACAGGCGGCGCAGTTTTCCTTGCCGATGTCCACGACGACCGGTTTGCCCTCTTTGGCCGCCTGGGCGATCTCACGCTGGAGACGCTCCAGGGTGTAGCCCCGGCGCTGGGCCATGGGGAGAGTGGCGGAGCTCTCGGCAGGTTGGGTGCCAGAGATGACGGTCGGAGCGGTGAAGGGGGCCAGGGGGTCGAGCAGCGAGCGGGCCCCTGCCAGCAGTCCCACGAAGAGGACCGAGCCGTAGAGGAAGAGAACGACCGCCAGGAGCTGGATCAGTTTGCCGGCCCCTTTGTAGCGCTGGCCGTTGTCGAAGACCTCCAGATAGAGGGCGCTGCCCAGGAGCAGCAGCGCCGCCAGGAACATGAAGAGCCCCGGAGAGAGGATCCCCCGCAGGACATAGAGCGCCATGGCCAGCATCACGACGCCGAAGATCTGGCTGACCCGGTTCATCCAGCCGCCCGGTTTGGGGATGAGCTTGTCGGCTCCGGCCCCCATGAGCAGCAGCGGCACCCCGGCGCCGATCCCCATGACGAAGAGGCTCAGTCCCCCCAGGAAGGCGTCGCCGGTCATGGAGATGAAGATGATCGCTCCGCTGATGACCGGCGCGGTACAGGTGCCCACGATCAGCGCCGAGAGGGCTCCCATGACCGCCGTGCCCAGCAGCCCCTTGCCCTGGGCTTCGTCACTGGCTTTGGTGAGCCGGCTCTGCCAGGAGGCGGGGAGTCCCAGCTCGAAATAACCGAAAAGCGAGAAGGCCAGCGCGACGAAGAGCCCCGCCATGGGAATGATCACCCAGGGGTTATTCAGATGCGCCTGCAGGTCGAAGCCCAGCAGCCCCGCCACGATGCCGATGAGGGCGTAGGTGGCGGCCATGGAGACCACATAGACCAGGGAGATCAGGAAAGCCGTCGAGCGGCTCACGCCCCCCTCCTTGCCCGCCTGCTTGACCAGGATCGAGGAGAGGATGGGGATCATGGGGAGAATGCAGGGCGTCAGCGCCAGCAGCAGCCCCGCGACGAAAAAGAGCAGCAGCACGAAGAGGATCCCCTCACTGGCCAAGGCTTTGGCGATCTTGGCACTGTTGCCCTCGGCGGCGAGGGCGGAGATCTTGGAGAAGAAACCGGATTCGCTTGCGGCGGATTTTGGATTTTGTCCTCGTTCCTGCGGGGTTGTCGCTTCGCTCGGACGGATTTTGGATGTTGGATTGTTGGTGGTTGTTTGCTCAGATTTTGTATTGGAAACCGAAGGTTTCTTCGGTTCCACATTCCCTTTCCCTGCCTTGAGATCGAAGGTGTACTTCTGAGGAGAGTAGCAGATGCCGGCATCGCTGCAGCCTGTCAGCTCCACCTCCAGAGTGAAAGTGCCGGTGATGCCCGCTTGGCGTATCTCTTTGAGAGGTACGGCGATGTTGAGGGTTCCGTAGTAGACTTTGTCCCCTTCGTAGACGACGGGTTCGGGGAGCTTGGGCTTGAGTTCGAGCGCTTTGGGTTTGATGACCTTGAGGTGGAGATCCTTGGCGTAGATGTGGATCTTGTCCGCCAGACGGATCGTAGTCTTGAGGGTGTCGCCTTCGACCTTCGCCTCGACTTTGAAAGCCTCCGAGGGTTTGAGGAATTTCTGCTGAAGTCCGAATCCTCCCGAGCTGCCGAAGCCGGCATAGAGAGTGAAAAGAGGGAGCAGCAGCGCGCCCAGCAGTATCGTCAATCGTCGTCTCATTCAGTTTCCTCCCGGCAGATTCAGTTAGTGTATAGTATATCCTCAGTGTGCAAAATATGTGCACTTGGATTATCACCGCATCTGGTAGCTACCTGATGCGGTGATTATGGCCATAACTATAACCGATATTCATTAATCAAAAGTATTGAAATAAAGGAAACAAATGCCTAACCGTCTGACAAATGAACAGTCCCCCTATCTCCAGCAGCACGCTCACAACCCCGTGGACTGGTACCCCTGGGGTGAGGAGGCCTTCGAGAAGGCCCGCCGGGAGAACAAAGCGATCTTCCTCTCCATCGGCTACAGCAGCTGCCACTGGTGCCATGTGATGGAGCGGGAGAGTTTCGAGAACGAAGAGCTGGCGAAGATCCTCAACGAGCACTTCGTCTCGATCAAAGTGGATCGGGAGGAGCGCCCCGATATCGACAAGCACTTTCAGGAGGTCTTCGTGACCATGAACGGCCGGGCGGGAGGATGGCCGCTGAGTATCTTCATGACCCCCGAGAAGGTCCCCTTCTACTCCGCCACCTACATCCCGCCCGAACCCCGCTACGGGATGATGGGCTTCGGGGAGCTGCTGGAGACCATCGCCGCCAAATACGCCAAGGACCGCAAAACCCTGGAGGAGAAGGGGCAGGAGGTGCTGGAGTATCTCAAGCCCAAGGAGAAGATCCAGGCGACGAAGATCGACCGGAACCTGGAACAGATCGTCATCAAACAGATGAAACAGGTCTATGAACCTGCTTTCGGCGGCTTCGGCGGTGCGCCCAAATTCCCCCAGGCCTCGACCCTGCGCCTGGCGCTGGCCCTGCTGCAGCTTCGTGAGGATCCGGAACTGCGGCAGATGGTGACCCATACCATGAAGGGGATGAGCCGGGGAGGGCTCTATGACCTGGTGGACGGGGGATTTTGCCGATACAGCACCGATGTGATGTGGCTGGTTCCCCATTTCGAGAAGATGACCTACGACAACGCGTTGCTGGCGGAGGTCTATCTGAAGGCGGGACTTCAGTTGGAAAATCCGGCTTTCACGCAGGTCGCCTATGAGACCCTCGATTTTATGATAGATCGGATGATGGAGAAGGGGCTCTTCTTCTCTGCCAGCGATGCCGATACCGAGGGGGAAGAGGGGAAATATTTCGTCTACGGCTACGAGGAGGCGGTGGCGGCCTTTCGGGAGGCGGGCCTGGAGGAACCGGCGGGCATCGCCCGGCGGCTGGGGATCAGCCTCAAAGGCAATTTCGAGGGGAAGAACATCCCCAGGCTGGAGGAGTCTGCCGACCGGAACGATCCGGATATCCGGAAGGCGCTGGAGGTGCTGAAAAGGCTTCGGGAGGGAAGGGTGTATCCCTTTATCGACCGGAAGGTTCAGAGCTCCTGGAACGCCATGATGATCCGCTCGCTCTTTGTCGCCGGGCGGCAGGAGCGGCGCTACCTGGACCAGGCGCTCAAATGCCTGGAGGCGTTGGAGGCCAAAATGGCGGCGGGAGTGCGGCTCTTCCATTCGGCCCTCATCGATGCGGAGCCGAAGATCGAGGGCTTTCTGGAGGATTACGCCTGGTGGGTGACGGCGCTGCTGGAGGGGTACCGCAGCACCCTGGACGAGCGCTACCTGATCCGGGCCACGGAGCTGGCCAACGAAGCGGTGCGCCGCTTCTACGACGGAGGACGCTGGCGGATCGACGACGGGGAGTTTAGGGAGGTCTGCGAAGACACCGACGCCGGCTACCCCTCGGCCCTGGCGGTGATGACCGAGGGATTGTTGGGGATCCGGGCCCTGGTGGATCCGGTCTACGAGAAGTTCATCGGCCGGACCCTGGAGGTCCACTCCTATCAGCTGATGCGCCAGCCCATCTCCCGCCCCACCCTCACCGAAGCGGCCATCCGCTTCCTGCGCGACGATCTGCTGGTCAAATCCAGCGAAGAGCGCCTGCGTCCCCACATCCCGGAGATCGACACCGTCGGCTATCCCTGGTTCTGGCTGAGGACCGCCTTCGAACCGGGATTCATGCTCTGCGGCACCCAAAGCTGCTTCGCCAACGAAGAGAGCTTCGAGGGGATCTGCAAAGCGGTGGAATACTGGAAAGAATGAGAAATTAGGAATGAGGAATGAGGAACCGAATTTTGATTGAGTATGTAGAATGGAAAATTGGGAAAGAGTAACGAGTAACTAGGTATGAGGAATGAGGAACCAGGGGAGGTTGTAGCGTGGGATTGCTATCCCACCATTAATTGGTGAATGGTTAATGGTGAATGATGAATGATTTTGGTTAGCGTTGCGATGCAACGCATTTATGGAAGTGGAAATTATTTCTATGACTCCGGGAGGAAATGTGCTGTGATTTCCCGGATAAAAGTGTGGAAATCCTCCAGATGATCCAGATACTCAAGGAGCCTTTTTCTATCCAGCCTTGTGTACTCGTGAACCAGTAGATTCCTCAGGCCGACCATGGCGGTAGTGTTCTGCATCAGATTATGGTCGATATAGCCGTGTTGTGCCAGGAGTTCGAGACACTCTTTGTAGTTGCTGGGATTTCCCAGATTGAAACGGGCGCTGATTTTGCAGGCGATATCGATGACAATCTGGATCGACTCCAGCAGACCGTAACGAACCTCCCACTCGTAGCGGATATTCTGCTCCAGCATTTCAGGGGAATGAATCTCATCACGCACCTCTTTCAGGACATTCAGGTTGGTCTCAAGGCGTTTGAGTTTGTCACTGAGCTGCACTGTTGACCCTACGGATGAAAGCTTCATCAAAGAGATGAAACATCGGAGCCTGATCGAAATAGTGTCGATAGGTCCGCTCTTTGAAATCGATATATTTTTCAGGATTTCGCTGGAAAAGAATTTTATGGTTTTGAAGGATGGAAAAGGAGAGTTTGGGCTGCTCCTGCGGAAGGTCGTTCAGCAGGACCAGATCCACCGGCCGATCGCTGACACTCTCCAGCTCCGTAATCAACGCTCCCTCTTCCAGAAGACTCATAGGCTTACGTAGATACAAAGCGATGTCGATATCACTCATGGGGTGTGTCGATCCTTTGGCCGAAGAACCAAAGAGCAGGGCAAAATCTATGCGTTTTTCTTGCTTCAATACCTCAGTGATCTTCTCTTCACGCATTCATCAATCCTTTTGAAAGATTGTAACATACCAATACACCGATAACTAAAAACAAGACTTCGCATCATAAATCACTCTTGCCAGATAGAGCCCCTCGGGGGGTGCCAGGCGGGTGGTGTGGCGGGTTTGGAGCTCCAGCTGTTCTCTCAGCTGCCCGAGGCTGAGTTCACCGTTGGCGACGGCGGCGGCGGCGTGGACCATCATCCGCACCTGGGCTCGGAGGAAGCCGTCGGCGTGGAAGTAGATATAGCCGTAGGGGCCGCGTGAGAGGGCGTAGGCGCGGGTGATCGTGCGGACGTTGTGGGCGGTTTGGGAGCCGGTCTTGAGGAAGTAGCCGAAATCGTGGCGCCCGACGAAATACTCCAGCGCCCGGGCCAGCAGCTCCCAATCACCGATAGCGAGCCGGGCGACGTAGCGGCGTTCGAAGATCGAAGGCTCCGGGCGGAAAATATAACGATAGATCCGTTCTTTGGCGTCGTAGCGGGCGTGAAAGTCGTTTCTGACCGGTGTGAGGTGTTTGATGCGGATGGCGTCGAAGCGGTTGTTGAGGTGGGTCTGGAGCTTGCGTAGGGGCTGGAGGGCCCAGTGCTCCGGCAGATCGAAATGGACCACCTGGCCCGTGGCGTGGACCCCGGCGTCGGTGCGGCCGCTGCCGATGACTCGGCTTTCGATCCCCAGAGAGTGGAGGGCCCGCTCCAGCTCTCCCTGGACCGTGCGGGGGGTGCGGGTCTGGCGCTGGAAACCCTCGAAGGCGGAGCCGTCGTAGGCAATGACCGCTTTGATACGCTGCATGGTCTCAGAAGTGCCTTAGGATCTTTTTGCGTATCAGCAGGACTGAGGCGACGGCCAGCAAGAGGGAAGCTGCGGCAAAGAGCGGGATGCTGCCGGTTTTTTGCAGGATCATTGCCGGGATGTAGATGGCGAGCGCCACGAGGAAAATCACTGCGATGGAGAGGCTGCGCTGATAGCGGGGGTTGTAGAAGGTCATGGCAGCGATGATCCCGAAGGCCAGCAGCGGGGAGAGGGAGACGAAGATCAGATAGAGGAGCTTGCCCCGTCGTCCCCGGTCGTGTCGGGCTATGTTCCAGTACTCCTGGCTGGTGACGACCGTGCCGTAGACGTTGCGGGGATACTGGTAGATATCGAGCTCTTTGTAGCGGAGGGTTTCGATCTTTTCCGGATTGGAGGTCTCGCCGGTACCGTGGCGCAGTGTCAGGGAGAAGCGCTTTCCGTCGTTGCGCACCACTCCCTCCCTGGCAATGAAGAGCTGGTATTTCCCCGCTTCACCCCGGTTGAAAAGGACCATGTTCCTGTAGGTACCGTTACGATCCTTGCTCTCGACGAACACATGGTAGTTGGCGAAATTCTGGCTCAGCTTGTTGGGGGCGATCTTGAGGGTCGCTTCGGCGATCTTCTGCTTTTTGAACTGGGAAAGCTTCTGTTTCATCTGGGGATAGAGCATCACCGAGAGGACCAGAAGCAGGGCGGTGAAGAGCACGAGCGTCGGCAGCATGAAGCGCAGGATCCGTCCGGGGGTGTGGCCCAGGGAGAAGAGGGCGATGAACTCGTTCTCTTCGGAGAGCCGGGTGAAAGTGTTGGCCAGGGCGGCGATGAGGGAGAGGGGGATCGTGTAGAAAAAGATCTCCGGCAGCATGTAGCCGAAGAGCTGGATCAGTTCGCCGGCACTGAGATTGACCTTGGAGGAGAGGATCGAAAGCTGGATGACGAAGATCAGTGAGACCACCAGAAGAAAAGGGAGAAAGACCAGCAGATAGGTCTTGGCGAAGGTCCAGAGGATGTAGCGACGCGTTCTACCCATAGATCAGACGCTCCAGCAGGTGATAGATCGGTCGATCCAAGAGATAGAGGATCAGAGTCCCCAGGGCCAGAAAGGGGACGAAGGGGATGATGGTATCCCGGGCCAGCAGCGAGGGGACGATGGCCAGGATCGCCGAGAGGAAAAGCGCGACGAAGAAGCCGACCAGCCCCAGCAGCGCCGCCATGATCCCGGCCACGATCACGTCGGCGCCTCCCATAGCCTCTTTGCCTGTCGCTTTGCCGATGAGCCAGGCCAGGAGCCAGAGCCCGCCGGCGGCGATGGCGGCATCCCGCAGGGCCTGCAGGGCGATCCCCCAGTCTCCGACCTGCCAGGCGTGGGCCGCGGCGGCCAGCAGTGCCGTCACCAGGGCGAAGAAGTTGATCGAATCGGGGACGGCGAGATATTCGAAGTCGATCATGCTCAGCGCCAGCAGTGCGGAGAAGGTGGCGGCGATCAGCAGAAAATAGAGGAGTCCCGCCACGTCGATATGGTTCTGCAGCTGGGGAGCGAGCTTCAGATAAAGTGCCGCCCAGAGGAGGCCGTTGAGGAGCTCCACCAGGGGATAGCGGACCGAGATCGGTTCGCGGCAGAAGGCACAGCGCCCTCCCAGAGCGATCCAGGAGAGGAGGGGAACGTTGTGATACCAACGTAGGCTCTCACCGCACTTGGGGCAGTGCGATCCCGGCCAGGCGATGTTCTCCCCTCGGGGAGTGCGGTGGATCACCACATTGAGGAACGAGCCCACCATGAGCCCCAGCAGGAAGACCCCCAGTGTCCAGATCAGTGTCTCTGCCATCTCATATCCCTCCGAATTTGCGCTGACGCGCTTTGAAATCGTCGATGATGCTTCGCAGCTCTTCGACACTGAAATCGGGCCAGTAGGTGTCGGTAAAGGCCAGCTCCGTATAGCTCAGCTGCCAGAGCAGGAAGTTGCTCAGACGCTGCTCCCCGCTGGTGCGGATCAGCAGGTCCGCATCGGTGTAGGGGGTGTCCAGGTGGCGGCCGATGCTCGCTTCGCTGATCTCTTCGTCCGCTTCGAGCACCCGCCGAACGCTTCGGACGATCTCGTCCCGCGCTCCGTAGTTGAGGGCCAGGATCTGGGTCAGCTGCCGATTGTTCCGGGTCAGATCCCGGGTCGCTTCCAGGGTCTGGCGCAGCTTGTCGCTGAAGGGGCTCAGGTCCCCGATGGTCTCGAAACGGATCCCGTGCTCCATATAGCGCTCCTGCTCCAGCCGGATGTACTTCTCAAGCAGATGCATCAGGTAGTCCACCTCCATCCTGGGCCGTTTCCAGTTCTCGGTGCTGAAGGCGTAGAGGGTGAGGGTCTCGATCTCGGGATCTTCAGCACAGTACTCGGTCACCCGCCGCACCGTCTCCACGCCGGCCTCGTGGCCTTTGGTGCGGCGCAGGCCCCGCTCTTTGGCCCAGCGGCCGTTGCCGTCCATGATGATGGCCAGGTGGCGTAATGTATTACTCATCACCCAGTTTCTTCGCTTCGTCGAGGATGGCGTAGGCCAGTTCCGCTTTGGGAGCGGTCTTCAGCTCCGATACCCGGTCGGCTGTGATAAAAGTAACGGCGTTTTCGTCGCTGCCGAAACCTTTGCCCTCACCGACATGGTTGTAGCAGACGGCGTCGACCCCTTTGGCATCCAGGAGCTGCCGGGCGTTCTGCGGACCCTTCTCGGGGTCGGTCTCGGCCTTGAAGGCGACGGTGACGATGCCTGTTTTGTCCAGGGAGCTCAGCAGGTCGGGGTTTTGGATCAATTCCAGGGTCCAGTGCTCGCCCAGGGCGCTCTTTTTGAGCTTGCCCTCCTGGGGGTAGCGGGGACGGTAGTCGCTCACCGCCGCCGCCATGAAGAGATAAGGGGTCTTCTGGATCATTCCGACGGGGTTGGGGTTGTTCATACTGGGGCGGCTCATGACCCCTTTTTTGGCGACGCGGATGCAGTCGATGAGGTACTCCCCCATCTCCTGGGCACTTTCGACCTCGATGGTGTAAATCTGGGCCGGGAGTCCCGGGTTGGCCATGGTGCGCAGGTAGCAGATATCGGCGCCCCGGAGCCAGAGTGCCGTGGCCAGGGCATCGGCCATTTTGCCGCTGGAGCGGTTGCCGATGAAGCGCACCGCGTCGATGGCCTCCCGGGTGCCCCCGCCGGTGACCACCGCTTTGCGGTCTTTCCAAAACTCATCGATCAGGAGGGCTCTAGCGGTCTGGTAGAAGATCTCCAGAGGGTCGGCCAGGGCGCCGCTCCCTTCGTCGCCGCAGGCCAGGAGCTTCTCCACCGGCTCGACGACGGTGACGTCGTTGACCTTGAGCATCTTCAGCGACCCTTCGGTGTAGTGGTTGCGCAGCATCTGTGTGTTGGCCGCGGGGGCGACCAGCAGGGGACCGGCGTAGGCCAGGGCGGTCTGCAGGAGCAGATTGTCGGCGATCCCTTTGGAGAGTTTGTTGAGGGTGTTGGCGGTGGCGGGGGCGACGACGAAGGCTTCGGCCCACTTGGCGGTGTCGATGTGGTTGCGATCATCGCTCCAGCTCTCGCCGCTTTCGGTGAGCACCGGTTGCCGGGTGAGGGCTTCGAAGGTCAGTGGAGAGACGAAACGCTCGGCGGCAGGGCTCATCACCACCCGCACTTCGGCGCCGGCCTTGACGAAGAGCCGGGCGATCTCGCAGGCCTTGTAGGCGGCGATGGAACCGGTGACCCCCAGCAGGATCCGCCGTCCGCTCAGATCGACGGGGGGTGTCATTGGCGTCCCTTGTTGAAAAATTTCCGGTAGAAGCCTTCGACGATCTTGAGCGGGGCGCGGCTGATCGCCAGTGCGCCTGTGGGGACGTCCCGGGTGACGGTGCTGCCGGCGGCGATGATCGTCTCGTCCTCGATCGTCACGGGGGCGACGAGCTGGGTGTCGCTGCCGACGAAGACGTTTTTGCCGATGATGGTTTTGTATTTGGCCTTGCCGTCGTAGTTGCAGGTGATGGTACCCGCACCGATGTTGGTCCCCTCGTCGATTTCGCTGTCGCCCAGGTAGCTCAGGTGCCCCGCCTTGACCCCTTTGAGGATCGACTTTTTCACTTCGACGAAGTTGCCGATCTGGGTGTGGGAGAGGTTCGATCCGGGGCGGATGCGGGCCATGGGGCCGACGCTGCTATCGCGGATGACGGCCTCTTCGATGACGGAGTGGGCCTTGATGTGGGCGTTTTCGATCCGGCTGCGGCCGTGGATCTGTACGCCGCTTTCGATCTCGCACTCTCCGATGAACTCGGCCCGGCAGTCGATGTAGATCGTCTCGGGCAGGCGCATGGTGACCCCCTCCATCATCCAGTAGCGCCGGATGCGCCGCTGCATGATCTCCTCGGCGTGGGCCAGATCGACGCGGGAGTTGACCCCTTTGAACTCCTCCTCCTCGACGAAGACCGGTTTGACGTGGAGCCCTTCGTCGACGGCCATTTTGACGATGTCGGTGAGGTAATACTCCTGCTGGGCGTTGTCGTTGGAAAGAGCGGGGATGTAGCGCTCCAGAAGCTCGCGCCGGACACAGTAGACCCCGGCGTTGACGGTGTGGATGAGGCGCTGCTCGGGGGTGCAGTCTTTCTCTTCGACGATCTCTTTGACCTCGCCTCCCTCGATGACGACCCGTCCGTAGCCGCTGGGATCTTCCAGGTCGATGACGCTCATGGCCACGTCGCCGCCGGCATCCGTCAACCGCAGGAGGGAGGAGGTGGTCACCAGGGGCATGTCGCCGTTGAGGATCAGCACCCGTTCGTGGCGGAAATCGATCCCCCGCAGGGCCCCGCCGGTGCCGGGGAAGTTTTCGGCGTCCTGGCGGTGGATATGTACCCGCTTGTATTCGCTCTCGACTGCCTCTTTGACCCGGTCGAACTGATGGTGGAGCACCACGGTGACATCGTCGCTGATTTTCGTCGCGGCAT